>NZ_LQXQ01000040.1 GCF_003268395.1 Acinetobacter sp. CFCC 10889 | reverse complement strand
GGCTTTGGTCAAAGAAGCGGATGCCAAGAATAACCAGTATCAAGAATTACTTGGTGAGTTAGTTGAACGCGCATCTGTCGCTCAATCACCTGCTGAAGCCAACGCACTTTACAAGTACACAATGCAGTGGTCTGAAGAACAACGTAAACCACTAATGATTGCTATCACTAAGCGTTTGAATGAATTGAATGCTGATGTTCAACCAATTGAAACACCACCATCATTAATGGTGCAGATCCAAAATGCACCCGACCTTACGGCTTTGGATGTCTTAGAGATTGATGTTGGTGGTCGCCATCCTGACATTCAATCAAAGTTGATGGGCTACATTCGTGCACGTCGATTTGAATTGGAGAATGGAGCTACTCAATGAAACAGGTTGTTAAAAGAAAGAACCTAGATGCATTTCGCATCTGGTTAGACAAACTGGGGTATCAAGTCAAATGCTTGAGTGGTGATGGCTTTACTGCTCGAACCAATGATCCAAATACTAAAAAATGCTTTCACTATGTATTGGTCACTGATTCTCTAGGCGGTAATGATGCAGCTTTTAGACTCGGTAAAGAATTTGAAGATCATCTTCGTGCGCCAGTCCAAACCTGCACAGAAAAAGCAGAAAAGGATATTCGCCAGATGGTGAAAGGAGATGGAAATGGAGTTTTGTCTTTTGTTGCTTGAAATTTTATTGGTAGTGAACGGAACGATTGTGATTAATTTTGAAGTATGGAGTTGGTAATGGATTCAGCTAAAGAGTTTCAAAGAGAGGTTGCAAGTAAGAATTTTGAGAATGCAAAAAATAAAGTGATCAAAGTTCTGCAAAATGAGCCATTTGGATTATCGGTAAGTCAATTGATGACGGCATCTAGACTGAGTGTAAAAACAGTTAAGGTAATTCTGCAAAGTGCTGAATTTAAAATTGAAAATGATATTTGCCTTTTGACATCAGGAAAGGTGGTGTGATGAAAATCAATCAATTAGAACCTGCGGAGATTATTCGTGATGACATGGGCACTTGGTCACACCCTGCATACATTGCTTACTTAGATGCACATCATATAAATGAGGAATCAATATCGGAGGAAGCATGGAACGCAATGCTTAACCATTTCAATATTGAGACAGTTATTTTCTTTTTAGAAAGCTCTGTTTCTAGTGATGATTGGGAAATCATGATGGATAGCTGCGACATCACCAAATGGAACCCAATTGCACCAAATGGATTTTTCTTAATTGATATTCACTTTGGCGAAGATGATGCTTATGCAATTTTTGCACGTGAAATTCGTGAAGTTGAGGTGGCGTGATGGAAAAGATTGCTTTATCCAAAAAGGAGGAAGGTTGATGGGAGTACTACAATTTTCAACTTATGATTTTTTGTTTTTAAAATTTCGAAGTGTCATGGTTAAGCTAACTGATGTGGCGGATGAGTACTATCCAACACTAAAGAAAACAACGATCAATAAAATGGCTAATGCAAACGAATTTCCATTCCCTGTTTTCAAAATGGATCAGAAAAGTCGTACTGCACCCTATTTTGTAAATATTAAAGATCTTGCTGATGCCCTTGATAAAGAGCATCAAACTGCTGCCAAAGATTTTGCTACATTTCACCAATGAGATGTAGCATCTCCTCAAATGTCATCACATTTCTTCGTATTTTTACGGACACATAACGTTGTAGACTAGACCAAGTATTATGCAATGTATATTGCTGCATCTGAGGGATCGTCATTCCTTGTTCTGCCAACCTTGTCGCCCCTTCATGCCTAAGATCGTGAAAACGTAAATCTTCAATACCTAGCAACTCGCAAGTCTCACTAAATTCTGTAGCAATAGATCCTGCACGTAAAGGAAATAAATATTTAGAATTACATTCAGCTAAAATCATTCTATTTCTATATTTTGGACTTAATGCCAATTCAATCAGTTTTTCTAATTGTTCAGAAACTATGAATTCCTTATGGTTTCCCTTTGATCCATTTGGATTTTTTAAATCTCGGACTTTGAAGACTTTATGTTCCCTGTCGTAATCAGCCAACTCAAGCCGTGTGATTTCTGCTTGCCTTCTGCATGAAAAAATAGCAAATAATATAAGAAGGTGCATTGGGTAGACAGATCTCCCACGATTCCATGTATTTGTAAAAAACTTTAATAATGTTTCAAGCTCCGATCTCTCATACAGCCGATCTCTTGTATTTCCTTTCGTTATTTGCCTAGTTTTCCTTAATTGCAATAAAGCATCAGATATTTCCATATACTTAATACTTACACCCCAAAGCAATCTGGCGTGATTCAAAACTGATTTTAAGTGCTGTAATTCATTTAAAATAGTTGATGGCGTAATCGGGTTTAGTCCAAGTTTTGGAAACCCTATTTTCCTACTTTTAACATGTTCTGTTATATGTATTGCACTCAGTTTTTCAGCGTACACATTGCTTATTGGTAGCTTTAATAAAATCCTTAATGAGCGAATAGTTGTTATTGAATACTGATCGCCAACCTCTTCTAAATACCGACTGATAAGTTGACCAATAGTAAATTTACCACCTTTATCTTTACCATTTAATATGTCAGGATTGTCTTGTATTTCAGCCTCACGCTTTTTAAGCCAATTTGAAGCTGTACGCATTGTTGCAAAAGTTTTGGATTCTTTATAAATAGTGCCTTGCCTATTTATTCGAATTTCAGCACGATAGCGGATAGTGCCATCTTTTAGATTTCGTTGTGAAATGGTACCCATATTTACGCCATTTTTCGAGAAATATGTAAGGTGTAAAAGTATGGCGTAAAACACAACTTATTAATAGCTATTAATGCGTATTAATGCCTGTTAATGAATAAGTAAAATAAAGATCAAATACTTGTATTTAAACAAAAAAATTACAAGTTATTGATTAAAAGGAGATATAGAGAATGTTAGACAAGTCAATTACTGAATGGTTTGATGAATACAGTGAAAGTCATCAAAATAAAACCAACAAAATGATCCATTGGGTATGTGTCCCTGCAATTTTATTTTCTATTCTTGGTATTCTTGCCCATTTTAGTGCCTTACTGACTGCTTTAATTATCGTACTCACTTTAGTTTTTTATGCACGTTTAGATTTAGTTTTAGCTGTAGCAATGGTTGCACTTGTAGCCGTTATGGCTTGGGTCATTTACTTACTTCCTGTTGGTGCAGGATTTTATGTGGGTGTCTTTATTTTGGCTTGGATTGGTCAATTTTATGGCCACAAAGTGGAAGGCAAAAAGCCATCATTTTTTAAAGACCTCCAATTCCTCCTGATTGGTCCTGTATGGTGCATGGATGCATATCTAGGTAAAGTATACTACCTAAATGGAAAACTCGCCAAAAACTGGCTTTTTAGCGCTATTTTGAATGAGTTGATTATTTTCAAATTAATCAGCTCATTTTCACCCATTCATCCAATAAAGCAACAAATAAAATCCAAGCAAAGCGAGCACCAAGTTCAGTATAAATTTCTGAGAATAAACTGCTAAAAAGATACACAATAAAGCCCCTAAAAAATAAGGATTTTCAGGTAAATTTCGCAGTTGCTCATGCTCAAAAAAAACCAAAGGAACACAAATTGCGGTCAACAAACATGGTGCAGAATATTGCAACATATTTGCAAAAACAGCAGGTAACTTGAACGAAATTTTTGGTTCAAGAAAAACATAACGATTTACAAATACAATGCTTGCCAAAATCAACAATAAAGTCCAAGTCATTTTGCTGCCCCTGTGTCTTTTACAAATCGCTTTGCACACAACATCGCTGCAAACATTCCCAAAAGCCCTGAACAAATTAAACCTGCTGAAAATTGATAATATTTAAAAAGTGCTGCTGAAATCATGGTGATCAACACACCGATAAATGTCGCTTTATTTTTAATCATTGGAACAATTATTAAAATAAAAACCACAACAATTGAAAAATCCAAATGTAATCGGTCCAGATTTGGAACTGTATTGGCAAGAACAATACCTATCAGGCTAAATAAACACCATCCCAAATAAAAGCATAATCCTGCTCCAAATAAATATGCGAAACGTAGCGACTTATTCACGGCACTTCCCACCGCAAATAACTCATCGGTTAATAAAAACCCTACTGCTAAACGCTGATAAATCGGTAATTTATGGATTGGTTCACGGAAATTTAAAGCATAAATCAAATGTTGGCTGGTTAAAAATAAAATCGTAATCACGATACTCACAGTTGATGCACCAGCTTTGAGCATGCCCAAACTGACCAACTGTGCTGCACCTGCAAAAATAATCGCAGACATTGAAAATGCCTGTGCAAAACTCAGTCCTGTTTCTATCGCCATTGAGCCTGCAAGAATTCCCCATGGTAAAACAGCAAGTGTTAGAGGAAAAATATCTCGCACGCCTTGTAAAAATGCCATTCGAGGATGCGTACTGAGATGTTGCGCTGATACGCGATGTAAAGAATGATCCATATCAAAATGACCATAAAAGAATAAACTTAGTCTGCCTATTCTGATCATGATTTCATTGTATAAACTTGCTGTATTGAATCAAAAATTTTGCATATATTGGGTAGGTGTGGTTCCCATCGCTTTTTTAAAATGTCGATTAAAATGACTTTGATCAGAAAAACCACAAGCATGTGCAGTTGCAGCAATACTCCAGCCTTGTTTTAAAAGTTGACGGGCTTTTTGCAAACGCAGTTGTACCAACCAGCTGTGTGGCGGCAGCCCTGTATGCTTTTTAAATTCTCTAAGAAAATGCCATGGACTGACATTGATATAGTTCGCAAGCTCTGTCAATGAATAATCATGCTCTGGTTTTTGGCACATCAAATCTTTGATGATGTGTATTTTATGATGAATTTCTGAATGCTGGATTGGTGTGACTTTGGCACGTCCATGACGCTGAATCAAATAGGCCAATGTGGATAAATACATGCTTTCCTTAAGTAAAGTATTGTCCTTTTGTTCCAATAAATCAAACAGTAATGATAATTGTTGTGCCAATCCAACATCATGCACTACGGCACTTGGAAACCACGGTACACTATTTTTATGGGTGAAAAAATCTTGTCCAACATCCAGCAACATTTCTGGCGTTGGATAAATGGCACGATATTTCCAGCCTGACTCCACCGCAGATGAACCCGTATGAATTTCATCTGCATTGACCAAAATAATGTCACCTTTGGGCGCAGTATGTAATTGTCCTGTACGGAAAAAACTTTGTGCTCCCTCTTCAATCACACCAATACAATAGCCTTCGTGTACATGCTTGGAAAATTGTTTGTGATGATATTGTGCCTTTAATAGCTCTAATCCACCCAGTTCCTCAAGGTGTAAATAACTGGCAAACTCCTGCATGCAAGCTTTCTTTTTAACAAATAACTAAATAAATTAGCATGTCTATATAGAAGATATAGAACAAAATTGCGCTATTTACCATTTAATTTATTGATAAGTTCGCCCCTGATGTTTTAACCAACCATCTGTATGACGCCCCTGCGGGTCATGATGAGTCCAATGCATCACACCGCCCTGTGCGCTGTATTCATATTCACCAAAAAATTCAACCGTATCGCCTTTCTTTAAGTTTTCGATACGTGGTGCCAAATCAATATTATGTGCCACCAATACAGTTAAACCATTGTCCAATGACAGAATAAATTTTTGATGACGTGAGCCTTCATTGTCATCACGTAACACTGCCTTAACCTGCCCTGCAGACTGTACCTGTACATTGCTGATTTTACGCTCAAAAGATTTGCGTATAACCTCAAGTCCGTGACGATTTTGACTGCTTTGATCAGCGTTCTGCCCCTGATGCTGAGCTGAATCAGTATGATCTGCGCCATTGGATTGCAGTTGCTCAGTTTTCTGCTGCCCTTTGTCAGAAGAATGCTGTTCTGCATGTGGTACTTGTGACGACTGTGATGACTGTTGACCTGTAGATCCATTATTCTGTTGGGTCAGATCAAAGCCAAAATATGCTGCTGCAAGAAATACAATTACACCGCCAATGCCCAGATTGGTTTTATTTGCCATACGAATGCTATTTAATTCCAGATTTTCTACATTATAGAAGAATGCTGTCTATACACCCAATTATTATTCACACTTCTATTCCGATAAAAACAAAAAACCCCTCAATTATGAGGGGTTCTTTCATTTTACTAAATCAGTAAAATTATTGCGCAGCAGCAGCTTGAGCAGCAGCAACTTCATCAGCAAAGCTCATTTCAGCTTTTTTCTCAATACCTTCACCTACTTGGAAGCGAACGAATTGAGCAACTGTAGTACCTGTAGCTTTCAGTACGTCAGCAACTTTTTTCTCGTTGTCGATTACGTACATTTGACGCTCAAGTACAACTTCGTTCAAGTATTTTTCAACTGAACCAGTCACCATTTTTTCAACGATATTTGCTGGTTTACCAGATTCAATCGCTTTCGCTTCTGCAATTTCTTTCTCTTTCGCGATAAGATCAGCAGATACACCTTCAGCATTTACAGCAACAGGGTTGAACGCAGCAACGTGCATTGCAATACCTTTACCAGTTTCAGCATCACCTGTGTAAGATACAACAACACCGATACGTAAACCGTGTTTGTAAACTGCAAGGTTGTCACCTTCAACGATTGTTGCACGACGAACTTGGATGTTTTCACCGATTTTTTGAACAAGAGCAATACGCGCTTCTTCTACAGTTGAACCGTCAGCAAGTTTCAATTCAGCGATTTTAGCCGCATCAGTTTCGTTTGCAGCTAAAGCAGCAGCAGCAACTTGTGCAGAGAAACCAGCAAAGTTTTCGTCTTTTGCAACGAAGTCAGTTTGGCAGTTTACTTCTAAAAGAAGTGCTTTGTTGCCTTCTTGAGCAATTGTGATTGCGCCATCAGCAGCAATGTTACCCGCTTTTTTAGCAGCTTTTGCTTGACCTGATTTACGAAGGTTATCAATCGCTAATTCGATGTCACCGTTTGCTTCTGTTAATGCTTTTTTGCATTCCATCATTGCAAGGCCAGTACGGTCACGTAATTCTTTTACCATGCTCGCAGTAACTGCAGTCATGTTGTTCTCCTAAATACGGTAGAAATATGAATTCTTTTAACAAAAACGGCCCAAACATTGAATCTGGGCCGTTTTGCTTTCTCGACGCTTAATTTGCCACCATTACATGTCGCAAAAATGACAAGCTTGCGTCAACAAACGCATTAAGCCTCAGGAGCTTCTTTCGCTTCTTCGCCTTTCGCTTGTGCATTCGCTTGAGTTTGAGCGTATTCTTTACCAGCAATAATCGCATCAGCCATAGCAGAAGCATAAAGAGTTACAGCACGAATCGCATCATCATTACCAGGAATAACGAAATCAACGTTATCTGGGTTAGAGTTTGTATCAACGATACCGATTACAGGAATACCAAGGTTCTTAGCTTCTTTGATTGCAATCGCTTCGTGATCAACGTCAATGATGAACAATGCGTCAGGTAAACCACCCATGTTCTTAACACCGCCAAGACCACGTTCAAGTTTTTCCATTTCACGAGTACGTTCTAATGCTTCACGTTTAGTCAGTTTAGCAAAAGTACCATCTTGTGATTGAGTTTGAAGGTCTTTTAGACGGTTGATTGACTGACGAAGAGTTTTCCAGTTAGTCAACATACCACCTAACCAACGGTGATCAACATATGGTTGACCAGCGCGTTGAGCTTGTTCACGGATGATGTTTGAAGCAGCGCGTTTAGTACCAACGAATAATACTTTGTTCTTTTTGCTTGCAAGATTGTTTACAAAGTTCAAAGCATCATTTAACGCAGGAACAGTGTGCTCAAGGTTGATGATGTGAATTTTGTTACGTGCACCAAAAATGTATTGACGCATTTTTGGATTCCAGAAGCGAGTTTGGTGACCAAAGTGCGCACCTGCTTGAAGAAGGTCACGCATACTTACGTTGTAATCTGCCATTTTCTTTACCTTAAAGTTTGGGTTAGGCCTCCATATGTCCGCATTCTCCACCCTTACGGGCACCCAGAGGAATGTGTCGACATATGTGCGGATTTTTAAATTACCCTGATCAAAATTTCCATTGTTTCTTTCAAAAAGAAAGTAACGAAAAGCATTTGATAATTTGGGCGGCTATTTATACCATAGTCACATACAAATTTCCAAAAGTTTTTAAAGATCATGAACAGTACTTACGAAGCTCCCCGTCGTTTAATCAAAACCGCAGATGAAATTGAAAAAATGCGCGTGGCGGGACGACTTGCAGCTGAAATTCTGGATATGATCAAACCGCATATCAAACCAGGTGTATCTACACTTGAATTGGATACGATTTGTCATGACTGGATTGTCAATAAACAAGATGCCATTCCTGCATGTTTAGGCTATGGTGCTGCACCAGGTCGTCCAGCATTTCAACATGTGATTTGTACATCTGTGAATCATGTAGTGTGTCACGGCATTCCATCAGAAAGTAAAATTTTGAAAAAAGGTGACATTTTAAATATCGATGTCACAGTCATTAAAGATGGTTATCATGGTGATACCAACATGATGTATATCGTCGGTGGTGAAACATCTATTCTTGCAGAGCGTCTGTGTAAAGTGGCTCAAGAAGCCATGTACAAAGGCATGGAAACCGTGAAACCAGGTTCGACCATTGGTGATATTGGCGCTGCAATTCAAAAATATGTCGAGTCAGAGCGTTTTGGCGTGGTTCGTGAATATTGTGGTCATGGTATTGGGACTGTGTTCCATGATGAACCTCAAGTTCTGCACTATGGTCAACCCAACTCAGGTATGGTGCTAGAAGAAGGCATGACCTTTACCATTGAACCCATGGTCAATGGTGGCGATTGGAAAACCAAACTTTTAGGGGATAAATGGACTGTGGTGACCAAAGATCATAGTTTATCTGCACAATATGAACATACATTATTGGTCACCAAAACAGGTGTCGAAGTTCTGACCGCACGTCCTGAAGAAGATTTATCTCGTTTTGGACAATAATTTTTAGCCAAAGCTTTCATTAATAGCATTTATTAATGAAATAAAAAGGTCACTGAAAAGTGACCTTTTTTCTTTAAAAATAAAAGCATATTGAAAATAATTGAATAAAAGTTAAAGCAATCATCTTATCAAAATCGTCTGCTGAATAACTTTATTTTATTGATTGTTAAATTTTTATTTTGTCGTTTTCGTGAATCCGATACAATCTTTTTAGCCTTATGCCATGGATGTTGTATGACTACTCACATAATTGATGAAACCAAATTCTCCAAACCATTGATCTATATGCTGATTGGCAGTGCCTTTGTACTCGCCTTATCATTAGGGATTAGGCATGGTTTTGGGCTATATCTTGTTCCAATGAGTCATGAGTTCAATTGGAATCATCAAGTCTTTAGCCTTGCCATCGCCATGCAAAACTTATTGTGGGGTGCGGTTCAACCCTTCACAGGTGCATTAGCCGATAAATATGGCAGTAAAATCGTCGTCGCTGTGGGTGGGGTGCTCTATACCATCGGTTTATTATTGATGTCGGTCAGCTCCGAAGCATGGTTATTGGATCTGAGTGCAGGTTTAATCATCGGATTGGCGCTTTCAGCCACCTCATTTTCCGTGTTGTTGTCTGCCGTAGGTCGTGCAGCACATCCGAGTAAACGTGGTATGGCAATGGGTATTGCAAGTGCCGCAGGCTCTTTTGGGCAATTCATCATGCTTCCAACCACTTTATTATTGATTAAAAATATGGGTTGGTCAGCTGCCTTGGTCATCAGTGCCATTTTAGTCGCATTGATCGTACCTTTGGCATGGATGCTTAAAGCGCCAATGTATACTGCACCAAATGCCAACGCCAAAGTAGCTCAACCTGCTTTGACATTTAAACAAATTCTAAAAATTGCATTTTCGCATAAACCGTTTCTATTTTTAGCTTTGGGCTTTTTAGTCTGTGGTTTTCAGGTGGTTTTTTTAGGGATTCATTTACCCGGTTATTTGGTTGATCATGGTTTTGATGCATCCAATGGTACCGTTTTCCTTGCGTTGGTCGGTTTGTTTAATATTGTTGGAACTTATGGTGCAGGTTATTTAGGGGATAAATTTTCCAAACCTCATTTGTTGATGTGGCTGTATGGCTTACGTGGGATTGCGATTGTGGCTTTTCTGATGTTGCCACTCAGTGTGTGGACGATTTATAGCTTTGGCATCATCATGGGTATATTATGGTTATCTACGGTTCCCCTGACCAATGGCATCGTTGCCAATATGTTTGGTGTGAAATATTTAACCATGCTCAGTGGTATTGTGTTTTTCACCCATCAAGTCGGTTCATTTTTTGGTGGTTGGTTGGGTGGTTTAAATCATGATTTAACAGGGAATTATAATATTATTTGGGCATGTTCGATTGCATTGAGTATTTTTGGTGTCATCGTCCATTTCTTTGTCAATGAGGAGGCTGTGGTTCAAGATGACTAATTCATTTTCATGGTTAAAACTTGGTATCACACTTGGGTTGATTGTTTTATTTACCCTTTCTGCGGTGCTTTGGCTCAGTACACCTGAACTTTTTGAATATTTTAATATGGCATTTTGTGCGCATTAACATGCTTATGATCAATAGCAACTGCCTGAAATATCGACCCCATTGATTTGAAAAATTCCAATCAGAATATGCCACCGAATCTGTTACGGTGGCTTGATCCATGTATTTCATCACATCAAAAAGCTAAAATTTAAAGATTTTTAATGCTCCAAATTCAAATCTTTAAACGCTGCAAGCAAATGCTCCAACACCGCCCGCACCGCAGGCAACATGCCTAAACGAGAAGTATAAACAATATAAATCACACCTTTGGGCAAATGCCATTCAGGCAGTAACTCAATCAAAGCCCCTTGTTTTAATTCTTCATGTACAAACACACGAGGCAATGAAGCAATACCAACACCTTTTAAAACTGCAGCTTTGATTGCTGTAAAATCATCCGTTTTCAATCTTGGCTGAAATTCAATCTCTTGCACCATATGAGGTTCATCGCACTGATGTAATGTCCAAAATGATTTGTGTGCATGAAAGCCGATACTTGGTAAATGGTTTAATTCTTCTATATGTTGCGGCACAATTGTATCTAAGAACAGATCAGGATGTGCAACCAATGCATGTTCCCATGCATCCAATTCACGTACAATCAAATCGCTGTCATCCAATGGTGTATTGCGAACCCGAATCGCAAGATCTATTCCCTCTTCAATCAAATCTACACGGCGATTGGTGGCGACCAAATCTACCCGAACCTGCATATTGTGTTGCATAAAATCAGCGATCATCTGCCCCACAGGCATCCCAACCAACGCAACTGGACAAGAAATCCGTACTAAACCTGTTGGTTCATCTGAAAATGTACTTTGAATAAAATTCTCCGCACTATTCACATCATCCATAATTTTCAGACAAAATTCATAGAACTGCTGTCCAACTTCAGTCACAGCAAATTTGCGGGTATTACGTTGAATCAGGCGTACATTTAAACGTGTTTCAAGCTCCGAAATGCGTCTTGATAATTTGGACTTGGTAATTCCCAAGGCTTCACTTGCTTTGGTAAAGCCCTGATATTTCACAACTTGTACGAAATAATAATAATCGTTAAGATTTTGCATCCATTGTCCTATAAATAGAAAAATCCGTTGCCATTTCCGCCCTGTAATCCACCACGCATGCCTCAATATTGATGATTAAGTGAAATACAATTTGAGGATATTACTATGAAAACTATTGAAAAAGTATATAGCAGTAACCGCAGCACATGGGTCGGTGATGGCTTCCCAACCAACTCAATGTTACCGATGAGTGAAATGGGGAATCAAACAAGTCCGCTTTTGGTTATGGGCTACACTGAACAATATCCATTCAGTCCGAGTGGCGATCATCAGCGTGGTGTCGGTATGCATCCGCATCGTGGATTTGAGACAGTAACCATTGTCTATGATGGAGAGTTACAACATCATGATTCTAAAGGCAACAGCGGTACGATTAGGAAAAATGAAGTGCAATGGATGACCGCAGGTCGTGGCATTATGCATGCGGAACATCACTCCAAAAATTTTGCACAAACAGGTGGAAATTTGGACATGATTCAGCTTTGGGTCAATCTGCCGAGTCATGCCAAAATGACTGAGCCACGCTATCAGGAATTGACTGAAAAGAATATTCCTGAAGTACAACTTGAACATGATCAAGGCATGATTCGTGTCATTGCAGGTCATTATGCAGATGGTCAACGCACGGTCAAAGGCCCTCCACACACCTTTAGTCCACTGAATTTGCTTGATGTTCGTTTAAATCAACATGCAAAACAGCATTTCGAGTTAAATCCAACATGGAATAACATCATCTTTGTGCTGAGTGGTGAAGTGAAAATTGATGGACAAATTTTCCATAATCTACAAACTGTATATTTAAGCCATGATGTCGATCAGGTTGAAATTGAGTGTTTGCAAGATGCCAAATTATTGATCATGAATGGTGAACCGTTAAATGAGCCTATTGTGGCGCATGGTCCATTCGTAATGAATACTGAAGCGGAAATTCAGCAAGCTTTTATTGATTTTCAAAATGGTCAGTTTGCTTAATTGAGTTGAGGAGCTAAAGTCAATTTAGCTCCTTTTTTGTTGCTTTGGTAAATTGCTTTTCGATGAATATTTAATACCAATCTATTAAATTAACTTTATATAAATTAGCCTCTTTTACTTTTCTGCACTAATTGCTTTAAACGTGGTGATGCTATCGTGAGGCGAGATGGATGTCGCCACGTTGGGTGGAGGTTTCAGGGATGAACCTCTCACCCAACAAAGGATTTTTGTTTCTTTTCATCCTTGAAAAGAATGGCATCGACTACGCAAAGTAATTTAAACTTTTCAATATATGTCGAGTCTGTGTAAACCTTTAATTTATATTATCTAATTTTGACCGAATGGTATAAATTCTCAAATTTTAGAATATCTACTCACTTCAACTCATCCAACAAACTTGGAAAAATCAATCCATCTGCATTGATTTCCGTTTTATAGACGCCATTTTGCACATTAAACTTATTGACATGGTAAGTTGAACCATAAATTGAATCAAAGCCTGCACCTTTGCTAAAGACTTTTTTATTGGCAGCCAAATCAAGTAAATGTGTTCCCGCTATAAACTGAGCATATTGTGTAGGATCAACTCCAACTTTATTTGCCATAACCTTTACAGCATCATCACGAGTGGCAGGATCATTGATATATTTCACCGTTTTATCCCACACTTGAATGATTTTTTCCACTCCTCTTTGTGTGCAGATAAATGACTCATATTCACTGTTAAAGTGTCATAAATTAGTCCTGGTTTATCCTTAGAACTATAAATAATTTTTGAACCTGCCACTGATTTTAGCGCTTGATTAGCAACAGGTTGCCACACGGCGATTGCAGAAATTTCAGGACTAGCAAAGACTTGTGGTAGCTCATTGGTCATCGAGTTCACCAATTTCACATCCCCTTGCTTAAACTGAGCATCTTCCAATGCACTAGAAAGTAACAAATGATCCACTAAGCCTTTTTCTACGGCAATTGATTTACCTTTTAAATCCTGAAGACTGTTAATTCCTTCTTTGGCAATAATGACATCATTGCCTGCGGAATAATCTGTTGCCATAATCATAATGCCTTGTGTACCGCCTGACGCAATCACCAAGTTATCGCCATTGGATACAGAAACTGCATCAAGTTGATTGGCTGAAAAAGCATTCATGGATGCTGAATAATCAAACCATTTAAATTCAACATTTAAACCTGCTTCTTTGAACCAACCTTTTTCAATTGCGACCTGCCAAGCCACCCATCCCGGCCAATCACTATAGCCAATGGTAATGGGTTGCGTATTGGTTGTTGTACTAGCACTACTTTGTTTTTCTGGCACTTTTGCTGTATTGTCACATGCACTGAGTAACAGTGTTGACATGACTGAAACAGCCATGAAAGTATGTTTGATCATGATACAATTTCCCCAATTGAATGACATTTAAATTTGCTATTGGTGGCTTGTAAAGAATGAATATAGGCACGCCATCCACCAAAATGGCTGATATTGGTCGCATCTGTAAGTGTATAGCCCTCACAAATAAAACCTTTCACCCATGTCCCGTCCGCAAGTTGCACATTACCAATGCCTAAAGGTGCAGGCACTTCTGCCACGATTGCACCAAAATTTGCCAGTGGAATATCCCAAACTTCGAGTTCAATGGCATTGCCACCCGTCTGTACACATTGCAAAGCGGGTTTAGGTGGTACAGTATTTTTAAGGGCAAATAATTGATAATGGGCTGCTGAAGTGGTCTTTTGTAATAACGTTCCCCCTCGTGTGGTCAGTTGGAAATTCAATGGCATTCCCGTGAGGTGTGCGCCAACCACTGCCAGTTGTATGGAATGTTGTGAATGAATATTGATTGTTTTTTTATAGGGTTGTGTCGATATCCCTAAGTTGAGCTGTATATGTGTTTGCCAAGTTTGTGCAAAATTTGCTAAAGCCTGATCCATCCACGCTGGTGCAATAAATGTCACACCACTTGGTAAAGCATCACCACGAATCACATTCGGCACAGCAATTGCTGATAAATCCGCAAAATTAACAAAATTGGTATATGCCCCCATGTGACTATTTTTCACAATTGGATCAGCTTCAACCTCCGCAATTTTATAAATGGTTGGTGAAGTCGGTACCATCAAGGCATCATAAGGTACTAAAGCCAAATTAATTTTTCGTGCTAATTCTGCCCGTGTATATTCTGCTTTTAAGGCATCTGTGGCTTGAAATTTATCCGCTTGGGCAATGATTTGTGCAATCACAGGATGCGCTTGTTCACGATGAATCATCCTTTCAACTGCAACCGTACGCTCTGCCACCCATGCGTCATTGTAGAGTGCTTGCGCCAACTCATTAAAAATAGAAAAATCAATTTTCTCTACTTGATAACCAAGTGCTTCCACACGTTCTATGGCGATTTGAAAGGCTTTTTCAGTCTCTACATCACCATAAAACTCAAGCTGCGCAGGAATAGCGATTTTACCTTTAGAAAATTGACTCGGCACATTGGCAGGATGTTGGCGTGAATAAGCATCATTTTCATCATAGCCTTGCATAATTTGTGCAACTTGCCATGCATCATCCACAGTTAAGGCAAAAATCGAAATCACATCAATAGTCCGACATGCAGGAATCAAACCTGTATTGGAAAACCAGCCTTTGGTTGGCTTCAAACCGACAATATTATTATGCCCAGCAGGTACTCGCCCTGACCCCGCTGTATCTGTACCTAAAGCAAAAGGAACCCGTCCATTCGCCACCACCACCGAAGAGCCAGAACTTGAACCACCACTGATATATTCTGGATTAAAACTATTTTTCACCGCACCAAAAGGTGAACGTACACCAACAAGACCTGTCGCAAATTGATCCAAATTGGTCTTGCCAATCACAATTGCACCTGCCGCCTTAAGTTTTGCAACCACAAATGCATCTTGCTGCGCCAAGTAACTTGCTTCTTTACAGGCAGCTGTCGTATGAAAACCTGCGACATCAATATTATCTTTCACTGCGAATGGAATGCCATATAAAGGCAAATCAGTACTATTTTTTTCAACCAAATACTCTATTTGCACCTGTAAAAGTTCAGGACTTGCTAATTCAATCCATGCATGATCATAATTGTCAATTTTTGCAACATAATCATATAAATCATTAATTTGAATCTGCTGTTCTGCATAGGCTATTTGCCAGTCTTGAATCGTCCATTGCTTTTGCATGGTAAATCGTCCTCATCTTTCACTATTTTGTAAAATGGGTGGCATGACCGCATCCATCAGTTCTAAATGCCCTTTAATCACGCCTTTGAGTGCAATAAATTGTGCTGAAATCTGTCGAAGTTCACTGCTCGCACCTTGCATCAACATCACTTGTAAAATCTTTTGCTCATCCAATTGAATGTGTAATGAGCTAATCACTTGTGTTAAAAACTGTTGTTGTAAATCAAAAAGTTGGTTACGTAAACTACTTTGCTCAAGGCGATACAATAAGGTCAGCGTTCCAACCATCACGGCATTTGAGCTGTCTTGTTCAGCAATCAAATGCTTATGAATCATGTCAACTATCGCTTGTGAACGGCTTTCATAATGTTGATCGACAATTTTTTGATCCAATGCGAACAGCGTCATTTCAGGCACTGTCACACTGACCCGTGCCAACTTAGTTTTCGGCACAGATTTATCCTTTTTGTTCTTGTTTAATATGTACGCCTGCCCGCACGCTAAATAATTCAACAATGAATTTTTTTAGCGGATGCATATTGCTTGTGCTTGTTGAAGTATTCATGTGCATCTCCCGTGGTATTACAAAACTTATTTTTGGTAATACTGAGAAATGCAGAAAGTGTGCCAATATTTAAAACAGCAATTTGCAGAGAAAATCGTAAAATAATAAAACTAAAATGCCTGCTTTTTGGGCAAACAGTTTTTAAAGCTGAAAATGTAAATGCAAAATGCATCTTTAAATGGCGAAAGCGTATTTTTTAAATCTGAGAATTTTTATGAATGAATAGCATTATTCTATTTGCTTTAAAATCCGATTTAAAATTTCATCTGCTGTATATAGCAATCCTGCCATGCACAAGCTATGCTGCATTGAAAAATGGCTGCTGATGACCTGATTTGTGAGTAACAAACCATGATAAATTTTGATCTTGTTAAAATAATTCGATTCAGTTTACTCAGCAGTATTGGCATAAGCTTGTTAAGTGCTTGTCAACTGGTTAAAGTCAGAACACATCATTTACAGTCATCATTAACCGAAAAAACAGATAATATCTTAACCAACAACCAACTCAGTGAAGCAACTCGCAGCTTTTTACGTTTACAAAATATCTCATCAAATCAGTGCTTAGCACAAATCGACAGCTGTATCGAACAACTCGCAAAAAATGATATTTTAGATAAAGACCAATTTTATTCTGCTGCCAGTGAGTTATATTTAAGCAAAGCCATTCACTTAAAAAAGCAAACTCATTGCAGCTCGCCCTTAGCTTTAACTTCAAAGCAAAATACAGCAACTACCACGCCACAGCAAAACTGCCAAGATCAGCAACTCGGTTATTTTGATCAAAGCTTACGTTATAGCTATGTGTATTTATTTTTATCTTCACAAACACCTGAAACACGTTTATTCGATCTACGTCAGGGACAAGTGCGAACTTTTTATAATGTAGCATTATCACAACTCATGACCAAAGCACATGAACGCTTTGCTTATCGTAAAATTCCTCAACAACTTAAACTTGGTTCATCCACATATCAATTTGACTTAGCCCATTATCCAACTTTACAAAATGCACAGATCAGCAAACTACAATCAAGCTATACCCTGAATTTTTCAGGCTTTTATAGCATTAACCGCCAAGAAGGTTTAGGTGCAGAGTTTGTGATGGTTAAAGCACTTCAAAATGAACAAAATGCCACAGCGACAAGTAATGTATTTCTTTTAGATCCTACACAAGCTTATAAAGATCGACCTAATCCCAATATCCATGAGGCACGTTATCTCCCTGTCAGCACTGTGGTACAACCTATCGATGCACAAAGTTCTGTGACTGATATTTTGTCAGGCAAAGCTGTATTTAAAGTTGAATTTTATGACCCGAATCTCTATAAAACTGCCCACATTCATCAGCATGATTACACCTTAACCGCTAATTATTCTGTGCCCTTTGGCTTATGGTTGGCAGAAAATAAACTCGGTTCAGCAGGGTATTGGACATTGCTCAATCGTGAAGAAAAATTACGAATGCCGCATTTGTATCAATTAGAACCTTATCAACCCAAGAAAAAAATTATTGTGATGATTCATGGTTTGGCAAGTAGTCCTGAAACATGGATTTCTTTGACCAATAATATTATGGGTGATACGAAACTACGTGAAAACTTTCAAGTTTGGCAAGTATTTTACTCCACCAATATGCCCATTTTTGAAAGTCGTTATCAGATCAATGCTCTACTTAATCAAGCTTTTGCACAAATCCAACCGAATAGTCCATCTGCCAAAGATGCTGTACTGATTGGACACAGTATGGGTGGCGTAATCAGTCGCTTACTGATCAGTGATGCGGATATTTCTGAGCGAGCAATTCCCTACATGAATTATGAACAACACACTCAATTACAGCGTAATCCTGTGATTCGTGAACGTTTTATTTTCAAACCATTAAAGCCCGTGAGTCGAGCAATTTTTATTGCTGCACCACATCATGGCACAGAGTTCGCTGATCGTTGGTTTACTAATCTTGCGAAAAAACTGGTCGTGCTACCAACAACATTTTTAAATGATGTCAATATTCAAATTCCACATCAAAAAAGCTCATCTGCGGGTTTAGTCCGTTCAGGTCCTGCCGATTTAAGCCGTGATGCTCGTTTTATGACCTTGACCACCCAAATTATGCCAGTGCCACTCATTCCTTATCACTCCATTATTGGTAATAAAACCCAAAGTCATGATCCAAATATCATGTCTGATGGTATTGTCCCATATAGCAGTTCGCATTTAGAGGGAGCAATTTCTGAAAAGGTGTTACAAGGTGGACACTCAATTCATGAAAAACCTGAAGTGATTTTAGAATTACGTAGAATTCTACAAACGCACTTATTACAAGCTAAATAACCTTAATGTTTATTTTGGCTGTTCCATCATCAATCATTCAAATCATATTTTTATGTCTGACATTTTGATTTTGTCCTAAATAAATTATTTCATCGCTTGAAAATACATTCATACAGCAAAATCCTTTAAAATGAACTTGCATTTAGATCTATGAAGTCGCATGTCTTATTCCGCATCCATTCAAATACATTTCCTCATTTCTTGGCATAACACATGACTTGGGTCATTTTTTGTCTTGGTGCAATGATTGCAGGTTTTGTACAAGGTTTAACAGGTTTTGCGTTTGCCTTGATCGCCATGTCATTTTGGATTTGGGTTCTACCCGCACAAGTGGCTGCACCTCTACTCGTCTTTGCATCGCTTTGGAGCCACTGCATTGCACTTAGCAAAGAACAAAAACATACACTCCCTTTTTCTTTGGCTAAACCTTATATTCTTGCAGGTTTGATTGGTGTCCCACTCGGTACGGCACTATTACATTATATTCACCAAGATATTTTTAAAATTATTTTAGGTATTTTTCTTATCTTATGGTGTCCGACCCTTTATTTTGCCCCTGAACTGCCACGATTAAAAAAAATGGGCAAAATTGCAGACAGTATCATTGGTTTTCTAGGCGGTGTACTTGGTGGCTTAGGTGGTTTTTGCGGTGCACTTCCTTCAGCATGGGTCATGCTAAAACAACTGCCTAAAGAACAACAACGTTATGTGCTACGCCATTTTAACTTCGCCATCCAATTATTTACATTACTCATCTACATCTGGCATGGCACTATCAATAGCAGCCATTTTCCTTATATTCTTGTCCTCATCATCACTGTTAGTATTCCTGCGATTTTAGGCGCACGCTTATTTTATAAAATATCTGAAATACAATTTAAACGAATCGTCCTTGGTTTATTATTCGCCTCAGGTGTATTTTTAAGCCTCTCTACTTTGTTTTAAATATTTATTTACAATTTAGAATGTAAAATGTAACAAAATACCGCCAATGTGCCAATTTTTAGGCAAACTTAGCTATTTAATTCAAATCATTAGGCATATAATTTTTGTCCTCATTTTTATATTATTTTTGTGATGAAATTCTCATTTTTGCTTGGTTTAAGCCTCATCTTAACCGCTTGTGCGATTGGTACATCTAGCGAAATAAAATCAGCAGAAAAATTGCTGAACCAATTTGAATGCAAAAATATAGAAAGTGCAGAATTAGCCCATAGCCCAATTACCTCTTATCACGAACGTGCTTTAGCAGTGAGTCGTGAAAAAGCAAGCTCTTATATCGACAGCTATAAATCAGGCGATGTATTATTTAAAATTCCTTTAGACCATGTTATACAACAACAATATGATGTCTATAAATCTGCATGTGAAGCTTTAGGTGGTATACAAAGTGAAAATACATCCACGCAAATCAATGAAAATACTTAAAAGTTAGTCATTGTTCAGCATAAATAATTAAAAAAAGACAGAGCAATCTCTGTCTTTTTACACATCTTATTCTTCTGAAAAATAACGCTTATCTACACTAAATAACTCAGGAAATTTCGGATTAATCTGTGCATAAAATGCCATGATTTCCGCCATATCTTTTTCATAATCCCCAGATGGATAAACAATTTTACCAATGCCTGTTTTCTTCTTATCATAATCCATATATGCCAGTGCAATCGGCACACCTGCATTCACCGCAACATGATAAAAACCTGTTTTCCATTTTTCTTGTTTGGCACGTGTACCTTCAGGCGTAACCAACATCACCAATTTTGGATGCGTTTTAAATAAATCTGTCATTAACTCGACCATACTTGGACGAGCCTCACCTTCTTTTTTTGGACTGCGATCAATACCTATGCCACCCATAGCACGTACAAATGGACCAAAAGGCAATTTCATATAGCTGTCTTTGATGGTCAATCGTACATTTACCCCTAATGCTTTTAATGCTAAACGTGCATATAAAGCATCCCAATTACTGGTATGTGGTGCAGCAATCATCACACATTGATCAATGGTTAAATCCCAATGATTATCAATCTCCCACCCCATTGCCCCAAGACTTTGTTCAGCTAATTTTTCGAACATCAAAACACCATACTTATAAATATAAAATTTTGCGGATTGTAACAATACCGCCATAATATAAAAATTTAATTCGCCTAATTTTCAAACAATTAAATCACATTTGTAAATTATCTTTTCCACACTGATTATTCTATAAAGCTTATGCTTAAATTCACAAAATTTTGTCTTAAATTTTGCATATATCGAGAATTAAGATTAAAAAATAGACCTGATACTTTTTTGTAATAATTCGTTTAAATGTGGCTTATTTCACATATTTTTGAAGTTTATCAAGACCCAATATAAATGATCTTTTCCTTATCAATATCCAGCCCACAAAAAACCCTGCTTTCGCAGGGTTTCTTTTTGAATCAAATCAGTGCTTAGTGAGCAGCAAATTGGTTCATTGTATTTTTAGCATCATCATGCGCTTTAAGAGCGTTGTCACCAGAGAAGATTTCTTTGTGATCATCACCGATGTCTGAACCAGCCATTGCTTGGTGTTTAACACAAGAAATTGTACCGCGGATTTCTTTACGTTGAACGCCAGCAACATAAGCAAGCATACCTTGGTCGCCGAAGTAACCTTGAGCAAGCTCATGCGTAGAAAGAGCAGCTGTGTGGTAAGTCGGAAGTGTGATCAAGTGATGGAACACACCTGCTTCACGAGAAGCATCAGCTTGGAATGTACGAACTTTTTCATCAGCATCAGCAGCTAATTCAGTTGCATCGTACTCAGCGCTCATTAATTTAGCACGGTCGTAAGCAGAAACGTCTTTACCTTCAGCAACCCAACGGTCGTAAGCTTGTTGACGGAAGTTTAAAGTCCAGTTGAACGATGGAGAGTTGTTATAAACAAGTTTCGCATTTGGAACAACTTCTTTAACACGGTTAACCATGTGAGCGATTTCTTCAACGTTTGGAGTCGCAGTTTCGATCCAAAGAAGATCCGCACCATTTTGTAAGCTAGACACACAGTCAAGTACAACACGGTCAATTTGAGTGTCAGCACGGAACTGATACAAGCCAGAAGCTAAACGCTTAGGACGGTGTAATTTGCCATCACGTTTGATCAAGATTTCGTCTTCTTGCGCTTCTTCGATGCTGATTTCAGTTGTATCTAAGTAGCTGATGTATTGAGAAGCGATGTCGCCTGGCTCTTTAACCACTGGGATTTTTTGAGTCAAGTCAGCGCCTTCAGAGTCAGTACGTGCAACGATGATACCGTCGTCAAGACCCATTTCTAAGAATGCATAACGCAATGCATGGATTTTAGCGATGAAGTCTTCGTGTGGAACAGTTACTTTACCAGCTTGGTGACCACATTGTTTAGCGTCAGATACTTGGTTTTCGATTTGTAGTGCACAAGCACCAGCTTCGATCATTTTACGAGCAAGTAAGTAAGTCGCTTCTTCGTTACCGAAACCAGCATCGATGTCAGCAATAATTGGCACAACGTGAGTTTGGAAACCGTCGATTTGAGCAGTGATTTCAGCAGCTTTAGCAGTATCACCAGCTTCGTTTGCTTTTTTAAGCGCACGGAACAAATCGTTTAATTCTTTCGCATCAGCTTGACGAAGGAATGTATAGATTTCTTCGATCAAAGCAGGTACTGAAGTTTTTTCGTGCATAGATTGGTCAGGAAGTGGACCGAATTCTGAACGAAGAGCAGCAACCATCCAACCAGAAAGGTAGATGTAACGACGCTCAGTAGTGCCGAAGTATTTTTTGTTCGCAATCATTTTTTGTTGCGCAATGAAACCGTGCCAGCAACCTAATGATTGAGTGTATTTGCTTGAGTCTGCATCATAAGCAGCCATATCACGACGCATAATAGCAGCTGTGTATTTAGCGATGTCTAAACCAGTTTTGAATTGGTTTTGCATTTGCATACGCGCAGCGTCTTCTGGGCTAATATCGCGCCAAGTTGCACCGAATTTTGCTTTTAATTCGCGGATTGCTTCAATCGCTGATAAATATGTAGACATGATATGTTCCTGTAATAATATTAGGATTTCATCCCATCGAATCGCTAAATCTAGTACTGTCTATTTGTTCAGATTTAGTACGCTTCGTTGTTATGAACTTAGCTTAGATTGACTCCTAAAATTAATCCAATATTTTGCGTTAATTCTCAGTATTTATTTAAAAAATATATAGATCAAAGTCTTATTATAATTATGTTTCAATTTATTAAATAATTGTTTTTTATATATTTAAATAAATATACTCATTGAATTTTTTGCTTACAATTAATACGATTCGTCCATTTTATCTGCATTAGACTTAAGTCGAGCTTGGTTACATTTTCCTTGCATACTTCCATTTTTAAATTTTCTAAGTATATATTTTAAGCAAAATAAATGCTGAACGAATGCTCTTTCCTTTTATCTCTCATTTTAGATGTTATTTATTTGCCTATTTTATTCATCATATTTTGCTGCTTTAAGAACAAGATCATATGTTCAATCGCTTGCAACATATTTTTTATGAATACGACTTTCTCTTAGCTAGCCTTTTATTTATATTTAATGGCTCAGCAATCAAAATCTAAAATATGTTTTTTCATCACGATTTAACACAAAACTATTTGCTTATGGCATAATCCTCGTGATTTTAAAAATTTATTTTCGGTATTTTTTATATGAATCTTGAGCGGGTTGATCTCAATCTCTTAATTTACCTTGATGTGTTGCTACGTGAAAAAAATGTTACACGTGCAGCAGAGCAATTAGGTGTCACTCAACCTGCAATGAGTAATATTTTACGCCGTTTGCGTAATTTGTTTAATGATCCACTCCTGATTCGTTCTTCTGAAGGGATGACCCCAACAGAACGTGCTTTAGAATTACAGCCTCGTATTCGTGATGCACTGTCTGATTTGTCGATGATTTTAGAACCTCGTACTGAGTTTCGACCTTATACCTCAAATCGTGTTTTCCGCATCATGACTTCAGATTATGCTGAAGCGACTTTAGTACCTCGTCTTGTAAAAGCTTTACGCTCTGAAGCACCGAATGTCGTACTTGACTTTCTAACTCCAAGTGATGTGTCTTATCGTGACATGGAACAAGGCAAAGTTGATTTGGCGATTAATCGTTTTAATGAAATTCCGCAAAGTTTCCATCAAGTTTTGGTATGGCGTGACAGCTTTTCATGTCTGTTAAATGGTAAGCATCCTGCTGCCAATAACCTCAACCTAAAAAGCTATTTAGATGCACAGCATATCTGGGTGTCTAAAACTGGAATGGGTGTAGGTTTCGGTGTTAATCCTGAGAAACAAGCAGGTTTAGGCTGGATCGATCAAGCTCTAGAACGTATTGGTCAAAAGCGTAAAATCTCTGTTTTTACCCGTCATTATCAAATGCCTGCTTTATTGGCATCCAATGTCGATTTGGTCGCAACACTACCAACCCGCATTGCACGTTTGCAAGCAAAAAGTCAAAATTTATTGATCAAAGACCCACCTTTTTATATTCCAGAGTTTGAGTTGAAAATGGCATGGTGTCCGCTACTGCATCATCATCCTGCACATCGTTGGTTACGCCAACTCATCCTCTATGTTGCTCGTCAAATGATTGAAGAAGAAAATCGTGAATTCATGTTAAATAATTCGCAGTTTTCACATTATTAATCATCTTAATTTATAAGATTCTGCATTTTCAGCTTATACTAAGCACCAAAGAGTATAATTAATTTATTCTCTTTGTGCTTTTGTGTTAAAAATATTCATAATAATCAAGATCCACAGGTGGATTCGTGAGCCTCTTTCAAAATATTATCATCATGGTACTCCTCATCGCAGGTGCTGGTTTTTTATCCTTAACGGAGATTGCATTGGCAGGTGCACGTAAAGTTAAGCTAAAAATCCTTGCAGAATCTGGTGATGAAAGAGCACAGAAAGTTCTTGATTTACAAGAAAATTCAGCAGATTTTTTTGCAGCCTCACAAATTGGTTTAAATGCCGTTGCCATCTTAGGAGGTATTTTAGGTGAAGGGGCTTTCCGTCCTTACTTCCTTGAATTTGTTTCACGTTTTTATACAGGTCCATGGGCAGACACGATTAGCTTCTCTTTGTCATTTACCTTAGTGACTTCATTATTTATTTTATTTGCAGATCTGATGCCAAAACGCTTGGCAATGATTGCACCTGAAAAAATTGCAGTTTCTGTCATTGAACCCATTCAAATTTTTATCGTAGTGTGTAAACCATTGGCATGGTTTATCAACATGATCGCCAATTTGTTATTTCGTTTATTTAAAGTCAATACTACACGTGATGACAATATCACTTTTGATGATATTTCAGCCGTCATGGATGCTGGTGCACAAGCGGGCGTTTTACAGAAACAAGAACACCATTTTATTGAAAATGTATTTGAACTTGAGGAACGTAATGTTCCATCTAGCATGACCACACGTGAAAATGTTGTATTTTTCACATTAAAAGAGTCTGAAGAAAGTATTCGCCAAAAACTTGCAGAATATCCTTATTCGAAGTTTTTAGTGTGCAATAACAATATTGATGATGTGATTGGTTATGTGGATTCTAAAGATATTTTAGTGCGTATTTTAAATAATCAATCTTTATTACAACTGAATGAAAACACCATTCGTAATGTTTTAACCATCCCTGATACTTTAACCTTGTCTGAACTGCTTGACCGTTTTCGTTCTACCAAAGAAAAATTTGCAGTGGTAATTAATGAATATGCCTTAGTGGTTGGTGTGATTACCCTTTCAGATATTATGATCACAGTAATGGGGGATTGGGTTACACCGATTGAAGAAGACCAACAAATCATTAAACGTGATAATAATTCTTGGTTGATTGATGGTAGTACACCAATTGAAGATTTAAAACATGCATTAGCACTTGATGAAATGCCTGATGAAGAAAACTATGAAACACTGGCAGGCTTTATGATGTACAAATTGCGTAAGATTCCTCGTCCTGCTGATACCGTAATTTTTGATGCTTATAAATTTGAAGTTGTAGATGTCGATCATTTTAAAATCGACCAATTACTGGTGACTCGCTTACTTGAAAGAAGTGAAGCCGAGCCAGCCACAGATGAAACAAATCAATAATATAAAAAAGAAGCTCTAAATTTAGAGCTTCTTTAAAGTAAACAATGAAAATGGACTATCTGATCCATCCAAAATGTTATTTCAAACTAAACATTAATGCTTTTCAATCAAACGATCTAATACTGCTTGATAATGAATATTAATATCTTCATCTAACAACTTATATGCACTATCAAATTGCACCATTGGCCAGCCTTCTTTCCAGAAAGGGAAAATATTATGCAAATCATGCGTGACTGTAGCATCTTCACGTAAAATCGCTTGTGCAACTTGCCCTAAAACTTGTGCTGTTTCCGCACCATCAATGGCTAAATAATCAATGCCTTTGGCTTTTAAAATACGAATACGATCTTTTTTATAACGAATTTTTTTCGCTTGTGCTTCATTTAAATGTAAAGCCATTGTTACTGCTTCAACAAACTTATCTTCAAAGCTTTGATGTAGTGCTACCAATGCTTGTTTATGTGCTTCCTGACGCCCTGCTTTTCCGCCTTCACGAATGATTTTTTGTGCTTCGATATTTAATTCGTCAGATTTCATTGACTGTAAAATATCTAAAATTTCAATATCGCTGAGTGATGCAGAAGAATCTGTCATGGGAGTCCTAAAAATACAAAAAAATTTGAATGCTTATTTTCGCATAATTTTAAAATTAAATCAGAGTTAAAATTTGAGAATTGTAGCAATGATATTCAACATTATATCTCTCAATCCAGATCATCTGTCCGTGTAAGTGGAATTCTCCTACACGGCACAGATTTAGAGGTTTTTAATCGTCAAATGCATCAAACTTTTAAAGCACTTCAACCACAACTTTACCAATATGTTCACCTGTATCCATGATCGCATGTGCATCCTGAATTTGATCAAATTTAAACGTGCGATAAATCATCGGCAAGCATTCACCTTTTGCCCAAAGTGGTGCAACATTTTCCATCAAACCTTGTGCAATAGCAGCTTTTTCAGCAGTATTACGAGCGCGCATCGTTGAACCTGTAATGGTCAAACGCTTCATCATGATTTGACCCAATTTCACCTCTTTGGCTTTTGCTCCACCTAAAAATGCGATATAGACCAAACGTCCATCACGGCGTAACAGATTAAGATTTTTTTCTAAATAAGGCGCACCAACCATATCAAGGATAATATCCACACCACCATTGTCCGTTTTTTCATTAATGACTTGTTCAAAATCTTGAGTTTTATAATTAATCGCATCAGTTAGATCAGCAATAGCATGTACTTTCTCATCCGAGCCCACTGTCGCAAAACTTTTTAATCCCAAAGACTGACATAACATTAATGCAGTTGTACCGATTCCACTCGCACCGCCATGCACAAGCACGGTTTCACCAGCTTTGGCATTACCCATTTGGAATACATTTGCCCAAACAGTAAAAAATGTTTCAGGAATAGCGGCAGCTTGAACAAAACTTACACCTTGTGGAATATGAATGGTCTGGCTTTCAGGCACAACACAATATTCTGCATAACCACCACCATTGGTTAAACCACAAACTTTGTCACCAACTTGAAACTGAGTGACATCACTCCCCACCGCAACAATTTCACCTGCAACTTCCAAACCTGGCACAGGTGTGACACCTTTTGGCATCGGATATAAACCTTGGCGCTGTAAAATATCAGGACGGTTAATTCCGAAGGCATGTACTTTAACTAAGACTTCATCAGATTTTGCCTGTGGAATATTTACCTCTTCATAGGCAAGTTTTTCCACTCCACCTGGTTCAGTAATAATAATGTGTTGCATCGTTGCTTGTGACATCAGTTTTCCCTATTCATGACTTTTCAAGTTTTCTCTATTTGAACATAAAGCTGCTGCAGTTTGAATAACAGTGGACTTATGTATAATCAATTGGTTATTTTAAAAATTGATATTCAAACCTATGTTCTTGATTAGACAAGCTCATTCCACAGATATTGAACAAATTCTACACATCTGGCTAGAAGCATCCATTCAAGCCCATCATTTTATCCCTATCCATTTTTGGCAAGAACAATTAGACAATATGCGTAATGTCTATTTACCTATGGCTGAAAACTATGTGATTGTATCTAAGTGCAATATACTTGGTTTTGCATCTCTATTAAAAACAGATATAAGTACAGAATATTTTTTAGCAGCACTATTTGTTGCACCTGCTTTTCAAGGGCAAGGCTTCGGGTCAAAACTTTTGAAATTTACTCAACAACAGTCTACTGCATTGGATTTACAGGTTTATACTGAAAATACAACTGCTGTACAGTTTTATCACCACCATGGTTTCCAGATCGTAAAAGCGTCAGTTGATGAATATACACAGCATGCCCAGCTTGATCTACGCTGGACAATGCAATAAACACGAAGTCGTATAAATTAAATCAAGGAACTTCACCATGCCAATCATCACAGAATATTCAGAAAATAATTTTCAAGATTTTGAATGGTTTGAAGGAATTGCGGTGATTCGCTTTTATGCAGATTGGTGTGTACCTTGTGTACAAAATTTTCCTCTCTTTGAACAGTTTGCTAAGCAGTTTTCTGTGTCACATCCTGAAATTAAATTTGGTAAAGTCAATATTGATCAATCTCCGATTCTGACTTTGCGATATCACGTTTATGGTCTACCTTCGACTTTAATCTTTGAAAATGGACAAATCATGCAACGTATTGCAGGGGTAAAAAGCTTGACTGAAATGCATCGTATTTTACAACCATACATTTCATAGAGCTTAATCAGGGATATGCACAAATTGCATTAAAAACTTCCGTACCAAAGGCAAGAAAATTAAAATTAGAGGAAATGCAATCAACCACGACATTGTCCAACTGTGTAGCCAAATATTGAAAAAATCAGCATTCCAACCTCGATTTAACAAGACATTAAAACAAGAAATCGAAGCACTCATTAAGCCTGAAAGGATCAATGGCATGAGCCATGCGAGATGTTTAGGATGAAACTTGGGAAATACCATAAAAATTTATATTACCTATTTCTTTAATTTTCTGCTGGTTGAGATTGCTTTAATCTTTTCATAAACTGAATAAATTCAGGCATAAAATCTTTAAATAAAGGCAAATCTTTATTTTCTAATAAAACTTCACCAAAAAGTTTCAACCCAACAGTAAATGATTTCGTTGTTTCAGGATCAAATAATTGTGTATTTTCTACAAACTGTAAAACTCTAAAAATGTCATCATGATTGCCAACCTTAAACTGTAAAGGTTCACTATATGTGGAAGGCTGCCCTTTTGCATCTGCGAGATGTTCTACTGTAATTTGATATTGATGTTGTTTCATAAGCTCTCTCCTCGTTTATAAACGACCGATTTCAATAGCAGCATGATCAATTTTTTCAGCAATATTCCGCACTTGTTCGGCTGTCATTGAGTCTGTTTTCAACTTGAGTTTTAATGCTGTTTTTAGATTTTCCATCGCACGGCGAATATCTATAAGCTGTTGGTTATTTTGAATTTCTCGTCTCGTTTCAAAGCGATCTAAAACTTGCTGCAACTGCACTTGCTGTGTTTCTAAATAACGACCACCTTCAGGCTCGATGCTGTATTGCTTACGACCTGCTGTTTTTTGTGCAGAAATAAATTGCATATCTTCTAAATAATTTAACGTTGGATAGATCGTTCCCGCACTTGGGCTATAACCACCGCCAACAATTTCTCCAATATCTTTCATTAGTTCATAGCCATGCTTAGGCGCTTGTTGAACTAAATACAGTACCAATAACTTCATATGCCCTGATTCAAATAAGCGTTGTTTACGTGGGCTTTCGATATTTTCTACAGGTATTAAAAATTGCGGAGCATCTGCTTTATTCATCACTAAAAATCTATGCTAAGAATAATTAAGATATATCTTAATATATCTTTAGAATAAAATAAACCACTCCTACTCTTTCTTTACTCCATATTTTTCAAAAGAAATTGCACAGAAATAATAAAATTGTGTTTATTTTTTAGTTTTACCCTGATAATATTCAATCGCTATCTATTTTTACCCTGATAAAATTATTTTTTATGTGAGCTTAAAATGTATCTTGAAAATTACTATACCGCCTTCCATGGAGATCTCCGTATCATTACAGACTCTTTATTTCATGTCGCTTTAACACTGCAAAAGCAACCTGAGATAAGTTATCTGATTTTTAATGACCAAACAGGTCAACAAATTGACCTCGATCTTTCAGGTTCTGAAGATGATTTAAAACAACGTTATGCGAAAGTCGAAGAAGTTAAAAAAGTTGGACGTCCCAAATTAGGCGTAATTTCTCGTGAAATTACCCTGCAACAAAAACATTGGAATTGGCTAGATCAGCAAAGTGCGAGTGCATCTGCTGTGATTCGTAAATTGATTGATAAGGAACTAAATGATCCAACATCTGAAAGTAATATCATGTTAGCGAAACAAAGTACTGACCGTTTTATGTCAGCAATGCTTGGTAATATGCCAAATTATGAAGAAGCAACTCGTGCTTTATATCAAGGCAATAAAAGTCTTTTTCTAGCACTTATTCAGAATTATCCAAATGATTTAAAAGCATATTTGGAATTAAAAGCTCAAACTGCATTTTAACTATCGAATTAAATTTATTCGATCTGCAAAAATATAAAGCCATCGTCACGATGGCTTTAAATACTTAGATGAAGTTCCCTTCACGCTCAGGTTGATAAAGAACTTTTTCTATCTTGACTTTCATGGTATGACCATCGGGTTGTGGCCATTCAATTTCTTGACCTTCAGCCAAACCAATAATCGCAGCGCCAATCGGTGCAAGAATATTCACTTGACCTTTATCCCCCTTAAAGTCATGTGGATATACCAAAGTAATTTCTGTTGCTTCTGTTGCAGGTGCAATAGTAATCAACACTTTAGCATTCATGGTCACGATATTGGCTGGGATTTCTTGTGGTGCAACGACATCTGCACGTGCCAATTCATCTTCTAAATGTGCCATCGTTGGTGTTAATTTCGTTTGATGTTCAAGCATCGTTTCTAAACGATGTAGATCCTGTTCTGTAATAATAATCTTTGGTTGAGCCATGTACTTCACTTCCTTTAATTCATGTGATGAACGAGCAACAGCAATTAAAAATTTAAATGTCTAACTTTCTCTTATAACAGAAAATATGACAATTGAATAACCCACTTACTTTTTCAAAGTTATAAAAAAAGCCCCTCGAGAGGGGCTTCTCAAGTCAATGCTTATTTTGCATAAACTGGGAATTTAGCGCATACAGTTTCAACTTTTGCTTTTACTGTATTGATGACAGCTTCATCACCTTTTGCATCTAAAATATCAGCGATCCAACCTGCAAGATCACGTACTTCTGCCTCACCAAAACCACGTGTTGTTACCGCAGGTGTACCGATACGGATACCTGAAGTGACAAATGGAGAACGTGGATCATTTGGTACAGAGTTTTTGTTCACAGTAATATGAGCTGCACCTAACCAAGCATCAGCCTCTTTACCTGTTACATCTTGTTTGATCAAAGATAATAAGAATAAATGGTTTTCAGTACCACCTGAAACCACATCATAACCACGTGCGATCAACACTTCAGCCATTGCTTTAGCATTTACAACCACTTGTTTTTGATATTCTTTATATTCTGGCAACATCGCTTCTTTAAAGCAGATTGCTTTTGCAGCAACAGCATGAACCAAAGGACCACCTTGGTTACCAGGGAATACAGCTGACTGTAATTTCTTCTCGATTTCTTCGTTTGCTTTCGCAAGAATTAAGCCAGAACGTGGACCACGTAAAGTTTTATGTGTAGTCGTTGTTGTTACATCAGCAATTTGTACTGGACTTGGGTAAACACCCGCAGCAACTAGACCTGCAACATGTGCCATATCTACGAATAAATATGCGCCCACTTTGTCTGCGATATCACGGAAACGTTGCCAATCTACGATTTGGCTATATGCAGAGAAACCAGCCACGATCATACGTGGCTTGTGCTCGATTGCTAAACGTTCAACTTCTTCATAGTCGATTTCGCCAGTTTCAGGATTTAAACCATACTGAACAGCGTTATATGTTTTACCAGAGAAGCTGACTTTTGCACCGTGAGTCAAGTGACCACCATGCGCAAGGCTCATACCCAATACAGTGTCACCTGGGTTAAGAAGCGCTAAGTAAACTGCTGAGTTTGCTTGTGAACCCGCATGTGGTTGAACGTTTGCATAGTCAGCGCCGAATAATTCTTTAGCACGATCAATTGCCAATTGTTCGATCACGTCTACATATTCACAACCGCCATAATAGCGTTTGCCTGGGTAGCCTTCCGCATATTTGTTAGTGAGTTTTGAGCCTTGTGCTTCCATTACTGCTGGTGAGCAATAGTTTTCAGAAGCGATTAACTCAATATGCGCTTCTTGGCGAGCATCTTCATTCGAGATTGCTTGCGCTAATTCAGGGTCAAATTCAGCAATAGAGATATTGGCAAACATTAGCGAGGTCCTATGAAATGTAGGGCTTTTAAGCCGTGCTAAGATTGGCGCATATTGTAGCATGAAGTTTTTAAAGTTTGAGAATGAACTTTACTCAGTTTGTCATAAAAATTTCTCTATCTTGCAACAAAACTGTTTTATAAGGTCAAATTAACACTTTGGATTCAAAGCTAAGTGTTTTCAAAGTTAAAAATTAGAATAAATATTCTGTTGAAAATTTTCTCTGCGCTTTTATTTAAATCTTTCTGTATTCAAATATAAGATTTGTACTCATTCTTAGATGCATATCAACTTTCAAATATATTTTTAAACTGTAAAATTATTCAACTTTTAACACAATTTTGCTTTAAACATGCTCAATGAAAACATAATTACAATCTCACGAATCCAAATATATAATATTCAAAATTGGTGCAACATAAAATCTAAATGCTGCATCATCAACCAGATCAACTTATGCCAATATGGTTGATGAGCAAATGATCATTAAACTTTTATGGAAGTTGATTTTTTTATTTGTCCATTTAGCTTCATTGAACTCAAAATAATGCCTATGCAAATAAAGACTGCACCAATCATAATATTCAAGGTTAATGGTTCATCCCAAAACACATAACCAAAGAGTAGACTTAAAATTGGAATACTCATGATCGAAATTGAAGCAACAAAGGTATCAACTTGAGTAACAATCCAATTCCACAATGCAAAAGCAGCACCTGTACCCACGATTGAAACATAAAATAAAATCGAATCATTGAATGGATTCACCCAAATATGCAGATCAATAGGCTCAACCAGTAAAGCGCCAAATAATATAATGATGCCACCAATCAACATTTGCCAAATCGTCAGTTTCACTTTGTCATATGATGCAAAATTTTTCTTGATATAAATCGTGGTCGCTGCCCACATAAAGCCAACAAAAATCAGCCCAAGTTCACCAAGTAATGTAACATTCATATGAATATCATGTAGCTGTGTCCAAAGAATTGAAACTAATCCCAAAACACCAAAAAACAAACCTACAATTTTCTGGGTATTCAATCGTTCTTTCAAAATGTAATGCGCCAAGACACCAATGAAGATCGGCATAGTAAATACCAATACGGCTGATAACCCTGAATCTACGAATTGCATGGCAAAAGTTTGAGTTGCATAAAAGCCAACACATAACATTAAGCTTGAAATCAGTAATTTCCCCCAATCGCCTTTCTCAGGCAGGATTGATCTGTTTAAAAACCGTTGGACAATTAACAATGTTAAGGCAGCGATAATTAAGCGTACTGAGATAAATTGAAATGGTGGGAAAGTATGTAGGCTGAATTTAATCAATCCCCATAAAGATCCCCACACCAGACACAACACCGTGATCGCACTTACCACTCGAATATTCATTTTTCTGTACTCTACAGATGGAATGTTTTTCTAGTGTAGAAAATTAATAACATCATGAATAATGCTATGTTTTAATAGATACATCATTTTTTTTGATGTCATTGTTTCAGCATTAGAGGAATTCATATGAATATTGATATGAGTGATATCCGTTCATTCATTACTGTGGCGGAGATGAAAAGCATTACAGCTGCAGCCAATAAGCTGAATTATTTACAGTCAAACATGACCGCTAAAATTAAAAAAATTGAAAATCATTATGATCGTCAAATGTTTATTCGAAAACCGAAAGGTGTTGAGCTGACAGAATCAGGGATCAATTTATATCAACAATACAAAAAAAATGATGTTTACTTGGGAAGAAACTGAAAACAAAATTCATCAACAAGAAAAGTTTTTACGTTTTGGCACCAATACCAGTTTAGGAGGTATGCGCTTCTACCCATCAATCAGTCAGTTATATACAACTTACCCCGATTTATCTTTTTCCATCAAAACTGGTGCTACAGGCTTTTTGGAACAAGAGGTTTTACAGGGAAATATTGATTTTGCTTATGTACTCGGACATCCCGAACAAAAAAATCTACAATATATTCAAAAAGGTAAAGATGAATTGGTGCTTATTGGCAAAGATGTCATCAACTATGAAAATTTATATGAAGCATTGAATCAGCAAAATTTATTATTTACCTCATTAGAATGTTGCTATTCGACAATGCTTGATCAAATTTATTTAGATCACACATTAAATAAAGGTGAAATGATTCATATTAATGATTATGAAGCACTGGTGAATTTCACACAGTTAGGTATGGGGGTTTCTTTGGTCACTCGATCATTGGCTCAGAAATACAATGTTCAATATAAGATGGAAATTCCTGAACAATATCGCCACATAGGGCTATATCTAATTGCGAGGAATGAGCATGTATTTACACCAATTGAAAAACAGTTTATTGGGTTAAATGATCAACTCTAATTTTCTAAAAATGCTAATTTCATATAAAAAAAAGAGCCTTCTAAAAGGCTCTTCATTTAATATTTAAGTTTACATACTTTAGAACAAAATTTGTTGATTTTGAAGAAGTTCTTCTAATGATGTATTTACATTTTTCAGCACCAACAATTGTGTCATTTCATAGTTCGAACCGCTACCATCTCTATCAATACTGATTACTGTATTATTTGAACTATCCATTTTAACATCTATATATTGCTGTGCTTCAGTGAGTGGATCTGACCAACCACTCGGTTGCGCATCTAACAACTCACTCAGATCAATTTGATCCGCAGCTGTGTCCGTATTGACATCACCAACATGGAAGTTTTGCCATGTATCCAAACCATTTCCACCCGTTGCGCTGTTTGCATCTAGCACTTTAAAAATCACGCTGTCACTGTCATTGACATGACCTACAAAAATATCATCTTGTGCACGACTTTCTACAGTATGCGTTGGCATCAGTACAAAATCATTCGTATCAATATGAGCAGGCAAACTCTCGCCATATTCAGAATGTGAAACAATGACACTTAAAACACCTTGATAACCTGCTAAATCAACGGTAAATGATCCATTTTCACTGCTCACAAGTGCAATAATATTTCCTTTGTCATCTTCAACTCGAACATCAGGGGAATTGGTATTACCTAGTAAAAATTGCCCAGTTTCATCTAAAGTTAAATCAGTTGCTGCATTTGGCGCAGGATGAACATACACATAGCTGACATTGATTGTATATGCACTACCTTCCTGATATGTTGATGATGACACTGCAAAAAACTGCACTTCTTGGTCTTGTGTCGTATGAACACTTAAACTACCCGTCACTTGACCTTGATAATTTGAACGACCTTCTCCGATTTGATTGCCATTCATATCTCTCACAATAATCTGGCTATTCGGTGTCGCATTGCCAGTAAACTGTCCAGTGGTATTATCTACTTGAATTTCATCAACCACAGATGCTTTGCTATAATTTTCCTCTAACTCCGCTGTTGACAATGCTATCATTTGACTTTCATTACCAGCACGATCAACCACTGTAAATTGCACATCTAAAACATTTATAGGCAAACTATATGTAAAAACACCCTCTTGATTTGCCGTCACAGTGTAGCTATTTTGCGTATGTTCACCTGAGATATAGAAGATATCTATAGTACTCCATGGTTCTGCAACACCTGTTAATGTTCCTTCGTTTAATTTTAACTCGGTTGCAGTCTCTGGCGCAGTTTGATCCAGTGGTGCTGTAACTGAAGCCATTGGGCTTTTATTACCATTTGCATCAGTAACTTGAACTTGTATGGTTTCAGCATTCCAATAGCCGTTCCCGTTATTACCATATAGATATAATGAGAATTTACCGTCTACATCCGCGGAAGTGGTATTACCAAAACTTTCACCTTTTTCATTAAAAGCTTCTACTTTGGCAAATGCTTCAGTTTGCCCTTTGATAACTTGGTAACTTTGTTGCGCTGCATCAATCGTCAAATCACTTGGTGCATCAGGTGCAATAATATCAATAGGTGCTTTAATTTCCGCATAATTACTTAAATAGTTATTTTGAGCTACAACTCTGAGCACTTGTCCACTGGTATAGGGTTGACTCAACTGTATGCTAAATTGCCCATATTCATCTGTACTGCCTGAAGTAATATAATTACCAACGACATCATAAACAATGATTGATGTTACAGCATCTGCTTGCCCTGTCAGGGTTAAGCCATTTTCCATCAATACAACATTACTTGGCGAGCTTGGTGCATGCTGACTCGCTTGTACAATATAGGTTATTGCTTCACTTTCATTATGTGCCAAGTCTGTTGCTGTAACAGTCAGCACTTCACCAGGTAAAATATTTTGACCTATATATTGATAAATCTGACCATTTTCATCCGTTTGTAACCAAAGATTTAAATTATCACCATCTTGATCAACTAATTTTAGCGTACTGTATTTTTCAGTGCTTACGGTTAAATAGCCATCTTCAGAGATATTAAATTCTTGAATGACAGGGGCAACATTATCTAAAGGTGCTGTAATTTCAGTGACTGGACTATATTTACCATTCCCATCATAAACACGCACATCTAAAGTTTGACCCTGTAAATAATTACCATTTAAATTAACACTAAAAGTATCCTCACTGATATAAGTCTGACCAATTGTACTTCCTGTATGACGATCAATAACGTCTATATACATTCCCGCTATTGCATTTCCTGTAATGATAGAACCATTTTCATCTATGGTTAAATTTGTTGCAGCAGCAATACCATTGTCATCTAATGGAATGCTCACTAAAGCAACCTCACTACGGTTAGTTGCACGATCTACAGCAACAACTTGTAAATCTGATCCTTGGTATTTACTTAAATCAAAATAAAAATAAGATGAAAAAGCCCCATCAGAATTTGTATTAACTGAAAAAATCACTTGGTTGTACGGATCTAAAATCTCAATCAATGTATCTGCTTCAGACTGTCCTGAAATAATATTATTTTCAGTATCCAAAACAAGCTGCTCTACTTTATTTGGCGGTATATCATCTCGCAAAGCTGTAACGATCGTTTCAGGACTTTGATTTTTTGCACGGTCAAGCACCACAAAATGGAGTTCTTGAGCTTTTAAAAATACGCTATTAAAATATCCATAAACAATTCCATCACTGCCTGTACTTCCAAAACCTACTTCATTGCCCTCTTTATCATAGACTTTGATGGTAGAGTTAGGTTCTGCACTAGCAACGAATTGCGTACCATTTCCATTTAAAACAATGTCTTTTAACACTTCAGGTTTAATATCATCCAATGGTGCAGTAATCTTCACCTCAGTGCTTTCATTTCTTGCTGCATCTACGACAACAACCGTAAGCTCCTGTGCTTTTAAATAGTAATCATAAAACTCAAGACTAAAAATACCTTCCGAATTGACGCTAGAAGTTCCCCACTGTACAGGGATTTCATTACCATCTTGATCTAAAACTTTGATGGTTGCATTTGGCTCTGCTTTACCTGAGAGGATTGAACCACTATAACCTTCGGTCAGACTTAATTCTGTTGCAGGCTCTGGAGGAATAATATCTGTCAAAGCATTTTTTATGGTTTCATCACTTTCATTAGCTGCACGATCTACCACAATGAAATGTAACACTTCACCATTTAAATAAACTTGGTTAAAATAACCACTAGCTTGCCCCAATTCGTTGGTAGAGCCCCAACCTATTTCATAACCGTCTTTATCCAAAACTTTGATTTTTGTATTTTCTTCAGCCGTTGCTGTAAATTCTCGTCCATTTGGATTTAAAACAATGTTTTCCAAGGCTTTAGGTGGATGGGGATCTAATTGTGCTGTGATCTTCACTGCTGTACTTTCATTTTTTGCTGCATCTATAACAACAACCGTAAGCTCTTGTCCTTTTAAGTAGTAATTCTTAAATTCAAAACTAAAAATACCCTCTGAATTGACGATAGAACTTCCCCAATATTCAAAGATCTCATTACCATCTTGATCTAAAACTTTGATGGTTGCATTTGGCTCAGCTTTACCTGAGAGGATTGAACCTGAATAACCTTCGGTCAGCGTTAATTCTGTTGCAGGCTCTGGAGCAATAATATCTTTCCCAGCATTTCTTATGGTTTCATCACTTTCATTAGCTGCACGATCCACAACAATGAAATGTAACGCTTCACCATTTAAATAAACTTGATAGAAATATCCTGTTACCTGACCTGTACTATCAGTACTGCCATAACCAATTTCATTACCATTTGCATCTAAAACTTTAATCTTCGTATTGGCTTCGGCAATCGCTATAAACTCTCGTCCATTTTCATTTAAAACAATGTCTTTTAACACTTCAGGTTTAATATCATCCAATGGTGCAGTGATCATTACCGCAGGGCTTTCATTTCCTATTGAATTTTTCACAATAAGAGTAAATTCCTGCCCTTTTAAGAAATAAGTGTTAAATTCTAAATTAAATACGCCCTCTGCATTAGCCTGATTACTTCCCCAACTTACATAGACTTCATTGCCATTTTGGTCATAGATTTTAATTGTTGTATTTGGTTCAGCTTTACCTGATAAAATTGAACCTGAATCATTTTCTGAAAATTGTAAATCTGTTGCAGCAGATGGAACTCGTGGATCTTTTCGTGCATGAATAACTGTTTCAGTGCTCTTATTCCCTGCTTGGTCGATGACTACAAAATGTAATTTCTCTCCATTTAAAAAGACTTTATTGAAACGACCATTGACTTGACCTAGATGATCAGCTATCGCACTACCTATTTCATTATTAGCATCATCAAACACTTTAATTGTGCTATTTGCCTCAGCAGTCGTTGTAAAATCTTGCCCATTGTCATTGAGAATGGCCTCCTGAACAGCAACTGCTGTCACTGTTGTATCTACTATGACTTTTTGAATATTTGTGGTTTGTGTATTACCTGCAACATCCGTCACCACAGCTTTAAACTGATAAGTACCATCTGCTAAATCCGTTTGCTGTACATCAGTATTTACCCATGTGTTACCGCCATCAGTGGAAACTTGGTATACAAATGTTGTATCCGCTTCTTGCCCCAATAAATTTAAACTAAAGCTTTTATCTTGGCTAATAAAGTCATTGGTTGAACTTCCAGTATCAGTATATTCCCCTAAGAAAAGCGTACCTGCTATTGGTTTAGTTGTATCAACCGTGACTTTTTGAACATTCGTACTTTGACTATTGCCTGCAACATCCGTCACCACAGCTTTAAATTGGTAAGTACCATCCACCAAGTCAGTTTGTTTAGCATCCGTATTTGCCCATGTGTTACCTCCATCTTTGGAGACTTGGTAAACCACACTTGAACCTGCTTCCTGACCTGCCAAACTGAGGTCAAAGCTCTTGTCTTGGCTAATAAAGTCATCTGCTTTTTCACCTGTGTCGGTATAAGCTGTAAGACTTAATGTGCCTGTTTGTACCACAGTATCAACAGTAACTTTTTGAACATTCGTACTTTGACTATTGCCTGCAACATCCGTCACTACAGCTTTAAACTGATAAGTACCATCCACTAAATCCGTTTGCTGTACATCAGTATTTACCCATGTGTTACCTCCATCTTTGGAGAC
>NZ_LQXQ01000039.1 GCF_003268395.1 Acinetobacter sp. CFCC 10889 | reverse complement strand
CAGTTTTATCAGTTTTAGTTGCTAAGCCTGTCGTTAAATCTGTTTGACTCGCTTTCGCTGCAACTAGATCATTGGTTGCATTTAACTGCTTACCTGTGACTGCATCTGTTGAAGTTGCATCTAGAGTCGCATCTTGCAGATTAGTAATTTTTGTCCCTGCTGTTCCACCTGCAAGCGTAAGTATTGCTTTGTTAGAACCTGCATCATAAAGAACAGTATCTGGGTTGCCTGTAAATGTACTTAATGCGGTATCAACATAATTTTTATTTGCCGCATCTGTCGCATTTACAGCATCAGCGACATTGGTAATACGTTGTTCAGCACCAACTTTCCCTACAGAAATTGTATTTTCCTCATTTGCAACGGCGTTATAACCGATTGCTGTCGAGTTTTTAGCTGTCGCAATACTGCCTACACCAAACACGCTACTATTGTCTGCTGCTGCAATATTTTGGCTACCCACCGCATTACTGGCTTTACCTAAAGCAATATTACCGCCTGTTTTTAAACTATTAATAATACTGGCTTGGTCTTGAGCATCTAATGCAATGCCATTGATAGCGGTTAATTTAGATGGATTCGCTTTTAAATCATCCCAATTCGTTGCCATACTTGTTACCGCTATACCATCAATACTATCCACTGTTCCTGATGCTGATGTCGTCGTTGGTATTCTTGCGCCCCAATCCCACAGTATCTCATTGACTTGATGTGTATTTGCCCCAATTGCTGATGCACCTTGCCCAATTGCGGTGTTATTTGTACCCAATGCACTACTTTCCACACCTAAAGCTTGGTTTTTGAAACCTAGAGCGACACTTGAGTCTTCTCTCGCAATATTACGTACCCCTATTGCACTGCTCGATTGTGCTGAGGCTGTATTTTTTGAACCAATTGCATTACTCAACCAACCACTGACATTATTACTTGCCCCGATTGCATTGGCATCCCAACTAACATCAGAAGTTTGGTTATTTGAGCCAATTGCATTACTGGTCTTACCTTGTGCAAAGTTTCTTAAGCCTAATGCCGAGTTACTTTCATCTAATACAGTATTACCAAAACCAACCGCACTGCCTTGTTTACCAAGAATGGTATTTTGACTGCCCATTGCACTGCTTGCATGACCAATAACAACATTGGAACCTTGTGTTAAGCCTTTAATAAATGCTTCTTTTTCAGCCGAGCTTAAATTGGTGTTACCATCAATAGCAGTTAATAGATCAGGATTGTTATAGACATCTGCAAATGTAGTCGCTGTGGTTTCAACAGCAATTCCGTCAATTTGTAGCAATTTGCCATTATTATTTTCAAACAATAAACCAATAGCATTTGGAATTAAAGCTGCTGCTGCTGGAGTGTTAGCTACTTTTCGCAAATTTCCATCTTTATCTACAACAGTAGAAGCACTCCCGATCGCAGATGAACCTTCACCACTGACATAGTTCAATGCACCCATTGCACTACTTTGTGTTTGAGTTGCGATGTTGGCATAACCCACTGCACTACTGGTTTTTCCTGATGCTGTGTTTTGTACACCGACTGCACTGCTTGATAAGCCTACTGCGATATTGCCACCATTTTTAGCAGCTTCTTTAAAGTTAGCCACTCGTGTTGGATCATTAATCATCGTGCTACCAACAGTAAATCCTGTAATATCATCAATGGATGTACCTGCACCTGTAGTCGTTACAGCAATACCACTCACAGCAGTGATTTTACCTGCACTATCCTTTCTCACACGATGTGCTGTACCACTAAAACCACCTAAAGCCGTATCACTGACATCGTGCGCATAATTTTTACTAATACCTGTGCCTGTACTGCTTTGCAATGCTAAATTTAGGGTATTTAGATTGACTGCATCGGTGCCTTTGGTGGCATTTGCTACATTGGTAATGCGTTTTTCTGCACCACTACGCCCCACTGAAATGGTATCGGCTTCATCCGCAAGTGAGTTATAACCAATAGCTGTGGCATTGGGTGCAACCGACATACTTTGGATACCAAACACGTTACTGTTTGTGTTTAATGCGACGTTACCACCAAAAGCAACGCTACGTACAAAAGCGGTCGCTTTTTCTAGATCTAAAGTAACACCATTTACTGCTGTTAGCTTACTTGGATTGTTTGTTAAATCAGTCCAATCAGTCGCAGTTGTGGTCACTTTCACGCCATCAATGGTGGCTATATTTGTACCACTCATAGTTAATCTAGGAGTATATTGACCTAAATATAAACCCTGATCTCCACCTATACTATTGGTACTTGATGTTCCACTTCCTACTGCAACAGAATTCTTTCCTAAACTACTATTATGTGTACCTATTGCACTTGCATTGCTACTATAGGCATAGTTTTGAATACCAAGCCCTGTAGCCGAAGCAAAAGGGTTAGACGAAGATTTAACTATATTACTTTGTCCTATTGCAACATCACCAAACGTGTAAGCCCGATTAACATAGCCCACCGCACTACTATACTCCCCTGAGGCTATATTTGAATATCCCAACGCACTGCTGCTCATACCTGAGGCTATATTTGAATATCCCAAGGCACTGCTATATTGACCTAAGGCTGTATTATTAAATCCCAAGGCACTGCTATAATACCCTGAGGCTGTATTTCGACTTCCCACTGCATTACTGAAAATACCCGATGCAGTGTTACTTACACCCACTGCACTGGCTGCCATTCCTGACGCTGTATTGGCTTTTTGTGAATTATTTAATAGATCAATAAAAATTGTTTTTTCTTGATACGTTGCGGTTTTTCCATCAATTGCTGCTATATCTGCCCAAGTTAAAGCTTTAGCAGTATCAGCAACACTTCCCGATTGGGTTAGGTCGTTTACAGTGGTAATAACCACACCATCAATGGTGATTTTTTTCGTGTTGGTTGGATCAAGTTGGGAATTATTCGCATTCAACTGGCGACCTGAACCAATCGCATTCGACAGTAGACCTGTCGCTTGGTTATTACTCCCTATAGCATTACTAGAAATACCTGAGGCTGTATTTCCAGCACCCAAGGCACTGCTAGCAGTATTTGAGGCTTTACTCTTTACCCCGACTGCAAGTGAATCGTGCCCTGTTGCCATTTCACCATTGATATTAGAGCCTATACTAGCATCACCAGAATTCACGCCAAAGTATTTGGTTTTACTGTCTTTGAGTTGTTTAACATTCACTGCATCTGTGTCAGCTACACCTGCTTTTAGGTTGCTAATCGTTGTGCCATTTACACCACGTAAAGTAATAACATCCGTATTTACTGCATCGTAACCAATTTTACTCGCTAAACCTGCCGTTAAATCTACTTGACTGGCTTTAGTGGCAAGACCTGTCGTGGTGTCATTCACTTGATTATTTAAAGTATCAAAAGCAGTTTTATCTGTTTTTGTGGCTAAACCTGCGGTTAAATCCGCTTGACTTGCTTTAGTGGCAAGACCTGTAACAGTGTCATTCACTTGGTCATCTAAGGCATCAAAAGCAGTTTGACTGGTTTTAGTTGCAACAAGATCATTGGTTGCATTTAACTGTTTACCTGTCACAGCATCTGTTGATGTTGAATCTAAAGTTGCATCCTGTAGATTGGTAATTTTTGTGCCTGTTGTACCACCTGCAAGGGTAATTTTTGCTTTGTTTGAATTTGTGTCATAAAGCACACTGTCTGCACTACCACCGCCTACTGGAATCGCTGCAATTGCGGCTTCTAATTGCTGTACGTTAACTGCATCTGTACTGTTTTTATTCCCTGCTGCCACATTGGTAATCTGTTTTTCTGCACCTACTTTACCTACAGAAATACTGTTAATACGGTCTGTTTCTGATTCATTGCCGAGAGCCGTTGCACCTGCATGTGTTGCCTTACTGTTGCTACCAAATGCACTACTGTTTTTTGCAGTGGCTTGGTTATTAAAACCAACTGCATTACTCATATAGCCTGAGGCTGTATTTTGTACACCCACCGCACTACTTTGTGTTCCTGAAGCAGCATTCCCCATACCAAATGCATTACTTGCAATGCCTGAAGCAGTATTTTTGCTATTCATGACACCGAATAAACCATAAAAATATTGCTGTTCTTCTGTAGACAACGTTTTACCATCTACGGTTAAAATCATATTGGCAGTTAAATCTGTAAAAGCAGTGACGTCAGCAGATGTGGTCACCACTGAACCACCCAACAGAAAACGCTTTAAGTCTGTTGGTGCAGTAGGGTCACGTTGGAAAGAACCACTGCTCAAGTAACCACCAGAACCTATCGCATTTGATAAAACACCTTGTGCTTGGTTATTCACACCTACAGCATTACTGTTTTGACCTAATGCGGTATTACCTGCCCCCACCGCATTACTTAATATGGATTGTGCAGTATTTTCATAACCCATTGCATTACTATAGTCCGCCTGAGCTGTATTATTTGCACCTACCGCACTGCTCTGCCAACCTTGTGCTTTATTAGCCAAACCCATTGCACTACTGGCTTTGCCTGTTGCTGTATTACCATAACCAATAGCATTACTGTTATATTTCGCTGCAATATTATTGGTACCGATCGCAGTACTGTTAGATGCTGTTGTCAGGTTAGCACCTCGTTTTAAAGCTTGAATAATATCAGCCGCTTGTTCTGCTGTAACATTCTCTCCATTAAACTGCGTCATCTTACTTGGATTATTCTCTAAATCATAATCACTTGTCGCAGTACTTTGCACCGAAATACCATTAATACGATTTACATAACCATTTGCATCATTTTGCGCATAGAAAAATCCCCCTCCCATTGGAGACACTGCATTGCCCAAGGCAGTTGAAGATTGACCAATTGCTACACTTCCTGAACCCATCGCATTGCTATATGTTCCTGACGCAATATTACGATTACCGATAGCATTGCTTTCTGTGCCTTTAGCTATATTTTGATAACCCATCGCATTTGCAGCACTGGCTGTCGTCGTTGCAATGTTTCGAATACCGATCGCACTACTGTTTTCACCCACAGAAATATTGCCACCTTTTTGTACTGCGTTTTTAAATGCAGTGACTTTAGCAGCATCCGTTTCCATGCTTGGCATAGGCGCACCCCAACCATAATCGATAAGCACTTCAAAACCTGTGATATCAGCAATACTTGTGCCTGTGCCAGTTGTTTGCACTGCAATGCCATTCACCGCGAGGATTTTACTATTGGCATCTCGTGTAAGTTCGTGCTGAAAACCATTACCTGCTCCAATCGCTGCATTTGTACTGCCTTGTGCATAGTTATCAGATGCTACTGTGCCACCTGCCGGAATCGCTGCAATTGCGGCTTCTAATTGCTGTACGTTGACTGCATCTGTACTGCCTTTATTCCCTGCTGCAACGTTGGTAATTTGCTTTTCTGCACCCACTTTACCAACAGAGATACTATTGATTCGATCCGTTTCTGAATCATTACCGAGTGCGGTTGCACCTTCATGACTCGCAATACTATTGCTACCAAATACACTACTATTTTTTTCAGTCGCTTGGTTATTAACACCGACTGCGCTGCTCATATAGCCTGATGCAGTATTTTGCACACCCATCGCACTACTTTGTGTTCCTAAAGCTGCATTTCCAAGACCTAAAGCATTGGCAAGCATACCTGAAGCTGTATTGAATTGTGGTGGATTTGTATTATTCAGTAGATCAACAAAGAGTTGCTTTTCATCTAAACTCAGGCTTTGACCATTAATACTGTCAATATCTGCTGCGGTTAAATCCTGTGCAATTTGATGAGGGTTAGTGCCTATAATGGCATTTACAGTAATAACATCTATCCCATCAATGCTGATTTTTTTATTGTTATTTGCATCAAGTTGAACATTCATTTTAGGAATATTAACAACACTTCCACCCACCGCATTGGAAAAGATACCTGTAGACTGATTACCTAGACCAATCGCTGTACTGCCCACACTTGTCCCAATATTTGCATAACCTATAGTATTTGAGCCCAACCCAGAAGCAGTATTTATAGAACCAATGGCATTACTGAAGACGCCTGAGGCAGTATTTTGAAGACCAATTGCATTACTTAAAAAATCTGAAGCTATATTCCCAATACCAACTGCACTACTATTTGTACCAACGGCTAAGTTACCGCCTTTTTTAACCGCATTTTTAAAGGCTGTAATTTCATTGGGGTCTGTAATGACATGATCTTGCCCCATCATATCTTTAGCTGTAAAAGAGGTGATATCATCAATATTTAAGCCAGTTGCAGTCACGGTAATCCCTGCAACTTTAATGAGTGTAGTGCCATTATTTTCTGTTTGATGTGCAGAACCCATTGCAGAACCCAAAACTGAACTACCATCTATAGCATAGTTGTCTGAGACACTGACACCCGCCGTGCTCAATAGCGTCCGCACCTGCCCTAAATTAACAGCATCACTGGCATCAGTACCGTTTTGCAGTCCTGTTATTTTTGCATTATTGACGTCTAATCCTTGACTTGTTGTTTCAAGCTTTGTCGTACCTATATTAATCTCATCGGTGTTGACAACCACACTCATGGGCGTATTAATAGCATCTAGAACTTGCTGCTGGGTTAATCCTGTTAAAGCATTTCCAGAATAACAAATTAATGCACCTTTATGATCTTCAGGTAAAACACTATTTGAAGCTCCTATTGCACCTACTGAGGGAGTTGCACCTGTCGCTGCAACACGACACTCGATAATTGCTTGTGCCCAAACCGTTGTCCCCATACTTACCAGTAAACCAAAACTCAAAATATTCAATATAAATTTTGGTGTGATTACGGATGTATTTTTTAAGTTTTCTTGATTAAGCTGTTCTGAAGTTACATTCAATGTGGTGCCCACTGTATTGTCCGTCTTACCTGCACTTTTGGCATTTTCAGATACAACTACCATACACCCCAAAGACTTATTCCAGATTTTTTTAAAAATGTGATTCATGACACGCACTTCCATTTATGAATTTATTGTTATTATTTCAATATGATTTTGTTATTTTTTATATCCCTGAGTTCAGGTATTCTGATCAAAATTATGTAAAAAAAATAAAGAAATTATATTTACAGACTAATCAATGTCATTTTTGTGCCTTATGACGTAAAAATAAACAAAAATACCCAATTTCAGGGATATGCAAGGTATTAAAATAGAGGCACAGTATATAAAACAAATTATTAGAGAATTGTGATGGTTAATAATGAGTTAAGTTTACCCGTTCCTGTCATTATTGTTGAAGACGAGCCACTCATACAAATTCGCCTAAAAGAAATCCTCCTTGATATTGGCTATACACCTGAAAATTTGTTTTTTGCAGCAACTTTAAGCCAAGCCCATGCGCTCTTGGAAAAACACTCTGTTTCATTTGCCTTGGTAGACTTGGGTCTGCCTGATGGGAATGGTTTGGATTTTATTAAAACTTTAAAAAAATATGATCCAAGTATTTTAGTTTTGGTGGTTTCAGCGTGGAGTACGGAGGATGCAATTCTCACAGCGATCAGTGCAGGAGCAACAGGCTATCTACTAAAAGAACGGGATAATTTAGAAGTCATGCTCTCTATACGCAGTGTATTACGTGGTGGTGCGCCAATAGATCCATTTATTGCCCAAAAAATTTTAAAAAAATTACATTTAGATCAGATTGCAACACAAGAAAGTGATCAAATCAAAAAGTCTGAAAAAATGGAGGTTTTATCTAAACGTGAACAAGAAATTTTAGTTTTAGTATCTCAAGGTTTAAGTAATAAAGAAATTGCTGAGCTATTAAATCTTTCCCGCTATACCATTGAATCACATGTCAAACATATTTATCGTAAATTATCCGTATCTACACGTATTATGGCAGTCGATGCTGCACGTGCGTTGGGGATTTTAGATTGATTTTGCGCGTTTTTCTATGCTTTGTTTTGTGCTGTGTAGTGCAATGGAGCAGTGCACAAACACCGTCAGCAACCGTATTAGCCAACGAGTGTGATTTCAAAATCATCAGCACCGAAGCGGTAAAAGTAGCCAGTAATACAGCACCACCTCCTAAAACTGGCTGGCAAAAAATTACTTTGCCACATAACTGGGATATTTCATGGCAAAATTACACGGGTACAGCTTGGTATAAAATCATTTGGCAACGCCACTGTACAGTCTCCTCTGAACAAGCACAGCCAGTTGCTTTTCTACTTGATCGCATCAATATGGCAGGTGCAGTCTATAGTAACCAAGAGTTACTTTGGCATGATGCTTCTCTAGTTGAGCCATTATCTCGTAGTTGGAATATGCCTCGTATGTGGACATTACCCGCATCAAGCATTCATGCGGGTGAAAATGAAATTTTAGTCAAAGTTGTCGGTGTGCAAACCCAATCTTCAGGTTTAAGCCAAATCGAATTTAGTTCTGTCGATCATATTACGCAGTTATATCAACGCTATATTTTAGAAAGAAGAACGACCTATTTTATTAATTTAATTATTACCCTTGTTTTAGGTTTAATGGGTTTATTTATTTGGTTATTTCGCCGTAAAGAATATGCCTTTGGTTGGTTTGCACTTACTTCATTATTTTGGATAGGTTTTATCAGCAACATTTTAATTACTAAGCCTTTACCATTTACAGACACCATCCTAACTTCTCGGTTAAATATTATATTTTTACTCAGCTATGTAAATTGTTTATGTTTATTTTCATGGCGCTTTGCAAAAAAATGTTATAAAAAAACAGAATATTCTCTATTTTTTATCAATATCATTTTTTCAATTTTATTACTTTCCATCCCCTTAGATTATTTAAAAACCACTTTAACCCTATGCTTTATTTATAGTGGTTTTGTATTTTTTACCAATTGCATATTTTTTCAATGGGTTGCTTATAAAAATAAAAGTGCTGAAGTTTTATTTTTAGCAGTAATTTTCTTAATTTTTATTATTATTGCCATTCATGATGTCATTGCTTACCAAGTCAATATTAACTCATTATTTTGGACGCCTTTTGCAGCACCATTTACCAGCTTGGCAGTTTCCTGTATTTTGGCTTGGCGCATCGCACAAAATATTAACCAAGTTGAGTTATTTAATCAAAAACTCAGCACAACAGTAGATCAAGTCACACTAGATTTGGAACAATCTTTAAATAAAAAATATCAACTTGAAGTAAATAATATGCGCTTACAAGAGCGCTTAAATCTTGCTCATGAATTACATGATGGTTTAGGTGGTTCGATTTCACGTTCAATGATTTTGTTAGATCTAAATGAAAATGTCGACAAAGCTCAAATCATGTCGATGCTCAAATTACTGCGTAATGACTTACGCCAAGTGATCGACTCAGGAACAAGTTTGGGCGCAAAAGTACCTGAAACACCAATCTTATGGGCTGCGCCTGTTCGACATCGGTTTGTGCAAATTTTTGAAGAAATGGACATTCATTCTACTTGGAAAATGCCATCTGAATGGACAAGTATTCCAAGTATGATTCAATCCCTTACCCTAGCACGTGTTGCTGAAGAAGCACTTAATAACATCGTTAAACATAGTCAAGCCACCGAAGTTAAAGTCAATTTATATGAAACTCAACAAGATGTTTTGGTCTTAGAGATCCAAGACAATGGCATTGGTCTTGATCCTGCTTCTGTACAGCAAGGTTTTCATGTTGGCTTACAAAGTATGCAAGTTCGGGTGAAACGTTTAGGTGGTGATTTTGAGATGCATTCACGACAAGGGGAAACGATTATACGTGCCTCAGTGCAGCTCTAAACCACAACCCATCCAAATACACTTATAAAAGGCAAATGCTTAAAGATGGAAAATAAAAAGTGTTTGAATTAGATGCTTTAGAGAAATTCAAAACCGTTTAATTTTATTCAATTATTTTCAAATCCCAAAAAGATATTCTTATTTAATTGTGGTGTATTTTAGATAAAATCCTAATTGGAATCATAATTTTAAAAAATATAACTGATTTTCTCTCTCTAATGTTAAAATATAAAATCTCAATAATTTTCTAAATGTATTATGGCACTTACAGATCTTAAAAAATTCCTAGCAGATCAATCCAAAGAAGAATTGCAAGAAGAAATCTTGATTTTGTATAAAAATTTCAAAAACATCAAAGAGTTTTATGATTCACAATTTAGTAGCACAGATAGCATCACCATTTTAAATAAATATAAGAAACAAATAGAAAAGGAATTTTTTCCTACTCGTGGTATAGGCAATCCTAAATTATCCATTATACGTAAAATTATTAATGACTATAAAAAAGTCATTGGCATTCATCCTCATTTGATTGATCTTGCATTTTTCTATGTTGAACAAGGTGTTCAATATGCTTGTGAATATGGGGATATACATGAGCCTTTTTATGAAAGTATGGAAAACATGTATTTACAAGCGCTAGAGTGGTCATCTGATTTGGTCTATCTGAATGAGGTTCAAGAACGTGCTAAAAAGATTTGTCTGCAAGCTTCACGTACAGGTTATGGATTTCAAGACATTTTGACAGACAATTATGAGCAGTTTTATCAATAAAACATTATAATTTATTGTATTTTTAATTCTTAAATATTAGTAAAGCCTATTCTATAAATGATTATTTTCAAATAAAACAGGAAAAATAATGCAAAATATTGCCTTTTTTGATTTTGATGGAACAATTACCACCACAGATACATTTACTCCTTTCATTCATCTAACCGTAATCCCTAAGACATTGAATAAAGGTAAAATTTTATTAGCACCTTATATTATTGGTTATAAATTAGATATAGTTTCAGGTTCAGTTATTCGATCAAAAATATTTAAATTTGGTTTTAAAGGGAGATTAGAACAAGAGCTTATACATATTGGCTCACAATATTGCATTAATTTTATTCCCAAAGTAATAAGAGGTAATGCAATGGAAAGAATAGAATGGCATAAAGCACAAGGAGATAGAATTGTTATTGTATCTGCTTCCATTGACCTTTACCTTAAGCCATGGTGTGAAAAGCATAAATTAGAATTATTATGCAGTGAAGTAGAAAGTATAAATGGAGTATTAACTGGTAAATATCAAAATAAAGATTGTAGTGGAATGGTCAAAAAAGAAAGAATTCTCAAAAATTATGATTTATCAAGCTATAAAGAAATATATGTATATGGCGATACTATTGAAGACAATGACATGTTATCTCTAGGAACAATAAAATTTTATCGTTGGAAACAACTTGAATAATGTATTTTCTATTTCAGCGCCATTAAAATATGATATAAAAATATATAAACTTATATCTATATAGATACTTTAAAATCAACCCACCACAATTTAAAACCCACATCAAAATAAAATTAAAATAATTTAAACATTAAAAATCAGAATCTTAAAAATTATTTTCAACAAAAAACTCAAAGTTGGCACGCTCTCTGCAATATATTCATCAAGAAATTAAAAATAAACTTGAGGATGCTGTCATGGCGAACAAGACAATTTTTGCCTCTCGCACTGCAAAGGCAAAACAACCATTAGGATTCAATGAAGCAGGCGGTCGTGCCTACACACTAAAATCTCGTGCGGCATTGGCACAGTTGGCTGCAACAGGAACGCTGAATCAGACTTTTTACCAAGATGCACAAGTGCAATTGGAAAATATTTTGACTTTGGCATTAGATGTTGAGCCTGAATTTGTGGCGAAAACAGCGATTTATGCACGCCAACACGCACACATGAAAGATACACCTGTGGTGTTATTGGCGTTACTTTCTGAGCTTGATGCCAATCTATTTAAACAACTTTCCCCGATCATTATTGATAACGGAAAACAATTGCGTAACTTTGTACAGATTATGCGTGCAGGCATCATTGGACGTAAGTCTTTGGGTTCATTACCAAAACGCATGGTGAATGATTGGATTTTAACAGCAAATGATCAACAGCTTATGGCTGCGAATATCGGAAATAGCCCATCGCTTGCCGATGTATTGAAAATGACCCATCCAAAACCTAAGACGGAGCAACATGATGCGTTTTTTGCCTATGTGTTAGGAAAAGACTATGAAATTGAGCAATTGCCAAGCCAAATTCAAGCATTGGAACAATTTCGTTTAGGTTTTAGTACAGAAGTCCCGAAAGTGCCGATGCAGCTTTTAACCAACCTAAATTTAAACGCTGCACAATGGGCGGAAATTGCCAAAAATGGTTCTTGGCAGATGGTACGTATGAATTTAAATACATTTTGCGTCATGATGTATTTAAAATCAAAGGGATGACTAAAATCATTGCCGATAAATTGATGGATGAAACTGCGATTGCGAAAAGCCGTGTTTTGCCTTATCAGTTGATGATGGCGTGGTCTGCCCTTGCCGATGGAATGCCGCCTGAGATTGCCAATGCATTGAAATTTGCCATGCAACGTGCCATTGCCCATGTACCGAAATTGTCGGGAAATGTGGTGATTGCGATTGATGTTTCAGGCTCAATGTCGAGTTCTATAACAGGTTATCGTAAAGGTGCTACTTCACAGTTACGCTGTGTCGATGCTGCGGCTTTGTTTGCAAGTGCATTTAAATATGTCAATCCAAACATACGCTTAATGCCATTTGATACCCAAGTACGTCAATTATCCAACTTAACAAAAGTGCAGGAATATTTACGTAAAAAAGCATCGAATGGTCAGCATGAGGAAATTGATATTTTTGCCTTAGCCAAAAAGTTTGCCAATATGTGTGGTGGTGGAACAGATTGTTCTAAACCTTTGGAGCTTTTGGTGAAGGAAAATGCAGAAGTCGATTTGGTGATTTATTTCTCAGACAACGAGTCTTGGGCAGATCAAATCCATCGATCACAGCATCAAACAGGGATGATGCATTTTTGGAATAAGTTGAAATTGCAAAATCCAAAAGCAAAATTGGTTTGTGTTGATTTACAACCTTATGTGACCTCACAAATGCCTGAACGGGACGATGTGATGAATATCGGTGGTTTTTCCGATACCGTGTTTAAACTGATTGAAAGTTTTGCCAACAATGAAATGCATGCAGATCATTGGGTAAGCGAAATTGAGAAGATAGAAATTTCACAGACTCAGCTTCACGCAAGCTAAATCTGTAAACCGAATTTGACACTGAGATAGTCGATATTTCACCTAAAAATGGAATATTTTAATCCACAGTGTCAGATCAAACGCACAAATGCACTAGGAACTACATTTTTCCAATGAGGCGTTTCTAAACCAATTTGTTGTGCGAGCTGTAACACATTGTCAAATGCCGATAGAACTACATTCTTCAAAAATGACCCGTTTTATCAAAACTTTGTTGACAATGAACGTGGTAAAAATTGCATCAAATGCGTTGAGGACTACATCTTTAATACGTAGGTCGGTGGTTCAAGTCCACCCATTTTAATCCTTAAAACCGATTAAAATGTAGCTCAGTTGGATAGAGCAACGACACGTCTTCAACATTTTGTTGATGCAAATGTGGTAAAAGTAAATCAAATGCTTCAAGGACTACATCTTAAATTGACGCAATCGGTGGTTCGAATCCACCCCATGATTTCGATCGTGGTAGCCAAGTGGTAAGGCGCGAACGTCTTTGATATTTTGTTGATTTATAGGTAAGACAGTATATGAAAATATGCTGAGGTCTTTGATCCATCAAATGCCGATAGGACTACATAGGGACTTAGAGATCAACGGTTAGACTCCGTTGCGGTATGCAAATACTGTGGCTTAATGCTAAAGCGCTAAGATGAATGTCTTATTATTTTTTTGTTGATGGATGATTGATCTGTGGTAAAAATAACAGGATATAAAATGCCCTGAGGACTACATTACACGCTTGTCGTGGTTCGATCCCACCCTGTTTGATTCTTGCAAAAGATTGAACAGTAGCTCAGTTGGTAGAGCCGCGACTGTCTTCGCAACTTTGTTTATATCTTGTTGTTTATTTTAAAATAGTCATTCCAAACACAAGTCATATTAATTTTTAAAATTAACTGAAAATTTTACACTTTATAAGAATTTTCATACCAATATGCTATCACGTCAGGCGACATGAATGTTGCCATGTTGGGTAATGGTGATAGGGATACTTTACGAAGCTTAGCATCTCATACCCAACAAAGGGTTTTTGTAACCTTGCGGAATACATTCCTCATCCATCAAAAGTTAAGCATCGCCTACGCAAATTAATCTAAAATTTTCAAGAAAATATGAGGCTATGCCAACTCACAATAAATATTCATTCATTCTTAAGTTTGGACATTACCTTAAAATCAACAATGCGAATATCACTATAAAAATAATCCAAAAAATAAAGACTTGTTAAAAAATAAACAATTTGCTAATTTAACAGCTCAACTTAAAAACATAGACAGGTGTCAGTCTTTAAAACGCAAATGATGTCCGTAAAAGTCGATATAAAAGACAATAATCTTGATCTTGCCTTAGAGCAACTTCGCAATAAACAATACATTTTACAATCCACACGATGGTATAAAAAACGCCAAGCCTACTTTGAGCGACCTGCCATTTTAAAGCGCAAAAAAAGTAAAATGAAACTCATCCTTAGCCAACGACAAAATAGGTTTGCACATTGCCCTCTCTATTTTCTTAGACCGCCAAGTTTATGGCTAAAAATTGATTTAGCACAACAACATCAACGTACAAGCAACGGCTTTGCTGTAGCTCGATAAAACCGATTTATTCCTTTTTTATTTCACCACAAGAGACAGGTGTCAGTCTGTAAAACACAGTTTATGAGTATTCAAGTTCAAGTCAAAGATGACGATCTCGACCTTGCTTTAGAGCAGCTTCGCATCAAAAGCTATTATTTAACCACGCATCATTGGTATAAAAAATGCCATGCTTATCATGACAAGCCACCGAGCAAAAAACGTAAAAAAACTGATATGAATCTGTTGATTGGGCATCGTCAGGTTTTAGATGATGATCCATTGGCGGAACGCTTAGAGATTCATCTTGAAGAACATTACCAATATACTGACGATAAAACTATTCCTAGGATTAAATAGCATTCATTCCTTTCAATTCAACCATTGGGAGAAGCCATTCTCCCAAAACCAATTTGACGATATACTGATGCTATATCGTCATTAAAATCTATAACAATGGGTACTTGGTTCGGTTTTATTCTATTTCCTTTGATCCTATTTGCGATTATATTTTTTATTTCCATCATGATCGGACTGTCCATCGCTTTAGGTTGTGGATTCACACCAAACCCCAAGTCTTGTGCAAATATATATTATTACCTACTTGCGATCATAATTTTGTCTACAATTGGGCTTGGCTACCTCACTACAAAACTCGCCCCAATAAAAGGGAAGCATTTACTAAGTGGAATTTATAACTTTTTATTTTCCATCCTTATCTTTATATATTTCCAACTCTCATCTGTTTCACTCCTTTCCTCCATTGGCTTTAGTTTTCTTTTCTTTCTGAGCACATGCATTGGATGTTTAATATTTTATTTAAAATATAAAAATATATAAATTACTATCTTTGTATATATGTATTTTAATTTAAAAATCTATACCAACATTTATTGATATATTTTAAAATTTAAAATATTAATAAATTTCAAATATTTAAAAAATTATTTAAAATTAAACCCAAACTTGGCACGCTCTCTGCAACATATAAGGCACATCATAAAGATGTGGAAAGTATTCACCTGCCTGCAACCGCTTGGCAGGCAGGTTTAGAGAAAGGATAAAGCTATGACAATGTCAGTAATTGAACAAATCGAAAAACAAGCCGCCAATGAACGTGCTTATAACGTCATTCAAGATAACAAAGGCGTTCCGATTAAAATGTGGACGAAAGGTGTCCCTGTTGATGAAAAATCACAAGATCAATTATTAAGAACAGCACAAATGCCGTTTATTTATAAATGGATGGCGGTAATGCCCGATGTGCATTTTGGTTTAGGTGCAACCATCGGAAGCGTGATTCCAACCAAAGGCGCAATTATTCCTGCTGCGGTAGGTGTGGATATTGGTTGTGGAATGATGGCAACACGCACTTCCCTGACCGCTTCAGACTTACCTGATAATTTACATGCACTTCGTACCGAACTTGAGCGTTTAATTCCACATGGAATGACCAAAACGCGTGGTAGCGGACGTGATAAAGGGTCTTGGAATAAACCCTCTGAACGTGTTGATGCAGCTTGGGCGGAATTGGTTGCTGATTTTGAGTTGATTTGTGCCAAGCATCCACGTTTAAAAAATACCAATAACCGTACTCAACTTGGAACTTTGGGAACAGGAAATCATTTTGTTGAAATCTGCTTAGATGAGCATCAACAGGTTTGGATTATGCTGCATTCGGGTTCTCGTGGGGTTGGAAATGCCATCGGTACGCATTTTATTGATCTTGCACGTAAAGATATGCAAAAGCATTTCATTAATCTACCTGATAAAGATTTGGCGTACTTAGTAGAAGGCACTGAGCATTTTGATGATTATTGGTTCGCCGTGGGTTGGGCGCAGCGTTTTGCCTTAAAAAACCGTGAGTTGATGATGGAAGCTGCGATTCAGGCGCTTGGAACGATTGTGAAAAAACCGTTCAATGCCAAATTGGAAGCGGTGAATTGTCATCATAATTATGTGAATAAGGAAGAACATTTCGGTGAAGAAGTCTTGATTACCCGTAAAGGTGCGGTACGTTCGCGTTTGGGCGAGTACGGAATTATTCCCGGTTCAATGGGTGCGAAGTCTTTTATTGTCAAAGGTAAAGGAAATCAGGAATCGTTTTGTTCTTGTTCGCATGGTGCAGGTCGTGTGTTAAGTCGTACTGCGGCAAAAAAACAGTTTACCGTAGCGGATCAAATTGCACAGACGCAAGGTGTGGAATGTCGTAAGGATGAAGCCGTGATTGATGAGATTCCGTCTGCTTATAAACCGATTGAAGATGTGATGAAAGCGCAAAGTGATTTGGTGGAAGTGGTGTATACATTGAATCAGGTTGTGTGTGTGAAGGGGTAAGTGATTATGAATGAACAGATAGAACCTATTATTGAGCATTGGAAAGCAGAACATAGTGAGAGAATATTTTTTCTCACTCTAGGATTAGGAGCAGAAATACATTGGTTTTTTACCCAAGCTCTTGAAGCCTTAAAGTTAGGACTCTATCTGCCTGCTTGTACTTCATTTATTAATGGGATTGAATCCTCCATTAGAGTAATTTACGCCCAATCAATACAGAAAGGCATAAATCATTTAAATGATACACCTACTCTCAGCAACAGTTTATTAATAAAAGCCCAATCTATCGGAATGCCAATAACATTTTTAAAATTTCCTAATGAAGCTCAATTTCAAGAAAATTTAGTCTCAACTAAGCCCAAAACTAATGTTGAGATAGTAAGAGTAAGGCACAACCTTGCTCATGGAAATATTTTTGAATATATAAATAAAGATTTAGGTGAGGATAATATTTTCTTTACACCTGAATGTTGCCGAAATTTAGCATTCAATTTATATGAAATATCAAAAGAATGGTGCGCAGAGCTAGCCAAATTTAAACAAACCAAATAAGGATAAAAAATGAAACTCGCAGAAGCACTTTTATTACGAAGCGATCAACAAAAGAAACTCGCTTCACTGAAACAACGTATCAATGCAAACGTATTGGTACAAGATGGTGATGAACCATCCGAAGATCCAAACGAGCTGTTAAAGCAAGTATTTGCTTTAACACAAGAATCACAAAAGTTAGTCTTAGCGATTCATCAAACCAATGCTTTGGCAAAATTAGCCGATGGACGTTCATTACTTGCGTTATTAACACAACGTGATGAACTTGTGGAACGCCATAAAATTTTAACGTCTGCGATCAGCAACACACATCGTGAGCCTGATCGTTATAGTACCCGTGAGATCAAATGGCACAAAGTGATTCCTGTATCATCCTTGCAAAAACAAGCCGATGATATCAGTGCCAAATTACGTGATTTAAATGTATTGATTCAAGCGACCAACTGGCAAGTAGATTTGTTGGAGCTTTAAATCAATCCATACACAGTTTTGATGTAGTTCGCTATGTCAAATCCGAAATATATTGGGCGAGTACTAGATCTAATGCCAAATAGATTGAAATAAAAGAAGGCAACATTTTTGGGTAATGAGCTAAGTGGATTTATGGCGCAATCGCACCAATCAATCCATCACTATTCATCCATTAAACCTTTGTGAATCAAAGTTATTATTCACATTACATTACCGAGTACTGACAATATATTTCACTTTTTCTAAAGCAATTTTTTGTTTTAGAATAAACCCGAACATACTGGGCGAGTGCAAGATCCGATAATAACTTTACCCCTCAGCGCAGGATTGAAAAGAAGTTGCGTAGAGTCTGCCAAGCAAATGAGCTAGCTTAACCCTTTTACATAGTCGCTCATCACTTTGCACAATTTAACACTTTGCTCACAAGGCATTGTTACAACTCACTTGTCATTACCATGTACTGACAGTATGTTCACCCTATAAGACCTATTTTTTGTTTAATTATTCAAGCAAAAAATCAAATGAAATAGAAAAATGCTTTCTATTTTTGAATTTGCTCGCAATTGGAAAAATATGAAACCTTTTACCAAAAGTTTAATAAAGTGCTAATAAACAGCAATTTATTAAACAGTTCCGACCAAATTCAATTTACTCTTTAACATAACTGAAATATAATTTTTATCCAATTAAATAATACCTAAAACTAAGTATTGTGATAAATACTTCTGTTTAGTATTTTTAATAACAATTAATAAATTAATTTAAAAATAATGTGTTTTTTCACTAAATGCATAAAGCTTATTATTTGAATTTTGGGGAATTTATATGAAAATTGCAGAAGCATTAATGCTAAAAAATGATTATCAACAAAAACTGAATTCATTGAAACAACGCATTAATAAAAATGTTTTAGTAAAAGACGGAGATGAACCTAGTGAAGATCCCAATGAACTGATTAAACAAGCTTTTTCACTTTCACAAGAGCTTCAAACATGCATTAGCAATATTCATCTTACCTATGCAAAAACCAAACTTTCTGATGGTCGCTCATTTGTAAATATTATTAACCAACGAGATGATTATTGTGAAAAACATCAAATACTACTGCAAGCGATACAACACAGTGAACAATTTAACCATTGCAATGCTAGTGAAACCAAATGGAAAAAAATTATTTCTGTCTCTCGCTTACAAAAACAAGCAGATGAATTGGGCTTAAAAATTCGTGAATTGAATATGAGAATTCAAGAAGCCAATTGGAAAATTGAAATCATAGAACCTCAAAAAAGCCTAGTAAGTCTTGTTCCACCTTATGCAGAAAAAGTTGGCTAATGCTATAACACACTCCCTTTCATTATCCTCAAACTACTTTTATGAGGATAATGAAACCGACTTAAACTCAATACAGTTCATCTCCTTTCTTTTTCACACACTCAACATTATTTTAATTTTTCATTTTCTTTACCGCCTCTTTTTATAATTGTAAATTGATTAAAATTATATTTCTTATGACAACAAAATTTGCATTCTATACCATGCTTTAATTTTGTTGAAACTTACACATATCTGAATTATTTATTTATTAAATAAACACTTAGGAATACCATGAACACATATTTAAAAACCAAAACCATCCAAATTGATGGCTCGCAAGGTGAAGGTGGCGGACAAATTCTTCGGACAGCCCTTGCACTCTCCATGCTAACGAGCATTCCCTTTGAACTGGTGAATATCCGCGCAGGACGTAAAAAACCAGGTTTAATGCGTCAGCATTTGGTCTGCGTGCAAGCATCTCAACGAATCAGTAATGCTACTGTTGAGGGTGCAGAATTGCATTCACAAAAACTGTTTTTTCAACCACAACAAGTTCAGGCAGGACATTATGATTTTCAGATTGGTTCTGCGGGTAGCACCATTTTGGTTTTACAAACCTTACTACCTGCGCTCATGATGCAAGATCAAGCCAGTCAAATCAGCATTCACGGCGGTACACATAACCCAATGGCACCAACTGCTGATTTTATTGCACATTGCTTTTTGCCAACCATTGAAAAGATGGGAATCCATGTTGATTTTGAATGTGAGCGTGCGGGCTTTTTCCCGATTGGCGCAGGTCAGATCAATGCAGTCATCCACCCGTGGACAAAGCAAACCAAATATACTGCCTTGGAAAAAGGTCAAGTGATTGATCTTCAGGGTTATGCAGCTGCACTCAACATTCCTGATAATATTGCAGATCGTGAGCTTGAAGTACTCCATAACAAATTGAATTTAAATACACGTAAACGTATAAATTTCAAAGGAATTAGTCAGGGAAATACTGCTTTTGTGGTATTGAATTATGCACACCATCAACAAGTCTTTTCTGCACTTGGCGAAATGAGAAAAAGCGCAGAGAAAGTTGCGCATGATTTAGCCAAAGAAGTAAAAGCTTATTTAACAACTGATGCAATTGCCGATGAATATCTTGCGGATCAATTACTTTTACCGATGGCTTTAGGTAAAGGTGGTGAGTTTACTGCTCAAATCATCAGTGAACATACCAAAACCCAAGCGGACATGATTCAGAAATTTATAGATTGTGAGATTACATTTACTGAGTTAAAAGAAAACAATTGGCAGATTAAAGTGAGTGTTTAACGCTCACTTTATTTTTCTTAACTTAAATATAACTATCTTAGAATTCATACCGCTTATATGTAAAATTATGATCTTGATAAACTTTCCCATCACTTAACTTTAATTCAACCATTGGGCAATCTTGAGGATCATCTCTCTCCACAATATTAAAATGTTCTATTTTTATCTCGCCTGTTTGAAATTTTTTAATATGCTCATCTTTCAAATGATAAGACAATCGTCCACAATCAATGGGTGCTAAATCGTTTCGATTAAAAAACTGTACATCAATATCTCCACTCCATTGTATATAAGCATCTTCCTCTATCAGCGATACCACATAATTTTGCGAGCATAAAAACTGAGGACGCTTCATTTGTTGATTATCTTGTAAGAATAATAAATTTTGTCCAATTTTATAAATTTCAGGTTCAATCATCTGCTCATTACAAGGTTGCTGAATCTGCTCATTCGTTGCCATAATGCTTTTTTTAAATCCCCAAAAATCTTGTGCTTTCTTCTCATCTATCGCCGTAAATGCAGATCGGAGTTCACGAGCATAGTCTTTAGGACCATAAATACATTCTGCTTTATCTTTCTTATACGTCACTAATTTTTGTTGATACATCATTTTTCCGTCATGTTGACGTATAATTTCTATATATGTATGACGTGAATCTAAATTTTTAGCACGGTAAATGTAATCACTTTTCAAATTTGAAGGTCGTGCAATCTTAAATTCAGGATATGTATAATATTTTTGCCATAAATAACCCTCTTTCAAATATGTATTTGGCAAAAATAAATCATCATTTTTTCCATTTTTCATCTCACATTTTGGATGTTGATTGGTTGAGCCATTTGCAAATTGCACTTCTATTAAGTCATGCATAGAAAAGCTTAAATCAACAACATTCGGGTCTATAGTTGTCTGTGTGTTTTTAGCCTTTTGAGTCACTCTCATTAAAATTGGAATTTTAAGATCACTATCTCTTTTTTGAAAAAATATATACTGCAAATCAATAGATTTACGATTACGGTCTTGATATTGATATTCCCCCTGAGCATGTACATATAAAGCGACAACACAACCAATAAAGCTACCGATTAAAACAACTAAGCCAGCCACTGCATATTTGATCTGGTCTGTTTTTAAATGACGTGTAAAAACTGCAAAAATAAGTAAATATGTTGCAAATGTATAAACAATCGCACCGATCTCTAATCTCTGCAAAGCAACTAACCCTAAACAAATCACATTTGCTAGACCACAAGTATATATTGCATAATCTTTTGTTTTTTCGTCACTTTCTTCTGCTGTTAGCTTCAGCTTTCCTCTATATAAATAAAACTTTACTGTTTTGAAAAAAAATATAAAAGTTAAAATAGGAAAAAAAATGATCAATACAACTGAAATCGCAGGAGGAAAAATCAACATAAAAATAATCGTAATAATCGCAAAAGGTATTGCCACAATCATGAAAATTAAAGCTAAAGGTCCCCAAATCAATAAAGCACAAAAAAACATCAAAATTGCTAAGTTCAACGAAATTTTAGAAACCATTTTAATCTTATAATTTATATATTTATGTTTATTCTACAATAAAAATAAGTGAAACAAATCACATTTTATTTAAAATAATCAATAACAACTGCTTAAAATACAAAATTTTCCCATATTAATAACAGGAAACTTATTTATAAACCTCTATTCGTACATCACTAAATTGCATTTTGAAATTTACATTAAATTAACCTTTCCACTCAAAGCCTGTAAATGTAGCATCTTTTTTCAAAGTATTTTCTACAGCATTTGCTAATTGTTTGATCATACTTTGTGTCGCAATCTTTTTAAACCATACCTGCTCTTCATCCGCATGCGCTGAAATTTGACAAGTCAACAAACCATCATCATTTAAACGACAATTCACACCTAAACCAATCGGATGATTTTCTACACTTACTGCTAAGTTTTCTTCTGAACTTGTTGATTCAGTTTTAAAACCATACTCAACAAGTTGTGTCGATAATAAGTCGGTCACATAGGCTTGAGTGACATGACATGCATTGCCCTGAGCATCATTTTTAATATGATTTTCACAGTTCGCAGTAAATTGTAATGTTCTCATTGCTTCATCCAAAAGACTTTATAGTTGTATGGTTTTAGAATAAGCAATAAAAACAAAACAGCCAAGCAAAAGCTTGGCTGTTGTCGAAAAAATATACAAAAATTAGACCAAAGATTGGCTATAGCTAAAGAGAAAGCTTAAGCACCCCTCTCATCCTAACCTTCTCCCTGAACCATATATGGCGCAAGAGAAGGTACTTTCACTATTACCAACGATTAATAATGATTTTTTCAAAAACCCTATTATTCAGTCACTTGAATATTCAAGCCTGCTTGAGTTGCAAGTTGAGTAAATGTCGGGAAACTTGTTGCTACAGTTTCAGTACCAACAATTTTAATTTCTTCTGAATTACGCAGACCTGCCATTGAGAAGCTCATCGCAATACGATGGTCATGATGTGACTCAATTTCACCACCTGTGAAGATTGCACCCCATTCACCTGATTTACCCTTACCTTCAATGATAATGCCATCATCAGTTGGTGTGCAGTCAACACCCATGGTTTTTAAGCCATCAGCCATTACTTGTATACGATCAGATTCTTTAACACGCAGTTCAGCAGCACCTGTCAAAATGGTTTGACCTTCGGCACATGCCGCAGCAATAAACAATGCAGGAAATTCATCAATCGCTAAAGGCACTTGGTCTTCAGGCATGTGAATACCTTTCAATGTACGGCTACCACGAATACGAATATCTGCAATCGGTTCACCGCCTGCAACACGTTCATTTTCAACGGTTAAATCCGCACCCATTTGTTTCAGGATTTCAATCACACCTGTACGCGTTGGGTTAATTCCTACCGCTTCAAGTGTTACATCTGAACCCTCAGTAATTGCTGCACCCACCATAAAGAACGCTGCTGATGAAATATCAGAGGGTACCTGAATCTCAGTACCGACTAATTTTCCACCACCTTGCAGTGAAATACGGTTACCTTCAGTTTTGACATCATAACCAAATGCACGAAGCATACGCTCAGTATGATCACGTGTTGGCTCAGGCTCAGTCACAGAGGTTTCACCTTCTGCCCACAAACCTGCAAGTAAAATGCCTGATTTCACCTGAGCCGATGCCATTGGCAAATCATAATGAATGCCTTTCAGCGCTTGCGCACCTGTGATCGAAATTGGTGGTGTACCACGTTCACCTGTACTTTGAATCTGCGCGCCCATTTCACGTAAAGGCTTGGCAATACGTTCCATCGGACGTTTAGACAATGACGCATCACCTGTCATCACAGAATCAAATTGTTGTGCAGACAACATGCCTGAAAGCAGACGCATAGATGTACCTGAGTTGCCCATATACAGCGCTGTTTTCGGTGCTTTCAAACCATTGATTCCCACACCATGAATGGTCACTTCGCCATTTTTCGGGCCTTCAATACTTACGCCCATATCACGGAACGCTTGCAAAGTTGCTAAAGCATCTTCACCTTCAAGGAAACCTGTCACATGCGTTGTTCCTTCGGCAATCGCCCCAAACATGATGGAACGATGTGACACTGATTTGTCACCCGGCACGGTAAATTTACCTTTAAATGTCTTCTCACCCGGCAAAATGGTAAATTGTTGTGTCACCTTATTTTTCTCCATCAAAGGTTTATTGGCGAGCATATGATTGAAATGCTGACGTGCGGCTTGCGCATGTCCAAGCAATCCCATCAATGCTTGTGAATCTTCATTTTCAATGAGTTGGCGTAATGTTGCGAGCTGAGCTTCAAAACCATCAACTGCATTCAGAATAGCTTTTTTATTGGCAAAGAAAATATCGTGCCACATCTGCGGATCACTGGCAGCAATCCGAGAGAAATCACGAAAACCACCTGCTGCATAACGGAAAATATCAAGATTATCTTCACGATTGGCAAGTTGTTCAACCAAGTTAAACGCCATCAGATGCGGTAAATGACTGGTATGCGCAAGCACTTCATCATGCTTATCAACATCCATACAGATCACTTCCGCTTTAGCGGTTTGCCACAGTTGAATCAGTTTTTCGACTGCCCAATCTGCACTGCTTGGTAATGGCGTTAAAATCACTTTATGATTGGCAAATAAATCCACTTTACCTGCATGTACGCCTGTATGTTCAGCGCCTGCAATCGGATGTCCTGGAACAAAACCTACAGGTAGGTTTTCACCAAATACTGCTTTGGCTGCATCGACAACATTACCTTTGGTACTGCCCACATCGGTAATGATGACATTTTCAGACAAATACGGTTTGATACTTTCCAAAGCCTTTTGCGTCGCACGTACAGGCAATGCCAATACAACTAAATCTGCATCTTTCACCGCTTCAGCAGGATCACTAAAACCCTCAGAAATAATGCCCAAAGCTTTAGCATCTTCCAAGGTTTTTTTAGAACGTGTAGATGCGACAATATTTTCAACTAAATGTTCAGCAATCATGACACGTGCCAAACTTGAGCCGATTAAGCCCAAGCCGATAAATGCCACTTTTTTAAACATTTTTTGATCTTTTAAAACAGGTTGTGACATGATGAGTTCTATATTCCTCTATTTCACAACGACTTAAAGTACAGCAGCAGGATAAGAACCTAAAACACGCACTTCTTTGACCAACGGACGAATTTCTTCAATCGCCGCTTTGACATTATCCTGTTCCACATGCCCTTCAAGGTCGATGAAGAACACATAAGCCCATTTCTCAGGCAATGCAGGACGGGTTTCAATACTGGTTAAGCTGATTTGATGTTTTGCAAATGGTGCAAGAATTTCCAATAACGCCCCTGCACGATCATGCGCAGAAATAAGCAATGAAGTCTTGTCATTACCACTTTGTGGAATTTTTTCACGACCAATCACAAGGAAACGTGTGGTATTTTCAGGATTGTCTTCAATGTTGCCGTGTAAAATTTCTAAATCATAGATGCTTGCCGCAACATCCGATGCAATCGCAGCAGAATGCCACTCATTGCGAATACGGCGCGCCGCTTCAGCATTTGAGCTGAGTGCAACACGTTCTACACCTGGATAATGCGCATCAAGCCATTTACGACATTGTGCAAGGGTTTGTTGATGCGCGTAAATCTGTTTAATGCTGTCTTTACGGGTATTTGAAGAAATCAGGAATTGGTGATGAATACGCAATTCAACTTCACCAATCACATTTAAATGTGATGCTTTAAAGCAGTCCAAAGTATGGTTGACCACACCTTCAGATGAGTTTTCGACAGGCACCAAACCATAGTGCGCACTGCCCGCTTCTACTTCACGGAACACTTCGTCAATAGTAGGAAGTGGACGAACCACAGCATCTTGACCAAAGTGTTTAAGCACAGCTGAATGGGTATAAGTTCCGACTGGACCTAAGAACGCAATGCTTTGCGGTGCTTCAAGTGCCAAACATGCAGACATAATTTCACGAAACAAACGTGCCATCGTGGTATCTGACAATGGACCTTCATTACGCTCCATCACATTACGTAACACCTGTGCTTCGCGTTCAGGACGATAAAACAACGGGTTCTCTTCTGCGGCAAATTTTGCTTTTGCAACTGCTTCAGCCAAACGCGCACGGCGGTTGATCAGTTGTTGAAGTTGCTGATCTACTGAGTCAATATCTTCACGGATTTGAGCAAGATCGAGAGAAGTCGTGTTTTGATCATCGTTGATCATTGTTATATCGCCCTTTTAAAAGTCTGGAATCACAAGTGGTTTAAATTTTAAACCATCCACAGTATAACAATAGTTCAGGCGAATTTGTTGCACAATACTGCTTTTATCTCGCTTTTAAGCACAGTGCTATGGGATCAAAAATAATAAATAAAGCTGCTAGACAAATACATTCACAAATTTACAAAGCCCCTATATAAATTTAAGCCATGCCATTTATGATAAATAAGCTAAAGCGCAACTCGAGTACTCAAAAATGAATAAGAGAATCGCTGTTCTGATTACCCATGATTTTGAAGATGTGGAATACCACGATCCTGTTGAAGCTTTTCGGGCAGCAAGTCATTCTGTTCGCAATATCGAAAAAATCGCTGGCAATATTGTTTATAGTCAACAACGTAAATCTTCCGTCAGCATTGATCATGGTATAGATGAGATCTCAGTTCAGGATTTCGATGCGCTAATGATTCCAGGTGGTCAATCCCCTTACCATCTTAAAAAAGATGAACGTTTTATTGATTATTTACGTTGTTTCGCCAATGCACAAAAACCGATCTTTCTATCCTGCTATAGTCCACATTTGCTGATTGATGCACAAATTGCCATTGGGCGCAGACTGACGTCTATCGAAACTATGATTCAAGAGTTAAAAAATGCAGGTGCGGTGATTTTTGACCGTGATGTGGTAAATGACAATAACTTGTATATTTCTTCACGCTCCACCCAAGAATTACCGATTTTTATACGAGAATGCTTAAGTGTTTTAAGGGCTTAAACTTTTCATTTATTTTCAAAAATAGTGTTATTTAAACAAGTTTCTATCGTGCCCAACGATTATCATTGAGGTGACATTACTCAAATGTCACTTCAATTATTAGCTCATTATGCTTTAATCACTTCACGTGCAATCACTAAACGCTGAATATCCGAAGCACCTTCATAAATTTGACTAACACGGACATCTCGATAAATACGCTCTACTGGAAAATCAGAAACATAACCATAACCGCCATGAATCTGTATCGCATCTGAACACACTTTTTCAGCAATTTCTGAAGCAAAAAGTTTTGCCATAGACGCTTCTTTTAAACAAGGTAATCCTGCATCTTTTAAACTTGCTGCATGAAAAATCAACTGTCTTGCTGCCTCAATTTGCGTTGCCATATCTGCTAAACGAAATGCAACAGCTTGATGTTGTACTAACTCCACACCAAAAGTTTTACGCTGATTGGCATATTCTACAGCCGCATCCAACGCTGCACGTGCCATTCCTACACATTGTGATGCGATACCAATCCGCCCTGATTCTAAATTTGATAAAGCAATTTTGTAACCTTCACCTTCTTGCCCCAATAAATTTTCAGCAGGAATTCGGCAATTTTCAAAAACAATTGTGGCTGTATCTGAACAATGTTGTCCCATTTTATCTTCAATACGAGAAACAATATAACCTTGCGTATCAGTTGGCACTAAGAAGCAAGAAATCCCTCGTTTACCCGCTTCTTTATCTGTCACAGCAAAAACGATGGCGATCTGTGCATTTTTCCCTGTAGTAATGAACTGTTTCGTGCCATTGATTATCCATTCATCCCCCTCACGCACAGCTTTACATTGCAATGCACCTGCATCTGAACCTGCTTGTGGTTCAGTTAAGCAGAAACAACCAAGCCATTCCCCAGTTGCGAGTTTGGTTAAATATTTTTGCTTTTGTTGTTCAGTCCCATAGCGCTGAGTAATGCCACATGGCAACGAGTTTTGTACACTGACAATGGTAGAAATCGCACCATCTCCTGCGGCAATTTCCTCTAAAGCCAATACCAAAGAAATATAATCTAAACCTGTACCGCCATATTGCTCAGAAACAGTCATACCCAAAGCACCTAATTCACCAAGTTCTTTCAGTTCTTGTGCAGGAAAATGTGAGGTTTGATCACGTTCTGATGCAGTAGTTTTTAATTTATTTTGTGAATAATCACGCATCATCTCCTGAATCATTTTTTGTTCTTCATTCAAAATCATGACAGCATCCTTTCTATACACTATTTTTTGACAAAAATTCCCCAGCTTCATAGCATAAAAAAACTACAAAGAAGATCAAAGGAAAATTAATTTTTATGGGAAATTCACATACCCCTTGATTTCAAAAAGTATGTGAATAAAAGCAGGCGATTAAACGAATAAAAAGCTCATCTTCCTTGATTATTTAGGTTGCATACGAATTGCACCATCTAGACGAATCGTTTCACCATTCAAATAACTATTCTCACAAATTTGCCCAACCAAAGATGCAAACTCTTCAGGTTTTGCCAAACGTGGTGGAAATGGCACCATTTGTCCTAAAGCATCCTGCACATTCTGTGGTAATGCTTTCAGCATTGGCGTTTCCATAATGCCTGGTGCAATCGTCATTACACGAATCGCATGTTGCGCAAGCTCACGTGCCAATGGCAGTGTCATTGCAACCACTGCACCTTTTGAAGCCGAGTAAGCAGTTTGCCCTATTTGACCATCAAATGCAGCAACTGAAGCCGTATTGATAATCACACCACGATCTTCCTCACCTGCTTGTAATTCATATTTTGAGATTAAATTGGCAGCAAAACGCAGCATATTAAATGTACCTGATACATTAATATTTAATACTCGTTGAAAATCTGTCAGTGCATGGATACCTTTTTTACCTAAAACTTTGGCAGATGGACCGATTCCTGCACAATTCACTAAACCATTTAACTGACCATATTCTTGTTCTACATCATTAAAAAATTGCTCAACTGTAGTTTCGTCGGTCACATCAAGTTGTACAAACTTGGCATTTGCGCCCAATTGTTGTTGTGTTTGCTGACCCAATTCCTGATTCATATCGACAATGATCACTTTAGCATCACGCTCTACTAAAAATGCTGCAGTTGCTGCACCTAAACCTGATGCACCACCTGTGACAACAAAAACTTTTCCTGCAATTTTCATATTATTTTCCTATTCATTTTTTGAATGAGCACTCGACCTAAGCAGCAGAGTAAACACAGAAACACTTGAGTACAATTCCCAAAAGTTGCATTTTAAATGATGCATTTGGACAATGACGTCGTGCTATAAAATAATGGAATGACCTATGAATGATCAACCACTAAAATACAGTAAGGGGACGATTTCTATTGCATTGGTGCGAGAAGCGTTAAACACAGCACAAAATAAAAATTTGGACTTAGCATCTTTAATGCAAAAAGTAGGCATTTCATCTGAACTCATCCAATCTGAAAAAAGTAGAATTTCAGTCAGCGTATTCGCCCAACTGTGGACAGAAATCGCAGATCAAATGAATGACGAATTTTTTGCTATGGATAGTCATGCCATGCGCAGAGGGAGTTTTCAGTTATTATCCAAAATGCTCATGCAAGCCGAAAACGTAAAAGTCGCACTCTCACAGATTTTACAATTTCTAAATGCAATTTTAGATGACTTTTCTAGCACGCTATTTGTTGAGGAAAATTATGCTTATATCGTAATTTATGATCGGCAAAAACCCAAAGCTATGTTTGCTTATGCAACTTATCTCATGCTGATTCATGGCTTAATCTGTTGGCTCAGTGGACAACGTTTAATCATTAATAAAATTCAATTACGATGTGCAGCACCTCAAGAAGACCATGATTATAAAGTACGGTTTTGTGAAAATATACAATACAATTCGAATGAAAATTACATTCAATTTGATGCCAATTATTTGAAAATAGCCATCAAACAAGATCAAAAATCTTGGTATGAATTTATCCGAAACACTCCTGAAAATTTATTGGTACGTTTTAAAAATCCACATGCGCTTAGCTCTATTATCCGCAAATCCCTTATGCAGTGTCCCCCTGAACAATGGCTTGAACTGAATGTTTTGGCACAACAACTTAATATGTCAGAAGCCACTATACAGCGCCGCCTAAAAAATGAAGCAACAAGTTACCAACAACTAAAAAATGAAATACGCCGTGACACAGCGATTGAACTGTTAACAACAACGAAAAAAACGTTACAAGAAATCAGTAATGAATTATTTTTTCAAGACCCGAGTGCCTTTCATCGTGCTTTTAAAAAATGGACAGGTGTTAGCCCAGGTTCATATCGAGATTGATCATTATATTTTAAATGAGCAGTTCATTCGTCAGAATCGAGTTGATTTAAGATCTAAATTAGATTATTTTTCAAGCAAATCTAGTATATTTATGACTAGTAATCTCTCCCTCTTTGTTTTATTTCTACGGTTCTTACAGGTTCTCCTATGCATAAAATGTCTGATGTGCTTGAGCATTCGCTTGTCCAAAATTTCGTTCTTTCTTTATCTGCCCAAACTGAACAACTTGATGAACTCATTGATGCGATGTTAAATGCACCTCAACCTGATTTAAATCAAGCAATTACTCATTTTATAGCAAATCAAGAAAATTATGATTTCGCCCATGCACTCGATATTCAAAAAGAAAACTTAAATGCGATCCAAAATGGTCTTGCCTTACAAAAAGAACATTTAGCGGATGCAGCAAAAATAGTTGCTTTGTGTCTAGTATTAGAAACGAACACTTTGCCCCAACTCAATGTTGCTGAATCTTTAGATGGTTTTCCAATGTAAATATTGAGAAAAGATTTTAAAATTTTAGGCAATAAAAAAGGGTTTGCAAGTACATGATATTCCTTGCAAACCCTTATGCCTACTGGCATTGAATCTTGGTAGGTTTAACCAGATTCGAACTGGTGACCTCTACGATGTCAAAGAACAGTACAACATTAAAAATCAATTAGTTAAATATTATTGGCGCCCAAGTTGCGCCCTTTATTTTGTTACAATAAAATCAAACCCATGACTTCAATTTTGCCAAATGTGCTTTACGATCCGCCAAACCATTAGTACCACCATTGATACGCTTTGTGATTGCTAACACATCGTCCTGATCTGCCAATTCATTCAATCCATTATTAGACCAATATTTACAGGCCACTAACATACCAACGCTTGGATAAGCCACAATCTCAGGATGATTTTCAAAATCAAAACCCAATGCTTGGCCATACTTACGATAATTTGCACGCCCTGTGAGTTGGATTGGTCCACGTCCTTTATAACGCTTTCCATCACCTGCAATCACATTACCTAAATCTTTTCGACCTTCATATGCTGCACCAGATGCAATTTCTTCCATATATCGAAAGTTGCCAGATTCATGTAAAAGTTGAGCAATGAAATGTACAAAACGATTTGCACTATCTAAAATTTTATAAGTACGCATGTGTACATTTGCTGCAAGTGCTAATTCATTAGCACGTACATCTGATGCACCTAGTTTTTTAAATAATGCTGTAAATGTGTCACGACCAATAATACCGTCATCTTTTACACCTACATTTTTTTGCAGCTTTTTAATTTGATCTTTATTCATTAGCTTTGCCCTCCTTTGCCATTTCCGATGATTGAAATAAAAGCAGCTTTAATTTCGGAAATAACCTCAGATAACGGCTTACCTTTTAGGAGTGCAATTGATTGGTACACGATGCCGATCGCAAGCAGACCAAAGACAGCAAAGATCAACATCACAAAACCTTGATACATCGTTGACTTTTCAAGCAAGCCAAAATGCTCAATAAAGGCAGAACCACCGTATAAGCTCACCGTCACACTTGCAACAAACTTACCAATCACTGCAAATGAAACTTTAATTTTTCCCTCTTTATCAATATCACCACTCAACACTAACGCTAATAATGCCCCCACAACCGCTGGAACAACCTTAATGATCCACGGAATTGTATTTTCTTGCATACCCACCTCAACTTTAAATAATAAAAAACCCCATCTTCGTATTAAAGATCAGGGTTAGGTGTGGTTGTTTGGGTGATATTAACGTTAAACCAATGTTTGCATAAAATTTAATAAATATTCACACAATATATGAATGCACTCAGTATAAATCAAACTCTATTGATGCTCGTATTTCTCCAGTGTTGTTACATGGAGCTGTATTGTTTACTCCTGTTGTTGGTGATTTTAAGTAGAAATAAATTAAGTCTCTATTTACACCTTCTATTGACGCACTCAATTGACCAGAAAAACCATTGTCATAACTTATGACTGAATAAGATTCTTTACCATTTGGTTTAGCAAGACTTAAACCGTCCACGCGCAATGCTCCTGACCCATCAAACACAGTCCATGATGCCGATAAACTATATTTTACACGACCATTTTTAATAAATAGTTGTGCAAAATTTTTTGCTGTTGTCATGTTGCCACGAGCTGTAGAACCAAAAAATGATAGAGTTTGCGGTATTGTGATTTCTCCTGTTGTCTTAAAATTTGTAAAATATGCAATTGAGGTTTTGTTTTGAGGAACAAGTGTGGTTAGATTTTTTCCTAGTGTTATACGACCATTTTTATTGTTAGGTATTGATTTTAAAAGAAAAGGGCTTCCTGAAAAATTTCCATCCACGTTAAGCTCAATATCAACATTATCAAGCATTCTAGAAGTTGAGCTATAAATAGCACCTACATATTCATGTGAAAATACAAATGCATTTAAGTTATTTAAAATTGAATTCTTACCATCTATTGTTAAATTATTTAAATTAATTCTTGCTGTTACATTTGTAATTTTTCCAGTTAATAAACTACCTTGATGATAAAAATGAATAAGCCCCTCATGTGCTTCAACACCTGAATAACTCAGATTGATTTTGAGATCCGTAGGTTGTATATCAATTGTGTATCCATTATTTTCTGCAAAATCCCCTTCACATGCAATTTCAATAAACGCATTCGAACCTACAAATCCTGCTGAGTTCTCCGAATATACATTAATTTCGCCATGTCTAGGGCCATAGTTAATAACAGCTCGTCGTACATCATTCGCTGTAACATAAAAATTAAATTTTGTGCAGCCATATAAATTAGAAATTCCATAATAGCAATTTCTAACAATAGCGTTGACACGAATATCATGTATAGCATAAAAATTCGGGATATCAACAACCCCTGATTGTTTTGTACCATCAAACATTACTGCTGCAAGACATTGATTAGCTTTACAATCTAAATTAATATCCCCACATTTTTTTAATACATTATATGTGCTGTCTGCTGCAAAACAAAATCCAACAATGCCTTTTCTAACCCCACCAATATTAGACTCACGATCATAAGTTGGATCAAAAAATTCAATTCCATACGATTTAAATTTATTTGGATTTAACACACCGAAAACTACAGAATTATTACCACCATTTATACCAATAATTTTACAGTTGCCTGATATTTCAATATTTTCAGGATTGTTTATTTGTATTGCACTTTTATGCTCTAAAATATTTCCAATATATAGAATCATACCATCCACAGATAACTTCTTATTTTTTGGATAAGCGAGACACATTGCTTGTAAAGCACATTGATCAATTTCTTGAGCCAATGATTTTGCAAATACATATACTTTTTGAGCTTCCTCTAATGTTGAAAACTTCTCTGAGAGAGGATGACTTAATCCATCTCCAATCGCACCAAAATCTTTAACATGCACAGTTTTTTCAGCAATATTATTATTTATTTTTAATTGATCATCATTAACTTGTTGTTGATTTAACCCATTTTTAGTAGCAACAAATTCAGCGAACCAACCTTTAGTTACTGCTATATTTGCCAAGTTTTGGTAAATTTTATTTGTAAGATTTTCAAGCTGATTTAATGAAATCCCTTGTCTTTCAATTTCAGCTAAAAATATAGCTTTAGTTTCATCATTTAAGCTATCAACATAAGCACCCAAGTCTTTAATATCATTATTGACCATCCAATTTAGCACACCCATTTCTTGCAGTTTGTACCAAATCGAATCAAGATCCTCATTTACTGGTTCTGGTCGAAATGAATTATTGTAAGTTTGATAATTACTATCTCGTTTTAGAGGTGTATCACGTCTAATTTTAATAACCGAATTGGCTTTTGGTGCTTTCAAAAAAGTCACTTGATCAGTATTAAAATCAAATGACCATTCGCCCACTTGTGGTTCTACATCGTCAACTAAAACAATAAGATGATCTTGCTCTTTAGCATCAAAATTTAATGGGAAAACTGTAGTAGTTCCATTTGCAATAAATTCTTGGTAGGGTGTTTGCTCTGATACAGCCATGGTAAATTCACCTTAATATTCAAAATCTAAGGTGGCTTCAATAACACCACCGTCCGTCCTCCAATTAGGCGATGCATTCGCTTCGTTTTGTCTGTGTATTTTTCCGATGCGTTCAGGTGAATCTGTGATAGCTCCAGCTAGGGAATCCATTTCATCATCTTCTTGTTCTGTGATTGCTGGATTAAAAGCACTGAATTTTTTATAAACTGCAGAGTTATTTTCACCCCCTTCAGGCTTATCAATAATTGACGTGTGTACCCATAAAAGACCAGATAACAATGGGCCTTCAAGCGCATCTAAAATACGTTTGTTTTTTGGTTTTGTATTATGTTTTTCAGTGACACCACATTTTATTTTTCTTGCCTTTAATGCACCTTTAAGAGCTGCAGGAGCAAAACCACCAATACCGTTGGTTTCTATGGTTACCCTTGGTGCATGGAATTGTTCAATCAGATCGCATAATTGCCATACCTGACCACCATTAATATGACCATTTTCATTATGTTCAACAACAGGACCAACCAGATTAAGCGATCTATGCCAATACTTATTTCCGAAATCATCATGTAGTACTAATGCAGTAGATGAAATATCTGATTTAGTTTTACCAGATGATGGGTCCCACTGCAGAGTGATACCAACAATTTGTCGTTCGCCCAACATCATGATGTACTGACCATTCGCACGACGAAGTACAGGCTCACACTCATAAGGAATCATGAAGCTAGGATCAAGACGTACATCACCTACAGGTTTGGCATGCATCTGATATTGGGAATCCCATTCGTTTAAAGTTTTACATTCTTCACGACGTGCTTCCATTTCTTCAGGTGTAAATCGCTCTGCCCATATACCTTCAGAATAAAAATCCACAACATAAGCAGATTTTTTTAAAACTATCTTAAATAGATCACCAGATTTAAAGCATTCATAATCTTCGCCTTTATGAAGATATTTTGAACCCTCACCAATTCCAGAGAAAGCATGAACAGGATTAAAATTAATCGTATAAACTTTATCAGCTTCAGCTTTTTCAATTCGCCTTTCATGCTCAAACATTTTCAGCACCAATACGCTTACTCTTCTTAATTTTTTAATTTCGTCATACAAAGAGTCATGAGAGTGAGGTGTGCCAATCCAAAGCTTTTTCGCACCTGGAATAGCAATATAAGTTTGCTCAGATAATCGAAAGCGCAATTTTTCACGCTGATCAGGTGTACCTGTTGTTTTAGGAGTTTCAACGTCATCATTTTGAATGAATGTAGCACGATGCCCTGTTACCCCGGAAAGAATACCTTTTGATAACATTGTGCCGTATCGAATATCCTTTGAGCCTTGAACCCACCACCGTTCAGTCTCTCCGCTTCTACGCTTTACAGATTCATTTCCGATACAGAGCGGATGATTTTCAAGAACGTTTTTCGTACCATTTGAGCATTTGTAAGCATCAGGATCAGTTGTGCCTTGATGCAAAATCATAGTTTCTTCAGGCCAACAATAAATTACCCATGCATTAAACACATCCAACATGCTTGATTTAGAGTGTCCACGTGGCAGCATCAATAACGCAGTACGCCCATTGATATACCAATACTCTAAAAACTCACATACTCGAACATGAAAATCAGGTACTTTCCATCCCTGAAATTCAGCCCACAGTAGAAAGAATGCAAGAAAACTAATTTTTGGCTTAGTCATTAGCTTACACGCTGTCTAACTTTTGCCGCTTCTTCTTCTGCCTTCTTAATCAATTGCTGTTCATATTTTTCTTGTGTTTCAGCAGTAGCACTAATTGGTGGAAGTTTCCCATTTTTAAAAGCTAGTACTCGTTCAATTGTTGCAAGTACACCTGCAGTATCTTTTGAAATTTTGTATAGAAAACCTTTATCACCTCGTCCCTGTTTATCTGCAATTGAAGTATTGATAGCTGCACAAGTTGTAATGATGAAATCATCTGCAACTTCTTCTGCTAGTTTTTCCATTTTTTCAACTTGATCGTCACGCATAAAAAAAGCCCTATCATCATGTTTTGATAGGGCTAGTGTTGCTGTGAAAGACTTGTGTTTGGTTGGGTGATAATTTATATATTATTTTTTACTACTGATTATGATTTTCATTGGCTTGAAATCATCTATTCGTAATTTCTTATTTTTAACAATATCTTCATCCTTAGAACCATCATTGTGTTTAACAATAGCTTTATTAATTGTTATAGTCCCTCCAAATATATTACAAGCCTCCTCTCCTTCTATAAAAAATTGCCCATAAGTTCTTCCACCTACAAAATTAAAATCATCTGCAGTAGCAGTATCTGTGTAATGAAAGTTACCTTTGTTATCCTTTAAACTTACAGTAAATTCTATACTTTCCATTTCATATAATGGTTCATACCCCTGAACATCAAACGCAACTGAACACATCCCCCTGTTAACATAACTTGCATGAGTATTTCGTACATATAATTCTGTATCATTTGGAATCGCATGAGCACTACTTAACATCATTAAACTTACTAATGAAAAACAAAAATACTTATTAAAAATCATTTAACCATCCTATCAAAATCAGGCATTTGAATGTCAGAAAGATCATCCCCCCAAAAACGTGTTTTATCATGTTGCCGTTCAGCTTTTCGTAAAACTTTTTCACGATATCCAGGTGCAATGGTATCTTGTAATTCATCAAAAATCATACGGTTCAGCACAGCTTTTGTGTACCAGAGGTTTTGTCCCGGTATTTTCCCTTTAATAGCTTTAAAAGCCTCATTCCCTGCATTGGTTTCAATGCCATTGGCGAGTTGAGTAGCATTACCTAAAGTCACATTAAGTGCAGTTTTTACATCAGATCCAAAAGGACCTGTTAAAACATTCTCAGTACTTCGCCCTGTTGGATCCATTCCAGCAACAACAATATCCCCCATGATTGCCAAACCACCACCTTGGGCAATCGAACGTTTCATAAAGTCGACTGTCTTTTCAGGATCGTCACTGTCCCACATGGTGAGCGGATCATTGCCGTTTACAATTTCACGAAGCTGTACTACAAATGCACCAAGTAACGAAGTTAGCGCAACCAATGAAGCACCATAAGTTGCTTTGCTCATTGTTGTTGGTCTGCTAAAAGTTCGGCTACCGTGGCGCATAAGCATAGCTGCTGGGAATGACTTAAACTGCAGCATTGAGCGTAGGATCTCACCCATTGCAGTACCTTTACGTAAACCGCCAGTCATCCATGTTTTTTCACGTAAACCAGCTTCAATGACAGCCATGCCTTGTTCATCCAATAAGTGCGCTTGGAAGCGTGAAGCTGCTTCGTCACGTACTCGTTTTGGATCTCCAAATTGAGTCAGCAAGTTATCAGGAATTTGATAGATGGATCGGGCGCTCATGAGTTGATTGCCTTTACGATCTAAAACTGGCTCAGCCAAACGCATAATCTCCCATGTGCGTTCATTTAAACCTGTACCTTGCAGCAGCTCACGGTCAATTGCTTCTAAATCATTCCATGATTTTTCACGTGTTAAACGTCCGTACTTATCCATCAGCATTTTTGAAAAACCAACTTTATTGGCTGCTGTTAAAGCATTTAATCCAGATAGTCTTAATACTTGGGTTGCCAATGAGCTTGACAGTTTTGCAGCCTTTTCCGCTTTACCATGCACTGAGGTTAAGCCATCGTCTGACCAACGTGTAATTGTGCCTAGCATTTCTTCAGTGGCTAAACCTAGGCTGTGTGCCAACTCTCGATCTGCTTTATTTTTTGGGTTTAATTGTCCGATGACTTCACCAAAGATTTTACGATACGCAATGTCATGGATCTGCGCCGTCTTAAATGTCATTGCTTGGTCGGTCAATGATGCAAGCGTAGTACCACCCAACATTGATGCAACATTTGTAGAGCGATAAGTTAAACCTATATTTGCGAGTACTTCATTTTCTGGCATGTTTGCACCCATAAATTCATCAAACATGACTTGAGAACGGTTTAACCCCTTTTTAGTATCATTTAGATCAACACCTTTTTCCCAATCTTTTTGACGTGCTGCATCCATAAGAATACGCATAGCGCCCTTTGGATTACTGCCTAAGTTTTCGACCAAAGCAATGTCTTTAGATAGTCCATTGATATGCGCTTCAACTAGATCTACAAACTGCATACCGCCGTATTTTTCTTGATACTCAAGCCAAGCATCAGAATTTTTAAAATGCAGTACACGGCTTTCGCTATGTTTATTGGTGACTTTTGAATTACCACCAAAATTTTGCCGACCAACTTCAAGTTTATTTGCACCATTACTAGTGATTGAATCGTATGAATATTCTAATAATGTTCTAACTTCTGCATCTGAATACAATGAACCATCCTCTTTGACATACATTTCACGATCAATCACATTTTCAGCATCACGCACCCATTGGTCTTTTTTGGCTTCAATCAGTTTTTGTGCGCTATGGGTTTGAGGTAATGCCCAATTGTCTAAAGTTGCTATATTTCCACCACCACGATTAAACCTGTCTTTCATACCTCCAAAGACTTCGCCCATCTTGTCAGAAATTTGTTTGGCCAACGCATTACCTGAGCTTTCACCAAAACGTTCTTTGATAATGTCATGCACCAATGCTTTATCAGTCCATACGCCAATACCTCCTTTTACGTTTGTGTAAAAATCCATGAGCTCACCACGATAAATCCCTGCAATGGCACGTGCTTGTGAACTAAAAGACTGAATGCCTGACATATCACCATGAGGCGCAATCATACGATCGACAACTTGGGAAGCTGGTAAGCTTGGGTGATCCAACTGATTTAAATTTCGTGCCTGAATAATAATGTCATTTGCAGCTATTTTATTTTTACGTCTAACTTCGCCTAAAATATCCTGGGCAATCCGTTGACCAGCCGCAGAAATACGATCGTTCAAGCTCATGTTTTGCCATTTTTGACGATCTTCACGCGCTAAGTTTTGCATTGTCTTGGTAATGCTTTTTTCAACGGCTGCAACTTCTTGGGCGTTTAATGTTTGTTTGCCTAGGGCTTGTGCTACGGCTTGTTTACATTGGTCTTTCATAATAAAAATGCTCAGATAATTTCCACTATCTGAGCATTAAAGAAAGTATGATTTGTTGTGTAGATTATACTCTTACTTAATTTTCATCTTTGGCAATTACAGTTACCAACTCATTGCCCAGTAATCCCACTTGATTTAAATATATTGAATGAGCTGGATAAGCTCGGAATGGAGATAAATGTTCTTTGAAATAATTACCATCTTCATCATGATAGTAAAATAAAGTTGCACCACTATTGTCTACCATTTCTTCTATCAACTCTTTAACTCCAGAAGAATTATTAAATTGCACTTTTACCTTATAAGGG
>NZ_LQXQ01000038.1 GCF_003268395.1 Acinetobacter sp. CFCC 10889 | reverse complement strand
ACCGATGGATGTGCATTCTACAGCATTTCAGTTCAGGCGCAACCCCTTTTTCAATTTATTTTCAAAAAAACACTCTGTCTGTTTATTTATTCTACAATTATCGCTTTTTTGATTACTTTCCAACCTAAAATACAAATTGTTTTTTGAGATTACTATCCATCTGTTACGCTTTAAATATATCTTAGAGTTTGTAATCTTTTCTATTTACATAGTTTTTTTGAACTATGTCTCATTTTTTATTAGAATAAAACTATTATTATTCCACTACTATTATTATTGTTATGCGGCTAATTAAATTTAGGCAGTTTATTGTAATTGGAGTTTTGCTCGTATGTGGCAACTTCTCTTTAGCAAACTCTACGCATAATATTTATATGATGACTCTTTCCATTTTAAGTTATGTAAAATGGAGTAATGATTCACCTACTTTATGTGTCATTGATAATAGTAATGCGGTCAAACAATTCAATTTGTCCATGAAAGCACAGAATTCCACATTGATCGTCAAGAGTATTTCTCAAGATGCAATGAAAACAATAGAATGTGATGCCGCCTTTTTTTCAAATACATCAGCCTTAACTGAGCAAAAATTAATTAATACTTCATTTAAAAAAAATATGCTGTCTTTTAGTACAAGTAACAATGATTGTGAAATTGGAAGTTCTTTTTGTTTACAAAATGCAAAAAATGGCAACACCATTTTCAAGGTAAACTTAGATAGCTTGGCACGTACCAAAGTGCATGTCGATCCTCGTGTTTTACTCTTAGCCAAGAATTCGGAGTAATAACAGATGATTCACAAATTTTATAAATCAACATCTTTACAAACATTATTTCGCAAATCTCAATTCATCATTTTTGCAATTACTTTTTTAATTTGCACTTTTACTTTTGCCACTATTTCTGTATTCACAGTTGAATCTTATGCTGAACAAAATTTACAATTGATTAGCCGTACAGTATCTGAGCGCATCCAACCTGCTTTAGTTTTTCAAGACCAAGGGGCTTTAGCTCAAATTTTGCATGAATACACACATCAGCATTCTGTACGCCTGATTGAAGTATATGACACAAATAACCATAAAATTTATGAAAGTATAAAAACGATAGACCATTACTCAACGTTACAAAATCTGTTTGATCATCTTTTTTTACGCAATCCTATTGATGTTGCTGTACTGCATAATGGTCAATATGTAGGTAAAATTATTTTATATGGTAGCTCCAATGAAATTATGATGTTTATTATTAAAATCTTCATTGGCTTAGGCATCGGCATGCTGTTTATGATTTTAGCTTTATGGTGGTCTGTCAATTTAACTTATCGTCATATTATGCAATCTATCCGCCCTATAGTAGATATTGCCCAATTGGTCAGCACACAACGTGCCTATAATTTGCGTTTTCCCAAAAATGATATCCAAGAATTCAACCATGTGAATGGTGTTTTTAATCAACTACTTGAAGAAATTCAATCTTGGCATACACATTTACAAAATGAAAATCAGCAACTTTCTTATCAAGTCCAGCATGATCATTTGACAGGTTTACCAAATCGTAATTATTTTCATCAAGTTCTAGTGAGTTCTTTTAAAAACACCTCAGAAAAACAACCTATTGCATTACTTTTTATTGACACCAATAATTTTAAAGTGATTAATGATCAATATGGGCATCAAGCAGGTGATGCGGTTTTAAAAGAAATGGCAATACGTTTAAAACAAAATATTCGCCAAGATGATTTTGTCGCCCGCTTAAGTGGAGATGAATTTGCGATTATTTTAAATTCTATTCAGCGTGTCGACCACCTCATTTCTATTGCTGAAAATTTAATTAAAAGCGCTGAACAACCTATATTCTATAAAAACCAAAGTATAAATTTTGGTTTTAGTTTAGGTATTTCTTTATCAAATCAAGCAATCTCTCCTGAAGACTTAATCTCACAAGCAGATCAAGCAATGTATAAAGCAAAATCCTTAACTCATCATTGGTTTATTTATCACAATTATTAATCTGGAAGTTTCATTATGTTGAACAGCCTTAAATTACCCCTACTCGCTTTATTTTGTATCGCATTAACAGGATGTTTAAATTTGGGTGGTTTAAAATACAAGCAAGTACAAGCATTAAAAAAAGAAGGTTTCGTTTTGACTGAAGAAGGTTGGAGTCTTGGCTTGCCTGAGCGTTTATTGTTTGATTTTGATAAATCTGAAGTTAAAGATCACAACCGCGCTAGCTTAGTTCACTTATCACAACAATTACAAAAGTATAATTTAACTAAAGTAAAAATTATTGGACATACTGATGATATTGGCTCAAGCAGTTATAATACAACCCTTTCCCAACAACGTGCACAAAGTGTTGCCAACATCTTTATTGCTGAACATTTTAATTCAAATAATATTCAAGTGATTGGTCGTGGTGCAGAACAACCTATAACTACAAATGATAATGAGGAAAATCGTGCTGAAAATCGTCGTGTTTCTGTGATTATTATCCCATAATATTTTTAATGAATTCAAAAGGTCTTTAATAGACCTTTTTTTATTTTCATAATATGTATTTATCAAATTTCAGACATAAAAAAACCGCATTTAAGCGGATAATTTATATTTAAGCTATTTAAAAAATTAACTTAAATTGGTCGGAGCAGTAGGATTCGAACCTACGACCCCCTGGTCCCAAACCAGGTGCACTACCAGGCTGTGCTATGCTCCGATTTCAACTTTTAAGTACTAGACTTAAGAGATTGGGGTGGATGAAGGGGCTCGAACCCTCGACAACCGGAATCACAATCCGGGGCTCTACCAACTGAGCTACAACCACCATTACAACAAGCTTTAGATTCGACAACATCAAGCAACAATGGTGCGCCTGACAGGATTCGAACCTGTGACCATCCGCTTAGAAGGCGGATGCTCTATCCAACTGAGCTACAGGCGCATGACTGATAATTTTCACTATCAATAAACCTTTGCCTTGAAGAATTGGTCGGAGCAGTAGGATTCGAACCTACGACCCCCTGGTCCCAAACCAGGTGCACTACCAGGCTGTGCTATGCTCCGATTCATCTCAGCTTTTCGTATCGAACATGTCGTTCGGTACGGTGTGCATTCTAGGCGTGACGCCCTTGGACGTCAACACCTATATTGAAAAAAAAGTTAAAAAAAACTATCAAATGTATATTTATCAGGCATTTCTATTATTTTTTATACAATTTTAGCGTTTTAAACTCGCACTAAAGTTCAACATACGATCTAAAGGTAATTTAGCACGTTGTGCCAATGCTGAATCAACGAATATTTCTTGATCACCTTTTTGTAAAACTTCTAAAATGCCATCTAATTCATTCATTGCCATCCACGGACAATGTGCGCATGAACGACATGTTGCCCCTTCTCCTGCGGTTGGTGCTTCAATCAGCGTCTTATTTGGAACTGCTTGCTGCATTTTATAGAAGATGCCACGATCAGTTGCCACGATCAATGTATCATGTGGCAGTGTTTGTGCAGCTTTAATCAATTGCGATGTGCTGCCAACAGCATCAGCGACATCAATGACTGACTCAGGTGACTCGGGATGTACCAGTACAGCAGCATTTGGATATAGTGCTCGCATATTTTCAATACCACGCGAACGGAACTCTTCATGCACGATACATGAACCATCCCAAAGCAACATTTCTGCACCTGTTTTCTTTTGAATATAACGTCCCAAATGCTGATCAGGTGCCCAAATAATTTTTTCACCTAAGCTATCTAAGTGCTCAATAATTTCCACTGCACAGCTTGATGTAACTACCCAATCTGCACGTGCTTTAACAGCGGCTGAAGTGTTAGCATAGACCACTACAGTATGATCAGGATGTGCATCACAGAATGCTGTAAACTCATCTACAGGGCAACCCAAGTCAAGTGAACAAGTTGCCTCCAAAGTTGGCATAAGGACCTTCTTTTCAGGAGAAAGGATTTTGGATGTCTCTCCCATAAATTTTACACCTGCAACAACCAGTGTCGATGCAGCATGATCACGTCCAAAACGTGCCATTTCTAATGAATCAGAAACACAACCACCTGTGAGCTCAGCTAACTCTTGCACTTCAGGATCGCAGTAATAATGCGCAACCAATACAGCATCACGTTTTTCTAATTCAGCTTTAATTTGGGCAAATTTTTGCTGTTTTAGCTCAGGACTTAATGTTTTGTCCTTTGGCTCTCCTAGTCGATCCAAATGTGCTGTGACAATTGATTTTGCATCATTGGCAATTAAATTGGTCGCATCATTCATAAAAGCTATTCTCTATTCGCATGCTTGTCACTCAACAAGCGTTCCATGTCATTCACGGGTCAAATTTAGCGTTGGCTGATTTGACCAGTTATTAAAAAAACATCCACTTATAAAAAAACCTCACAACGGAGGCTTTTTCAATTTTTTAAATCTTAAGAGCGATAATCTGCATTAATTTTGACATAGTCATATGACAGATCACAGGTATAAACTGTATCTTTTGCTTGCCCACGTCCCAAATCTACACGAATGGTGATTTCAGTTTGTGCCATGACACGTGCGCCTTCTGCTTCAGTATAATCTACGGCTGCACCACCATCTTTACAGATTTGTACATCATCCAACCAAACTTGGATTTTTTCAACATCCAAATCTTTCACACCCGCATAACCAATCGCAGCGAGAATACGTCCCCAGTTTGGATCTGATGCAAAAAATGCAGTTTTTACCAAAGGTGAATGCGCAATGCTATAAGCAATATCACAGCACTCTTGTGTATTATTACCGCCTTCTACTGCAACAGTCATAAACTTCGTTGCACCCTCACCATCACGAACAATAAGCTGTGCAAGACGTTTCATTACACGTATTAATACATCTAAAACAACAGTATAACGAGCATCATCTACCAATTGGATTTCTGCACCGCCTGCACACCCTGTTGCAGCAAAAATACATGAATCATTAGTCGATGTATCACCATCAATAGTAATACGGTTAAATGATTGCTCTACCGCTGTCTTTAACATTAATTGTGTTAATTCACGTGAAATAGGTGCATCAGTTGCAACAAAGCCCAACATAGTTGCCATGTTTGGGCGAATCATGCCTGCGCCTTTGGAAATACCTGTCATGGTATACACCGCACCATCTAACTCAAATTGCTCAGATGCGCCTTTTGGTGTGGTATCCGTGGTCATAATCCCTGTTGCAGCATCCGTCCAAGCACTTTCATTCAGTGAGTCCAATGCAGGTTGTAAACCTTGCGTTAAACGCTCGATTGGTAGTTGCTCTCCAATCACACCTGTAGAAAATGGTAAAACTTCAAATTCTTCGACCTGTGCCAATTCAGCAAGTTTTAGGCATGTAAATTGTGCATTTTGCATACCTAACTTACCAGTACCCGCATTGGCATTGCCTGTATTAATCACTAAATAACGTGGATTTGCTTGTGCTAAATGTGCTTTAGAAATATGCACAGGTGCTGCACAAAATGCATTTTGGGTGAATACGCCCGCAACATTTGTACCTTTAGAAAATTCAAAAATAACTAAATCACGTCGATTTGGATAACGTACATACGCCTCTGCCGAGCCAATTTTTACACCTTGCACCACATGCATGTGTGGCATAGTTACGTCACCAACAGCCATTTTTTATATCCAGAATCAAATTAAGAAAACAACAGCTTATTAGAAAATGCATTAAAAATCGAGCCTATTCCTCAGTGAATTGTTTTTTATTATCAATCAACCTATTTTGAGTTATTTTTCATGTTGATATTTAAAAAAATCAAAGTGAAACAACATCATAAAACATCATATTTACAAAACAAAAAAGCCAGCATTTTCATTTAAACACTGACTTCAACATTTTTACAATTTTAACTTATTGAGCAGCTGCTTGAGGCTGTGCTTGCACTTGAGCAACAGTTTGCTCTGCAGGTAAAAGCGCTAGTTTTACTTTTTCTTGACTTGAAGTAGACAGTGCTGGATTTGAAGCCACAACACGATTAATTGTTGCTGGAGTTACAGCTGCAATCGCTGCTGTTTTTAAGATAATTGGACGACCACCAGTATTCCCCAAGGTATAACGAATGCCTGTACGTGGACTAATCACTGTTGTTGAATCATTTTTCACTTCCGCTTGCGCTTTCACTGTCCCTGCTGCTGCTTGAAGATTTTCAACGGTCGTAGTTTGTGTCTCTGCAAATGCAAGCACTGGCATTGCCAAAATTGCAATAAATAATGCTTTAGATTGTATTTTCATTATCATTCCTGAATCATTCAAACGGGTTGTGAAAGTAAATAACATTTAATCATGAAAGGTGCAATAAATATTCACCTCATGTAATAACTTGTAAAAAAGCAGAACTAATGTTCTGCTTTTTCTACGATATATTCAATTTTTGAAAAAAATTAAATTTTACCGTGACATTGTTTGTATTTTAACCCTGAACCACATGGACAAGGTGCATTGCGACTTTCTGGCGGTGTAAATGTTGCTTCAGGTTTATTCAAACTTAATTCATCTTCCGTTTGGAAGTTTGCATTCACTTCACCTGTCAAACCATCTACATCATCATGTGCAAAACTCAAACGCATTGCCTCTGCTTGTGCTTGCTGTTGTGCTTCCATCTCTGCAAGCTCTTCTGCAGTCGGAATATGTACACGAGAAAGATCAGTTACAACATCTGATTTGATCACACCAAGCATATTTACAAATAAGTTAAATGCTTCTTTTTTGTATTCTTGCTCAGGATTTTTTTGCGCATAACCACGTAAATGAATCCCTTGTCGTAAATAATCCATCGCAGCCAAATGATCTTTCCAATGGCGGTCTAATGAACCTAATAGGAAATGGCGTTCTAAAGTTGCAGCAGATTCAGCACCCATATTTTCACGGCGTTGACGATAGCGTTCAATCACTTCATCACTGATACGCTCAACTAAAGCTTCTTCATCTAAACGACGATCTTCTTCAAGCCATTGAGCAACAGGAAGTTCAATGCCAAAGTCCATACGCAAGGCAGTTTCCAAACCTTCAATATCCCATTGGTCATGAATAGACTCTGGTGGAATATAAGTTTCGATTAAGCCTTTCATCACTTCTTGATGCATTTCTTCAATATAATCTTGAAGTGTTGCCTCTTCTAAAACTTCATCACGTTGTGAATAAATGATCTTACGTTGTTCATTATTCACATCATCATATTTCAATAAGTTTTTACGAATATCGAAGTTACGCGCTTCAACTTTACGTTGTGCATTTTCAATCGAACGTGACACCATTTTATGTTCAATGGCTTCATTTTCTTGTAAACCCATTGCACGCATCATGGCAACAACACGATCACCTGCGAAAATACGCATCAAATCATCTTCTAAAGATAAGAAGAATCGTGATACACCTGGATCACCTTGACGACCTGAACGACCACGCAACTGGTTATCAATACGACGTGATTCATGGCGCTCTGAACCGATGATATGCAAACCACCTGAACTTAACACCATTTCATTGTTCTTTTCCCACTCGGCACGAAGACGTGTTTCATCTTCCTCAGTTGGGTTTTCAATTTTGGCAAGCAAGGCTTTCCAGTTACCACCCAGCAAAATATCTGTACCACGACCTGCCATATTTGTGGCAATGGTTACTGCATTTGGCGCACCTGCTTGGGCAATAATATCTGCTTCACGTTCATGCTGTTTTGCGTTTAAAACTTCATGATGAATACCAGCTTCTTTAAGTTTTTCTGATAAAATTTCAGATGCTTCAATGGTTGCTGTACCAATCAAAATCGGAGCAACACCTGCGGCATGAATTTTTTCAATTTCTTCAATAATGGCGTTGTATTTACCACCACGGTTTAAATAAATTAAATCGTTTAAGTCTTTACGTACCATTGGGCGATGGGTTGGAATCAACACCACATCTAAACCATAAATTTCTTTCATTTCCGCAGCTTCAGTATCGGCTGTACCTGTCATACCTGATAGCTTTTTGTATAAACGGAAATAGTTTTGGAATGTTGTAGTTGCCAATGTTTGGTTTTCAGGTTGAATTTCCAAACCTTCTTTGGCTTCCGTCGCTTGGTGTAAGCCCTCAGACCAACGACGACCTGGCATGGTACGACCTGTATTTTCATCGACAATGATCACTTCACCATCGTTGACAATGTAGTGCACATTGCGTTGATACAAATAGTGCGCACGAATTGCTGCTGACACATGATGAACAAGGTTCAAATTACCTGCTGAATATAAGCTTTCACCTTCAGCCAATAAACCCATTTGAATCAATTCTTGCTCTACAGTTTCATAACCAACTTCTGTCATTTCCACTGAACGTTGTTTTTCATCAATCCAGAAATGACCACCATCAGGAACTTTTTCTTCTTTTTGTGGGGTTAATTTGGGCGGAATTGTATTCATCAATTGATAAAGCTGTGATGAATCTTCGCTTTGACCTGAAATAATCAATGGTGTACGTGCTTCATCAATTAAGATCGAGTCAACCTCATCAATGATGGCATAAGTGAGTCCACGCTGTTTTTTTTCAGCCATGGAAAAAACCATATTGTCACGCAGATAGTCGAAACCAAACTCGTTGTTTGTTCCATAAGTAATATCTGCTGATAAGCTTCAGCTTTTTCCATTGGTGCTTGCATCGAATAAATCACACCAACCGTTAAACCTAAGAACTCGTACAATGGACGGTTTAACTCAGCATCACGTTGTGCTAAGTAATCGTTCACAGTAATGACGTGTACGCCTTGTTCACTGATTGCGTTGAGATATACAGCCAAAGTCCCCATCAGGGTTTTACCTTCACCTGTACGCATCTCAGCGATTTTACCTTCATGCAAGGTGATACCACCAATGAGCTGTACGTCATAGTGACGCATACCCATCACACGTTTACCCGCTTCACGACAAACAGCAAATGCTTCTGGCATCAACTGATCTAGGCTTTCACCTTTTTTATATCTTTGTTTAAATTCTTCAGTTTTTGCAGATAAGTCAGCATCACTCAAAGCAGATATGGTCGGCTCAAGCGCATTGATCTTATCGACAATTTTACGCATGCGTTTCAGTTCACGCTCGTTTTTAGTACCGAAGATTCCTCCGATCAGGCTTGCCAACATATAGACTCTCTAAAACTTGCTTATCAAAATAAATTTTTCTCAGACGTTATTATGGTGTTAGAAATTTGAAGTACAAGGTTTTTACACAAAACCAATTAAAAAAAATCTGTACACCGACTTTCGCGTGTATGAGTTTAGGCGGTCTAATGTAGCAAATTTGCACGACTGACAGATAGACTCTGTCGATAGAATTTCATATTTTTTATGCAAGTTCACATCATTTTATGAAAAATATTCATAAAGAAATATAAAAACACTATTTTTAATTATAAGAAATTTAGGTAATAGTAATTTTGACGAGCAAAGATACATTTTAAACCATTCTAAATTTTGAGGTAAATCCAATGACCATCCGTTTAGGTGATATTGCACCTGATTTTGAACAAGACTCAAGTGAAGGTAAGATCCATTTTTATGATTTTTTAGGCAATGATTGGGGCGTTTTATTTTCACATCCAGCAGATTACACACCTGTATGTACGACTGAACTGGGTTATACCGCAAAACTCAAAGATGAGTTTGCAAAACGTGGGGTAAAAGCCATTGCCCTATCTGTTGATGATGTGGAGTCGCACAAAGGTTGGATTCAAGACATTAATGAAACTCAGGATACCACAGTGAATTTCCCGATCATTGCAGACAAAGACCGTAAAGTGTCCGAGCTGTATAATTTTATTCATCCTAATGCCAGTGAAACCCTGACAGTACGCTCTTTAATTATCATTGACCCAAATAAAAAAGTCCGTCTAATCATCACTTATCCTGCTTCGACAGGGCGTAATTTTAATGAAATTTTACGGGTTATTGATTCTTTACAACTGACAGATCATTATAAAGTTGCAACACCTGCCAATTGGCAAGATGGCGAAGATGTGGTGATCGTTCCCTCACTTAAAGATGAGGCTGAGTTAAAAGAACGTTTCCCAAAAGGTTATACGGCGGTTAAACCCTATCTGCGTTTAACACCACAGCCGAATAAAAACTAATTTTCAGTAAAATTAGAATAAAAATTGATAATTTTCTCCATGAACTCCAATATTTCAGTTGGAGTTCATTTTATTTTAAATATCATAGAATTAAATCCAAATATTTCATACATAGATATTCATTTATTCTCACAAAATCATACCTCTAAGGCACTACATGAAAACGTGTTCTTTGCATTGACTCACGCTCTGCAACCATTTTAAGCCATGTTGCGAGTTGTGAATGCTGACTTTTCCAATCACTGTCAGGAAAACGAAAGTCGATATATTCTAGCAAACACGCAACTGCAATCTCTCCTATTCCAAAATGTTCAGTAAAGTTATCTAAATGTTGTTCTAACCATACTAATGTACTGTGCTGACTCGCTGCAAAACGTTGCATCATCGCTTGTGCTTGTAACTGCTCAGGTTTCTGTAATTCTGCATATAAGCGCCCTACGGCTGCCATTGCGCCATCTGCCAATGCCTGTAAACGTAAACTTTTAAAATAAGACACTCGTTCTGTTGGATAAACGCAATTTTTCTCTTTCAATGTACTCAAATATTCACAAATTAATGCAGAGTCAAACAGAACTTCTTTGTGATTCAATACCAAAGTCGGCACTTTACACAATGGATTGATTTGTCTTAAATCTGAGTCAGTCCACGGGTCAATTTGCAACAAATCAAATTGGTCTTGTATTTTTAATTCATTAATCAAAACTCGAACTTTACGAGCAAAAGGCGATGTTGCTGAATAGTATAGTTGCATCTTCCTACTCCTTATTCTTGTTCATTTAGATACAGTATGCGACATAAAATGATGAAATTAGAGGATTATTTTGCTTGTTTTGTAACCATTGGTTCTGACTGAAAAATAGGGTATAAATGATTTAGAAAAATTTAAAAATAGCGATTATGATCTATAACATTCACCATTTACACTGTGGCAGCATGTGCCCCATGTGTGCACCACTTTTCGGGCAAAAAGGTTTAAAAGCCAATTTGGTCTGTCATTGTTTACTGATTGAAACTGATCGTGGTTTGGTCTTGGTCGATACAGGCTTAGGCTTACAAGACTATTTACGTCCGCAACAACGTTTAGGCAAACTAATGTCAAAAATGAGTGCGCTTATTTCTGATCCTAACTTATCTGCTTTTCATCAAATTCAGAAATTAGGTTTTAATCCCAAAGATGTTCAACATATTTTGGTCAGTCATTTAGATTTCGATCATGCAGGTGGTATTAGTGATTTTCCTCATGCGACAGTACATATTTTGTCGAGTGAGTTTAATGCTGCACAAGCATTTTCAGGTAAAAATAAATTGCGTTATCGTCCACAACAGTTCAAAAATCATGCCTATTGGCATTTTTTAGAACATGAAGCAGGTGAAGCTTGGTTTAATTTTCAGCGTGTGCAAGGCTTTAATATTTTTAAAGACGAAATTCTAATGATTCCTCTTGTTGGGCATACAGCGGGTCATTGTGGCATTGCCATTCGCCAGCAAGATCAATGGCTAATGTTCTGTGGCGATGCCTATTATTCTCACTTGGAACTTGATCCGCATTACAAGTCTTTAGGCTTAAATTTGACGGAACGCATGTTTGCATTTAATAATCAACAACGTCTACATAGCTTAAAAGCCATTCAAAGTTTGGCACAAAATGAACCGCAGATTGAACTAATTTGCGCCCACGATCCTTTTGAATTAAAGCGTTATTCTTCTTTATGAAATTACATTTTTTAGCAATTTTACTCACTTCAAGCATGATGACAGGCTGTATCACCTCATCCACGCTTCCACAAGAACAACGTCCACAGCAGTGGGGAGATCTAATCCAAGAGTCTTCTAATTTTTATCAAATGAGTGATACCGTGTTCCGTAGCGAACAACCGAATGCTCAACTCATCCCCTTACTGAAAAAGCATCAAATTGATGTGGTGATTAATTTACGTAGTCGTGATAAAGACTCGACTACATTGGCAGGACAGGACTTGAAATTGGTGCATATTCCAATTCATACATGGGCACTTGATAAGCATGACCTATTAAGTGTGATGCAAAGCATTCGAACAGCTCAACAAAACAATCAAAAAGTTCTAATCCATTGCTATCATGGTTCTGATCGTACAGGTGCAAGTATTGCGATGTATCGAATTATTTTTGAAAATTGGTCAACTGAAGATGCTTTAAAGGAAATGAAACACGGTGGTTATGGTTTTCACCCGATTTGGGTCAATATCGAAAAGCAATTTAGCCCTGAAAATATAAAATGGATTCGTGAGCAACTCACAAATCCATCAGTTTAAGTCACAGACTCTCTAACTTTATGTTAGAGAGCCTTGATGTGTTGAACTTAACGGCGATCTAAAGGCACCCAATCAATTACCCATGCAGACTTCATACCTAAGCTTGCATCTGAATTGATTTTTTTACGTGTTGCATCCGCAGTTTCTCGGTCTTTCGATGGTCCAACCATGATACGGATTCCTTTTGAAGTTGGGCTTTTGGTTACACGATAACCCTTAGCACGAAGCTTTGCAGCAACAGCATCAGCATTGGCTTCATTTGCTGCTAATGCGACTTGCACCATCCATTGCTTATCACCATTTTCTAAAAGATCACGGGCTTTGTCAGCTTCAGCTTTCTTCTTCGCTTCTTCTGCTTTACGCTTCTTCTCTTCAGCTGCTTTTTTCTCGTCAGCAGCTTTCTTGTCTGCATCTGCCTTACGCTGTTCTTCTAGTTTACGCTTCTTGTCTTCAGCTGCCTTTTTCTCTTCTGCTTTACGTTGTTCTTCAAGACGTTGTTTTTTCTCATCCGCAGCTCTCTTTTCTGCTTCAGCATGACGCTTTTTATCCTCAGCGGCTTTTTTCTCTGCTTCTGCGGTAGCTTGACGCTTCTGCTCAGTTAGCTTTTTTTCAGCTTCAGCTTTTTGTTGTGCTTGTTTTTGCTGTTGTAGCTTTTTATCTGCCTCAATTTTTTGCTGTGCTTTGGTTTTATCATCAACATTCAACTCAGGAGGTATGTTATCTGAACTCTCTTGTGCCGCTTTACGACGTGCATTGGCAGCTGCATATTCTTCAGCAGCTTTACGTGCAGCATCTGCTTCTGCTTGTTGCTGCATACGCAAAAATTCAGCTGCTTTGGCTTCTTGCTCAGCGACTGCTTTTTCTCGTGAACGGCGTTGTTCTTCAAGCAAACGTTTTTCAGTTGCCACATCTACAGTAAGTGGTTGTAGTTGTACAGTCTCCTCAGTAGGCGCAGCTTTACCTTGCTGTTGGACATTGGCTACAGGTGGGGTTGGGGTTTGGTTTTGATAAATTTCTTCTTTGCCTTTTAGAAGCAATGCCGCTAATAAAACACCACCACCTAATAAAACAACGCCACCCATCCAACGTTGTTTGTTATTCATTGACATTCTTCTAAATACTCCCAGACCGCTTCTAAGGTATGGAATGAACCGCATACCAAAATCAGTTGATTATTTTTTGTTTCTTCAAGCGCTGATATAAAGGCTGCTTGTACATTTTCAAACGGTTCAACTGTTTCACCCTGCAAAGCTGATCTTAATTGATCCATCGATGCCGCACGAGCTACAGTCAATGGCGCAATTTTCCACTTTAATACAGTGTTTTTCAATAACTTGACCACAGATTCTATATCTTTATCGGTCAACATTGAAAAAACAGTGATAACTTCTGTGTACTGTTTATTGTATTCCATGAATTTTCGCAATTGCTTTAACAAAAATTCAACACCATGCGGATTGTGTCCTGCATCAAAAATCACCGTCTTGCCACGGATTTGTTCTATTTCAAAACGACCTTGTAATTTGGCATTTAAAATGCCCTGTGCGATCGCATTTTGTGAAACTGCTAAATCACTGAGTAAAATCGCTGCCACAGCAGTAGAAATATTTTCAAGTGCAAGCTGACCAACAGGAAACTTTAAAGTTAAACCTGATGTCGCAAAATTCCATGATTGACCATCGGCTGCATTATCATAGAAATAATCTCGATTCACCACATGCAGTTTTGCCTGACAATCTTGGGCTTTTTTTGCAATCGCAAGTGGTAATTGCTGTAATCCACCAAAAACCACAGGAATATTTGGACGGATAATCCCCGCTTTTTCAAAAGCAATCTTTTCAATTGTATCACCGAGCCAATCGGTATGATCCAAGCCAATATTGGTGATGACTGCAACATCAGGATCAATGACATTGACCACATCCAGGCGACCGCCTAAACCTACTTCAAGCACCCAAACATCACATTGTTTTTGTTTGAAAATAACAAAAGCCGCCAAAGTGGTTGCTTCAAAAAAAGATAAACTGAAATCACATTGACGACGTGCTTGATCCACCAAAACAAAGGCATCAATCAAAGTCTGGTCAGAAACTTCTTGCCCTGCGAGTTTGACACGTTCATTAAAACGATAAATATGTGGGGATTGGTACAAACCTACATTGAAGCCTTGCGCATTTAAAATCGCTGCCAATGTGGTCGTGGTTGAGCCTTTACCATTGGTTCCTGCAACAGTAAAGACTTTTGCCTTGGGCTGCGTTACACCCAACGCTTCTGCGACAGGAATGACGCGCTCTAAACCTAAATCAATCCCTGTAACGTGAACATGGCTCCAATAATCGAGCCATGTTTGTAAACTATCAGTATTTAATGGTGCAATGTTGTTCAAGGCAAATTCATCAGCTTCGCTACGATGCGATATACAGTATCACGTAATGCATGACGATGAACAATTTGATCGACCACACCATGATCAAGCAAGAATTCTGCACGCTGGAACGGTTCTTCCAGTTTTTCACGTACAGTTTGTTCGATCACACGTTTACCTGCGAAACCGATCATTGCTTTTGGTTCTGCGATATGCACATCACCCAGCATTGCCAATGATGCAGTTACACCACCATATACAGGATGAGTTAACACCACTATATAAGGTAAATGCGCATCTTTCATTTTTTGGATCGCCGCAGAAGTACGTGCCATTTGCATCAAAGACAACATGCCTTCTTGCATACGTGCACCACCAGAAGCTGCAAAACAGATCAAAGGTTGTTTATCCTTAATCGCTTTTTCAGCAGCCTGCACAAAACGGTCACCGACCACAGTACCCATTGAACCGCCCATAAAGTCAAATTCAAAGGCACATGCAACTAAAGGAATATTTTTCAACTGACCCTGCATCACCACAAGAGCTTCAGTTTCGCCTGTTTTATCCTGTGCTTCTTTTACACGTTCAGGATAAGCTCGGCTATCTACGAAATGTAATGGATCTTTAACCGCAAATTCCTGACCAAGTTCTGTGGTCACATTGTCAAAGAACCAATTTAGACGATCACGTGCCTTCATTTTCAGATGCTCATCACATGATGGACAAACATAAGCATTGAACGACATCGCTGTACGAGTCACTAAAGCATGACACTCAGGGCACTCAATAGTTGGTTCAGTAAATGTTGCTTTGAGTGTTTGTTGCTGATCAGGCATATGAATGCCTGGAATCGAACGTTCAGTCCACGGCGTTGCTGGGCTGAGAATTTTCCCTGATTTCACTTCTTGATTCATACTAACTCATCGAGCGCTGCTCGAAGCTCCTTGACTTTATTCACTGCTTGTTCAGCAGCTTGTTCGGGTGCTAAGTTTGCAAATGGTTTTACAAATGCACTTCCCACAATAACCGCATCGGCAACCTGTCCAACCGCTTTTGCAGATGCTGCATCACTAATCCCAAAACCGACACCAACAGGAATATCTGTTACGATTTTGATTTTTTCAATACGTGTTGCAACTTCTGTAGTATCGAGTGTTGCTGCACCAGTTACCCCTTTGAGTGATACATAATAAATAAAGCCACTCGCTTGTTTGACTACACGTTGAATACGCTCATCCGTCGAAGTTGGCGCAAGCAAGAAAATTTGATCCATACTGTATTTTTGTAATACTGCATCAAAATCTGCTGCTTCTTCTGGTGGTAAATCCACTAAAAGTACACCATCTACGCCACAGTCATTCGCATAAGCTACAAACTTTTCATAACCAATCACTTCAACAGGATTTAAATAACCCATTAAAACTACAGGTGTTGTTGTGTCTTTTTGACGAAATTCTTTGACCATATTCAAAGCATCAAGGGTATTTGTTCCTGCTGCTAAAGCACGCTCTGCTGCAAGTGCAATCACTGGTCCATCTGCCATTGGATCGGAAAATGGTAATCCGAGTTCGACAACATCTACGCCCGCTTCAACCATTTGATGCAACAAAGGTACTGTTACATGTGGTTGAGGATCACCCGCCATGACATAAGAAACCAATGCTTTACGCTGTTGAGATTTAAGCTGTGCAAATCGGGTGGCTAAACGTGACATAGGGTTGTACATTCCTTGAATTGTTAAACTTGAGGAGTTGATTTTGTATAAATACAAGACTTTGCATTGTAACGCTATTTTTTACTCATTGAATAGAGTAACTCAGTAGCACAATGTTATCTCATATTAATACAAAATAACGAACAACCTATGGCGTACATTTAGCGCTATTTATGTTTTTTCGACAATGATCAAAGCTACCTATTTTTGGCTTTTTTAAAATTCGCAAATAAATATAAAAACTTAAGTTAAATCATTTAAATAACATCAGAATCAGACATAAAGCGCCTACATTTTAATTTTTAAGAAATTGCAAAAGCTGTTTATACTATAGCGGCTAATCTTTTTTATTTTTTGAATATGACCACTCCCCCACACAGTCAAGTGCAAGCTCGTGGGCTTGCGCTGCTGCCACTTATTGTATTTTTAGCCATTTTTTTAGGCAGTGGTATTTACCACACAATCATTGGCACTGAGTTCGCTTTTTATCAAATGAAAGCCCCTGTTGCTGCACTGCCTGCGATTATTTTAGCGATTTTAATTTATCGTGGAAAAATCAACACGGCAATCGACACATTCTTAAAAGGTGCAAGCCATCCCAACCTGATTTTAATGTTTATGGTCTTTATGCTCGCAGGTGCATTTGCGAGTGTGTCAAGCACCATTGGCAGTGTCGATGCAACAGTACAGTTTGGTTTATCCATTATCTCGCCTGAATTTGTATTGCCCATGTTGTTTGTGATTTCAGCCTTTATTGCCACAGCAATGGGGACATCCATGGGAACGATTGCTGCCTGTGCGCCGATTGCCTTTGGTTTCTCACAAGCAACTGACATTCAACCGATTTATGCGATTGGTGCGGTGGTCAGTGGGGCAATGTTTGGCGACAATTTGTCGATGATTTCTGATACCACCATCGCAGCGACTCGCAGTTTAAATGTTGAACTTCGAGATAAATTTCGGGTCAATGTTTGGATCGCACTGCCTGCGGCAATCGTCACCATTTTGATCTATATGTTCAATACGCATGCATCACAACACATTGAATATAAAGATTATGATTTATGGTTAATGCTACCTTATTTGGCTGTATTTTTCTTGGCATTTACCCGTTTGCATGTGCTTGCTGTTCTCACCATTGGCATTGTGTTATCAGGTGTGATGGGCTTGCTCGAACAGCCCACTTTTGACATTTTAAAACTCAACAATGCGATTTATAATGGCTTTGTCGGAATGTTTGAAGTGGCATTATTGTCCATGTTCTTGGGTGGTTTATCTGCCATCATGCAAAAAGAAGGTGGCTTGGAATGGCTGATTCAACGCATTTATGCCATGACCCGTTTATTTAAAGTCGGTACGCAACGTGCGGGTGAAATTGGCATCAGCTTTTTGGTGATTTTTTCCAACTTATTTGTGGCAAATAATACCGTTGCGATTATTTTATCGGGTGATATGGCTCGTGAAGTTGCCAAAGAATATGGCGTTGATCCGAAGCGTGCTGCGGCATTGATGGATATTTTTTCTTGTGTAGTACAAGGCATTATTCCATATGGTGCACAGCTTTTGTTGGCATGTTCAATTGCAAAACTTTCCCCTGTTGAGCTGATTGGCTCAATTTATTATTGTTGGATTTTGGCAATATTTGCGATCATTGCCATTATTTTTAGAATTCCAAAGTTAAAAACAGCCTAAACATTTTTTAACAATCAAAAATGAGTCATACTCATGGCTCATTTTTTGTTTATCATTAAGCAGTTGAAAGTATGATCAAAAGAATAGTGAAATGAGTATTTCAATTAAAAAAAGACAACCTAACTATATTCCCTCTCAAGACTTAGATATCACACCGTTATTATTTAAAATCGTCATCCTTGGAGGCATGCTCTATGTTTTATATTTTTTTGCCTCATTTGGCATCAAAGATATTTATTCCAATTTAATCAGCAACACAACTCAAGCTAAAGTCGTTGGTTTTAATGAAGGGCGTGCAGGAAGTACTATCATTGAGCATCCTATTTTAGAGGTCTACACCCCCGCAGAAACCATAAAATACGAAAGCTATGGCAATGAAACTCAACTCATATCACTAGAACAAGATCAAATTGTAAATGTGAAATATTTGTTAAATCCACAAGGAAAAATTGAATATCTACGAGTGAATACATTTACTGCACTTTGGTTTATTCCATTGATTGCAATAATCGCATGTTTATCGCTTCTATTCATAATGTTTAAATTATTTCCCTTTCATTATTTTTATTGGACACGGATAGATAAAAGATTTCAAGCATTAAAACAAAATGCTGTAAGCGCAATAGCAATTGTAGATAAAGTTCAATTCGTTGGACTCAGTAAAAATGCAAATCATCTCCAACTCATCAAATTATATGTACATGTCGATATTCACCATCAAACCCATCAATATATTAGCTCAGAAATCGAAGTTCCTTTTGATTTTAAAATGATGCATCCAAAAGTTTTTATTTATATCGACCCAGATTATAAACAGCATTTCGAGCTTGATATTATTACATTTTTGAATAAAAACAATGTATTATAGATAATTTAAAATTTAATCATCATTTTTCATCTTTCAATTGCTGTTTCTTTTGTAATAAAGTCTGCCCGCTAAAAGCTTTATATGCTCTCGCCAATGCAGACTGATCAGAATAGTCCAAACGCATCGCAATTTCAGTCAGATTTACATTATCCAAAAGTAATTGTTCACAACGCTTCATACGCTCAATTTCTAAAAGCTTCTTAAAAGAACTATCCAAATCACTTAATTGGCGCTGTAAAGTCCGCACTGAAATATTCAAACGTTCTGCAAGATCTTCAATTTTAGGCGCATGCTCATGTTGTCTGAGATCATCCGCAATCAATTGCTGACAATGTTGCACAATACTGTCAAAACGAGGTTTTGATGCAATCGCCTCTTCTGCCTGTCTCAGCAAAAGTTGCATTAAAGATGGATCAGCATCTTCAATTTTCAGATTTAAAGCATCCAAACTCAACACAAAACTGTATTCAGCTTGATTAAAATTAACCTCACAAGCATAAAATTTTTGATAATGATAAATCGCCATCTGTGGGGCATGCGCAAAATTCACACAACGTAAAGGGAAATAATGCGGTGGCATCATTTTACGTGCCAAATGCACCATTAAGGCATTGGTGAGTTCATTCACAAAATAATATTTTTCATGTAAAAATGGCCAAATTAAATGAATATTTTGGTCTTTTTTGAGCATTTGCATTGGCGTAATTTCATCACCATCAATCACCAAACGACTAAAACGCAAAATATATTGCAAGGCTTCCGCAAGGCTGTTGCTGCGGGTCGCCATATAACCCAACACACCAAAATGTTCAGGGCGTACATGTTCTGCCATTGCAAAAGCCAACTGCGGACAATCAAGCTCCTGTTTGGTTTTTTCAATAATTTGGCTAAAAAAACCATAGGTACTTTGTGTATCAATTCCTTGATTTAAAACTTGTTTTATTTTTAATTTTTCATCCTCGGAAAATGGCAGACGAAATACATCAACGCCCTGTGCATTCAGATACGTCTGCCAAAGATGATAATAACCATTGGGTATTTTAAGTTCTTGCATGGCATTGCTCGCTTTTTAGTCATGCAGTTTGACATGATGAATTTTCACTTTGTCGTAAAATGTATAAAAATTGGCAATAACTGTCAAAACAAACTTGACGAAGCACGACATACTCAAAGTATGAAAGCCATGTCAGTAAAATAAAATGAATGCTTTAGTGCAATATCAAGTTGACCCTGTGGTCAGAAGCAAACTGAATTTTAAGTTGGATGAAGTACCACGCTTTTGGTTTGGTGGCGATCCCTTTAAAACCCGTATGTTTGATGCGTTGAGCCTGACTTTTCCTGATGGCGAACGTTATTTTATTGAATCTGTTCGTTTATTTCGTGACAAAATTACCGATTCTGACTTACAACAACGGGTGGCTGATTTTATTCGTCAGGAAGCACAGCATGGTATTGCACATGACAAAATGAATGAAGAAATGCGTAAACAAGGCATGCCTCTTGATCAATTCATCAGCTTTTTACAACGTTTATTTAAATCTGAGCTGAAAAATCGCTCCCCACAATACAACATTGCCATGACAGCTGCGGCAGAACATCTCACGGCGTTGATGGCGGACACATTTTATAGCCAAAAATCAACCTTGGCAGATGCGCATCCTTATGTGCGGGCGTTGTTTGCATGGCATTCAATTGAAGAAATGGAACACCGTGATGTAGCTTTCGATGTCATGCAACAAGTCGGTGAAGTGCCTGAATCTTTAAGAAAATTCACTTTGGCTTTGACCACCGTTGCCATGATGGGGTTTACCACCTATCGTGCCAATGTGATGTTGGCACATGATGGTTTTAATCGCACTCAACGTCTCAAACTTGCCGTAAAAGGTATGCCGTGGCTTTTTGGCAAACAAGGTGTATTTACCCGTATGCGCAAACCGTATATGGATTGGTACAAAAAAGGTTTTCATCCAAGTCAGCACCCTATCATTGCACAATATCAAGTGTGGGTGGACACCTTGGCGGCAAGTCATGATCCGATTGCAGCAGGTGAAGCATTTTGGCAGGCAGGTCAATAAAATATTGAACTGCTCTATATTTAACTTATTCAATTTGCGAGAAATAAAACAATGAATGCATCTCTGAAAGTACAACATGTCAAACATCAAGTTGACCCTGTGGTTCGCAGCAATCTGGATTTTAAACTGAATGAAGTGCCGCGTTTTTGGTTTGGTGGCGATCCCTTTAAAACCCGTATGTTTGATGCCTTAAGCCTGACCTTTCCTGTCGGTGAACGCTATTTCATTCAAAGTGTGCGTGCCTTACGTGACAAAATCAACGATCCTGAGCTACAACAAAAAGTTGCTGATTTTATTAAACAAGAAGCACAACATGGCATTGCCCATGACAAAATGAATGAAGAAATGAAACGACAAGGGATGCCTGTCGATCAGTTTGTAAAATTCATGACAGCTCATTTTGACTATATTTTAAAAAATCGCTCTAAGCAGTACAACATTGCTATGACCGCAGCAGCAGAACATTTAACTGCACTGATGGCTGAAACCTTTTATAGCCAAAAGGAAACATTGGCAGAAGTACACCCCTTTGTACGTGCGCTGTTTGCATGGCATGCCATAGAGGAAATGGAGCATCGTGATGTCGCATTTGATGTCATGCAACAAGTCGGTGAAGTGCCTGAAAATTTACGTAAATTTGCTTTGGCATTTACCACAATCATGATGTTTGGCTTTACCTTTTATCGTACCAATATCATGTTGGGTTATGATGGATTTAGCCGCTTAGAGCGTGCAAAAATGGCAGTGAGAGGCTTGCCGTGGTTCTTTGGTAAACAAGGTAAATTGTCTGCGATGCGTGAACAATATATGGATTGGTTCAAAGCTGATTTTCACCCAAGTCAGCATGCAGTGATTCGCCAATACCAAGTTTGGGTTGATACATTGGCAGCAACTGATGATCCAATTGCCGCAGGTGAAGCTTTTTGGCAAGCGGCTGTATAAATTATTGATCAGTAACTTATAAATAAAAAGCCTGTAGTTGAAATACTTTCCCCGACATAAGAATGACCGTTCTCTTATGTCGTTTTTTATTTGCCATGTACATTTTCAAATTATCTAAAAAACAAACACAAGCTGAATTACCACTTGGCATAGTGTTGTTCTAATAAACCATATTCTTGGTCTAAATAGATCATCTCTCCTGTTTCAGTTTCAATCGTACCACTAATTTTGGATTGCCACTGACTAAATTGACTGCCAACCAAACGTAGATTTAAATTTTCAAAACGCCGCCAGCCACTGTGTACTTCAAGTTTTAGCTTTTCATCAAGCGAGCGAATCGTCCAGTGCTGATCTGATACCTTTTCAAAAAGAACATCCGTGAGTGGGTATAACAAGCCATTTACCCAAAGACAATTTTCATTACCAAAGCTTTCATTCACTCCAGAAGCAAGATTTAGCCCCACACGCTTACCTTGCTGATCCCAAAAATTACAAGACAACCAAAACCACGCCGTTTCAGGACGTAAAAATCCACAAGTATCATCCAAAGATGCGAAGCTTTTTTCATTGAAATGTATCGTTTCGTTTTTCTTATTGATGAAAAAACCTTCCACGCCCAATGTGGTGAGTTTTTGCGTATATGTCCAACCATTAATCCCTGTCGGACTACATAAACTTAAAGGATCTGTTGCTGCACAAAAAATACGCGCTTTGAGTTTTTCATCACCATGTTTAGTGATCCGAATGTAACGTACACCATTGGCATGTTGCATCTCGATTTGAAAAGGTGATTTTTTAAATAGACTTTGATTGTAAAGAGGTTGTTCATCGACCAATGTATGATGCCCCAAAATATTATTGGAGTTCCACTCCAAAACCTCATCATGCTCATGATCATAAATATAAATAAAAGCATGCCCTGCCCAGCCCATATCGACGATGGCAAAACCAATACTATAATGCTCGTGTTGAATGCTACAAAATTTAAATTTCTTATATTTTAAATTCTTACGCCAACCTTTTAAAGTTTGACCATAAGGGGTTTTATAAATATAACGATCAATATTAATAGAGCTGGGTAAAGTGATAAAGCGTCCATAACGAGGTAATCCATTCGCCTGTATTAAATCCATTTTTAACCCAATCCTTCGTTTTAAAAATTCTTAGACTTTAGTCTCAATTTTGATTATCACTCATTTTCTAGTCAATACACAATATTTCTCAGCCTTTTATAGATATATTTAAAACTGTGCTTTTATTATTCGATTTTTCTTGTGAATACTCGTTGAATCAGCATTGAGATATTTATACACAATAAAAAAGCCTGACGAATTAGGCTGTTTTTATTTCAATAAAATGATCTTGATTACAAGATTATTTTTTATCAGGTAAGGCATAAGCCACGAGTGAATCACCCATTTTAGTACCAAATGAACCATGACCACCAGCCATGATCACAACATACTGTTTACCATTTGATTCATAAGTCATCGGCGTTGCTTGACCACCAGCAGGTAGACGACCTTTCCAAAGCTCATCACCATTGCTGACATTGATCGCACGGATGTAGTTGTCTTGCGTAGCACCAACAAACATCACGTTACCTGCTGTTGAGATTGAACCACCCAACATTGGCACACCCATTTTAAATGGCGGTAATGGAATACCAGGTAAGCTGTCGCGAATGGTACCAATACGGCGTTTCCAAGCAATGTCATGAGTTTTCAAATCTACACCCGCTACATAACCCCATGCAGGTTGTTTACAAGGCAAGCCAAACGGTGAAAGGAATGCACTGATTTCAACACCATATGGAACGCCATACATCGGTTGCACGCCTGCTTCTGTACCTGCACCTTTAGCAGTTTGTTTACGGTTTGGATCAGCTGGGATCAGTTTGGTCACAAACGGTAAACCGATTGGATTCATCACCGCAATTTGACGGTCTGGGTTGACGGACATACCGCCCCATTCAAACACACCTAAGTTACCAGGGAAAACCAATGTTCCATTTTCAGAAGGCGGTGTATAAATACCGTCATAATTGAGTTTGTGGAAAGACACACGACAAATCAACTGATCAAACATGGTTGCACCCCACATTTGTTTATCGGTTAATTTATCTTTTGGTGCTAAGTCAAAATCTGAAAATGGCTGTGTTGGAGAATAGCGTTCACCTTTGGTTTGAGGACCAAGTTTTACCGTTTGTGGCACTGGTTTTTCAGTGATCGGAACAATCGCTTCACCTGTACGACGATCTAAAACAAAAGCATTTCCTGTTTTGGTTAAGACATAAATTGCAGGCACGGTTTGACCTGCTTTGTCTTGAATGTCTGCAAGAGTCGGTTGTGATGGTACATCCATATCCCATAAGTCATGATGCGTCGTTTGGAAATTCCACACCAATTTACCTGTGGTTGCATTGATCGCAAGCATTGAGTTTGCATAACGTTCATGTAACTCAGTACGGTTACCGCCCCAAATATCTGGTGTTCCTACACCAGTAGGTACATACACGATATCTAGTGCTGCATCGTATGCTAAAGGCGCCCAAGCGTTTGGTGAGTTTTGGACATATTTTTGACCTGGACCAGGGATTTTGTTCGGATCCTCAGCGCCTGTATCAAAGACCCATAACAATGCGCCAGTATTCACATCATAACCACGGATCACACCCGATGGTTCTTCAGTTGAATAGTTATCTGTGGTTGAACCCGCAATGATAATGGTTGTACCTGTGACAACAGGAGGAGATGTTGGGATATAACCACCTGGATAAGGGAAAGGCATATCTTTTTGTAGATCAACTTCACCATTATGACCAAAGTCTGTACATGGTTTACCTGTCGTTGCATTAATTGCGACTAAACGACCATCATTGACAGGTAAAATCACTTTTTGTGGACATTGTTCAGAGGTTGATTTTTTCGCAGCTAAACTCGCTTCAAAACCAACAGTATTGTTGGCATCAAAATAAGATACACCACGACAAGTTAAGTGCTGGAAGGTATTATCCGCTTTTAACTTCGGATCAAATGTCCATTTGGCTTTACCTGTTGTTGGATCTAAAGCAACCAATTTTTGGTGAGTTGTACAAATGTACATGTTGTCACCCACTTTAATTGGGGTCACTTGATTGGTGGTTTCACCAGAGTCTTGATCTGTCTTAAAGTCACCCGTGTTATATGTCCAAGCGACTTTTAAATCTTTAACATTCTCAGCATTAATTTGTGTTAATGGAGAATAACGCAAACCTGATTGAGTACGACCATAGGCAGGCCAATCACCCTCTGCAACGCCTGCAATTGCTTGTGCTGTTGCTGGTTGTTGACTACTTAATGTTCCACGAATTTCTTGAGGATCATTAAAGATAGAATAAATCATCACTGCTATAGTGATTGCCAATGAACCTGTTAAGGCAACTTTTGCACCTTTACTATTCACAAAGCCACGTGTCACCGCAGGAATCAACAGGAATAGACCAAATAAACCTAAAATGTCTAAACGTGGTGCAAGTGCAAAGAAGTCAGAACCAACTTCCCACAAGCCCCAAACCACTGTACCTAAAACCAAAACCGCATAAACAATCAATGCGGAGCTTTTTAATTTCTGTAATAAAAATGCTGTAATAAGGAAAAGTAAACCTGCAATGATGTAGTACCAAGAGCCACCAAGCACTGCAAGATAAATCCCTCCAATCAGCAGTACTAAACCAAAAATTGCGGCAATCACTGCTGCAATCGTTTTAAGTACTGATCCTGAAGATGGAGTATTCATATTGACCACCTCTATGCTTTAAACCTGTTAAATGTGTTCCATACATCTTTCTCAAGAATTATGGTGTTCATTAATGAGTTTCTAGATTTAAAATACCTAAAATCATTCAAGAAAAATCAAATGCCAATCACCTAACATTTGATCCATAAGTATTCACAATCTAAAAACTAGAATGCTGTTTGTAACTTAATGCCACCCACCCACGCATTTTCACCATTCTTATACGCACCCACATGGCGAATATATTGAACGTTCGGGCGGATGGTCAGCCAATCGGCTGCATGAATGCCGTAATAAATTTCAGCATCATATTCTTCATTTTGTGGACGTTGTTGATGATCATTCACATCATCATTGATACTGATTCGAGCTAAACCAAACGCAATTTCATCTTTAGGACGAGCATCCAAAGCACCTTTATAAACAAGACCAATATTTTGCATATTGCCTACAGTGTTGGTGTCTGAGTCATGTACAGTGACATTGACAAAACCAGTTAAACCACGATTTTTGTCATCTTGATGAGCAGTGATTTGTTGCTTCGCCACAATCCACATACCTTGTTTATGTGATGTTTGCTCAGGATGGTTAATTTCTTGCGCATCAGCTGTACTGTAGTAATAACCAGCACGATATTCACCATCGAGTTTTTGTGCACCAACTTTCGGTGTCCATACCACTTCGGCAGGAATAATTGCACCATGTGAACCATCAGTACTGAGGTTAAAGCCTTTGCCACGCTCTAGATTTTCAGGGTTATATTCATAAACCCCAACTTGCGCATAAAGCTCAGGTTGTAAATTATATTTAACCCGTGCTGCCAACTGACTGACAGGCCAGTTGTACCATTGATCACCCACCCAGTTACCGACTTGTGAACCACACAATGCAAGATTCTGAAAGTCACAGTCAAAACTGTTGAAATCTTCACCTTCACCAAAACGCCCCACTTTAATATCTAACTTTTGATCTAAAAATTTCTTTTTGATCCAAAAATCAGTCAAACGCCATGTTTGCTCACGCCCCCAAACTTCTTGGCTTGAACTTAAATGCCCTGCCAAAGCATCAGATGTTTGTGAAAGTGAACGACCATTACGCTCTGTAACGGTAATTTGTGCTTCGGTATCTTGCCAGCCTAAGATTTTTTCTAAATCGAGATGTGCGCCAATGGCAAATTGATCAGCATATTCGGTACCATGACTTGAAGCATGTTTAGCATGCAGCAAAGTCGCCATTTCACCTGTATAACCCAAGCTAAAATCATAGCCTTGTTGCTGTAGTTGCGTTCGTTTTCCATTCCAATCGCCAAACATCCATTGGCTATTTGCATCAAAGGCATCAGCTGCATAAACAGATTGAAAAACACTACTTAAAGATAAAAGGCTCACAGCCCAATATAAACAATCACGCGTTTTTTTCATATTCAGTGACCTTTATAACAAAACTGTAACTAATTATGCATAATACTCTCATTTTGCTACAAAGTGATAATTAATTTAACCACAACAACCACAAATAAAATTACAAATTATCACTAAATGAAACTTTACTATAAACAAATAAGCACTTAAATATTGATAAATTGAATTTCAAATTCTTTTAGAAAAACAACATTTATATGTTTTTATTACTTATTTTAATTTTGAAAAATTTACCCATAAAAAAAAGTAATCTCCTCGTTTCCTTAAAGATTACTTGATTTTTTATTTACAAATCATCTAATTTGTTAACAAAATACTCGCTTTGTAATTTTATTTATCTGAGTATTTTTTAAGCAGATATTACGCTTACCACTGCCCTTCACCCAACTCTTGACCAATATAGTCATAACGCATTTGCGAACGTGAAAATTTAATCGGACATGCCAATTGCACCTCTGTTTGCTCAGCATTGGCTTTCAATGGTACTTCAACCACCCAGTTACGCTGTTGTGCCAAAGGTGAACTTAAAGCCTCATCCAAACTCAGCACTGGCTCTACACAAAAATCCAATTGTCCAAAGATTTCATTCCATTCTGCCCATGTTTTACTGAGGATTTTTTCTTGAATGGCAGCTTTTACCGCTTGACGGTCTTCTGCATCAAAAGAAGCTCCTTTTTGTAAAATAATCGGTAACTCCAAGGTTGCTGCCAAACCACTCATAAATTGTGGCTCTAAACTTCCAACTGAAATATAACGCCCATCTTGAGTACGATAATAGTCATAGAAAGTGCCACCGTTGAGCTGCTCATTTTCAACTTTTTGCTGCTGACCACCTGCCAAACTTGCCGCAGCCGCCATATTATTTAACCCCACCACACAATCGGTCATGGAAATATCAATATATTGTCCCAAACCACTTGTATGGCGTTCTGTCACTGCCGCCAAAATTCCAATCACAGCATGTAAAGAACCACCAGCAACATCGGCGATTTGGATCCCCATTGGCGGCGGACCGCTGTCTTGACGACCACTATGCCCCGCAATACCAGACAAAGACACATAGTTAATGTCATGTCCTGCTTTATCTTTATACGATCCTGTTTGTCCATAACCTGTGATCGAGCAATAAATCAATTTCGGGTTAATTTCTGCCAAAGTTTGATAATCCAAACCGAGGCGTTGCATCACCCCTGGGCGAAATTGCTCAACAACAATGTCAAATTCAGAAATTTTTTGTTTAATCAATTCAATATTTTTAGGGTCTTTAAGATCAAGTGCTACCGATTGTTTATTTCGATTTAAATAACTATGTGAAGTTGCTTGCCCATTGGCATAAGGTGGAAATAAACGTACTAAGTCAGGACGTGTTGGCGATTCGACATGAATCACTTCTGCACCCATATCTGCCAGATACATGGTGGCAAATGGTCCTGGTAATAATGTGGAAAAATCGAGTACTTTCAATCCATTTAATGCACTTGTCATAATGATATTTACCATTTTTATGTTGATTTTTAATCTATATTAGAAATATAAAACTAACATAACAATGTCATGTTCAGCCATTTACCTTGATCATTTCGGCAATTTAAGATGTAAAAAGGCAATTCACACTGTTGTAAATCGCCAATCCAACATTTTTTAGAGTGTATTAGGTCAATCGCTAGTGAACATCAAAGAATCAGAAGGATTTAACATGAGTCGTGATACGATCAGTATCCATTTCGTGAATGCAGCGCTCACAGGTGTAAAACGCCTAGGCATGGATGTCGAAACATTACTGTCACATGTCGGAATTGAAGCAGAGTTACTGCGCCAACCCAAAGCGAGAATTTCACCTGAGCAATACACTCGTTTTGTGAAAATGCTCTGGATGGTCACCCAAGATGAACATGTCGGTTTTGATATTCAGCCTCGTCGTTTGGGTTCTTTTGCCATCATGTGCCAATTGATCATTCATGCAAAAACCTTAGGTGATGCCTTAGAGTTGTCATCACAATTTTATAAATTGTTTGGTGATGAATGGTCTGTTGCGGTTGAACGTGATAAGCATGAAGCGCGCCTAGTTCCGCTCATTCCAAAAACCATGGATCCTGATCATTTCATTACTGAAAGTATGTTGATGATTTGGCATGGTTTAGCCTCTTGGTTAATCGAACGCCGTATTCCTCTAGAACGTGTACATTTTGCTTATCCACGCCCAAATCATGCAGATGAGTATGATGCATTGTTCTTTGCGCCTGTGATGCAATTTGACATGCCACGCACAGAGATTACCTTTGCAGCAGATTATTTAGACCTACCCATTCGTCAAGATGAAGCCAGCCTAGAAGAATTCTTAAAAGCTGCACCTGCACAGTTATTGGTTAAATTCAAAAATACTAACTCGCTCACCTCTCGTATTCGTGAAGTATTAAAGAGTCAGATTGGTGAAGAAATGCCAACTTTGAATGATGTTGCTTCAATGTTGTATTTATCGCCACAAACTTTGCGCCGTCGTTTGGCAGCTGAAGGCAAGAGCTATCAAGGTGTAAAAGATGCTTTACGCCGTGATGCAGCCATTCACTTGTTGCTCAATCCAGATTTAACCTTAGAAGATGTCGCACAACAAGTTGGCTTCAGTGAAACCAGTACATTCCATCGTGCATTTAAAAAGTGGACAGGTGTCACACCAGGTTTATATCGTCAGTTACATGGTTATCACTGATTTTTAAATATTCAGTTTTACCTCCGCCCAAGTATAGCTTGGGCTTTTTTTATCAAAAAAATGGATGTCATCTATGCACTCTATAAAATCGTACTTTTAATATTGAAATAATACTTATGCTGAAAATTCGTAAAACATTCCCCTCAGACATTCCTCTGTTGATAGAAATTGAATACTCTGCCAATCAAGCCTTTACTCAAATTCCACAGTTAAAATGGCTTGCCGAAAGTGCGGTCATGTCAAGTGATCAACATTTAGATTTGATTCAAAATCATGATGCTTTTGTTGCTGTGAATGTACAAAATCAAGTGATTGGCTTTTTATATGCCGAAAAGCAAGCGCAGGATTTATATATCATTGAACTGGATGTTGCTGCTGAATATCAACAACAAGGCATTGGTCGTCAGCTCATGACATATATGATTGATTTTGCCAAACAACAAGGTTTTCAAGCAGTGACATTGACCACATTTACAGATGTGGCTTGGAATCGTCCATTTTATGAAAAATTAGGCTTTGAACTGTTAAATCCGCAAAATTTAAAACCTTATTTAAAACAAAAAATAAACAATGAAGTTGAGCATGGTTTTGTTGGTGACAGTCGTTGTGCAATGCAATTCATCTTATCTTGATTGTAAAACCAGATGAAAATGGTTAAAAAATTGCAACATAAATGAGCGATTTGCTATTTCTACCAAATATAACTTCAAACAAAATTCATAAGATTTTGATTTATTTTACAAATGCTAAAATGAGTTCAATAACGAATTGACAAAAAATATCATTGAACTGTTTCGTTCTCGTCATTGAACTCTAAACTTTATAAAGTACACTCAAAGTCACATAACAATTTTAGAAGTCATAAGAAGGAACAGCTATGAGCGAGGCTTACATCATTGATGCCATTCGCACACCACGCGGAAAAGGAAAGAAAGATGGTTCACTGTACAGTGTCAAACCAATTACCTTACTCACTACATTACTCAATGAATTAAAAGATCGTCACAATTTAGATACCTCTAAAGTAGACGACATCGTACTGGGCTGTGTGACCCCGATTGCAGACCAAGGTGGTGATATTGCCAAAACTGCTGCGATTGCTGCAGGTTGGGACAATGATGTTGCTGGTGTGCAGATCAACCGTTTCTGTGCATCTGGTCTAGAAGCTGTGAACATGGCTGCGCAAAAAGTCCGTTCAGGCTGGGAAGACGTGGTTGTTGCTGGTGGCGTAGAGTCTATGTCACGTATCCCGATGGGTTCAGATGGTGGACCGTGGGCGCTTGATCCTGAAACCAACTTAAAATCCAACTTTGTCCCACAAGGCATTGGCGCGGATCTTATCGCAACTCTGGATGGTTATACGCGTTCCGATGTGGATGAATTTGCTGCAAATTCACAGCGTAAAGCAGCTGCTGCACAAGCGGCAGGTCATTTTGATAAATCCATCGTGGCTGTAAAAGACAAAGCAGGCGTAATAATTTTAGATAAAGATGAATTTATCAAACCAACGACAACTGCTGAAGGCTTGGCAAAACTTAATCCAAGTTTTGAAATGATGGGGGGCATGGGCTTTGATGCGGTTGCTCTTCAACAATATCCTGAAGCGCAAAAGATCAATCACGTGCATCATGCAGGGAACTCATCAGGTATTGTGGATGGTGCTGCGGTGGTACTGCTTGCTTCAGAAAAAGCAGTCAAAGAACAAGGTTTAAAACCACGTGCCAAAGTTTTAGCAACAGCACTTGTAGGAACAGACCCTACAATCATGTTGACAGGTCCTGCACCTGCTGCACGTAAAGCTTTAGCTAAAGCAGGCTTAACGATTGATGATATTGACCTGTTTGAAGTCAATGAAGCCTTTGCTTCTGTGGTAATGCGTTTCATTAATGAATTAAATGTTCCTGTGGAAAAAGTCAATGTAAATGGCGGCTCGATTGCCATGGGTCATCCATTGGGCGCAACAGGTGCAATGATTTTAGGTACTTTGCTTGATGAACTTGAGCGTCAAGGCAAAAAACGTGGTTTAGCGACATTGTGTGTAGGTGGTGGCATGGGTATTGCGACCATTATTGAGTTGGTATAAGGAGAATAAGAATGAGCGCAATTCAATATGAAAAAAATGCGGATGGCATTGTTATTCTGACTATGGATTCTCCAAACCAATCTGCAAACACTATGAATGCCGATTTCCAAAAGGCACTGACTGAAACAGTCGAAAAATTTAAAGCGGATTCAGGTGTAACAGGCGTTATTTTCCGTTCAGCGAAAAAGACTTTCTTCGCAGGCGGTGATTTGGATGACTTAATTCAGGCTCGCCCTGAAGATGCCAAAGAATTCATGGCAATCGTTGAGCTGATGAAAAAAGAACTGCGTTACATCGAAACTTTAGGTGTGCCTGTGGTTGCAGCATTGAACGGTACAGCGCTTGGCGGTGGTTGGGAAATTGCTCTCGGCTGTCATGCACGTATTGCCTTAAATGATCCAAAGTCTAAATTTGGTTTACCTGAAGTGACTCTAGGTTTACTGCCAGGCGGTGGCGGGATCGTGCGAATGGTACGCCTGTTGGGCTTACAAAACGCATTCCCATTCCTGATGGAAGGTAAGCAGTTCGGTGTTGATAAAGCCAAATCTTTAGGTCTAATCCATGACACGGCTGACTCAATTGACGAATTGATGGAAAAATCAATTGCATGGGTCAAAGCTAATCCGAAATCACAACAACCATTTGATGTGAAAGGTTATAAAATTCCAGGTGGTGATCCGAAAACCCCTGCGGTGGCTCAGATTCTTGCGATTGCTCCTGCAATGCTGCGTGATAAGACCAAAGGTTGCTATCCTGCGCCTGAAGCGATTATGGCTGCTGCGGTTGAAGGCGCTCAGGTTGATGTTGATACAGCACTGACCATTGAATCACGCTATTTCACTTATCTTGCAACAGGGCAAGTGGCGAAAAACATGATCGGGACATTCTGGCATGGACTGAATGCGATTAAAGCGGGTGCAAGCCGTCCGAAAGATGTCGCAAAATGGCAAGCAACTAAGGTCGGTGTATTGGGCGCAGGTATGATGGGTGCAGGTATTGCTTATTCAACTGCTTCTAAAGGGATTGCTGTTGTTCTGAAAGATGTTTCTGTTGAAAATGCAGAAAAAGGCAAAGCATATAGCCAAAAACTTTTGGACAAAAAAGTGTCTCAAGGGCGTATGACGGCTGAGAAACGTGATCAAGTGTTAAGCTTAATCACTGCAACGGCTGATGCATCTGATCTACAAGGCTGTGATCTGATTATTGAAGCGGTCTTTGAAAATCAGGAACTCAAAGCCAAAGTCACCCAAGAAGCAGAAGCATTCCTTGCTGATGGTGGTGTATTTGCATCAAATACTTCGACATTGCCAATCACAGGTTTAGCAAAAGCCTCTAAAGACGACAAAAACTTTATCGGTTTACACTTCTTTAGTCCTGTCGACAAAATGCCTTTAGTTGAAATCATCAAAGGACAAAACACGTCAGCTGAAACTTTAGCCAAAGCCTACGATTATGTTCAGCAAATTGGTAAAACACCAATTGTGGTGAATGACAGCCGTGGTTTCTTCACCAGCCGTGTATTCGGTACCTTTGTGAATGAAGGTCTACGTTTACTTGCGGAAGGCGTACACCCTGCACGTATCGAAATGGCAGCACTTAAAGCAGGTATGCCTGTAGGTCCATTGGCAATTCAGGATGAAGTTGCATTAACTTTGTCTGAGCATGTGACCAATGAAACCCGTAAGGCGCTGCAAGCAGAAGGTAAAGACTTGCCGCATTCTCCATCGGAAGATGTGCTGAAAACCATGATTCATGAGTTTGGTCGTAAAGGTAAAGCGGCAGGTTCAGGTTTCTATGATTATCCAGAAGGTGGCAAAAAGCATCTTTGGGATGGTTTGAGTCATTGGAAACAGGATGTCGATATTTCTGAACAGGAAATGATTGACCGTATCCTCTTTGTTCAGTCACTCGACACTTTACGTTGTTATGAAGAAAATGTCCTTGAGTCTGTGGTCGATGCCAATATCGGTTCGATCTTTGGGATTGGTTTTGCACCGTGGACAGGTGGAGCAATTCAGTTCTTAAATCAATATGGTTTGGACAAAGCTTTAGCACGTGCCAATGAACTCGAAGCCAAATATGGTGAGCGTTTCAAAGCACCACAATTGCTCAAAGACAAAGTTGCAAGCGGAAAAATTGACTGATTTTTAGCATCAATCCATTGAAAGAGAAGAGGCAAATGTGCCTCTTCTCTTTTTTTTAAATATGTATTTTGTACCTTAAATAACCATAATTTTATTAAGACTTTTATATGAAAAAATCGGATATTTTTTGTTTTTGTGTTATAACATTACATAGATTCTCATTTTTTCAATTTGGAATACTCCCATGTCAAATGCTGTTGAGTCTCAAAAATCTGCTGATGAAAAGAAAGGTTGGAAAGGCTTACTCATCGCTTTTATTTTAAGTGCGCTTTTTCTCATCATTTTCTACCTCGCAATACAAAATGAACCTGACTATATGCCTAGTAAACAGCAGGAAACCAATCAAACCTCATTTAAAAATTCGCCTGTGATGTCACAAGAAGCTTTAGCAAATGCTGAACAAAAAAATCAAGCTGCAACAACATCACATCATATGTCTGATGCTGAAATGAAAAATATGCAGCATGATGAAACAAGCGAACATCACTCACATTAATGGTTATCATTACTTAGGTTTTATATCGCTTTAGATGTAAAACCTTTTTCTTGTAATTTTTGTATCATGTCCCATACATCTGCATAGTCATGTAAATTTGCATCAGCATGTTGTGAACAAGTCTGTGTATCGGGATTGAAAAAAATGCTTTTCATACCCACAGCTTTTGCACCTTGAATATCTGCATTTTCATTATCACCAATAAAAATACAGTGTTGAGTCTGTACCTTGAGTTTTTCACACGCCAATTGAAAAATAGCCGCATCAGGTTTACGCAAAGCAACCGCCTCAGACACCAACACAATCGAAAAATATTCTGCTAAACCTAAAGCCTGAAAATTATGTTCTTGAAATGGCGTTTTACCATTTGAAATTAAACCTAACAAATAGCCTGCTTGATGCAATCTTAAAATTGCACTTTCCACATGTCCAAAGCTGCGACAAAACTTATTAAAATCCTGTATATAGGATTGCAAAAGGAACTGTTCGCTATAATTCTTAATGGCAAAATCTTGAATTAATTGACGATAAACGACATCTTTCCACACTGAGCCATTGGCATCGAGTTGTATGAATTTTTCAATAAAATCAGCTTTTTGTGACTGAGCAACGAGTTGGAAAAAATTCACCTGCCAATTTAAAAAATGTCTAAGTGAATCTGTTCGATCCAATAAAGTCTGATCTAAATCAAAAAGAATGGCTTTTATTGTCATAGGTTTTACCTTTTCAAGCCTTTATTTATATAAAACCCTTTGAATTACACCAAGCTACTGAGCAAACTGCCATTTGTACAGGCAATGTCACGATATCTAAAACCACCGCCACAGGAACCAATAGATACTGACCAACGACTTTACTTGCAGAATAATGATCACTCACAATATTCATGGTGATCGGAGCTTTTAACTGATAATTTAATGATTGAATATTCTTGATTTCAGGTGCAATCGTCAGGTTTAAGCTCATACGACCTGTACACTCACTGATCCCATAAGCATTTTGCTCACAGTTCATGTCTAACTCTCTCATCAGTTTATTTTCTGCGGCTGTAATCTTTGCGGTTTCTTTAGAATACGCAAATGCTACCATCGTACTAAACTGTGAGACATTTTTGATACTGACATCATCTGCAACTCGAATATCCCATGTTGTGCTGTTATATTTTTTCTGGGTCTGAAATTCATCACTTTCCAATAAATAGGTCAATTGTGCTGGTGTAGGGCGAATATACAACTGTCCCATGTTCAACCCTTGTACCAACTTAATTAACTTATCATTCACGGCGATCGGCTTTCCCTGTCCATCCGTGTCTACACTTTGCGTGATATAACTAAACTTTTGACCAACGGCAATGACTGCATTTGGATAGTCCTTTAATGGCAGTTTATTCATCCCTACTGCAATAATTTGATCGGTAAATATGGTTTTTTCTTTATATTTATCATCAAGACTATTCATTGCACCTGTTGTCATTAAACAACCGCTGAGACCAAGTAATGGTAAAAAACTCAGTGCTTTTAAAATTCCATTCATATCTTTTCCTTTTCTTATTTTGATAAAATGCTACAAAAATTTATAAGTCATACATCTGCATATCAACATGGGGAATGCCACAATCTAGATAGCTTTCACCTTCAACTGAAAAACCTAAATTTTCATAAAAACCAATTGCATGTACCTGTGCTGACAGTTTTAAAAAGTCTCTTTGTTCTGTCGCTGCAACCGCAATGATCTGCTGCATCAGTTGTTGACCAATGCCCTGTCCTCGATAATTTTTTAGCACAGCCACCCGCCCAATACTGTTATTTTCCAGTAAACGTGCTGTTGCAATTGCTCGATTTTGATCATACATCACGAAATGTAATGACTTTGCGTCCTCTGCATCCCATTCATCATGTTCAGCAATGTTTTGCTCTTGAATAAATACTGCTGTACGTACTGTTTTGGCATCTGCTTCTAAAACATTCCAACGATCGCTACGCATTGTATATGCTGACATCACGTTTCCTTTTTTACCTTATATTCAATTTTAAATAGTGTAAAACAGCTTTAACTTAAATCTACTTTTTATTCACGATTAAATTGCTTAAATTAGTGCTGCTTTAAATCTTAAATTTGAATCTTTTCAAATCACTTTATTTCTCATTGATCTATACAACAAACCAAAAGATGACAACTATGAAAATTCATGCTCATTTCAAATATGCCTTGCTTGCAATGACTTTATCCATCAGTACATTTTCCCAAGCTGCACCCACTGAAGCAGAGCGTGCAAAAATGCTTGCGCAGCAAACGATAAATTTATTTTCAGGCTATACCAAAGACAAAGTTATTAAATATGGGGCTTTAATCCATAATTTAACTGAAGAAGATGCTCGAAAAAGCTATGAGGAAAATCTCAAAAGTAATCCTGAGGCTATATCTGTAGATCCTAAAATTGCGCTTATGAATACGTTAAAAGAACAATTTAAAGGAAATGATTTAAAATTGGTACAACCCGTTTTTGAAAAACAATTCAAAATACAAATAGATGCATACACAAGCTGCCAACTGACAGGAAAAATGTCACAACCGACAAAAACCAGTTACCAGTTCCCTCTCATTTGCCAAATACCAATACTTGATGTCAATTCACTCCAAGAGCCAACCAAAGCAAAAAATGAAAGTGATGCTGCTTTTTTTGCAAGAGCCTTAAATATGATGATTGATCAGCTCAGTTCAGCACCAAAACAAAAATTTGCAACCAATCTTTTAATCCATGTCGATAAAGATTTAGATATTTTACAGCCTGAACTTGATGATAATGCCTATTTTCCAACAAGCGTGACCAACAAAATAATGGGAACAACACAAGAAGAATTAGCGGAAGAAAATTCAGCCAAATAATATTGAGTATTTAACCAACTACAACAAAAAAGATGCTCATCACCAAGCATCTTTTTTTAATCACCTTAACATTTACAACCAATATCTTGTTGATCCCATTGATCATTAAGCAATAATTCTAAAGAATGTTGTTGAATGCCATACATTTGTTTTAATGCTGCAATTTGTGCCAAAACTTGCTCATCAGGTGTCGTAAAGTTTTTACGTTTGGTCGCCAAAATCATTTTATTTTTACTGGTATGTTCCAATGCTACAAACTCAAACACTTTGGTGTCATAGCCATAGGCATTGAGCAATAAAGCACGAATCGTATCCGTCAGCATTTCCGCTTGTTGCCCTGCATGAATGCCAAATTGCAACATTGGTGCAAGTACTGTTGGACTTTTAAGCTGTGGACGTAGCTCTTTATGGCAACATGGCGCACACATAATCATCTGTGCATTCAAACGAATGCCTGTATGAATCGCAAAATCGGTTGCCACATCACAGGCATGTAGTGCAATCATCACATCCAACTTTTCAGGCGCATAAGTACGTACATCGCCTTGAAAAAAGTCTAAATGTTGAAAATCAGATTGTGTTGCGACTTTTTGGCAAAATTCCACCATTTTCGGATTCAGTTCAACCCCTGTCACTTGAGGCTGTACTTTATGCTTTGCTAAATAATCGTATAGTGCAAAAGTTAGATAACCTTTACCTGAACCGAAGTCCACCACGTGCAATGCCTGTTTCGGTTGCTCAATTTTCTCTAAAGCACCTGAAAATATTTCCACAAATTTATTAATCTGTTTCCATTTTCTTGCCATGCTTGGAATGATTTGCGCTTTGGCATCCGTAATGCCCAACGGCTGTAAAAAATAACTCTCTTGCTCAACATAACGTTGTTTTACCCGATCATGCTGCTCATTCAGATTTGATTTCTGTGGTGCTACTTTGCTATAGCTGAGTAAGGCTTTCTTTTTATTTTTTTTCAGTTGAATTTCTTGTTCATGGCTAAATAAATTGGCTTGTTTACACTGCATAAAAAGTTGTTGCATCACCTCAAAGCAGTCATCCATAGGATAATTTTTAGTAACATCTTGGGTTTTATAACGATATAAACAGCTCATCATGGTTTGATTTTGTAGCGAAATAACTCGAAAGGTCATTTTTTCAAGCTGTTCAAGTTCGCCTTTGTATTGACTCAAGATTAAACGCTCAAAACTTTGTGTTTCAATGGCTTGCTGTACAGCATTGATAAATTGTTGTTCCTGCTCGGACATCGAAGCCACCTGTGACATAGTACAAACTCATATTGATACAAGTTGTCATTTTAAATGTTCTTACTTTAAAGGTAAAACTCCATTACGATACAGTTGTATTTTTAAGAAAATGACACAGATGAATTCAAACTTGATTCAGGTCTATGCACCACAAGAAGAACGCATTAATGCCATCAGTCATGCGATTGGTGCTGTATTGGCTGCGATTGCCACTATTTTTATGTTGATCAAAGGCAGTTATTTACCTACTTGGCAGTTTTTTGGCTTGGTTGTGTATGGTCTCAGCATGGTATTGTTATTTTCGAGTTCTGCGATTTACCATTTTTCTGTCGATGAAAGAAAGCGTCAGTGGTTTAAAAAACTTGATCATATGGCGATTTATTATCTAATCGCAGGCACCTATACTCCGTTTCTCGCAATTGCGATTCCAACTGCCAAAGCACATTATTTACTGCTTGCACTATGGGTCATCGCTGCGATTGGTACACTTTTCAAGTTAGTTTTCATTCATCGTTTTCAAAAGATTTCTCTGATTGCTTATTTGGTCATGGGTTGGCTTGCTGTACTTGTAATGGATGATATGCAAAGGTTTCTAAGTAGTGGTGCATTGAAATTATTAGTCATCGGTGGGCTTGCATATACGATTGGTACATTGTTTTATGCCTTAAAAAGAGTAAGATATACCCATGCTATTTGGCATATTTTTGTTTTGATCGGGGCAGGATCACATTTCTTCGCCATCTATCTTTACGTCATTTGATCCTTAAACATTCATATATCAGTGACCCTGATCGAATGCATTTGGATTGATCTCGTTGTTTTTTTAAGAAATTACGCCTTTTTTAAAAAGATTACGCTTTAGAAAACTAGTTTTTACTTTTAAAAGTGTAAGGTTCACCATGGCGTCATCAAATACGACTCTGACTGACGAAGTTCAGACAAATTCAAAAACACGTGTACTTTTTGCGAGTCTCGTAGGTACAACCATCGAGTTTTTTGATTTTTATATCTATGCAACAGCAGCAGTCATCATCTTCCCTCATCTGTTCTTCCCTGCGAGTACAGATCCGACTACGGCAACCATTCAGTCTCTTGCGACTTTTGCCATTGCCTTTATTGCACGACCAATTGGTGCTGCATTATTTGGACATTTAGGCGACCGTATTGGTCGTAAAGCCACATTGGTTGCAGCACTCCTTACCATGGGGATTTCAACGGTCTGTATCGGTTTACTACCGACTTATCATCAAATTGGAATCATCGCACCACTATTACTGGCACTTTGTCGCTTAGGTCAAGGGCTTGGGCTTGGCGGTGAATGGTCTGGTGCAGTACTGCTTGCCACTGAAAATGCCCCTGAAGGCAAACGTGCATGGTATGGCATGTTCCCTCAACTTGGCGCACCGATTGGTTTTATTCTTGCCACAGGTTCATTCTTAACACTTGGCGCTTTCATGTCTGAAGCGGAGTTTATGCAATGGGGTTGGCGTATTCCATTTATTGCCAGTGCTGCTTTGGTCATCGTAGGCTTATGGATTCGCTTGAAATTGCATGAAACACCTGCGTTCCAAAAAGTGTTAAACAAACAAAAAGAAGTGAATATTCCATTTAAAGAAGTGTTAACCAAACACTGGGGAATGCTCATTTTAGGAACAATCGCTGCGATTTGTACCTTTGTTGTGTTCTATTTAACCACAGTATTTGCATTAAACTGGGGTACCACAAAACTCGGTTATTCACGTGCAGAATTCTTAGAACTTCAATTGCTGGTGGTGTAT
>NZ_LQXQ01000037.1 GCF_003268395.1 Acinetobacter sp. CFCC 10889 | reverse complement strand
CCAAAATTTTTTACATTCATAAAAATGGCACACATTAACGATAATCATTCATAACATATAACTGAGAATAAAAATGCCGATATTGCAATTATCTAAAAAAATTTTCGCCTTATTTCTCATCTGCACATCACTACAACTTACAGGATGTAAAGTTGCAGCAGAAATTGGGGAGGGGCTCTTTCATTTTTTAGCAAAAATAACAGCAAAATTCATAGAAAACTCTATTTTTGATCAAGATAAAAATCCACCTAATACAGTACAAAAAAACACAGATACTTTACCTTTTACACTCTTTGAAGGTGAAACTTACCAAAAAGTAAATAATAATCAAAATCAACTAGATTACTATGTGGTACAACGACGAAATGGATCAACCGAGCACTATTCTATTGATGGTGAGCTTTTATGGTCGAGTTTAGAAAATGGTCTGACAGATCATCAAACCACGGATGAATATTTAGGTATTGATTTTTCTACACTTGAAACAAATGAAGAAACCCTTGAGGCTCATACAAACAAAAGTTCAATAACAAAATAATCCACTCCATACAACAAATGATTTACCACAAAACTTTGTAGTTATTACCGCTTATAATAACCAATCTATTGAAAGTTTAACTATCTATTTTAATAGAGATTTTATTGCAAAGGTTCTTAAAAAAACAGCAAGATTCACACACTAAAACATATAGTGCAACCACTAAAATATTACTCGACACCTGTACCATTGATACACTAAAAGAAGTTGAAATCCAAACCAGCATAACAGCTATACCTATAGAGTTTTAAATATCAATAGGCTAAGAAACGCCTCATCAGCCTATTGATTAAATCATTCAATCACGCAGTTTTCGCTACATCTTGAATCACTGAAAAATTACCATCTAAAATAACTTGATAATTTCTTTTCGTATCAACCGCATACTGTTTATCTTTAATGGTATTCACAAAAATCCAATCCGCTTGCACATTTTTCTCAGTAAAACTCACCAACAAATAACCACGTTGATTTAAGTTGGTATAAGCTAATTCATCAATCAATGTGGTGAATGCCATTTCAAATTGCTGTAACTGCGCTTGTGGGATATTCAAATATTTTTCCATACCCGGTGAACTTACAGAACTCGTTGCAAACTCCACACCAACCAACTCGCCTGTTTGACTATGTAAATTTGAAGACCACGCATTATGCGTATCTCCTGCAAGCACTACGACTTTCTTTTTCAAGCTTTTCAGTGTGCTATATAAAATCTCACGCTCTGCATAATAACCATCCCAAGCATCCAAATTATAAGGTGCAACCGTAGTGACACGTGCTTTTTCTGCTTCGGTTAAACGTGGATCATTTTGCAACAAACGCATTTTAATGGTCACCAATGCTGTGATTTGTTGAGTCATTTTTAATAATGCTTCATTGCTAACATTGCCGCTGGTAATCGCCGCTAAAGACATAAGTAACTCAGCAGGAATCAACATTTTTGATATCAGGACTTGTTGACCAAGTACATTCCATGTTGCGGTTGATTGTGCCAACTTCTTTTGCAACCAATCACGTTGTGTATAGCCCATCAAAGTACGCATTGGATTGATTAAATCTGCTTGAAAACGCTGAATATCCAACCCTTGTGCAGTCATATAATTTACATAATCAAGCTGTTGATCACGGGCTAAAATCCGTGTATCCAACATCGTCAGTTCAACCAAATTACCAAAATTAAACTGACGATAAATATTCAAATGATCATTTTCAGCAACAGGACGTATCGGCATCCATTCAAAATACGCTTGTAATGCAGCAAGTTTACGGTCTAAAAATTTACCTTCATTGTCCTGATGATTTTCAGCACCATCTTTCCATGTATCATTACTGAGCTCATGATCATCCCAAACCACAATAAATGGATGGCGCTGATGTGCTGCTTGCAAATCTGCATCTGTACGATACAAGGCATAACGTTTACGATAATCATCTAATTTGATAATTTCTTTATTATTATCCGTAGCCAAAGTACGCCCAAGCTTTGCAGCATCTTCGGTTGCATAACCGTCTTGCCCATATTCATAGATATAATCACCCAAATGAATAATCACATCGACATTTTGCTGTGCCATTTCACGATAAACATGAAAATAACCTGCTGGATAATTTGAACACGAACATACCGCAAACTGCACTTTATTGGTGGTTTCAGGCAATGTTTTGGTACGCCCAATCGGCGAAATCACATTACCAAACTTAAAACGATAAAAGTAAGTTTGGTTTGATCTTAATTTGTTCGCATCAACTTTAATGGTGAAATCTTGCGCTTGAGCAGTTTGAACTTTGCCTGAGTTTACAATTTGCGTGAATTTATCGTCTGTTGCAATTTCCCAAATCACCTCTAGACGCAATGATGTATCTTGTGGTGTTAAACGTGTCCATAAAATAACTTTGTCTTTTAATGGATCACCACTGGCAACCCCATGCAAAAACTCAACTTTAACGGTAGGCTCAACTCCCCCACTCTCTTTATCATCCCCACAAGCAGTTAAACTGATTGGTAAAGATAAAGCCCCAAAACCTGCCAATGTGCTTTGTATTAATTTACGACGTGAAATTGAATTCGACATGATTCTTCCCTAATTTTTTATTCTTACAACCTAGAGATGTAATATTGCTTTTTGATCTCAGATTCATGACACAATCATGATATTTTTTTTATTTTTCAGGAAAAATGCTGTTTTTTATAGCAAGCATCATTGAATTGATTGAAAAGAAAGCAAATAATCACAAATGCACTTGCCAAGATTTATTTTGTTCTTTATTATTGCGCTCATGCCCGAGTGGTGAAATCGGTAGACACAGGGGATTTAAAATCCCCCGCCCACAAAGCGTGCCAGTTCGAGTCTGGCCTCGGGCACCATTTTAATACTTCTTAAAATGGTGCAATAAAGAATCCTGCAATATGCAGGTTTTTTTATGCCTTATAAAACACAAATAACTCTATCATGATAATAAAAATTTGTTCGCAACTAAGGAACGCTGATGAAATTAAAATCTAAGCAAAATATATTATTTATTCCATTTTTAATATATCTCTATCCTGCCAATATCTATGCAAAATTAAGTCAAGAAATCAATATAATTGAACAAGTATTATATAATGAATGTATTGTCGATCCTTTATATCGCTATAAACAGTCGAATCATCAAATCCCTATTCACTTCCCCAAAGTAAATAATCATACACAGCAAGCAAGTGAACATTTGGCTTATTTATTAAAGTTAGCCATATATTTACACTATCAACAAGAGATGGAACATAACACTATTCAGCAAGTATTACTCAAGCAACAATTATTAACCAATGTTAATAAGTCTTTTGAGCGAATTTCATTATTAGCAATAAAAAGAGCTATGTATGAGATGGGCTATACACAAGTTTCAGGGTTTAATATCGATGATTTTAGAAAAATATATAATAATAAAGAGTATTATCAAGTCATGATAGCCATTGATCAAAATGATAGCTATGTTTTAGTCATGCCCATTAACGATGAATTTAGTGGTATTTATTATTCAACAGGTTGTTATTATAAAGTTTCACTTTCCGCATTAAACTCGATCATTAAACCAAACGTTTTAATCATTTATAATAAAAAATCAACAAAATAAAGAGTGGCTTACCACTCTCTATTTGAAATCAACTCTTCCATTTCAACATCCATATAACCTTGATCTTGCGCCACCATCATCATCGCTTCCGCAATACAATCTGCCGCCGTATCATCCAAAGATGAATCAAGGTCTTCAAACTGAGGTTTCATTTTATTAATTTCCACCACAGTACTATGTGCAACATGATAAAGCTCATCATCACTTAGGCTTGATTTTGCAATCTTTTTTGCAAAAGCTTCGATCATTTGTTTGACTTCGGCAACCAAAATATCTGGGTAGTAGTCATCGTCAAACATCGGGAGAAGTAAATCGTTAAACATATGAACCTAATATTTAGCATTCGATAAGCGCATCTATATAACATAATGAATACAAAACAACAAACTTCTCCAGCACAAATTAAGAAGCTCGGTTAATTTGTTGGGTTGACTGTTGTGTCTGCGCTTTGTCTGAACTCATACTTTTTGCTCGTTGAAGCAAATCAATAAATTCAGCTTTTAAACCAAACTCATCAGGTTGTTTTGCCGATTTCGCCAATTGCACAATATCATTCCAACCCATTGCACCACTATACTTAGCACCTTTTAATTGCTGACCATAACTAGCTACTGCTAGTGCAAAACGAGTATCAGCACTGGCTTGTGCCAATGGTTTCGATGCAGCCGCAATAGGCTGCGTGAGTAAAATACTTTTCGCAGTATTTGGTAATTTATAACGTAAATTTAAATAAGCATACTCTGTCTTACTTCCTTCTTTTTTGGCTGCATCTTGATAACGTGAATCTGCCAACCAACCTTTTTGCCCTGTGGGAATAATTTCATATAAAGCAGTTACGGTATGTCCTGCACCAATATCACCAGCATCAACCTTATCGTTATTAAAATCTTCTTGATTTAGCATACGATTTTCATAACCAATCAAACGATATTCTTTTACCGTAGCAGGATTAAATTCAACCTGAATTTTTACATCTTGTGCAACTGTAGCCAGTGTTGAACTGAGTTGCTGCTTCAATACTTTCTTTGCTTCATTTTCATTGTCAATATAACTGTAATTCCCATCGCCCGCATCCGCCAATTGCTCCATCAATTGCTCATCATAATTACCACGACCAAAGCCTAAAGTGGTAAATGAAATCCCTGTTTTGCGCTTTTCAGCAATCATATTTTTCAGCGTATCAAAATCTGTAATACCGACATTAAAATCACCATCCGTAGCAATTAAAATACGATTAATCCCGTTCTTAATAAATGATTTTTGCGCCTCTTTATACGCCATTTGAATGGCACTTTCACCTGATGTTGAACCACTTGCTGAAAGCTCATTAATCGCATTTAAAATTTTACTTTTGTTCTCACCTGAGGTTGGCTCAAGCACAATTTCCTCATGCCCTGAATAAGTAATCAATGTCACTTTATCTTGTGGGCGCAATTGTTCCGTCAAAATCGACAAAGTTTTTTTCACTAAAGGTAATTTTTTCTCCTCATCCATACTGCCAGATACATCAACTAAGAACACCAAATTTGCAGGAGGAAGTTGTTTTTGACCAATATTTTTAGCTTGAATACCAATACGAATCACTTTAGCATTGGCTTGCCAAGGTGAATCTACAGTTTCAGTATTCACAGAAAATGGATGACTACCTGCAGGTTGTGGATAATGATAATTAAAGTAATTAATCAACTCTTCAACGCGCACTGCGTCTACAGGTGGCAAAGTTCGATCCTGTGTAAGGAAGCGACGTACATTGGCATAACTTCCCGTGTCTACATCAGCACTAAATGTTGAAATTGGTTCCTTTACGACACTTTTCACTGTGTTTTGTTCAGTTTTTGATAATTTTCTGTATTTTCCTCAGAGCCATAAGCCGCTACTTCTGCACTTGCATCTGCTGCTACCGCTGTTGGTTCATAAGCTGCATCTGCTGCTACTGCCTCAGTTGAAACCATTTCGCTTGATGACTCTTCTGTTTTTTTAGAACAACCTGACATTAAAACTGCAACTACCGAAACAGCCAAAATTGTATATTTTATTTTCATCACTCAACCCTCAATTCATACTTGTAGTATTTGTTTTGATGTATATCGATACATTTCAATTGTTATATTATAACAGTAGATATTTTTCGCAATACGCAAGTTGACTTTGGTTGACATGATTTTATAGTGTTTTTGTAATTTTAATAAAATCATTATTTTTCAATATTTTAATTATATTTTATGTAATTTTTTAGCTTAACATAAAGAAATATAAAAAACACAATAAGAACTTAGTTCTCATTGTGTGATTTTCAATACAAAAAATTGAGCTTTAAATCTGTGACTACTTAACATTCATTGTGGCTTGCCACACCAAAATTGCATCATGCATCGCTTTTACATCATGTGCTCGCACCATACATGCCCCCTGCTGAATACTCATCAAATGAGCAGCCACACTTCCCACCGCGCGCTGCTGTGCATCTGCACCATTGAGCGCCTCACCAATAAAACGCTTACGTGATAATGCTGAAAGTATTGGATAACCCATCTCATTCAGTTTATGAAACTCTTGAAGCAGCTTTAAATTTTGCTGTGCATTTTTGGCAAAACCAAAACCAGGATCAATCATGATATTTTCAGGCTTCACACCTGCCTTTAATGCTTCCTCGACACGCTGACTTAACTCAGCAACCACATCCTGTGTTACATCTTGATACTGATCAAGATTATTCATTGTAGTTGGCTCACCACGCATATGCATAATGATAATTGGAATATCAAGTTTGACTGCTGTTTGCAATGCATTTGGACGTGTCAATGCACGTACATCATTCCAGATCTGCGCCCCTGCTTGAACAGCCGCTTTGATTACTTCAGGTTCTGATGTATCAATAGAAATGATCACTTTTTCTTTTGCCAATTGCTCAACCACAGGCACAACACGGCGGATTTCCTCTTCGACAGATACAGGTGAAGCACCCGAACGTGTAGACTCCCCACCAATATCAATCACTGTTGCACCATCAGCCATCATTTGCTTCGCATGAGTAACAGCTTGCTCAACATCATTATGCTTTCCACCATCACTAAATGAGTCAGGTGTGACATTTAAAATACCCATCACATGTGGTTGCGACAAATCCAATTGCTGATTACCACATTGTAAAATCCGTTTCGGTAAAGCGACTAATTTCATAGCACTGCATGTCCTCATCATAATAAACTCTATTTTAACTTTTTGAGAGCAAACTGTGGTGAGCTTTCAACTAGAATTATTTTCAATGCATAAAAAAACCACCCGAAGGCGGTTTCATTTACATCATTTAAACTTAAAGCTTTGGCAATGAAGGTAATGGTGGTGGTGTTTCAGAACCATCAATCGGTGTTACATCAATCACTGGATTTTCTGCAACATACACTTTTGGTGGTTGTGGTTCACGACCTTCCATAATGTCACGGATTTGATCACGATCAATCGTTTCCCATTCCATTAAAGCTTTCACCATCGCATGCGCAATATCTTGATTATTTTCAATAATCTCACGTGCAACTTTATACTGTTCATCTAAAATACGACGAACTTCTTGGTCAACTTGTTGCTGCGTTGCTTCTGAAATAGTGCGATTACCCATATTTCCAAAGAAACCATTTTGGTTCTCTTCTTCATAAACCATCACGCCCATTTTATCAGACATGCCGTATTTGGTTACCATCGCACGTGCCATTTTGGTTGCACGTTCGAAGTCATTTGAAGCACCTGTCGACATTTGATTAATGAAGACTTCTTCGGCAATACGACCACCAAATAAGATAGACAGCTCATTCAACATTTTTGATTTGTAATGACTAATCGCATCTTGTTCAGGTAACTGCCAAGTCACACCAAGTGCCCAACCACGTGGCATAATTGTGACTTTATGCACTGGGTCTGTACCAGGAAGGATTTCAGCAACAATCGCATGACCTGCTTCATGATAAGCAGTCGCACGGCGCTCCTCATCACGAATCACCATTGATTTACGTTCTGGTCCCATGTAAATCTTGTCTTTTGCATCTTCAAAGTCATGCATATCAACTGTATTCTTGTTACGACGTGCAGCAAATAATGCAGCCTCATTCACAAGGTTCGCTAACTGTGCACCAGAAAATCCAGGTGTACCACGTGCAAGCACTTTAACATCCACACCGGTTACAGAAGGTAATTTCTTCAAGTGAACATTAAGGATCTGTTCACGACCTTTAATATCCGGAAGACCTACCATCACTTGACGGTCAAAACGCCCTGGACGAAGCAATGCTTTATCAAGTACATCTGCACGGTTGGTCGCAGCAATAACAATAATACCTTCATTACCTTCGAAACCATCCATTTCAACAAGCATTTGGTTTAATGTTTGCTCACGCTCATCATGACCACCACCTGTACCTGAACCACGATGACGACCCACCGCATCAATCTCATCAATAAAGATGATACAAGGCGCATGGCGTTTTGCTTGCTCAAACATGTCACGCACACGAGATGCACCAACACCCACAAACATCTCAACAAAGTCAGAACCTGAGATACTAAAGAACGGAACTTTCGCTTCACCTGCAATCGCTTTTGCAAGTAAAGTTTTACCTGTTCCTGGAGGACCAACCATTAATACGCCTTTTGGAATAGTCGCACCAAGACGTTTGAATTTTGCTGGATCTTTTAAGAAATCTACAATTTCAACAACTTCTTGTTTTGCTTCATCACAGCCTGCAACATCGGTAAAAGTCACCTTGATTTGGTCTTCTGATAGCATTTTTGCTTTCGATTTACCAAAACTCATCGGACCATTTTTACCGCCTGCACCACCACCCATGTTGCGCATAAAGAACATGAATAACAAAATGATTAAAAGTACAGGGAAGCTTGCGATAAGAAGTTGCATCAACAAACCTTGACGTTGAGGTGCAGTACCTTCAACAACAACGTTATTTTTGATTAGAGTAGGCATAAGTTCTGGATCTTGAACCGCAGGACGGATACTTTCAAAATCTGAACCATTGGTTTTTTCGCCACTTATTCTTTCGCCATCAATTGTGACTTGTTTAATCTGACCAGCATTCACCGCCGTAACAAACTCAGAATAGTTCATTGCAGCAGGCTTATTGCGGTCGCTGATGTTACTGAAAATTAAAATCAGTACACCGAGTATCACAAGCCATAAGACGGCGTTTTTGAAGAGATCGCTCAAAGCTTTATTCCCATATCAATCTAATTTGATCATGCCCCATTAGAGGGTGATCCTAACAAAAAAGCGAGTAATGAATTTCGCAATAAATTTTAAAAACGTACAAAATGCACAATTTTTAACAACTTGGCAAGAGGACTTATTGACAATTCATACATGATTTACATTTTTCATTTAAATTTTTTCAAAGTAAAGTTATTTAACCGCATAATGTTAACGCATTATGCAATGTGTAACCGCACTAAGAAACAATTTCAAACATAACACATGCACCTGAGAATGCTTAAAAATTTACATTTCAATCATCAATCTGTACTTGCTGCGAAACCTTTTTACGACCCTGTCCAATTAAAAAAACTTCTTTTGAACGTGCCCGAGACGCAGCAGGTTTCGCTGTTTTCAAGACCTCAAAACTACTGACGACTTGCTTACGAAACTCATCAAAACCATCACCTTGGAAAACTTTCACAACAAATTGCCCTTTGGGTCCTAAAACCTTATTAGCAAAATCAAGTGCAAGTTCGCATAGATAAATCTGGCGTGGTTGATCTACTGCCTTATTACCTGATGTATTGGGGGCCATATCCGAAATTACAACGTCTACGGTACGTCCATTTAAAATATTTAACAATTTTTCAAAAACTTCTTCTTCTCGAAAGTCACCTTGCAAAAAGGTCACATCTGGCAAAGCATCCATTTCAAGAATATCTGAAGCAATGACTAAACCCTTAGGGCCGACCAATTTTCCTGCAATTTGTGACCAACTACCAGGTGCTGCACCTAAATCAACCACGGTCATTCCAGGCTTAATCATTTTATATTTTTCTTGAATTTCAAGAAGTTTGTACGCTGCCCGAGCACGATAACCCTCTTTTTGTGCTTTTTTCACAAATGGGTCGTCTAAATGCTCTCTCATCCACGCACGACTACTTTTAGATAACTTTTGGTTGGTAATGCGTGTAGCCATAACTCTCTAAATAAAATTGACATTCAACTTTTAATTGTACGTGAAAAACAAAGCTTTTGCAGTAGACAACTGTATCTAAATGCATTGTTATGCGCATGTTTTTTTAAATAAGTTTGATCGATTATTTCGTGAGAATGTGCAGCGTTTAAATTTGAGTTTTGCTATACTAAGCCGTTTTTAAAATTAGGTTATCTTTATGGCGGCTTTATCAATCCAAGAACGTAAGCGTTTACGTCAAATCGGACATGCATTAAATCCAGTGGTGATGATTGGTGATAAAGGATTATCTGAAAATGTCATCGAAGAAACCAACCGTGCTCTAAACGACCACGAATTGATCAAAATCAAAGTTTCTGGTGAAGATCGTGAAGCACGTGCTGCTGCAATTGCTGAGGTTGCTGAGACTACAGGTGCTGAAGTTGTACAAACCATTGGTAAAATTGCTTTGATCTACAAAAAAGCAGCAAAACAAAATCCTAAGTTATCAAACTTAGTTCGCCACGCACATTTGTCAAACTAAGCTTACATTTTACTGGCAAAACTTATGGCAAGTTATGAACTGAATGCTTTTGATCGCCGTTTTCAAAGCATTTCATTGGTCGGTGCAATCGAACAAGTCAGCCCATTTACCTTAAATGTTGGCTATTGGTTACGTGACCCCAACCAATTCATGCAATATCCCGAATTGGTTGCATCACATCCTCGTATGGACTTTTTATGGGAAAATACCTGTTTTGAAGTCTTTATCGGAGTTAAAGGTGAAGATTTCTATCGTGAAATCAATCTCTCCCCATCTCAGGCATGGCAAGCTTATGCTTTTGAAGAATATCGCTATCCTGAGATTATGCCACCTGTTGTCGCTGAAGATATTGAACTCAACCAATTAAAGCGTACGCATTACGGTTTAAATGTAAGTCTTGATCTAACCGAATTTATGCTCAAACATAAATTAAAATGGGATGATCTTTTTATTGGCTTAACGGCTGTGTTAAATACCACTCAAGGCGAACATTTTTTTGCCATGCAACATAGCAGCCCAAATGCTGACTTTCACAACAAGCGTGATTGGTTACATACCTTTTAAGATAAATAAGCAAAAGGTATCCCCTTTTGCTTTATCTTCTATACTCATCCACAACCTTTGTCTCAGCCAAAAAGCTTATAAAAAGTAAAAATAGCTTTGATATTAAAAATACGATTGATGTCCATCTGCCTCTATATTCTAAATCTCGTTTTCATATACTATTTTCTATCATTTAAAGAATCATCTGCATTGCTCATTTTTTTAGCTTAAATTCATCTAGATAACATATCATTGATTCATTTTAAAACTTACTCTCTCTTCAATTTTAAATAAATCCAAAACCATTTTTTTACCGACTGTTCAACTATACTCAATAGTAGCATTTCCCATAAAAATCGCTAACAAGCTAAACTATAACAATAAATTTTAAATTTTGATTTCATATATAAATTCTGCAAAATCATTCTGAATTATTCAAAATTTAAAAAGCAGAATATCAAGATAAATTCAAGGTGCATATCTCACATTTTGATGGTTTTTTACATGGACTTTAGGACGACTTGTGCGTATAATGCAGTGTTAAGTTACAAGCGAGCAGACATGAGGAGGGTAAGATCAAATTGACCTTCCTTTTTTTTCGTCTACTCGCTTTTTTACAGCCCTATTTTTGTGGTTTTAGATCAGGAGCTTTGGTTTGAGCATCCCCGCCATTTTAGCCCTCGCTGACGGTACTATTTTCAAAGGTACATCGATCGGCGCTACGGGAAGTACGACTGGTGAAGTCGTTTTTAATACTGCCATGACTGGCTATCAAGAAATTTTGACTGACCCAAGTTATGCACAACAACTTGTAACTTTAACTTACCCGCATATTGGTAATACAGGTTGCAACAATGAAGATGCAGAGTCTGGTCGCATTCATAAAGTTTGGGCGAATGGTTTAATCATTCGTGACTTACCGTTATTGCACAGCAACTTCCGTGCTGAACAATCTCTCGCTGAATATTTACAACAACACAATGTTGTTGCAATTGCAGACATCGACACACGTAAACTTACGCGTATTTTACGTGCAAAAGGTGCACAAAATGGTTGCATCCTTGCAGGTGAAAATATCACTGAAGAAGAAGCTTTAGAAAAAGCACGTGCATTTGGTGGTTTAAATGGTTTAGACCTTGCCAAAGAATGCTGTGACCCTGAAGGTTTCGAGTGGACTGAAGGCTCATGGACTTTAGGCAAAGGTTTCTCCCAACCTGAAGCGAAATTCCATGTGGTTGCATACGATTATGGTGTCAAAACCAACATCTTACGTATGCTTGCAGATCGCGGTTGTAAGCTAACTGTTGTGCCTGCACAAACTCCTGCTGAAAAAGTACTTGCGTTGAATCCAGATGGCGTATTCTTGTCAAATGGTCCTGGTGATCCAGCAGCATGTGATTATGCGATTGAAGCAGTAAAAACCATTGTTGAAGATGCACGTAATGTTCCTGTCTTTGGGATCTGTTTAGGTCACCAAATCCTTGCACTCGCTTCTGGTGCAAAAACTGTGAAAATGCCTCATGGTCACCACGGTGCTAACCACCCTGTTCAAAACATGGAAACGGGTACAGTGATGATTACTTCTCAAAACCATGGCTTCGCTGTAGACGCTGAAACGCTTCCTGCAAACCTTAAAGCAACGCACAAATCATTGTTCGATCAAACGCTCCAAGGTATTCATCGTACAGATAAACCTGCGTTCAGCTTCCAAGGTCACCCTGAAGCTAGTCCTGGTCCACACGACTGCGCACCTTTGTTCGATCATTTCATCGAACTTATTGAAGCATCTAAGAAATAATTGAGGAGCGATCATGGCTAAACGTACAGACATTAAAAGCATCCTAATTATTGGTGCAGGTCCGATTGTGATCGGTCAGGCATGTGAGTTTGACTACTCAGGTGCACAAGCGTGTAAAGCCCTTCGTGAAGAAGGCTACCGTGTTATTTTGGTGAACTCTAACCCAGCGACCATTATGACTGACCCTGCAATGGCAGACGCAACGTATATCGAACCGATTACTTGGCAAACTGTTGCTGCAATCATTGAGAAAGAACGCCCAGATGCTGTTCTTCCGACAATGGGTGGTCAAACAGCATTGAACTGTGCACTTGCACTTGATGCCAACGGTATTTTGAAAAAATACAATGTTGAATTGATTGGTGCGACCAAAGAAGCGATCGAAAAAGCGGAAGACCGTAAACTTTTCGATATCGCAATGCGCAAAATTGGTTTGGAATGTCCACGTGCTGACGTTGCAGAAAGCATGGAACACGCGCTTGAAATTCAAGCTCGTTTCGGCTTCCCTGTGATTATCCGCCCATCATTTACCATGGGTGGTTCAGGCGGTGGTATTGCTTACAACCGTGAAGAATTCATTGAAATCTGTGAACGTGGTTTCGATCTTTCTCCAACCAAACAATTATTGATTGATGAATCTTTAATTGGTTGGAAAGAATACGAAATGGAAGTTGTTCGTGACAAAAACGACAACTGTATCATCGTATGTACCATTGAAAACTTTGACCCAATGGGCGTGCACACAGGTGACTCAATCACTGTTGCGCCTGCGCAAACACTGACAGACAAAGAATTCCAGTTACTTCGTAATGCATCTTTAGCGGTTCTTCGTGAAATCGGTGTAGAAACAGGTGGTTCGAACGTTCAATTCGGTATTAACCCGAAAGACGGTCGTATGGTTGTGATCGAGATGAACCCACGTGTTTCTCGTTCATCTGCACTTGCATCTAAAGCGACGGGTTTCCCAATCGCGAAAATTGCTGCGAAACTGGCTGTCGGTTATACCCTTGATGAGTTGAAAAACGACATCACTGGCGGTACAACACCTGCATCTTTCGAACCTGCAATCGACTACGTTGTAACGAAGATTCCTCGTTTTAACTTCGAGAAATTCCCACAAGCTGACGCGACACTGACAACTCAGATGAAATCTGTAGGTGAAGTGATGGCGATTGGTCGTAACTTCCAAGAGTCTGTATCTAAAGCGCTTCGTGGTCTTGAAGTGGGTGCATGTGGTTTTGACGAAAAAATCGCTGTGGGTACTGAAGGCGCACGTGAAAAGATCCTTGTTGAACTTAAAGTTCCAGGTCCAGAGCGTATTTGGTATGTGGGTGATGCATTCCGTCACGGCTTCACTTTAGATGAAGTATTTGAAGCAACCAAAATTGATCGTTGGTTCTTGATCCAAATCGAAGACATTATCAAAACTGAAAACCAGATCAAAACTTTAGGTTTTGGTGATTTGAATGCGGACAATATCCGTTCATTCAAACGTAAAGGTTTGTCAGACCTTCGCATTGCAAACTTGATGGGCATTTCACAAAAACAATTCCGTAAACATCGTTGGAACTTGGGTGTAACTCCAGTTTACAAACGTGTTGACACATGTGCTGCTGAGTTTGAATCAGATACAGCGTATATGTACTCAACTTACGATGAAGAATGTGAAGCGAATCCATCTAACCGTGACAAGATCATGGTGATTGGTGGTGGTCCTAACCGTATTGGTCAAGGGATCGAGTTCGATTACTGCTGTGTACACGCTGCTCTTGCAATGCGTGATGACGGTTATGAAACAATCATGGTGAACTGTAACCCTGAAACTGTTTCAACGGATTATGACACTTCAGATCGTTTGTACTTCGAACCGATTACACTTGAAGATGTTTTAGAAATCGTACGTATCGAGAAGCCAAAAGGCATTATCGTTCAGTACGGTGGTCAAACTCCGCTTAAACTGGCTCGTGCTTTAGAAGAAGCGGGTGCGCCAATTATCGGTACATCTCCTGATGCAATTGACCGTGCAGAAGACCGTGAACGTTTCCAACAAATGATTCAACGTCTACAACTTCGCCAACCAAACAACAGCATTGTAAAATCTGCTGAAGAAGGTATGGCTGAAGCTGCGAAAGTGGGTTATCCATTGGTTGTACGCCCTTCTTATGTACTGGGTGGTCGTGCGATGGAAATCGTCTATAACGATGACGAACTTAAACGCTACCTACGTGATGCTGTACAAGCATCTAACGAAGCGCCTGTACTGCTTGACCACTTCCTTGATGATGCGATCGAAGTTGATGTGGACTGCGTATCTGACGGTAAAGATGTTGTGATCGGCGGGATCATGCAGCACATCGAACAAGCAGGTATTCACTCAGGTGACTCAGCATGTTCTATTCCTCCTTATTCTTTATCTAAAGAAATTCAGGACGAAATGCGTCGTCAAACTGTGGCAATGGCAAAAGAACTTGGCGTTGTTGGTTTGATGAATGTTCAATATGCTGTAAAAGGTAATGACGTTTACATCCTAGAAGTAAACCCACGTGCATCACGTACAGTACCGTTCGTTTCTAAATGTATCGGTGAATCTTTAGCGAAAGTTGCTGCACGTTGTATGGCGGGTCAATCTTTAGAATCTCAAGGATTCACAGCAGAGATTATCCCTGAACACTTCTCTGTCAAAGAAGCAGTGTTCCCATTCAACAAATTCCCTGGCGTTGATCCTGTGCTTGGGCCTGAGATGAAATCTACAGGTGAAGTGATGGGCGTAGGTAAAACATTTGGCGAAGCATTCTACAAAGCTGTGCTAGGTTCAAATGATCGTTTACCTGGTCTACCAACGGAAGGCGAAATCAAACACGCATTCTTATCAGTACGTGATTCGGACAAGCCTCGTGCAGTTGGCATCGCAAAACAGTTGACTGATCTTGGCTTCAAAGTGATTGCAACTGGCGGTACTTTTGATGTGATCAAAGCTGCGGGTATTGAAGTTGAACGTGTGAATAAAGTCACAGAAGGTCGCCCTAATATCGTCGACCGCTTGAAAAATGGCGAAATTCACCTCATTATCAATACAACCGAAGGCAAACAAGCTCAGCAGGATTCATTCTCAATCCGTCGCTCTGCGCTTCAAGGTAAAGTGTATTACACAACAACTTTGAATGGTGCTGATGCTGTATGCCAAGCTTTAGCGATTAAACTACCTATGGATGTCTACCGCTTGCAAGACCTAACTAAAGGTTAATTCAGTTACCGATAAGTCCCGTCACCTTATCGGTGGCGGGGCTTTTTTATTTTTTAACTGTATTTTTAAAATACTTAACTTGAGGGACAACAATGCAACGTTATCCTATGACTCCAGAAGGCAAAGTTGCCTTAGAGAAAGAATTACAACAGCTAAAATCTGTTGATCGCCCACGTATTATTGCTGCAATTGCAGAAGCACGTGAACATGGCGATTTAAAAGAAAATGCAGAATATCATGCTGCCCGTGAGCAACAAGGTTTCTGTGAAGGTCGTATTCAGGACATCGAAGGTAAACTTGGTGCATGTCAAGTGATTGATGTTAAAACACTTGAACAAACAGGTCGTGTTGTTTTTGGTGTCACTGTAACCATCGAAAACTTAGATACAGAAGAGCAAAAGACTTATCGTATCGTTGGAGATGATGAAGCTGATTTTAAAATCAATAAAATCTCAGTGAACTCACCGATTGCGTGGTCTTTTGGGTAAAAACGAAGGCGATGAAGCCAAAATTCAGACACCAAATGGCGAAGTCGAATACGAAGTTGTGAAAGTTGAATATCTTTCATAATATTTATATGAAAGTTTTTGATAAAATTTAGGGCTGATCATTCAGCCCTTTTTATTGAAAAATTTAAAATATTTTTTGAGAATAAAACCTAATGAAGAATAATTTAACGCTACCATCACTTGAGGATTGGGGAGAAATTCCTCCAAATGACTATGATCTGAATTATACATTTGCGAAATATCAGGGCAAAAATATAGATGACGCTGTTCTCATGATTCAACAATCAAGTCAGGAAAGATTGTTTGAAATGCAATATATGCCTATCCCTGTATTTAAGTACTATATTTTTGCATTCAAAAAATGCTTAGAAATAGGTTCAGAACTTGGAGACCTTAACTTTACTTTTGCCCATCAATATTTTGTAGAATTGGTTTATCTCAAAATGTGTGAATGCCCTAGCTCAATCCAACAGATTTATCCACAGTTAAAACCACTACTCTATCAAATCACACATCATCCACAATATTTTGATATAGATAGCGAAAATTTTAAAGATTTATTAGATTTATATCATCAGTTAGAAGCTAAAATAAATCTATTGTGAAACTAGATATAGTCAGATGATCATTTTCCCCATTCGCTTTGAATAATAAGCCATTGTTAATTTTTACGCTCTCTGTAAAGTATTAGAAAATAAAAAATTGCAACGGAACTACTATGAAAAAAGGACGTGTCAGTCGAACTGCCGAAGCTGCTGCTGCGCTGCGTGCCAATCACTATCTTTACGCAAATGATCCTGTATTTTCAGATCCTTATGCATTTGATCTGACCAATGCCCGTTGGCGTTTTCTACTCAAAAATGGCTTATTTCGTAAAACCTTAAATTCCACTTTAATGAATCAAACTTTTGGTAAACTCACAGGACAAGTGGTTGGGCGTTCTCGTTATACCGAAGACCTTTTAATACAAGCCATTGAAAAGAATAACATTCAGCAATATGTTTTGGTGGGTGCAGGATTAGATTCTTTTGTATTACGTTTGGCTGCACAATTTCCAAATTTAAAAATCTTTGAAGTCGATCATCCTGATACGCAAAAAACCAAAATTCAACAACTCAAGTCTGTTTTAAAATCTAAACAACTACCTACCAATGTTGAATTTGTCAGCATTGATTTTGAAAAAGAAAAACTGGCTGATGCCCTACTTCGCAGTCAGTATCAACCTAACGAAAAAGCATTCTTCTCATGGTTGGGAACTACACATTATTTAACACCTGAAACCACACTAGGTACGCTACAAAATATCGCCTCTTTTGCCGCTTCAGGCAGTGAATTGGTGATGGACTATTCGATTGATTATAAGCAATTACAAGGCATTGAACGTTTTGGTGCATTTGCTTTAACCCAATTTACCCGTTTCCTAAAAGAGCCATTATTAGGTGCTTTTGCATCATCTGAACTGCATCAAGCGATTGAAAAAATGGGCTATATCGTTGTAGAAGATTTATCAGGCACTGACATTACACAGCGTTATTTTCATCAACGTGCTGATTATATTCAGCATACCACAGCTTCACAGTTGATTCATTTAAGATTAGCTTAGGCTATTTACTTACGCTTTGTGTTGAAGTCATATAAAATGGTGCAACCACTCGCCTTTTGCTTTTTATATGACTGATTCCATTAACTCACCTGTAAAACACTGGTGTGAATTTGAGTTTATTTCTAAAACTGTGAAAAACCCAAACATTCACATCAAAGGAAATTATTCTTATTATTCAGCCTACTGGGATCAAGGTTTTGAGCGTTGTGTGGTACGTTATTTACATGACAAGCCTGCTACAACTGAAAAGCCGATAGATCAGCTTTATATTGGTAATTTTGTGTGTTTTGGGGCTGAATGCGTCATCATGATGGGTGGAAATCAGTTGCATCGTCCTGACTGGATTTCGACCTTTCCTTTTGATACACGTAGTTTTTTGCCTGCGGGTGATACTGTAATTGGTGATGGTTGTTGGATTGGCAGTCGTGCCATGATTATGCAAGGTGTAACTTTGGGTGAAGGCGCAGTAGTGGCAACAGGTGCTGTGGTGACACAAGATGTACCACCTTATGCCATCGTCGGTGGTGTTCCAGCTAAAGTCATGAAGTATCGTTTTTCTGAGGAAGAAATCGAAAAACTGCTTGCCCTTAAACTCTATGAGATGGATGAAAAGCTGTTTTTAAAAATGCGGGAAAAGTTACAAACCGAGGATCTAAGTCAATTGGTTAAACATTTTCATAACATTTAAATCATTTTCCTCATGATTTGATTGCAAGTACAAAAAAGCCCAAACTATTCCAAGCATTCACCTAAAATATTTGGGCTATTTTTGACAAAAGTGGCTTAGTCTTTTGACTCATCAGGTGGAACTTCTGTAATTTTTCCACCACGTGCTAAAAAAGCAGCCACTTCATCTTCAAGTGCTTCACGCTGTCTTTTCTTCGCAGTCACCGTTAAAGTCTCTGCTTCTGCCAAGTCAGCATCCGAAACTGTTGAATCACTCGCAGCAGCGCCTTTTTCGGCAGCTTTCGCTTCATCATCATCTACAGCGCTGTCTTCTGTATTTTCATCGTAATCATTTGTGTCCGTCATTTACGATCTCCCCCATGAATGACTATACGTTTACCAAAGTCGGCTCTAATTACGAAGAAATGTACCAATCTCTCAAGCATTCGCCTAGTACTAAATACATAAAAATCGTATTTTTTTCACTCAAATTGGTAATTTTTCTTAAATGATTGCACAAAAAATATCACTTTTATTTTAAAGCGCATAACGTGTATGCGTTAAATTTGCCAAACCATTGGCTTGCGCCATAAACTGATCTTTCAATACGGGAATATTTTCAACCTGTTTTAAGCCAAAATTCCTCGCCCAGACAAAAGGAAAAAGCTCAGCACTTTCCAAAAAACCAATCGCAGACATACCATGCATCATGGCATCGTTTTGCCCTTTACGTTGATGTTCATAGCGCTTCAATGTTTGCTCATGTGCCCATACACCACGCTCACGGTCTTTTAATAGCACATCACACAAAACAGCAGCATCCAAACACCCAATATTCACACCTTGCCCTGCAAGTGGATGAATCACATGAGCAGCATCCCCGATCAATGCCAAACCATTTTTCACATAACGCTGTGCAGCACGGGCTTTAAGTGGAAATTTTGCACGTGGCGAAGCTTCTAACACTTCACCCAACATGTGATGACTTTCCCGTGTAAGCAATTGACAAAAATCCTGATCATTTAAACTGGCATATTCATCTGCATAATCATCAGGTAAAGTCCAGACGATCGAAATCCACTGCTCCGCTTGCTCGGGCTTTAAACTTGCCATTGGTAAAAATGCCAAAGGTCCTGTTGGATGGAAAATCTGACGAGCAACATATTGATGTGACTGAGTCGTGCGAATCGCACAAGTTAAACCTGCTTGCTTGTAATCCAACACATCAAGATCAATAAACGCTTGCTCTCGTACAAATGAATTAGCACCATCCGCACCAATCACCAATTTTGTCTTTAAAGTTGTCCCATCTGCCAGCTGAATAATCCAACAGCCCACGCCCTGCTCAACACGTGTCACTCGCACTTGAGTCCGATAATCTTTTACTTTTTCAAGCATAGTCTGTTGAATGGCAAGGTTTAAAACACTTGGTTCAACCATCGAACCTAAACTGTTTTGTTCAGTTGGAAATTGGCTAGAGGCTTGCCCAAAATTAATTTCGCCATAACCATTTTTATTCCACACTTGCATGCCTGTATAGGGCATTTGGCGGGCGAGTTTGTCCCAAACATTGGCGACTTTTAGTAAATGCATGGTCGCTTGACTCAGTGCCAAAACTCGTGGATTTGCTACAGCTAAAGTCTTTTCAGCATCGAGAATCGGTGCAGCGTCCAAAACAGTCGCCTGTACACCACCTTGCGCAAGCAATAAAGCCGTTAAGCCACCAACCAAACCACCACCAATAATGACCACATCTAACAGATCATGTTGATTTAATTCGCTCATGCTTTTAACCCCATCGCATAGTTTGCAACAAGTGGTTTAATTCCCGGAATCACATCAAATGCCACCAAGCCTGTATTTCTCAGCAGTTTTAACACTGGATTTTGATTACTAAAACCACGTACCACTGAATCACAGAATTTAATGACACGCTTTTGATCGGCTAAACGTGCTTGTTCATAGGCTTGAAGCATTTCAGGCTCACCAATATCTTGAGCATTTGCGATTTGTTGATTGAGATAGCGCACCAACACATCCGCATCACGCATACACAAGTTAAAGCCTTGTCCTGCCACAGGATGAATGGTATGTGCAGCATTGCCCATTAGAATGACTCGTCCAACCGCTTGTTTATGCGCTAAAACTTGTGACAATGGAAAGCTAAAACGCTTACCTGTTTTTTGGAATTTCCCTGCACGATCACCATAAGTTTGTTGCAAAGCATCTAGAAAATGTTGATCATTTTCTTCACCGAGCCATTCATGTTCTGTACCTTTAGTCACAGGCCAGACCACAGAACGGCGACATTCACCCGGCAAAGGTAATAATGCCAAAGGTCCTAAGTGACTAAAACGTTCAAAACCAACATGATTATGCGGTTTAGATGTTTGTACAGCCGTCACAATCGCCACTTGTTCATAATCATGCACATCTACACCAACACCAAGCGCCTGACGACAGAAAGAATCTCGACCATCTGCTGCAATGACTAATTTTGCTTTCAGAGAATGAATATATTCTCCACCACGTGTTGCTTCGATATAGACTTCATCTTGATCTTGGGTCAGTGAAGTCACCTGCACTCCATCAATCAATTCAATCAGCGGTTGTTGACGAACTTGCGACAATAACACACGACCTAACCATGCATTTTCGATCACTTGTCCAAAACTTTCGACCTTTTCTTCATCCGCTTTTAATCGTGCTTTACCAAAACTGCCTTGCTCAGTGATATGCACTTCTAAAATAGGTGTGGCGTGTTCTTGTAATGCCTCCCAAAGCCCAAGCTTTTGGTAAATCTGTACTGTACGGCGAGAGAGTGCAGTATTTCGTGCATCAAAACTGGAATGATAAGGAGCAACATTGCCATCTTCATAGTTTGGATATTTAATGGCTTCAAGCAGCTTCACTGCAATATTTGACTTTGCGAGCATGAGTGCCAAACTCAGCCCCACCATTCCACCACCCACGATAATGACGTCTTGTTGCATGTCTTGACCCTTTCTATATGCGATTCAGCATGCTGAATACTTATAATGATGATTGATTTTATATTACATGAAGCGAGGAATTTTTTATATTGGATTAGTACCTTGTTCAATGCGATTGAGCAACCTTATGTTAATCTAAGCCCAATTGATGTTAAAAAATATAAAATATGTTTATTGCACATTTACCTTCTGGCTATATTTTAGCGGATCTATTAGACAAAAAATTAAAGCCCAATCTTCTTGGCAGCAAAGCTTTTTATAGCATCATCATGCTTGGTGCAATTTTTCCTGATATTGATCTGTTTTACTTCTATTTCTTCGATCAACGTTCCGTACATCATCATAAATATTTTGTGCATTGGTTTTCTGTTTGGATTCCTGTTTTTCTGATGGCTTATACGTTTTGGAAAATTTCCAAACACCGCTCTAAACTTGCACTTGCCACCACGCTATTTTCAGGTGCTGCACTTTTACATATTTGTTTGGATACTTTTGTTGGTGATGTTTGGCTGTTTGCACCATTTATTGATCGAGCTTATGTATTTTTTGAAGTCACTGCACGTTATCAACCTTGGTGGCTTAACTTTATTTTGCATTGGTCATTTTTGGTGGAATTATTGATCTGCGCTTATGCATTATATGTATATATTCGTAAAATAAGGCTTTGAAATGATTGTTGCAGGCGGTGGTGCTGGTGGACTATTTCTTATTTTCTTTCTGCTCATACTCATGAGTCTCGGTTCAGCGACTTTTTATTTTATTTGGCGCTGTCGCTATACACGCAAAGGCTTACTCGTCCCTCCTTTAAAAAAATGGCAACTACTCTTACTGTATAGCCCAATTATTCTATGTATTTTACTCTGTATATTGATTTTTTGGGCAATCCAAGCCGATAAAAAACATGTTGCATTTGAACATGAAAAGGATAAAAACCGCTATTTCACATTGGAAAAAGACACACCATTTGGAGAAATTATCCTCCCCAAAGGTACACATATCAGCAAACATATTCCTGCGGGTTTTCAATACAATGCACCACGTGATTTAAATGATGTCGACGGAATTCAATTTCCACATCCTGTCATGATCAATGGTATGTCAGTCATCGAAATTTCGACAACAATAGGCTTTTTACGTTTAGCCGAAGACTATCATTTCATTAACAATGGTCAAAAAACAATATGCCCTAAAACACATTATTTCATTGTTGATCTCAATAATTATGAGTTGGAATCGGTTTATCGTGATAAAAATCTCCCCATCCCACCACTGACCTTTAAGCCAAGCCTTTGGAAATTTCAAGATTGTATGACAAAAATAGATTTCCCCTCTTCATTGCCACATTGGAAAAATGGGAAATTAGTGAGTGACAATAAATAGAGGGATTTTTTGTCATATAACCAATGCTCTAAATTGTATGCTTGTTCAATATATCCATAGAAAAATTGAAAATATATGCGTTAAATTCACCGTATTTTCAAAACTTCATCATATTACAAGCATGATTAAAATTCATTCAGCATAATTTTTAGCGCAGCTCCCAATAATTTTTTGTCTTTTTGTACATAAATAGACCTTGGTCGAGTACCATTCATTTTTATTAACTTGTTAGAATTTGCATGATCATACAATAGACTAAACGATTGATATGATAGTAATAATATTTCTTCCAATGTGGACATAGGAAGATATTTCTATTCGGGAATAAAATAAACGCATTGGAAGCGTAAATTCATTTATTTTTGCTATGGGGTTAAACAAGATGATTGCTAATACGCATTCAGATTCTGAAATTTTTTCATTAGCGACACAATTTTATGTACGCTTACGCCGTGTTACAGGGCGAGTAGTCGATGTATTGTATATGGTAGAAAATACAGAATATGCAAAACATTTATTACATTTAGCTGAAAGTATAGAAGACAATGAGTTACAACGTTATGTGAGTAGCTTAAATGCATTAATTTTACCAAACACAAGTCAGGTTACAATGAATCAGCATGAAGAACCTTTGAGTAATGAGCAAAAAGCTGTACAAAAACTCGCAGTTCTTAAGCAACAAGCGAATTGGTCTCTATAGTTAGATCATGAAATAATCAGTACAATCATTTTATATTTTTTGATTTTTCTTAAATTTATCTTATTTTTGTATATCTTTTTTATAGGTTAAGCGCAATTTTCACCTTAAAATATTTCTAAAAATGAAGAATCTATTCAATATAGATTCTTCATTTCTACAATCAAGACTTAGCTTTCGCCATCAATGCTTCAATATCTTCCACAGATTTCACAACATTTTTGGTTAAAACCAAGGGTCCATTCGCAGTTGCTACCACATCATCTTCGATACGGATGCCGATCCCACGCCATTTTTTCGCCACAGTTTCATCATCAGGTGCGATATACAAACCCGGCTCAACCGTTACGACCATGCCTTCTTCATAAACACGCCAATCGTCACCATGTTTATATGTTCCGACATCATGTACATCCATACCGAGCCAATGTCCTGTGCCATGCATATAAAACTGACGATAACGTTCCGTTTCGATAATTTGTTCAAGATCACCTTGCATAATACCAAGATCAAGCAAACCTTGAACGAGGATTTGCACCGCAATGTGATGTGGCTCTTTATAAGAATTACCGATACGTACAGCATCAATCGCCGCAATTTGGGAATCTAATACTACTTGATAAAGTGCTTTTTGTTCAGGGCTAAATTTACCATTTACAGGGAAAGTACGAGTGATATCAGAGGCATATAGTTCATACTCACAGGCTGCATCAATCAGCACTAAGTCGCCATTTTTTAAGACTTTGTTGTTTTCCACATAATGTAAAATACAACCATTTTCACCACCACCCACGATGCTGTTATATGACGGTACACAACCATTTTTACCAAAAATATAATTGAGTTCTGCTTCAAGCGCATATTCCATCATATTGGGTTGTACAGCTTGCATCGCTCGGGTATGTGCTTCAGCACTGATATTTGATGCGATTTGCATCAATGCAATTTCTTTTGTTGATTTGTGCAAACGCATTTCATCAACAATGCCATCTAACTGGATAATTTGTGCAGGTGCAGAAGCACCTTTACGTGACTCACCTGTTGCTTCTGCAATCCATTTAGCAACTCGTGCGTCAAACTCTGCTCGTTGTCCGATGCGATAAAATAATTTATCTTTACTCAGTAATTTTTCGATAATTTCTTCATCTAATAAATCAATCGCATAGGCTTCATCTGCATCATAATCATCCACAGCGCCATCCACGCCTGCACGATAACCATGCCAAATTTCCATTTCACGATCACGTTCACGACAGAACAAACTATAGGTGTAGTCTTCACCTGTTTCATCTGTTTCAATGACTGCAACCGCTTCAGGTTCAGCAAATCCTGTTAAATAGAAAAAACTACTGTCCGCACGAAATTTATAATCCGCATCACGGTTACGCATCACTTCGGGACTGGTTGCAATAATCGCAATACTGTTGGGACCCATTTGCTCTGCGAGGCGGTCACGGCGTTCCTGAAAATCTGCTTGGGTTAATTTCATTATTTATTCAGCTTATCGTTAGATGGATGAAAAATTAATTGATACAGCATATATAGACTTTTTGAGTTTCAATTCGCATCTCGACCCAAAAAGCCTTTTAGTACGTATTCGTACTAACAATCCACTTTAGCTTGGACGGTGTGGCGTAAATACTTCTACGATATTGTGACTGTCTGACGCCTCAATGGCTGGTTTCATTTTGCTATGAAAGTTTTGTAATAATGAACTTTCTAACACAGGGATTTTCTTACGCCCCATTGACAATGACACAGGAATCAAACGCACAAACTCATATAACTCTTGATAGCTTGCTTCGCCTTCTTCGTCATCGTCTGACTCATCAAACTCAACCGAAGCTACATCTTGTAAACTCTCGATGAGTTCTTGTTCATCCGAACGAATATGCCCTGAAGCCAAACCAAAACCGAGTACTACACCTGCACACCAATCTGCCAAGGCTTGTACACGTTCCGACAAACTATGCTCATCATCAGGTAATAGTGGTAAATAGTCCAATTCATCTTCTGACAAAGCATGTGCGATGTCTTCTGATTCTTCAGCTAAGATTGCGAGTGCTTCTTCGTTTACTTTTGGTACATCAATGGTGGATAAAATTTGTAACCATTCATCACGAGATGGCACTTCAGTAACACAAATTATACCTGTGAGTAAGCCGTGTAACTCACTTGGGCTTGAAATTTCTTCAATTTGACCAAAGTTTTGATCCCAATCTGACCAACCTGAAATATCGTCTTGCATTCGCTTATCCAATCTCTATACTTCTGTATATATTACCTTTGATTGCAAATCTGTGCGACCCGTTATGCTAGAACAATTACAGCGTCTACAAACGCATATAGGTGTTTTAAAAACACGTATTGAAACGACCGAGAAAGAAAATGTAGCACTGTTAAAAGAGAAAGATAACAGTGAAGAGCAGTCACATAGCCAAATTTTGCATAAAAATGGCATCATTACCCAAAAGCAAGATGAAATCGAAAGTTTGACAGAACAACTTGCTACCTTACAAAAACAGTTTAACCAACTGAATACTGATGCAAACGCTTTGGCTGAACGTTATGGTCGTTTAGAAAAAAGCTGTACTGATCTCAAAACACGCTTTCAGGAAATTTTGGCTGAGCGTAATGAGTTACGTGTTGTTAAAGAAAAACTGCAGACAGATCAGCGTCATTCACAACAAGAAATCAAAGACTTGTTAAGTGAACGTGAACGTTTAATTCAGAAAAATGATCATGCCAAAGTCAAAGTTGAAGCCATTATTCAACGTTTAGCAATTTTAGGCACTGAACAAGATCATCATGCGCAAGAAATTCAACAACTTGCTCATCCATCTGAAAGCAATGAGGAAGTTTAATCATGTCTGAGGTTGTCGTTGTTGAATTACGCTTAATTGAACAAATTTTTCGATTAAGTACTACATCTGAAAAAAAAGCTGATTTAGAACGTGCAGGTAATTTATTGAATGAAAAATTTCAAGAATTTCGCCGTAAAGCACCCAACATGGAACACAACAAACTGATGATCATGGTGGCTTTGGAGTTGATGCAAGAAGTATTGAGCATGAACAAGTCCTTACAAGAATATACACATTGTGAACGTTTGCTTGAGGAAATTTTAAAAGACGTTGAAAAAGCGGTATAAATTGCGTTTTGTTTGCGCAGTTAAAGCTTACAGTACATAAAATTAGACATTTTCTTGTCGTTCAGCATTTGCCAGTTCGCTGAGAATATGTATACTTAATATAACTCTGGGATGTTCGCCAGTACGTCTATTCCCCTGCCGATACTTAAACTTACGGATGCGTTCTGTGTATTTTGAGTGTATGCCCACCTCCGAGTGGGAAACCCATTAAGTACGCGTCGCGTCCACCTTGAACTCATCGGGTTCAGGGTAACGACCATGCAGCGGCATCTTCGGAGTGTTTTTTAACTTATCATTTTAATTCAAATAAAAAATGTAAGCTTTTATCCTCATTTTTAATTTCTATTTATTTTCTAGTCTAAATTTTTATTTTATATAGCCTTTCATTCAAAAAATAAGCTTGAGTAAGCTTAAAGCTTACTCAATGAATTTCTATTTGATAATGGAAGTTTTCAGCAAAACCATAAGACTCACGATATTCGATCACTTGTCCTTGCATGTTTTTTGCCCAACGACACACTTTGACCAAAGGTACTACGGACTGAGTTGGTAAATACGCATCGACATAATCTGTTGTAAACGTCAGTTGTTCTGTCGCAGAAATCACAAACTGCCCACACTGTTCATAGTAAAAAGGATAAAGTAAATTTCCAATTTTCTTTAATGGAATATTTTTCAACTCCGTAAACAAATCCGCAGATAACCAAATTTTTTCACTCAACACCACCGTATCCGCTTGTTTACGTACACGCTCCATATACAACAGTTCTGCCTCAGGTGCCAAAGCCAAATATTGATTAATTTCAGCAACAGCAGGCGTAATCTCCAACTTTTTCACATCACCAATCGGTGCAATATGTTCACGATGCTTTTCAGTAGAATGAAAAAAACGCATCAGAGAAAATTTAAAATCTGGATATTTTAAAAATGTACCTTTGCCTTGAATTTTAACTAAAAAACCATCTTCAACGAGACATTCCACCGCTTTACGAATGGTTCCGATCGAAACGCCATATTGATTTACCAATTCAGATTCACTTGGAATTGGTTGGTCAACACGCCATTTTGCATCAACCAATAGTTGTTGTAATTGCCAACGGATTTGGACATAACGTGGTAATTTCAAATTTTTAAATGCAATATCATCAAGCATTTGGGTGCACAGTTTTAAATCTAGATTTGACAATCATATCATATCAGGCTTTAATACCAAACAAGTCATATATATGTGTATACAACTAAATGTTTATATGTTCTAAATATATCTCTAACTATGATAAAAAGGTCATATAGATGTTTCCTAAAGTGAGGGATTAACGTGGTCATACTCATTCTTACAACCTTGGTACTTTCCATCGCCTTGGGCTATGTCACAAAAATCAATATTGGTTTTTTTGCCATGGTTGGTGCTTATTTTATTGGTTGTTTTGGTTTAGGAATGAAACCTGCCGAAGTGATTGAACTTTGGCCTGTGAAAATTTTCTTTATTATTTTTGCAGTCACGTTATTTTATAACTTTGCTTTAGCCAATGGTGCACTGGAACGTCTAGCAGGACACTTGCTCTATAAATGTCGTAAATATCCGTATTTACTACCTTTAGCTATCTTTGCAGCCTCAACTATTATCGCTGCATTGGGTGCAGGTTTTTATACTGTACTGGCATTTATGGCACCGATTACCTTATTACTTTGCCAAAAAACCAAAATGAGTTTGGTGATTGGTGGTATGGCGGTGAACTACGGCGCACTTGCAGGTGCGAACTTTATGACCTCGCAAAGCGGCATCATTTTTAGAAGTTTAATGGAAAATGTTGGCATCGACAGTTCTACAAGCTTTGCCTATGCCACAGGTATTTTTGTGGTCACGATACTTATCCCTATCGTAGTTTTAGGTCTATATACCCTTTGGAATCGTAAAAACAGCAATATTGAAATTGAAGATATTCGCCCTGAAGCATTTAATGCTGCACAGAAGAAATCATTGTTTTTAATTTTATTGATGATGGTCATTGTTTTAATTTTCCCAATTTTACAATTGATCTTCCCACAACAAGAAACCATCCATTTCTTGAACTCAAAGATTGATATTGCATTTATTGCCATCGTCTTTGCACTCATTAGTCTCTTAATGAAACTTGCAGATGAGAAAAAAGTAGTAGCACTGGTGCCTTGGGGCACATTGATCATGATTTGCGGTGTTGGCATGTTGATTTCACTGGGTGTCAAAGTTGGCATTATTGACCTATTAGCAGAATGGTTAACACAAAATGTGCCGATGTGGATGATCCCTGTCTTGTTATGTTTAATCAGTGCTGTTATGTCGATTTTCTCAAGCACTTTAGGCGTGGTAACACCGACGTTATTCCCGATCGTGCCTGCAATTGCAGCGGCTTCTGGGTTAAATCCAATGCTGCTCTTTATTTGTATCGTTGCTGGTGCACAGTCTTCTTCTATTTCTCCATTTTCTTCAGGCGGTAGTTTAATTATGGGTTCTGCACCTGAAGGGATTGACCGAAATAAATTATTTAATCAGTTGTTATTTAGAGCAATTCCTGTTGGTGTTGTTGCTGCTCTAATTGCTGTTCTTGTTCTAAAAGTAATTTTGTGAGTTTGAAATGATTCGTATTGATACACATGCCCATGTATTTTCTAAGCAAGATCAATGCATTGCGACAGCACGTTACAACCCAGATTATGATGCTACAGTAGAGCAATATATACAGCATTTAGATGCTCATGGTTTTACACATGGTGTTTTAGTACAACCTAGTTTTTTGGGCACAAATAATCAAGCCATGCTGACAGCGATTCGCCAATATCCACAACGTTTAAAAGGCATTGCTGTCGTACATCCTCACATCAGTATCCTTGAGTTGGCTGATCTGAAGTCAAAAGGTATAGTCGGAATTCGTCTCAACTTGTTTGGTATTTCTGTTCCTGATCTAAGTCAAGCGCAGTGGAAAATGTTGATCCACAATTTAGAACAACTCGATTTACAACTTGAGTTGCATGCACCACCTGCTTATCTGATTCAGATTTTGCCCATGCTCAATACATCTAAAATTGAAGTTGTGATTGATCATTTTGGTCGTGCACTACCACAGCTAGGCTTAGATGATCCCGATTATCAAAAGTTTTTAAGTTTGCTTGATGTTAAACAACATTGGATCAAAATTTCAGGATATTACCGTTTAGGTGCTGCGCCTGAAAATATTGAAACAGCACAAAAAGCGTATCGCTTACTGAAAGAAAAAGGCTTTCTACACAAAATGATATGGGGCAGCGATTGGCCACACACACAACATGAAAGTATCGTTTCTTATCAGCAAGTGCTTGATGCCTTTCACCAGATTGTTCCTTTTGCCGAGGAACAAGACCTAGTATTAGGTCAAAATGCGGCAAAGCTCTTTCATTTTTAGAAAGGGCAAAACTCTCCCTCGCGATCTTGACATGGATGTCAGATCGTTTTTCCTATTTACAACGTCAAAAGCATAAAAACACGCTCAATTAGACAGCATCTAATTGAGCGTGTTTTTTGTTGAATTACAACTTAAGAACAACGCTTAAAATATCTTAAGGCATACTTGGAATTTCTTCAGGACGCATATCAAACACTAAAACTTCAGCATTTTGACCATGGCTAAATGTTAATTTTCCGCCTTCGCGAATACGTGCGGCATCACCTGTATTGAACACTTGACCATTAATCTCAAGTTGTCCTTTGGCAACATGTACGTACACATAACGTCCTTCAGGAATTTTAAATTCTGCTGTTTCTTCACCATCAAACAGACCTGCATAAATATTAATATCTTGCTTGATTGTTAAAGTTTTTTCACCACCTGTTGGTGAAATCATCAAGTGTAATTTTCCACGTTTATCTTCAGGTGCAATATGCACTTGTTGATAGCTTTGTTCGGTATTGGCTTGATCTGGCACAACCCAAATTTGTAAAAAATGTACATCATCTTGTGCAGAATGGTTGTATTCACTATGCGCAACACCTCGCCCCGCACTCATTAACTGAATATCACCCGGGACAATCACCGAACCTGTACCCATCGAATCTTTATGTTCCAATGCCCCATCAAGCACATAGGAAATAATTTCCATATTTTTGTGTGGATGTGTACCAAAGCCTTTCGATGGTGCAACAGTGTCATCATTGATCACCAATAAATCTGAAAAACCGACTTGTTTTGGATCCCAATAATCTGCAAATGAAAATGAGTGACGTGATTTTAACCAACCATGATGAGCCGCACCACGTTCTTGAGATAAGCGCATATCGAACATAAGATTATTTCCTAATTTTGTTTTGTCTATGTACTTAGTTTAGGCTTTTGTTTTTAGGTTTCATCTAGCAAAAATAGAAAGTTTCGTATCATTTTTAGAACGTATTTAGCATCATGATCGTTATCAATTTTGAGATTTTTAAATACAGATCGGGACAATCAATCAGGTAATCCACAGCATGATTGATTGTCCCCATAAACACGCAATAAAATTAACTTGCTTGTTGATAATACGGCACAGTGCCATTGATCGTGGCACGATGCATGATTCGATGTGCATCACCATAATCAAACAAAGCTTTATGTTGCGTACAACGATTATCCCAAATGGCAACATCGCCCTGTTGCCATTTCCAACGTAAATGAAAATCGCTTTTCACTGCATGTTCAAACAAAAAGTTTAATAGTGTCTCGCTTTCAGTTGCAGATAGTTCGTTGATCTGTGTGGTAAACCCCTCATTTACAAATAGAATCTCTTCGCCTGTTTCAGGATGACTACGAATTACAGGATGGATGACTGGTGGATTTTTCTGAAACGAAGCTTCGAGTTTTACACGTGCTTCAGGTGTTGCCCCAAAACGCTCCAAGGGAAATGATTTACGAATATCATGTGTTGCTGTTAAACCACGCAACTTTTGCTGCAGGTCTTCAGACAATGCTTTAAACGCTGCCGTACCACTCGTCCATAAAGTATCGCCACCCACTTCAGGAATTTTAATGGCTTGCAACACACAACCTAAAGGTGGCGTATGGCTGAATGTCACATCGGTATGCCATAGCTCATTATCACGTAAATCAGTTGCATGACTGTCTAAAATAATCACTTCAGGTGCATCTTGCATTGCTGGATAAATCGGATGAATATGTAAAGAACCAAAAGACTTGGCAAGTTTGACCTGAGATTGTGCTTGTAACTGCTGATTTCTAAAGAAAATCACTTGATATTGCAATAAAGCTGCATGTATCTCTGACAAGATTTGTGGATCAGTCAGATTTAAATCCACATTTTCAATAACTGCGCCAATGTTGGCTTGAATAGGCTGAATATGTAATGTCATGATGCATCTTCTATAACTGTTGACCGTACCAAGGTGCTAATTGCTTTTGCAACCAACGTAAAAATAATTCAAAACTGACTGCAACGATGGCAATCACAATGATGCCGAGCACCACTGTATCGGTAATTAAAAATTGTGCTGCTGACTGCACCATAAAGCCAATACCACGATCTGCCGCAACCAACTCAGCCGCTACTAAGGTTGACCAACCCACACCTAGACCAATGCGTATTCCTGTTAAAATATGTGGTAAAGCTGTAGGTAAAATCACATATTTCAAGACTTGTGTACGGGTTGCACCAAGAGAAAGCGCTGCACGCTCACGATTTTTTTGATGGCTCAAAACCCCATGTGCCGAACTGATAATGACGGGTGCTAAAATCGAAAAGAAAATCAATAAAATTTTGGTGGTTTCACCGATGCCAAACCAAATCACCAATAATGGTAAATATGCCAAAGGTGGGATCGGGCGTAAGAGTTCAACCAAAGGATCAAGCACTGCACGTACCCATTTGTTTAAACCCATCCATAAACCGACAGGTACGCCAATCACAATCGCAGCGATGAGCGCACTCAATACACGGCTAATACTTTCTGCCAAATGCTGCCAAAGTGTGGCTTTCATAAAGCCATCTTGGCTGACCTGAATGAACTTTTGCCATACCGCACTTGGAGATGGTAAAAATAACTCAGGGACTAAATGCAATGCGCTGACCACAAACCACAATATAACAATCGTGCTAACACTACCCAAACTGATCAATAGACTTAAATTCTTCGTCACAAACTTTGGAAATTTAAATTTATTTGCCGATTTAGAAAGAGCGGTGTTGTGCTGTTCAACCGCTGGACTGGCAGGCAATTTTTGAGCAATTTTCTGAATTTGACTGTTCATTTAAAGCTCCAAAGCATGCAATTTCTGATCTTTTAAACGTTCAAATAATTGCTCACGTAGCTGAATAAAATACGGATCTGATTTGATTGAACGGATAGATTCCCCTTGACGATAACGCTGTGCAAAATCCAAATGCAGCGTTTCTACAATTGTCCCTGGTCGTGCAGTCATCAGTACCAATTGGTGACTGAGTAATAAGGCTTCTTCGATATCATGCGTGATCAAGAAAAAGCCTTTATTTTCCTGAATCCATAAATTCAATACCAACTCTTGCATATTTTCACGGGTAAAAGCATCCAAAGCTGCAAATGGCTCATCGAGTAAAATAAATGGTGCATGGCTAATCAAAGCACGGGCAATGCCAACACGTTGTTTCATCCCACCTGACAATTGCCAAATATTGGCATCTGCCACATGAGCCAAGCCCACTGTTGTTAAAATTGCATCGACTTGCTGATTGATTTCAGCCTCTTTTAGACCTTTTAATTTCAGTGAAAAAGCTACATTTTCTGAGACATTTAACCAAGGCAATAAAGCATGTTCCTGAAAAACCACTGCACGACGTGCATCAGGCTGTGTCAATATTTCATCATCAATTTTCACCACACCTGTATCAACACGCTGAAAACCTGCCAAAATATTTAACAAGGTGGTTTTACCACAACCTGACTCACCTAAAATCACTGTCAAAGATGACTCTGGTACATCTAAGTTAATATTTTTCAGCACAGCAACATCTTGATTTTCATAATGTAGTGTGATGTTTTCAGCTTTTAAAACAGACATGGTTGATCCTCAAGGCTGTACAAATTTAGGGTTAATATTGTCCTGATAACTCGCTTTGACCTGATCGACTTTGCCTTGTGCTTTTAAGAAAGTTGCTGTATCGAAAATATTTTTAGCAAATTCTTGCTGCAAACTTTGTAACTGTTGTTGCTGATTCAAATAAATATTTCCTGACAATAACAAAGCGATTTCTTTTGGCTCTGAACCTGTTAATGAGGCTATTTTCTTCACATATTCAGGATTTTTCTGATAAGCCTGTGGTGATTGGTTATATTCATCAATTTGTTTTAAAGATGTTTGTACAAACGCTTTTAGAAATTGAGGATTTTTTTCTGCAAACTCTTTACGTACCACCCAAACATCATAAGTTGGTGCACCCCATTCGCCGACTTGCTTAGAATCTGTCAACACTGTGCCTGTCGTTTTCGCTTTACTTAAAGCAGGTTCCCACACATAGGCTGCATCAATATCACCACGTTCCCACGCTGCCGAAATCTCAGGTGGACGTAAGTTAATCACTTTGACTTGTGATTCACTAATATTCCAATGTTTAAGTGCAGACAATAAGCTGTAATGCGCAGTCGAAACAAAAGGCACGGCAATGGTTTTATTGATCAAATCTTGTGGTTTTTGAATATTGGCTTGATTACGAACCACTAAAGCTTCTGATCCACCCAATTTTGCTGTAATGAAAAATACCTCTATCGGTAAATTACGACTTGCAGCCGCAGCAAATGGGCTCGTTCCGATATTGCCAATATCGACATCTCCTGATGCCAAAGCATTGACTACATCTGCACCTGTATCAAACTTTTTCCATGTAATTGCTTGTTGGCTATCTTTTTCATAGTCACCATTGGCTTGTGCAACTTTGGTTGGATCTACCCCAGTTTGATAAGCGATCACCACAGCTGAATCAGATTTTGTAGTCACTGTACTTGCCGTTTCAGTGTTGGCTGTTTGAGTTTTTTGTAGGTAAATAAAAGCCACAATTGCCACTATAACAATCGCAGTAATGATCAGTGGTTTAGATGATTTACTCATATATTTTTCAGGAAAAGCAAGGACTAAGCACTATGCTAATCCCTACACTTTTCAATGAAAAATAACTTAAACAAGATTGGTTATCATATTTTGATATTTATCAATTTCAGATTTACATTGATAAAATTCTGCAATCTATATTTTACAAAAACTTAGCTAATATTTCACACATCATGACTGTTCTTGTATTAACTCTTCATACAAAACATTAGAAAAACGATAGCTATGTGCAATCAAACGTTCAATCCAACGTTGGGCTGCCAACAACTCTAAGCTTTTTGCCGCACTTAGCTGATTTAACACAGTATATTCTAGAACTTCGCTGCGAATCTCAGCACGATGTTTACTTGCCCATTTCTTTAAGCTATTTAATTCTGTACGCAATTTTTCAATTTGTGCATGCTCACTTAAATGGGCAATATTTTCAATATAACTGTCTAAAATATGTGAATAATCTAGTGCTAACTGCAAAATTGCAGGATGCATTCGCAATAAAACAGCATTATCAATTTGTGCTAAATCACTGCGTAATACCCTGACATAAACCATTACCCTTAAAATTGCCAGAAAATGCTGTTGTAACTCAGGATTATGCGTAATGGTGATTTTTTCTAAGTAGCGTTCTAACTGTAAAATGATCTCATCTAAAACTTTGAGTTCACTTGGATGAGGTAAAATCCCATCACGAAATACCTTGTGCAAATTATTAAATATTTCAAATAAAATATGATGTTGTACTGTTTCGGCTGCTTGAATCGCCACAATTGGGAGCTGCAAACTAGCATCATCCAAACAATTTAAAATACTGGGTGAATCCTCAGGTAACAAACGTATCACCCATTGCTCAAATCGCTTTAACACTGGCATAAAAATAGCTGCACCAAGCACACTAAACAAGGTATGAAACAATGCCACGATGACCAAACTATCCCAACGACTTAGCCATGACACATGCTGATATAGCCACAATAAACAAGGCGCTAATAATAAAAAAGCGGCAATCGCAGCCACAACATTAAAAATAACATTCACGGCTACAGTACGTTTGGCATTGATTGAAGCACCAATCGCTGACAATACAGTAATTCCCACTGCACCAACATTTTGCCCAATCACCAAATATAAAGCCTGTGATACATCAATCGCACCACTGGCTAAAGCAGCTAAAGTTGCTGTGATTGATGCACTCGAAGACTGCAAAATTAAAGTCATCACAATCCCGATTGCAACTAACAATAACTGTGCCCAAAAACCATTTGCATTTAAAAATGAAAGATCAACTCGATTTGAAAAACCCGCCATCGCTTCTTGTAAAACAGCAATGCCAAAAAAGATCATGCCAAAGCCTGCTAAAATCAGACCGAATAACTTTAAACGATCTTTAGCAACCAGATGCAGCATTGCACCAAAGCCAATAAATGGCAGTGCGAACATGGAAATAGAAAATTTCAAACCTAGAAATGCCACCAACCAACCTGTACTGGTCGTGCCAATATTTGCCCCAATGACGACACCTATGGCTTGAGCAAATGTCATTACACCCGCATTGACAAAACCAACAGTAGCCACAGTTGTGGCAGTAGATGAGTTAACCAAAATGGTCAAGCCAATTCCTGTCAATAAGGCTTTACTTGGTGTATTGGTAAATTGGGTAAATAAATGTTTAAGCGTTTCACCTGCGATGTCTTTGAGACCATTAGTCATCAAGGTCATACCAAGCAGAAATAAACCTACACCACCACAAAGTTCAGCGAATACTTGAAACACATTTCCCTCAATCTATTGTTATTGCATAAAATAAATGTCGTTTTATGGCATTTTTAGCTGTTTTATTTGAATGCTCAATATAGCGAATTTCATACAAATAAGACACTCGCTGAATGCATAAAATATTCAATAAAATCAAATTATTTAATTTAAATAAAAAAGCTGATTTAACACAAAAATATCTAAAAAATAAAATACGATGATCCATCAAAAATGTGATTTGGGATGATTACATAATCTATAAACATCACATGGCATAAACTTATAAAATATCAACAAAATCAAAAAGAGTGACATAAAAATGAGAATATTAATTGTACTACTATGCTGCCAAGCACTTCTTGCCTGCGCTGTCTTTAATACAAGTACACGCAGATCAACGCTCAACGATACAATGCAATCGTGGATTAACTCCACAGAAACTGAATTGATTTCAGATTGGGGCGTTCCTGATAAAAGTTATACACTCAACAATGGTGACAAAATTGTAAGTTATCTTAGCTTTGTTCATCCCGGACGTTATTGTGAACAAAAATTTCTAATTCAGCGAGGAATCCTCACAAAATGGGGACACTCAAATTGTGACTTATATTTTAGCAATTCTAAAGATATTTCAAAGACTATTCCGATTCCCAAACCAACGTTGTAAATGTATAAATTCATCAAATCAAAAATGCCCATTTTTGGGCATTTCAAAATACAACACTAAAAAACAATATCACTTATTCATCATTTAAAGCACATTCAAAACTACTTGGGTTTTGGGCACAACGTACTTTCTTCAAAATCTTCATCATTGCTGGATCATAATAACCATCTTTAGTCATTTGAATGCGGGCTTCACGCATGATCTTGATATAACCCGGTTTATCTGCTTCACGCATTTCCATCCAATATTTGGCAGGAATCTCACGCTCAATTTTATCAACAAACTCAAAAGCAGGACTGAGTTGTTTAGAAATAATTTCCCGTGCAATCGATCCCATACCCACAGGAAATTTATTGCGATGCATGATCAATGTTCCCGTCACCTGAATCAATGGAAATTTGATAATTCCACCAACCGTTTTGCCATTCTTATCATTCATGCCTTTTTGTAATTCTAAAGGTTTAAACAACAATGCAGGACCTGCCATGATGTCTACTTCTTTATTATTAAACTTACCACCGACAGTCAACAAATCTACAGACACAGGTTGTGCACCAACATTTTGCACCAATTTCTTTTGTGTCCCATCAAAATTCATCACAGCGACTTTTTTACCAGCAGCTTTGGCTAAAGTATCAATTCGGCGATCATTGACCATGATATATGCCGCACCCAATGGTACAATCCCCACCACTTCATAGTCTTTATTGACCATTTTATCATCATATTCAGGACGAGCTAAGAGCTGTATCACTGATGATAGCTGTTTATAACTTTGTACAGCGCCAATGGCATCAATACTGCCAACAAAAGGGTTAAATTGACGTGCTCTTAGGTTACTGATTCCCGCACCATCACAACGTTTACTGCGAAAATCTTCCGTCAAAACACGTTCATCAGTATAAACTCGTAAATTCAGCTCAGTCGTAGCTTTTTTCTTTAATTTTGGATAATCCATATCAATGCGCATCTGAAGCTTAGAAGATCGAGTAATTTTTAGATCAACCCCAAACTGTTTGGCAACTTGTGCAATGCGAGGCAACTCACTGATATAACTCGTTGCTTGTTCAAAAGCTTCACCATTTGCGCCATCGGGTGAATAGACACATAAAGTCACTTGTTTTGGAATCTGCGCCCATACTTTTGGATCATTCATCAGTTTTTTAATTTTTTGTTGTGAATGCTCAGACAAAGTTAAATCTAGTTTTGCTGCTGGTGCGGCAGACACAGGATTTAGCATAGAAAATGGCAATAAGAAGCCCATTGCCAAGTATGTGTTTTTACAGATCTGTTGAGTAAAATTTGCCCATTTTTGTGGGTTGTGTATCTTCATTTTATAATCCATTTTTTGTCAATATACTTGTGAATATCAGCATCCACAAACACATCATCCTTGTATATAGCTAAGTTAAGGGATGTGTTCATAAATTCAATTGACTATAAATATCCAACTTTTGTCAAAAATGTATAATTTAAAATTTTATTTACAACTTTATATTATTTTAATATTTATCAATAGATTAAACCAAATAAAAGTATTTACCATTTATCTGATTGTTGATATTTTTATTGTCCAAAATAAACAAAAAGCTCCCGAAGGAGCTTTTTGTGTTTAGAAAAATAATGCAGTAATCAAATCATCAGATGATGATTTGATTATTTTGCAATAATTCTTCAAGAGTAAGATCAGTCATTTGGTTATTTAACACCAACAATTCAGCACTTTGATATTGCGTTGCTTTACCATCACGGTCAATCGAAATCACCGCTTGGTCTGCGTCTGCATCATAGCTTACAGTGAGGTATTCACTGAGATTTTCAAAGTTTGCATTGTTGTCAAACAAGTCTGAAATGTCGATGTGATCCGTAGCTGTAAAGTCATTCACAGTTGTTAACGTGTTGCCACCAGTGTTGTCATCGTTAAGTAAATCAAAGATGATGTCATTGTTTTCCAATGAGAACATAGCAAAGCTTGCTGATACACCTGACTTAATAGAAACTGTCTGATTATTACTTACATTACCTTGGTCATCAGTGACTTGGAAACTAATATCTTTTTGAGCCCCATCCACTGATGTCAATTTAATTGCTTGTAATAATGTATTCCAATATTCAATTGATTCAGAACCATCTTTTGCTGTAATGGTTAAAGTACCGTTATTGAATGCTGTTTCAAAATAGTTTGCAAGTGTAGCTCCTGTCGTATTTAATTTTACAGAAGCCAAATCTACTGTTAAATCATCACCAACAGCATAGCCGCTGTCAATTTTGACCACTGCTGATTTTAGACCATCAATATTGGTTGTTGATGAAATATTGACATATTCCAAAATATTGTCAGTTGTTCCTGCAGGAACAATTACATCACGATCAGCAGGTGCATTCACGATTTCAAAACTACTGATTTGAATATCATCACGTCCAGCATTAGCATCTGTTTCACCAGCTTTATCATAGACAATTGCGAGTTTATTTCCTTCAGCTGTCGGCGTTTGAGCATCAGTAGGAATAGTGATCAGGAATTTATCCAGTACACCATTTTCAATCAGGAAATGACCATTGGTGCGTTTATCACCATCAGAATAATACGTACTCCATGTTTTCCAATCAATTGAGTCACCATATTTATATGTGACACCATTAATGGTTAATACAACATCTTTATGTAATATTTCGACTTTGCCCATACCTGATACTGTACCTACTGTATCAATTGCATTTGCAGGTGAATCACTACGCCCATTTTCAGCTGAAGTTGTCATTTTAATGAGGGCTACGTTATTGTAGGAAATCGTTCCTGATACTGCCTTACCGCTCTCTGTAGTTCCCCAATAACCATTATTCCAACCAATATTCAACGCAATCAGAGCATTGGCTGGGATCGGATCTGTAATTAATTGATAAACCGTTGGATCACCATTATTTGTACTCCACGCATCACCCTGTATTCCAATTAAACCTGCATTTGCACCATTATTATCAGTAAATACATTAGTATCTCCTGTTACTTTCCAAGTACCATTTGTTCCGCCCCATTTATTAAATGAGGTTAAATCACCATCTTGGCTATAACTGTTTGATTTTGCTTCAACATGAATAGTTAAACCTGATGTAGGTGCAACAACATCCGTAATTTCACCTTGTCCTGTCACACCGCCAACTTCAAGTGTGACATTTTCAGTCCCTTCAACTTCGCTATCTGTTGTTGCTGTATAGGTTACTGTGAAACTTGTAACACCTTTCGGCACTGTAATGGTCTCTGTTGCCGCATCATAAGTCACACCATTGCTAAAGCTTGGTGTTCCATAATCATCAGCAGTCGCACTATCACTAGCTCCCCCCAACTTAAAGCTATATTCAGTCGCCTGAGTAGTCGCTCCACTCAACTGCACTGTATGAACAAGGTCTGCACCCTCAGTTGCTGTTACATCAGACACATTACTTATGCTTGGGAATGGATAAACTACTTCACCCTGACCATCATCAGCTTCAATCGAAACATTGATTGTTCCTGTTGCAGTCTTAGCATCGAGATTAGATTTTTCAGTTGAAGTCACTGCAACATCAATCACAAAATCTTGTGCTGTAGCACTATTCACTTTCAGATTTTTCAAATCCCAATCGGTTACATCAATTGGAGTTGTACCATCAGAGATAATCGTATTTTTACCATCTGTTAAAGTCACACCTGCTGGAATACTAGACAAAGTCACAGTAAGCGTTTCAGAGCCATCCGTATCTGTCAGCGCTGCATCAATCGTAGCTAATGGAACGTCTTTGCCCACCACACCTTCATTGGCATTGAACAGTTTGTAATGACCTGTTCCTGTTTTTGCATCGGTATAGTATTCGATACGGATCTTATCAGAGTTAGCATCCGCCTGTGCTGCTGCAATCAATGAATCAGCAGTTGGGAATAACGTAAAGTTTTCCGCATTTAAATCTACATCATTTAAAGTTAAATCATAACGTCCTTCACCAGACTGATTATGGGTTACAAAACTAAAATCGTAATAACCATCTTCTGGAACAGTAACTACAAATTTAGATGTCGTACCATAGCCCTTGAACCATGCACCATCATACGGTGCAGTTACAGTATTGCCAGAGCTTGCATCTTTTACATTTGCACCTGCACCAAAGAAAATACCAGCACTATCATCAAAGGTACCACTAAAGGTATAGGTTTGACCTGCTTCTAGATAGATAATCGGAGGTGTTTCAAAAAGTATGCTGGCATTAAACGAATCCATTGTTGATATAAAAGAACACTAAATCAAAGGCTTTGAAATGATTTTCAAGCTTTTTGGAGAAGTTGCAGCTTCTCCTAAAGCCTCGCCTGATCCGATGACGTAAGCAA
>NZ_LQXQ01000036.1 GCF_003268395.1 Acinetobacter sp. CFCC 10889 | reverse complement strand
AACCTGACGGTTGAGGGTGTTTTTTTATGTGCGTATAGATTTTACTAGCGTATACAGAATAATATGGAAGTTAGCTATAATTACGTGATTAATTCACATGAATTGGAAATAAAATTTAAAGCATTAGACTAAAGATTTTTCAATTATTTACATATTTTTATGTTTGCAAGCTAACTAAAGTCTAATGTGTGAGGTTGATTTTTATAACTAACTGTTTATAAATAATTAAAATTTTTAATAAGTTACACTTTTCATATAATCTATGTGTTTTACTGATCTTTTTAATCATTCTAAGGTGACATTTTATACCAATAAGCAATTAGCATACCTTTTTGATATGTATTTATGCTTATAAGGTTTTAGACAAAAAATGAACAGCCATTCATTGTATATTAAAATTAAGTCTCACAATTGGAGGTGAGTAAAATGACAGCGCAAACAATGAATGTAAATGCTGTAGTGGATCATGCGAAGTTTAAATCATTCCATGTCAATATTATTCTTTGGTGTCTATTTATCGTTTTATTTGATGGATATGATTTAGCGATTAATGGGGTAGTTTTACCATTATTAATGAAAGAGTGGGGCATGACCGCTGTTCAAGCAGGAATGCTTGCCAGTACTGCATTAGCAGGGATGATGTTTGGTGCGATGTCATTTGGTATGCTCGCAGATAAAATCGGGCGTAAAAAAGTAATTTTAATTTGTGTTTCTTTATTTAGTTTTTTCACTTTTTTGGGTGGCTTTGCTTCAAATCCAACTGAATTTGGGATTTTACGTTTTATTGCAGGCTTAGGGATTGGTGGTGTTTTACCTAACCTTGTTGCATTAACAGCAGAATATGCACCACAACGCTTAAAAAGTACTTTAGTGACGACGATGTTTAGTGGTTATGCAGTGGGTGGAATTATGGCTGCATTATGTGGTACATGGTTTGCGGCTGATTTTGGTTGGCAAATTATGTTCTATATTGCAGGTATTCCATTATTATTTGTGCCATTATTTTGGAAATTTTTACCTGAGTCTTTAACCTTCTTAGTTAAAGCACAAAAAATGGATGAAGCACGTTATTTCTTAAAGAAAATTGAACCAACAGCACAAGTAACATCTGAAACACAATTGGTTTTATCATCAGATGATCAAACACAAACTGCTTCGGTGAAAGCTTTATTCTCTGAGAATCGTGCAGTCGGTACATTGTTATTTTGGGTTGCTTTCTTTATGTGCTTATTAATGCTTTATGCATTAGGCAGTTGGTTGCCAAAATTGATGATGGCAGCGGGTTATTCACTAGGCAGTAGTTTAATGTTCTTAATGGCACTGAATATTGGTGCTGTGATTGGTACTATTGGTGGTGGTGTTTTAGCAGATCGTTTTAATTTCAAACCTGTATTGATTGGTATGTTAATAGTGGGTGTTTGCTCATTGGTTGGACTTGGTTTTAATTCACCACAGCCTGTGATTTATCTTTTAGTAAGTTTAGCGGGTGCATCTTCTATTGGCTGTAGTATTTTACTTTATAGCTATGTTGCTCAATTTTACCCAGTTGCAGTACGTTCTACAGGGATTGGTTGGGCTTCAGCAATTGGGCGTACTGGTGCAATTGTAGGACCAATTTTGATTGGTTATTTACTCGGTTTAGAATTACCTCATAAATGGAATTTTATTGCGGTTGCAATTCCTGGTATTATTGGTGCGATTGCGATCTCATGTATTCGTATTAAAAAAGCTGAAAGTAAAATAGAAGTGAAAGCAGCTGCAGCAATTTCTACTAATTAAGCAAGATTAAATCATAAAAAACCTTGGTCAAATGCCAAGGTTTTTATTGCGGATTTAAAAGTTACAATGCATTTTTTAAATGAGTTTGGTGTTGTTTAACTTCTCGTGCATATTTTTTGCCTTGACGTTTCATTTTCCAACTAGACTGATAACCTGTAGGTCCAACATTATAATATGCTAATGCTTTCTTCCAATCGCCTGTAGATTGCTTATATTGGGCTAAAATATAGGTACCACAGTGAATATTGGTATGTTCATCAAATAAATCTCCCTGACAAGTTTGTTGCCAATATTTGGGTATGACTTGGGTAAGTCCAACAGCACCTGCAGGTGAAATGACATTGCTACGATAACTGGATTCTTGACGAATCATTGCTGCTAAAAGTAATGGGTCTACATCATATTGCTCAGCATTTTGTATAATCATTGGTGCAATACGTGTAGCTGTATTACTTTCTACAGCATATGCTTTTTGAATGCCCTGTGCTAATTTGGCTGAACGTTTTTCAATGGAACCTCGACCAAGCGTCGAACAACCTGCCATGATCAGTGTACTAGATAGGAGTACTAAACTTAGAAAACCTGAATATGAGGGTAAAATTTTTTTATCAAATTTAGAAAAATAAGTAGAAATCAATGAAGTACAACCAAAATAAAATATTTATCAAAGCTTAGGTAGCGTTGTACAGAGAGTCAATGCTGAATTTTTTAAGATTTGCAAAGGAATGTGAGTGGATGAATAAGAAAAAAGCCCAATCATCCTGATTGAGCTTTTTCGTATCGGTTGCTATAGGTATAACTCCTGTTGTACCTCACGTCCTGATGCTAAAACTTATTGTTGTTGTTTTTCGTTTTGGAAACTTCCTGTTCCCTATGTGTTATAGAATATGCAATTTTACGATCACTGCATAGCTGCAAATAGTCACAGTACGTGTAAGTGAAAGCTTACATGACTGTTTCATTATTCTAAAATCTTATACATTGCTGTATTGAATCAGTTTATTGGTTACGGATACGACAGCTTTATTGTCAAATTCATTTGCTTCAAAATGCTCAGTTTTATTACGATTGAAGATATCTCGTAATTGAATGATTGCATTGGCATCAACCATATCTAATGTCGTGCAGACTTGTTTGAGCTGTTCAATTGAAGAGATGCCATTATTTCCGCCATAACTGACAATACCAAAAGGTTTGGCTTTCCATTCTTTGCCTAGGTAATCAATAGCATTTTTCAGTACTGCGCTATAGCCGTGATTATATTCTGGGGAAATGAAAATGAAAGCATCGCCTTGAGCAATCTGATCCGCCCATTGTTGTTGCTTCGGTTGATCATAGATTCCTGAAGCAGGAGGGTGGGCACCTGCAAAAAATGGTAAATCCCATTCTTTAAGATCAATAATTTTAGTATTTAGAGTGCTGAAACCAAGTTGGGTAATTTCTTTCGATAACCATTCTGCAATTTTAATCGCAGTACGTCCTTCACGGATGCTGCCTACAATAATAAATATATTCATGTATTTCCTACTTTTATCATATTGTTGCTTTAAATTAGTCTGAAAAATTACTTTTGGATAGCAATAAATTGTATTTATTGAGTTTTTGTCTATAAAAAAGCTCCCGAAGGAGCTTTGGGTTTGATTAGATCGAAATTACATCAATTTTATACCTTGCTGACCTGCAGGAGTCACTTTGAAAATTTCGACTTCAAATGTAATATTTTTACCTGCCAATGGATGGTTAAAATCTACTTCAGTAATATCTTCACCAACAGTCTTTACTACACCAAATAAGCTTTGTTTGGCTTTGTCTTCAAATTCGATCATGTGACCTTCAACAGGACGTTGTTCAAATTTTACTGTGTCAAATTTTTGCACATTCTCAGGGTTCCAAGGCCCGAAAGCATCTTCTGGAAGAAGACTAACAGTACGTCGGTCACCTGCGCGCAGACCAAATAAAGCTTTTTCAAAACCAGGCAATAGGCTGCCATCACCCATGATCAGGCTGACAGGTTCTTCACGGCTACGGGTATTGTCAATTTCCACACCATTTTCAATGGCAACAGAAAAATGTAACTCTACTTTTGAGCCATCTGCTATGCGGGTTTCTTCATTGGGATTAATAATTTCGTCAGTCATTTTGCGCTTTCCGCATTTTGAATACGTTTCTTTTCTAAAAAGAAGGTATCAATTAACAATAAAATGGTGCCTAAAGTGATCGCACTGTCTGCAATATTAAAGATCGGGAAGTGGCTGTTGTTATAATATACATGTATAAAATCAACAACATAACCTAGTGAAACACGATCGATGAGATTGCCTATTGCACCACCTAAAATCAGGGCAATGGCAGCAGGTAAAACTGTAATCTTTTTCGGCATACGCATCAGCCAAAAAATAAAGATAATGGAAACAATCCCTGCCAAACCAGTAAAGAAATATTTTTGCCAACCACCAGCATTAGATAAAAAGCTGAAAGCTGCGCCATAATTATGTGCCAATGTCCAGTTTAAAAAGGGCAATACTGGGTTTTGCTCACCATATAACAACTTTGTGGTTGCAATATGCTTTGTCCATTGGTCAATTACAATGGCAAGGACAGAAAGTCCTAGCCAGAGTAAGTTATGCGGATAAAACTGGAATAAGCCCTTTTTATTCTGTGGATTAGGCATATTTTCTCTCTTCGCCTTGACCTGTAGGAAGGTTGATAATACAACGAGCACACAGTCCTGGATGTTCAAGATGTGTATTTACATCTGGAAGAACATGCCAGCAACGCGCACATTTTTCACCTTCAGCCGCAGACACTTGAACGCGTAAGCCTTCAAGATCAGTGGTTTCGCCTTGTGTAGCATCAAAGTCTTTTACAATCACGGTTGAAGTGATCAAGACAAAACGTAGTTCATCGCCCAATTGATCCAATACCGCTTTCAACTCAGGATTTGCCCAAAGTTCTACTTTGGCAGACAGGTTAGAACCGATCAGTTTGGCATTACGTGCCGCTTCGATTTGTTTGTTCACGGCTGATTTAACCGTGATCAAGGTTTGCCAATCTGCTTCTGAGATCAAATTCGCAGTTGATGCCACTGGAATGTCATACCATTCTGCAGTAAATACATATTTTTCAGACTGTTCTGGGATTAATGGCCATGCTTCTTGTGCAGTGAAGCTCAAGATTGGTGACATCCAACGTACAAAGGCTTGAACTAGATGATACAAGGCAGTTTGTGCAGAATGGCGCGCTTGCGAATCCGCTTTAGTCGTGTACTGGCGGTCTTTGATGATGTCTAAATAGAAACCACCTAAGTCATTGATACAGAAATTCGTCAAAGCATTGGTCACTATATGGAAGTTCATATCTTCATAAGCTTGCTGAATAGTTTTCTGTACATCAGCCGCACGTTGTAGGATGTATTGATCAAGCGCGATCAATTGATCTACAGGCAAGCAGTCTGTCGAAGGTTTGAAACCATTTAAGTTTGCTAATAAGAAACGTAAAGTATTACGGATACGACGATAACCATCAGACGCACGGCTAAAAATTTCTTTACCAGCCGTCATTTCATAACGATAGTCGGCAGAAGCAATCCAGAAACGTAAACCATCTGCGCCCATATCTTTGATGATGTCTTGAGGGGTGATGATATTCCCGATTGATTTAGACATCTTGCGACCTTTCTCATCCACCACGAAACCGTGAGTAAGAAGGGCTTTATATGGTGCACGTTTGTTAATCGCAATTGACGTCAACAATGATGATTGGAACCAACCACGATGCTGGTCTGAACCTTCAAGATACAAATCAGCAGGATCTTGCAATTCTTCACGTTCACGAAGTACTGCATAATGCGTTGTTCCAGAGTCGAACCATACGTCTAAAGTGTCACGTACTGCATTGTATTGTTCCGCATCTGCACCGATAAACTCAGACGCATCACGGTTATACCAACCATCAATCCCTTCTTGTTCGATCAATTTCGCAACTTCTTCGATCAATTCAGGGGTACGTGGATGCAATTCATTGGTGTCTTTATGCACGAAGAATGGGATTGGCACACCCCAAGTACGTTGACGTGAGATACACCAATCTGGACGACCTTCGATCATCGACTGAATACGGTTTTTACCCCAATCAGGGACAAAGCCGATCTCATTTTCAATGGCATTCAAAGCGTCTTGACGTAAACCTTTATTGTCCATGCTGATAAACCATTGTGGCGTTGCACGGAAAATAATAGGGGTTTTATGGCGCCAGCAGTGTGGGTAGCTGTGCATGATTGGCACATGCGCCCAAAGCTTGTTGCTTTCGCTCAATGCTGCAATGATTTGTGGATTGGCTTTGTAAATGTGTTCGCCTGCAAAAATCGGTGCAGTGGGTAAATAGACACCATTACCGCCTACAGGATTATCCACTTTCAAGTTGTACTGTAAGCCAACTTTATAATCGTCCACACCATGACCAGGCGCAGTATGTACCGCACCTGTACCACTGGTCGCGATGACGTGTTCACCTAAAATTACAGGCACTCGACGTTCAGCAAGCAAAGGATGTTGCAGTTTTAAATTCTCAAGTTTTGCACCGACAAAGTCCGCCAATACTTTTGGATTTTCAAGTTTGTAACGTTCACATGCAGACTCAACCAGATCTTTAGCCAAGATTAAGTTTTGTGTACCACGTTCAGTTTGAACTTCAACCAGCTGGTATTCAATTTCAGCGTGCAGGGCAACCGCTTGGTTCGCAGGCAGTGTCCAAGGTGTAGTCGTCCAGATCACAATGTCTGTAGGATTGGATACAGTCACACCGACTTTTTCTGATAGATCAGCAAGATCAACTACACCGAAACCGACATCAATTGCATCCGATTTTTTGTCTTTATAGTCGACTTCAGCTTCAGCCAATGAAGAACCACAGTCCAGACACCAGTTGACAGGTTTTAGACCTGGTTCGATATGACCTGCTTTGGCAATTTCACCCAATGAGCGAACGATATCCGCTTCTTGTTTGAAGTTCATGGTCAAATAAGGTTTGTCCCAATCACCAAATACGCCCATACGCACGAAATCTTTTTTCTGTAATTCGATTTGTGTGTTGGCATATTCACGGCAGGCTTTACGGAAAGTTGATGCATCAACTTTAACGCCCACTTTACCGACTTTTTCTTCGACTTTCAGTTCGATTGGAAGACCGTGACAGTCCCAACCTGGTACGTATGGTGCATCAAAACCATCCATGACACGGCTTTTAATGATGATATCTTTCAGGACTTTATTGACCGCATGACCCAAATGAATCTGACCGTTTGCATACGGAGGGCCGTCATGGAGCACATATTTTTTCTTGCCAATACGCGATGCACGAATCTGCTGATAAATGTTGTCGGCATACCACTCTTCCAACCATTTCGCTTCACGTACTGCGAGATTTGCTTTCATCGCAAATTCAGTACCTGGTAGATTCAGCGTAGATTTATAATCCACAGCATTTTCAGGAGTTTGCTTATCGCTCATGCAAGTTGTCTTCCAATATTATCAGCACCATTGCTGACGCGTTTTACAATAAAAAATCGGGTTTAAAAAGGAAATTTGGGGGTGTTTTTACGAAACTCAAGCAGTCGCTCGACATCATCATCAATCCCCGCCTGTAGCGCTTCAAGAGATGGGTAATTTAATTCACCATGTAAATAGTCGAGGAAAGTGACCCGCATTAACAGACCATACAGATTAGCAGAAACATCAGGAAAATGTACTTCTAATCGCCATTCGGGATGTTCTTGTTTAATCGCTGGGCGTGTCCCGACATGACCTGCACCATACAGTGCATTTTCTTGATAACCCTGAACGCCCAATTTAGCAGGATGATCTGCTTTGACTTTATCGGTCAATGACAGGGTTTCACACACCACATCCACACCATAAATGCCATTGAGACATGGACGATGACGTCCCATACGTACATTAATGGTCGGAAAATTCAGCGTGCGCCCAATTTGATCGCCATATTGCACACGACCCGTCATGCTATAAGGACGACCCAATAATTTTGCAGCCAGTGATAAATCACCTGCTTGTAAGACTTGGCGAATACGGGTCGAACTGACACGTTCACCATTAAAATCAACGGTATTTAAGTTGGTGACAGCAAAGCCATATTGTTTTAAAAATTCGCTGTTGCCTTGGCGGTTTTTTCCAAAATGAAAATCATCGCCCAATACCAAGCTTTGTGCATTCAGTTGATTTTTCAGTAAATCAGCAAATTCTTCAGCACTTAAACTACGGAATTGATTGTCAAATTTGGCAATCGCAATATAGTCCACACCCAGCTCAGTTAAATATTCTACTTTTTCTCTGAGTGACGTAATACGTGGCGGTGCTTCATAGCCTTTAAAGAACTCTAAAGGTTGAGGCTCAAAAATCATCACCAAGGTTTTTAAATTTTGTGTTTTGGCAACATCTTTCAGTTGCGAAACCATGGCTTGATGTCCCAAATGGACACCATCAAAATTGCCGATCGTCACTGCGGTCGGTGGCAATTGAAAATTCGGTGCTAAGGCATTTAGACGTAACAGCTGCATGATTTCAAAATAAGCTTAAAATTTGAAAGGTATATATTGCCATATTCTCACAGTTTCGTCTTTGTTGTTGTGTTTTTATCCAGAAAAAATTATTGATAATTTATTTTATATCAGAAAAATTGATTCATTTTATAAAAACAAATCAATTTTATTTATTAGTAGTGGCTTTTATAATCAATTTATCTGCTGAAATGAGGATGAAGCGATGCAAAAGCCATTTTATCAACTTGCACAAAACCGTGATGTGATTCGTCAGTTTACTCCGAATTGGTTCACCATGACTATGGGTACAGGTGTGGTTGCCTTGATCATATCTGAATTTCCTTTTGCGCATGAGTTATTTTGGGCATTAGGTACAGGTTTGTGGCAATTCAATACACTATTATTCTGTGCGTTTAGTTTGCTCTATATTTTACGTTGGCTGATTTATCCTCATGAAGCACGGCAGATTTTTTCTCATTCAAGTATGGCACTGTTTTTAGGTGCAATTCCGATGGGACTCGCAACAGTGATTAATGGCTTTTTAAAATATGGTATTGCGCTTTATGGTGATGTTGCGGTGCAAATTGCGCAAAGCTTGTGGTATCTCGATGTGATTTTGGCTGTACTGATCGGAATCATCGTGCCATTTTTCATGTTCAGTCAGCAAAAGCACGAATTGCAGACCATGACTGCGATGTGGTTATTGCCAATCGTTGCATGTGAAGTTGCAGCAACTTCAGGCGGTTTATTGTTGGCACATTTACCTGCGGGACAGGAAGCGGTTGGGATTCTATTCGCCAGTTATGTGTTGTGGGGCATGTCTGTACTGCCTGCCTTTGGAATTTTGAGCATTTTGATGTTGCGTCTGGCTTTGCACCAATTACCAAGTAAAGAATTGGCGATCACAGGTTGGTTGGCTTTAGGACCGATTGGTACAGGAGCTTTGGCATTGTTGGTTTTAGGGGCACAAGCGCCACAGGTTTTAGCTTTTATTCAGATGCAGCAATTGGGGGTGTTCTTCCAAAATGCAGGCATCATGGCAAGCTTTATCTTACTTGGTTTTGGGATTTGGTGGTTTGCCATCGCGATTTTAACCACACTGAAACATGCTGCCAAAGATTTACCATTTAACCTCGGTTGGTGGGGTTTAACTTTCCCATTGGGTGTCTTCACTTTGGCGGTGTTGAATTTAGGTTATCAAATCCATGTCAATTTTATTGTCGATGCAGGCTTGGCATTTGCAGCAATCTTGATGTTACTTTGGGTGATGGTGATGGCGAAAACCGTGAAAGGCATGTATCAAGGACACCTATTCTTTTCACCATGTTTAAAGGCGTTGTTGGAGAGAGAACAGGCTTAGTGGTTGATTAGCAAGTTATTTAAAAGGAATCTAAAAGTTATTTAGATGATTTAAAAATATCAAAGCCCTTAGTTCGTAGAATTAGGTAATGCTGATCAGTTAAGCAAAATTATTTGAAAAATTCCTAAAATCTCCCCTCTTGCGTAGCCTCGCTACTTATCTTTGAAAAAGAGGGGGAACTTCTTGCAACTAAAATGATTTTCAGTAATGAAAAGCCCCCTCCTTTGGAAAAGGTGAGGAACATGTTCCGCAAGGGGAGGATTCAAAAAACCTTAACTGACTGGCATTAGTAGAATTAGGGGCTTTTTATTGGCTGAAATATATTGTATTTTTGGGTAGTTGTTTTTTAATTTTAAAATAAAAAAGCAGCCTTTCAGCTGCTCAAAAAATTAACGTTATTATTTTAAAATTATTCTGATTTGTCTTTTAAACTAAAGAACCAGTTCAAGATCAAGGCTGCAAAGGTTGCAGTTCCAATGCCACCTAAATTGAAATCGCCGAACTGAAGTGCAAAGTCACCTGTACCTAAAATGATGGTCACTGCAGCAACCATCAAGTTTTTATTCTTGGAAAAATCAACTTTATTTTCGATCCAAATCTTCGCACCCGCAATGGTAATTAAACCAAAGACCACAATCGAAGCACCTGTCAGAATCGCGGTTGGAATGGTGTGAATGATTGCCCCAAACTTTGGAGAAAATCCTAAGAAAATCGCAAAAACACCTGCAATTACGAAAACAATGGTTGAGTAAACACGGGTGACTGCCATGACACCAATGTTCTCACCATAGGTGGTCATACCGGGTGCACCAACACCGCCTGACAGTGTGGTTGCAATACCATCAGCAACAAAGGCTTTACCAATGTGTGGGTCAAGATTTTCACCTGTCATGGCACTGACAGCTTTGATGTGGCCTAAGTTTTCAGCTACTAAAATTAAGGCAATCGGGGCAATAATCAGCATGGCATTGACATCAAAAACAGGTGCGTGGAAAGTTGGTGTACCAAACCAAGCCGCTTCCTGAATCGGTGCAAAGTTAATCGGTGTACCATTGCCCATGACATTGGCAACGATAAAATAGATCAAATATGCTGACAATAAACCGACCAAAAGCAATAAACGTTGTAATAAACCTTTGGTAAATACCGCAATTGAACCCATGCACAGCACAGTCACCAACGCCATCCACATATTAAAGTTATTGCCTGCAACACCTTTGACCGTGACGGGTGCAAGGTTTAAACCGATGATCATCACGACAGCACCTGTGACCACAGGTGGCATCAGTTTCTCGATCCATTTTGTGCCTGTTGCCATGACAATAAAACCGAAAATGGCATATAAAATACCACATGCCATAATCCCGCCTGCTGCATGGGCGATGTTGACATTCGGTGCACCTGTACCTGATGCAGCATAACCTGTTGCTGCAATCACCACGCCAATAAAGGCAAAGCTTGAACCCAAATAACTTGGAACTCGACCACCTGTGATGATAAAAAATAGAATAGTACAAATCCCTGACATTAAAATCGCAAGGTTTGGATCAAAACCCATTAAAAATGGCGCAAGTACGGTTGCACCAAACATGGCGAATGCATGCTGAATGCCGAGTACAGCGCTTTGGGCAGGGGGGAGATATTCATTGGTGCCGACAGGGCGGGCATCAATATTGCCGTCATAAGGACGCCATTTTGGAAACCAATTGGACATAAAATGAGCGCTCAAAAATCAAATTGTGCATATCATACGCTTTCTTTTATTGAAGTTTCATCTATTAAGTAAAATTAAAGGCTTGCTATTATTCAGCTTTATTTTTAAATTTTACCAATTGGTATAAATATAAAATATTGTATATAAATAAAATCAATGCATTAAAGTCTTTGCTTATTTTCAATGATAAAAAATATGCTTTTTTGCAATTGCTTTTATTTTTGCAATAAAAAAGGAGATGCGAACATCTCCTCAAAATGCAAATCGCAATAATTAACCTGTATTACGTAAACCTGCGGCAATCCCTGCAATACTCACCATTAAGGCATGATCAACAGGGGTATGTTCTGCTTGCTTTTCCGCCAAATATGCACGGCGGCGTTTCATCAGTTCCGCTTGTAATAAATGTAATGGCAATAAATACGGCTTACGCACTTTCATGGCTTGATCAAGTACATCATTGGAGCTTAAAAGTTTTGATTCACCTTTCATGGCTAATAAAGTTTGTACCGCATCATGTAAGCGTTGACGTAATTCAGCACCGAGTACTTTTAAATCTTCATCATCAGTCAAATGTGATTCATAGTACAAAGCAATATTGGAATCGGCTTTAGACAGTACCATTTCCAACATATCAATCAAGGTTTGGAAATATGGCCATTCTGCCAACATTTCATCCAACAGATTTTTATGTCCTTGATCAATCACTTGGTTAATTGCAGCACCTGTACCGAGCCATGCAGGCAGCATCAGACGGATTTGTGTCCATGCAAAGACCCAAGGAATAGCACGTAGAGATTCAATTCCACCGCTGACTTTACGTTTTGCAGGACGTGAGCCAAGCGGTAACATTTGCAGTTCAAGTTCAGGTGTGACAGTACGGAGATATTTTACAAAATGCGGATTTTCACGCACGGTTTGACGATAAACCTGTACTGATAAATCGGTCATGGTATGCATCAAATCACGCCACGCTTGTTTGGGTACAGGCGGTGGTAATAAGGTTGCTTCAAGTGTTGCAGCAGCGTAAATTTCCAAATTCTGTAAGGCAATTTCTTCCAAGCCGAATTTAAAGCGAATCATTTCACCTTGTTCAGTGACACGAATTGCCCCTGAAATCGACCCCGGTGGTTGTGAGAATAATGCTTGCTGTGTTGGCGCACCACCACGGCTGATCGAACCGCCACGACCATGGAACAAGGTCAATTGAACGCCGTGTTGTTGTGCGACTGCTGTCAGTTCTTCTTGCGCACGATACTGTGCCCAATTGGCTGACATAAAGCCTGCATCTTTGGCAGAGTCTGAGTAACCGATCATGACTTCATGTTTGCCTTGAATATGCTGTTTATACCAATGCATATTGAACAAAGTGCTCATGGTACTTGCAGCGCTGTCCAAATCTTTCAAGGTTTCAAACAATGGCACCACACGTAATGGATGTTCGATGCCTGCTTCTTTTTGCAATAACAGCACTGCCAACACATCACTTGGATATTCCGCCATGGAAATGATATATGCACCTAAGCTTTCTTTGGGCTGTTCTGCCAAAGTACGCATGGTCGCAAACACTTCTTGCACATCAGGATGCTGAATCAGGCTACCCACAGGTTCATTTAAATGTTTGGGCAATAATGGACGCTTGCTTTGTAATTCTTGAATCAAGAAGTTTTGGCGGGCTTGCTCAGTCCACGTTTCAAAATTACCAAGCCCTAAATATTCAGTAATCGCTGAAATCGCTTGGCGATGACGACCTGATTCCTGACGAATATCAAGTTTAAGCAGTTCAATGCCGAAACAATTCACACGGTAAATAAAGTCGAGCAATTTACCATTGGCAATTTCAGGTAAATTACTGTCGATCAATGAACGGTAGCAGAGTAGTAGCGGCTGTAATAATTCATCTTTATGGCGAATGATCAGACTGCGGTCGACATCGGAATGTTGCCCTTGCAGTTTGCTTGCCAACCATTGACGTGTTGCTTTTAAGCGTGTGCGGGTGGCACGTAAATATTCACGATACGGCTCAGGATGCTCACCACCCAATGCTTGTTTGAGTTCATCTGAGCATGCTGCGATGGACAATTCCCAACGTAAATCTTCAATATCACGCACATATAAGTCGGTGGCTTTCCAACGAGAGAGCCATAACACTTCTTGGGTAATGTTATGGGTGACGTTTGGATTACCGTCACGGTCACCGCCCATCCATGAAGCAAAGCGAATCGGGGAAATGTCCAAAGGCAAGGCTTTGTCACAATTTTCCTGTACCAAATCATCAAGTTCTCGGATGAATTTGGGTACAGCATTCCACAAGGTTTGCTCAATGGTGGTGAAGCCCCATTTTGCTTCATCAACAGGGGTCGGACGATGTTGACGAATTTCATCGGTCTGCCATGCAGAACAAATCAATTGTTTTAAGTCGGCTAAAACGTCTGTACGTTGTTTTGGGGTGAGTTTTTGTTGATCAAATTTGGACAGGCAATCATTAATGCCATCATACTTTTGAATCAAGGTACGGCGACTGACTTCAGTTGGATGCGCCGTAAGTACCAATTCAATGCTCAGTTCACAGACTTGTTGATACAGTTGTGCTGCACTGATGTTTTTACTTTTAAATTGTTCAAAGAGTGGCACAAGGACATTCGGAGACGGTTCATTTTCATCAAATTCACTTTGGCGGCGACTGCGCACCACATGATATTGCTCAGCAATATTGGAGAAGTTTAGAAAATGTGAAAATGCACGGGTCAGTGGCAAAATTTCATCATCTTTGAGGTTGAGAAAAAGTTGTTCGAGTTGTTTTTCTGCTTCAACTTGACCATCACGTGCACCTTTGGCTAAGGCACGAATTTGCTCAATTTGATTAAACAAATCTTGTCCCGCTTGTTCTTTTAGCGTTTCACCTAAAAGATTACCGAGTAAACGTACATCTTCACGCAGTGGAGCATTAATTTGTTGAATCATTGCTGTTCTCCAGTTCTTATCCTTATGACTATAACTTGCTATGCTGACATTCCAAGTACACCCCTACAAAAGTAGAAAAGCAGTCGGCTATTTCAACAGCAATTTATCCCGTTAAAAATAGTATGCCGTAAAAAAACCAGAAGTATTATTTAGAAATACAATACATTCACACAGGGTTATAGCGTAAAAGGAATAAATCCATACTGTCTTGAATGATCAAATGTTTTTCCTGTGCATCAGGTGAGGGGCGAATACCAAGTAAAACTTCGTGATGACGAATCCCCAATAACAACGACAAAATTAGATCAGTTTGTTTTCCAATTTCATCAGGTCGAATAAATTTAAAGGTCATCGCTTGTTGAAAAAAATCTTGCCAAACATCATACATACGTTGGTGTGATGCATTATAAAATTGCAGAGCGAGCGGATTTTTTTCAGCAGCCAGTTCTAATAATAAATGATCGAGTTTAATGGCTTCAGGTAAATAAATAATATTGATTGCCAATTCACAGGCTTGATAAAAGCAGGCTTTGAAATCGCTATGCGTATTTAAACAAAGTGGTCGGGCATTGATAGATTCTTCACAAGTTTCTTCGATGGCGCAGGTAAATAAATTTTCTTTGTCTTGGAAATGATTATACACCGTGAGTTTGGTCACACCTGCGGTTTTGGCGATTTGATTCATGCTTGAACCATGATAGCCATGTAATAGAAACAAAGCCTTGGCTGCTTCCAAAATTTGTTTGCGTTTTTCTAAGTCCTTTGGACGACCTACATGTGTTTGCACTAAATTTTCCAAAAAAAAGTCAATAGGGTCATTTACTTTTGTATTCAAAATTAATTAATGTACCTTGCGGTATACTAATTAAAAAGTGAACACTATTTAAAGGTGACTGAACAGTGTGAGCTATCACAGGATAGATCAAATCGTCATTTCCCTGATCTGTATTCTGCCCGAAAAAAAACGTTTCAATAAGAGCATTGCGTATGAGTATTTTTAAAGCAAGTATCATCAGTATGATGATGGTCTGTAGTGTGATTTTAGTGGGGTGCCAAAAACCAGCAGCAGAAGCCGAAGAAATTCCTTTTGTCATGGTCACACAGCCAACGACTTCGCATGATGAGCAAAAAAGTTATGCAGGTGATGTACAAGCACGTCAAAGTACAGCATTGGCTTTTCGTGTGGGTGGGCAAATTACGGAGCGTTATGTCGATGTTGGTGATCGGGTTAAAGTTGGGCAGACTTTAGCAAGACTCGATGTCAAAGATGCACAACTACAGCTGAACTCAGCCAAAGCTCAATTGGAAAATGCGCAATCCTCTGTGAAAATTGCAGGTGATGAATTTAAACGTTTTCAACAACTATTACCAAGCAATGCAGTCAGTCGTTCACAATATGATGCAGTGAAAAATCAATATGATGCTGCCTCTTCGACATTGAAACAGGCGCAAGCCAATTATGAAGTTGCAGCCAATCAAACTCAATACAACCAATTGTTTGCTAATAAAAGCGGTGTGATTACCCAGCGTAATATTGAAGTAGGGCAAGTCATTTCCGCAGGGCAGGCAGCTTATCAACTCGCAATTGATGGTGAGCGTGATGTGGTGATCGGTGTGCCTGAGCAAGCCATTAATCAGATCAAAGTTGGGCAGGATGCATGGGTAACACTTTGGTCAAAACCACAAGATAAATTTAATGCTTATGTTCGTGAAATCTCCCCTGCGGCAGATCAATCCCGTACTTTTAGTGTCAAAGTAGCACTGAAAGAAGGGCAGTCCGTGATTCAGTTGGGGCAAAGTGCACGCGTATTTTTCAATCAAAATGTAAATAATGTATTGAGTGTGCCTTTATCCAGTGTCTCGGCAAATAATGATCAGCCCTATGTTTGGGTGGTGAATAGTAACCAAACGATTCGAAAAGTACCTGTACGTTTAGGGGCTTATGGACGTGACAATGTACCTATTCTTTCAGGATTAAATGTCAGTGATTGGGTGGTGATTGGTGGTGTACATTTATTAAGAGAAAAACAAAAAATCAAAGCGGTAGACCGTGAAAATCGTGCAGTGACGATTCAGAAAGGGGCATGATGATGAGTGCATTTCAATCCTTTAACTTGTCTGAATGGGCACTCAGAAATAAAGGCTTAGTGCTTTATTTCATGATATTGCTTGGTATTGTAGGCTTTGTTTCTTATTCAAAATTATCACAAAGTGAAGATCCGCCATTTACCTTTAAAGTGATGGTCGTACAAACCTATTGGCCGGGAGCAACGGCAGAAGAAGTTTCGCTACAAGTGACGGATCGTATTGAAAAACAACTGATGAGTACGGGGCTGTATGACAAGATTATGGCGTATTCCCGTCCAGGTGAGTCCATGGTCATGTTTATGGCAAAGGATTCATTAAAATCGAGTCAAATTCCTGATGTGTGGTATCAAGTCCGTAAAAAAGTAGGTGATATTCAGCATCAACTGCCAAATGGTGTACAAGGTCCATTTTTTAATGATGAATTTGGCGATACTTTTGGAAATATTTATGTTTTAACAGGCAAAGATTTTGATTATGCCACCTTAAAAGAATATGCAGATCGTTTACAGCTTCAGCTACAACGGGTGAAAGATGTTGGTAAAGTGGAGCTTGTTGGCTTACAAGACCAAAAAATTTGGATCGAACTGTCTAATACTAAAGCAGCGCAACTGGGTATTCCCATCACTGCTATTCAAGATGCATTACAAAAACAAAATAGTATGGCGAGCGCAGGCTTTTTTGAAACGGGTTCAGACCGTATTCAAGTGCGTGTTGGTGGTGCTTTAAAATCAGTCGATGACTTGAAACAAATGCCATTATTGGTGGGAGATAAAACCATTCAATTGGCAGATGTGGCAGAGGTTTATCGTGGTTTTAGTGAACCTGCACAACCACGCATGCGTTTTAATAGTGAAAATGGCATTGGTATTTCGGTGTCGATGCGTAAAGGTGGTGACATCATTGCTTTAGGGAAGAACCTTGAAAATGAATTTACCCATTTACAAAAAACATTGCCACTGGGTATGCAACTGCAAAAAGTATCCGATCAACCTGTAGCAGTACAACGCAGTATTCATGAGTTTATTAAGGTCTTAGCCGAAGCGGTAATTATCGTGTTGTTGGTGAGTTTTTTCTCACTCGGTTTCCGTACAGGTTTGGTAGTGGCATTTTCCATTCCTCTTGTATTGGCAATGACTTTTGCAGGGATGAATCTGTTTGATGTTGGACTGCATAAGATTTCTTTGGGGGCATTGATTCTCGCCTTGGGCTTGTTGGTTGATGATGCCATTATTGCTGTGGAAATGATGGCAATCAAAATGGAACAAGGCTATAGCCGAATGAAAGCTGCAGGCTATGCATGGACCAGTACGGCATTTCCTATGCTGACAGGAACATTGATTACTGCCGCAGGCTTTTTGCCGATTGCGACTGCTGCATCAAGTACAGGTGAATATACCCGTTCGATTTTCCAAGTCGTGACGATTGCTTTGATCGTGTCGTGGATTGCAGCAGTAGTTTTTGTACCGTACCTAGGTGATAAACTTTTACCTGATTTTAATCAAACACCCCAAAAAGCGCCGTGGTATCAACGCTTATGGGCACGTTTGCGAAAGCAACCTGAACCACAACCTGTTGTGCATCATGTCGGTGAACATTACGACCCTTACCAAACCAAGTTTTACCAAAGCTTTAGAAAGTTGGTGAATACTTGTGTGACTTATCGTAAAACCGTAATTATGGTGACAGTTGGGATTTTTGCTTTGTCTGTGGTGATGTTTAAATTTGTACCACAGCAGTTTTTTCCGCCATCGAATCGTGCTGAAATTTTGGTGGATTTGAAATTGGAAGAAGGTGCTTCTTTGGCAGCCACTGAACAAGCGGTGAAAAAAGTTGAAGCATTTTTAGCAAAGCAAAAAGGTATTGATAATTATGTTGCTTATGTCGGTACAGGTTCACCACGTTTTTATTTACCTTTAGACCAACAGTTGCCACAAGCAAGCTTTGCCCAATTTGTCGTGTTGGCATCTTCACTTGATGACCGTGATGAAATTCGTAAATCTTTAGACACTCAAATTCGCCAATTGTTGCCACAAGTGCGTACTCGTGTGTCTTTATTGGAAAATGGACCACCTGTTGGCTATCCGATCCAATATCGGGTGTCAGGTGAAGATCTAAATACAGTACGTCAGTTTGCACATCAGGTGTCAGGGATTGTCGGGCAAAATGCCAATACCACTAATGTTCACTTAGATTGGGGTGAGCCAAGCAAAATCATTTCATTGCAAATCGACCAAGACCGTGCACGTCAAATGGGGGTGAGCAGTGTTGATATTGCCAATTTCTTAAATAGTTCAATCAGTGGTGCAGTGATTAATCAGTATCGTGAAAAACGTGAATTGATTGATATTCGCTTGCGTGGTGATCAAGCTGAACGTGTTGAAGTGGGTTCAATTGCAAATTTAGCTGTGCCAACCAGTCAAGGTGGTTCAGTGCCATTGTCACAAATTGCCAATATTCAATACAAGTTTGAAGATGGTTTGATCTGGCATCGTAATCGTTTACCCACCATCACGGTACGTGCTGATATTCGAACACATCTACAACCTGCCACTGTGGTTGGAGAATTGTCTGAAAAGATTAATCAACTACGTACAGAATTGCCAAATGGTTATCTGGTGGAAGTTGGCGGAACAGTTGAAGAATCTGCCAAAGGGCAAAACTCAGTAAATGCAGGTATGCCATTATTTTTGGCAGTGGTATTTACGTTGTTAATGATTCAACTCAAGAGTATTGCACGGTCATTCATCGTATTTTTGACTGCGCCATTGGGTTTAATTGGTGTTGTGTTATTCTTATTGTTGTTTAATAAGCCTTTTGGTTTTGTGGCAATGCTTGGTACGATTGCATTATCAGGTATGATTATGCGTAACTCGCTGATTTTAATTGATCAAATTGAACAAGATATCGCATCTGGACAAGATCAATGGAATGCCATTTTAGATGCTACTGTCCGGCGGTTTCGACCGATCATTCTGACCGCATTGGCTGCGGTATTGGCAATGATTCCATTATCGCGCAGTATTTTCTTTGGTCCGATGGCTGTCGCAATTATGGGTGGTCTTATAATTGCGACACTTTTAACATTATTTTTCTTGCCAGCGCTTTATGCAGCGTGGTTTAAAGTACAAAAAGATGCAAAATCTTCCTAGAAATGTATGAATTTTAGGTGCGAAATTTTGAAAAATTCAATATAGTAGCACCTAAATTTTTCTAGCAAGTCGCATTAGACGTTTCCACACAAAATATGTAGAATGATGTGATGGATTGAGGTATAAAAATCACCTATGGGGCAAGACAATCTCAAACAGCATCGTCGTTATATGACGATCTCTTACGTCTTTATGTTTCTCGCATTATTTACAATAATTAGCGCCATCATTTCGTATTTTCTTGCACGTAAAGTTGCTGTAGCTGAACATGCTGAAGTTTGGATTCAAGCTCAAGCTTTGTGGGTAATGCGAAATATCATTATTTTTCTTGTCTTGGCTGCGTTTGCTGCATTGTGGTTTATTCCTCTCATTTTCTTTTATTGGGATTCTATGCTTTGGGTCAAAGCATGTACTGTGATTGGTGTGATTTTTAGTGCAATTTCATGGTTATACTTGCTGAATGCATGGCTCAAAGGTTTCAATAAATATCTAAAAAGTAAAGCCGTATTCTAATTTTTTTCTGAACGAACTTGTAAAAGTAGTGGGTCGTCCCCATTTTACTTCGCAGTGAAGATTGATCAAATTTTGTGGAGCATCGCCAATCATGGCTAAACGTGATTATTATGAGGTTTTAAGCGTTTCTAAAACCGCTAGTGATGATGAAATTAAAAAAGCCTACCGTAAGATGGCGATGAAATATCATCCAGACCGTAACCCAGACAACGCTGAAGCTGAAGAAAAGTTTAAAGAATGCGCTGAAGCTTACGAGATTTTATCTGACAGCGAAAAACGTAGCATGTACGATCGTATGGGGCATCAAGCCTTTGAAGGTGGTATGGGCGGCGGCGGTTTCGGTGGCGGTGGATTTAGCGCAGAAGATATTTTCAGCCAGTTCGGTGACATCTTCGGTGGTGCGTTTGGTGGCGGTGGTCGTCAGCAACAACGTGCACGCCGTGGTTCAGACTTACGCTATGTGATGGAACTGACTTTAGAAGAAGCTGTGAAAGGGGTGAAAAAAACCGTTACTTTTACAGCACCTGCACCATGTGATGTATGTGATGGTAAAGGTTCTAAAAATCCAAATGATGTTGAAACCTGTAAAACTTGTCATGGCGCGGGTCAAGTCCGTATGCAGCAAGGTTTTTTCTCAGTTCAGCAAACTTGTAGTACATGTCGTGGACAAGGTAAGATCATCAAGAATCCTTGTAATACTTGTCATGGCTCGGGTGTAAAAGATCGTCAGCAAACGCTTGAAGTGACTATTCCTGCAGGCGTGGACAATGGTGATCGTGTACGTTTGACAGGTAAAGGCGAAGCAATTCGTGATGGTCAAGCAGGTGACTTGTACGTTGAAGTGGTTGTGCGTGAGCATGAAATTTTCCAACGTGATGGTGCTGACTTGTATATGGATGTACCTGTGAGTATTGCAGATGCAGCTTTGGGTAAAGAAATTGAGATCCCGACTTTAGAAGGTCGTGTGAGCTTGAAAATTCCTGAAGGTACGCAAACAGGTAAAATGTTCCGTCTACGTGGTAAAGGGGTAAAACCTGTACGTAGCAGCATGCAAGGTGACTTACTCTGTCGTATCGTAGTGGAAACACCTGTGAACTTAACTGCACGTCAACGTGAGTTACTTAAAGAGTTACAAGCGACAATGGATGGTGATGACAATAAATCATCGCCAAAGAAAAAATCATTCTTTGATCGTTTATTTGATTAAAATAGCGCTCAACGTAGAAAAGCCAGCTTGCTTTCAAGCTGGCTTTTTTATTATCCAATTTTTATTTCCTTAGATTTTAAGTATCGAAGTATTGCTATGAAACAAGATTTAGCCTTAGTGATGGCATTGGCAAGTGAATCGAAAGGTTTATTTGAACAAGACAACATTGCTGTGCATTATAGTGGCATTGGTAAAATCAATGCGGCATTTAAAGCCTTTGAAATTATTCAGAAAACTCAATGCAAAACTTTATTAAATTTAGGTACTGCGGGTAGTTCGGTCTTTAATGCTCATGAACTGGTGGAAGTCACCACTTTTGTACAACGTGACATGGATGTATCGCCTTTAGGTTTTGATGTTGGTGTTACACCGATGGATGAGCATTTTCCAAGTGCGATTCAGTTAGAACCCTATTTTAAGGATTTGGCAAAAGGAGTTTGTGGTACAGGTGATAATTTTGAAATCGGTTTACCTAAAGTACAGTGTAATTTAGTAGATATGGAAGGTTATGCCTTAGCAAAAGTGTGTAAAAAATTAGGTGTACGCTTGATTTCAGTCAAATATATTACCGATGGTGCCAATGAAACAGCACATTTGGACTGGGAGGAAAATTTGTTATTTGGTGCACAAAAGTTATTAGAATTATATAAAAGTATTTGAGCCCAAATAAAAAATCTGGCGACCATAGCGGTCTATGGTCGTATGCCAAAACAAGTTTTTGCGTGTGCAAATTATCTTGGAATGACACCGTATAAAATCATATGAATCGTGTGTTCAACAGAGCGCTGAAACATGACTTTATTTTTTAAAGTTTTACCTGTGACCATTTCAATCTGCGTACTGAAATCTGCATAATTTTGGGTTAAGCCCCAAATATTAATAATCAAGAGTTCAGGGTCAATTTGTGCTGAAATTTTACCTTGCTCTTGCCATGTTGAAATGACTTTAGCTTTACGTTTAAAGAGTTTCTTTAATGGACCTTTGAGGATCGGTAAAATATGTGGTGCACCTTGAATAATTTCTAAAGCAAAAAGTTTAGAGGCTTTCGGTTGTGTACGTGAAACTTCAATTTTAGTCGTGAGATAGTGGCTTAATGCTTCGACAGGTTCTAACTCTGCTTCGAGCATTTGTAAGGGAGCAAGCCATTTTTGCATGACTGTTGTTAAGACCTCAACATACAGAGCCTCTTTATTTTCATAATAATAGAAAATATTAGACTTGTGCATTTCGGCAAGTTGAGCAATTTCCTCAAGACTTGCACCGTTAAATCCGTAAATAGAAAATACGTCTAAAGCGGCATTGAGCAATTGCTGTCGTTTTTGAGCACTCTTTTTTTGTTCCATCGCATTACTGAGTAAAAAAAATAATCACTAAATTGTACGGTAAAATGTCTGATTTGTGCACAGGTCTAAGTGACTATTTTTAAATATTCTTCAGATTTATTATGAAGTTTTATTATTTAATTAAAAAAAGGTATTTATTTAATTTATATGCACAAAAATAATGCATAAGCGCCGAAATATGGCAAAAAATAAATGGTTTTTTTAAGATTATTTTAATTTTGAATAGCGCAAAAAACTGTCGCTTATTAAGATTTTTTAATGAATTAAAAATAGAATATAGCTTTTCTAAAAGGATAACAACTTTATGACCAATAAAGTTGTTATTGTTTGCTTAGGTAGAAAGCACAGCATTTAAAATTTGTTGTTCCAATTCAGCAAATTTAACCCCTTTTTGGCGTGGACGGGGTAGATCTACTTTAAATTGTTGTGCAATGTGTCCTTGATCGAGCAAAATGATTCGATCTGCGAGCTGGACTGCTTCACTAACATCATGGGTGACTAAAATCGTGGTGAAACCTTGTTCTAGCCATAATTTTTCGATGAGGTTTTGCATGTCTAAGCGTGTAAGTGCATCAAGTGCACCCAATGGTTCATCAAGTAATAAAACTCGTGGTGTATGTGACAAAGCACGTGCCAATGCTGTACGTTGACGTTGCCCACCTGAAAGTTGTGATGGCCATAGTTGGGCTTTTTCTTTTAAACCAACTTTTTCCAATAATTGCTCAGCTTTATCATGTTGCGGTTTAGCTAAACGAGTTTGACATTATCAAGAATGCTTTTCCATGGCAGTAAGCGAGGGTCTTGGAACATGACACGAATGTCATCTGAAGTGATGCCCTCACGAAAGTTTTGTAAAGATTTGAACTTAATTTCGCCATAACTAGGTTGTTCTAAATCTGCCACTAGACGTAATAAGGTACTTTTACCACAACCACTACGTCCTACAATCGCAACAAATTCACCTGCTTCAATGTTGAGGTCAAGGTCTTCTAGAACTTTTACATCACCATAAAATTTATGTAATTGTTCGATGTGAATTTCTGCACCTGATTTGGTAGGTACAGTTTGCGCATGATCTTCGGCATGCAAATCATGGGCATATTGGCTAATGCTTAAATCAGTCATGAGCGTTTCCTTATTTTTGATAACCTGAATGCCAACGCAATAAATAACGTTCTAATAATTGTGCTAAGACATCAGCTAATTTTCCAAGTAATGCGTACAGTAAAATCCCGACCAAGACGATATCTGTCTGTAAAAACTCTCGGGCATTCATGGTCATATAACCAATCCCAGATTGTGCTGAAATCGTTTCAGCCACAATGAGTAGTACCCAAACCAATCCTAACGCAAAGCGTAGTCCAACTAAAATTGAAGGCATTGCACCTGGTAAAATAATATCTTTGTACAGTTGCCAGCGTGTTAAACCATAGCTTTTCCCCATTTCAATCAGTTGAGGGTCGACGGAGCGAATGCCATGATAAGTATTGATATAAATTGGGAAAAATACGCCAACAGCGACTAAAAAGAGTTTTGCTGATTCGTCAATACCAAACCAAAGAATCACCAATGGAATCAAAGCTAAAGCTGGAATGTTACGGATCATTTGTAAAGTGGTATCGAGTAAGTTTGAGGCAATTTTCGATGAACCATTTAGCAAACCAAGCAATAAACCTAAACCACCACCAACCAACAAACCGAGTAGAGCACGACCAGCGCTGACTTTGACATGTTGCCAAAGTTCACCACTGACCAGTAATGTCCAAAAAGCACTGACAACTGCTGTTGGTGCTGGTAGCACACGGCTTTCAAGGATTCCTGTTTTTGAGGAAATTTGCCAAATCACAATCAGTAAAATCGGGACAACCCAAGGCAGCAAGCGCTGCCCGAATTGTTGCGTTCCACGTGAAACTGTAGAACTTTTATTTTTTGTTAAGGATGTCATGCAAGCTCCTTTTCAGGTGTCTGTTGCTTGTTTTCCTCAGGTGTATAATTATTTGCAACGATCTCACCAAATGGACCAGTTAAATTGGGCTGTGTGAGTTTTTTACGTGTTTCTAAGGGTAATAAAGGGAAGACCAATTCTGCAAAACGAATTGACTCTTCTAAGTGTGGATAGCCTGAGAAAATAAACGTGCCAATACCTAAGTCCGCATATTCTTGGATACGATCTGCAACCGTTTGTGGATCACCGACCAATGCTGTACCTGCACCGCCACGGACTAAGCCCACACCTGCCCAAAGGTTTGGCGACACTTCAAGTTTGCTACGATCACCATTATGCAATTCAGCCATACGGCGTTGACCGACTGAATCCATTTGTTTGAATTTTTTCTGTGCTGCTGCGATGGTTGCATCATCCACATATTGAATCAGTTCTTCGGCTGCTTGCCATGCTTGCTCGTTAGTTTCACGAACAATGACGTGTAAACGGATACCATAATTGAGTTGACGACCTTTAGCTTCAGCACGTGCTTTTACTACGGCTATTTTTTCTTTTACTGCAGCAGGAGGTTCACCCCAAGTCAGATAGGTATCTACTTGATCCGCTGCAAGTTCAATCGCATCTTCCGAAGAACCACCAAACCAAAGTGGTGGATAAGGTTGTTGAATCGGTGGATAAAGCAGTTTGGCATTGTCTACGCTTAAGCGTTCACCCTGAAAAGTAAAAGATTCACCTGTATGTGAGCGTTTTAAAATTTCACGCCAAATGGTGGTGTATTCAGTCGCAGTTTTATAACGTGTTGAATGATCTTCATATACACCATCACCTTTCAGTTCTTCTTCATCGCCACCCGTCACAAGATTAAGTAGTACACGACCATTAGAAAGACGGTCAAATGTTGCTGCCATGCGTGCTGCCAAAGCAGGAGTCGTCACGCCAGGACGTAAAGCGACGAGAAATTTTAGATTTTTTGTTGCATCAATCAAACTTGCTGCTGTGATCCATGGATCTTCACAAGAACGACCTGTTGGGATGAGTACGCCTTCATATCCTAAATTATCTACGGCAACGGCGATTTGTTTCATATACGCATGGTCTACTTGGCGTGCACCTTTACTTGTCCCTAGATAACGACTATCACCATGAGTTGGAATAAACCAAAAAATTTTCATTGCTCGGGTCCTTGTAAATTATTTGCCAGTCCAAACGGCTAGCTTAATGTTGATTGGTTTAGGAATAATTTTGAGTTCAGCAAAACGATTTGCCAGTTGTTGCTGATCTGCGATGACTTTTGCTGTTAATGGTGCAGCACGAGAAGGTTTTGGGCGGCGTTCAATAAAAGCTTGGCTGACTTGAGGTTTTAAACCTGTACTTTGTCCAATGATTTGCGCTGTTGCTGTGCGGTTAGCTTGCACCCACTGATCTGCTACATTAATTTGTTGGATAATGCTGGTAACGGCTTTAGGATTTTTCTTCACAAAATCAGGTGAAGCCAAATAGAAAGTATAGTTCGGGCTTAAGCCCTGACCTGAGGTTAATACTTTGGCTTGGTCTTCTAACTGTGCAGAGGCAAAATATGGATCCCAAATTGCCCATGCATCTACAGCACCTTTTTGGAATGCTGCACGTGCATCGGCGGGACTGAGCCAAACAGGTTGAATATCAGACCACTGCAAACCTGCTTTACGTACAGCTTGCACCAATAAATAATGTGCACTTGAGCCTTTTTGGACTGCGATACGTTTACCTTTCAATGCTTTTAATTGCGTAAGCTGAGAATCTTTGGGTACTAAAATTGCTGATGCCAACGGTTTTGCTGCTTCATAAGCGATGTAATACAGCGGTTTATTCGCAGCTTGCGCATAGACAGGTGGTGTATCACCCGTTACACCTACATCAATTGAACCCACTGCTAGTGCTTCTAAAATTTGCGGTCCTGCGGGAAATTCATTCCAAGAAATTTTGGCATTTGGAAATTCTTTTTCATACAGCTTTTGTTGCTTAGCAATCGCAAAGTTAATCGAACTTTTTTGAAAACCAATGCGCAGTTCTTTGACACTTGGATCAACCGCCCAAACAGCTGTTGTACCCAACATTGCACAGGCAAATAGCATGGCGGTCATGCCATGACCTGAAGTATTTAACCATGATGTTGTCTGTGTATTATTTTGCTGTTGGGTCATTTTGATGTCCTCTGTATTGGGCATTCTAGGCTTATGGAGTGGCTAGAATCGCTGCTTGAATATTGATTTTGTTTGGAATGAGTTTTTGTTGATAAAAGGCATCCGCTACATATTGCTGCTCTTTTGCGACTTCATTGGAAATAGGTTTGACGCCAAAGCCCATACGAGAAATCGAAGTATTCAACACATCAAGGGGTAAACCTGTTGGTTTTTCTAAAAGCTTTGCGGCATCATTTTGATGCTGAGCGACCCATTGTGTGGTGGTATTCAGTTCATTGACTACGGCTTTTAAAATTTCAGGATGTTCTTCAGCAAACTTACGGTCTGCCAAATAAAACTGATGATTGCTCACCAAGTTTTCACCTGTTGCCAAAACTTTTGCACCTAATTGTTGTTCTGCTGATGCAAAAAACGGGTCCCAAATCACCCATGCATCCACTGCACCTTTTTCAAAGGCAGCACGTGCATCGGCAGGTGGTAAATACACCACATCAATGTCTTCAAGTTTGAGTTGATTGGCTTCTAAAACCTTTAATAGCAAGTAATGTACATTTGAACCTTTATTCAGTACGACACGTTTACCTTTGAGATCCTGTACCGTTTTGATATCAGAATCTTTTGGGACAATTAAGGCTTCAGCTTTTGGGGCAGCAGGTTGGTTGGCGACATAAACTAAATTTGAATTGGCTGCTTGCGCAAAGATTGGCGGCGCTTCACCTGCTTCACCAAAAGATACGCTGCCAACATTTAAGCCTTCAAGCAGTTGCGGACCCGCTGGGAATTCAACCCATTTCACATTGACACCTTTTTCTTTTAAGGCTTTGTCTAGATCACCACGGGCTTTAATGATCGGCAATAGACCATATTTTTGATAACCAATATTTAAAGTTGTGGTTTCTGTTTGTTTGGAACATGCAGATAGCATCATGATCGCAGCAAGGCTCGCACTGAGAAGTGTGATTTTTTTCCAAGACGGTTGAAAAAGATGTGCCATGAACGAGATGCTCCTAAACTTTAAATGTTGAACAAAGTGAATGAGCATCAGCTTAGAGAAAATTGTATTTTCAAAAAAATAAGATTTCGATGATTAGACATGAAAAAAAAAGATAAATATAAAAGTGTGAAACTTAGCTGAAATTGTGCAAAAAGAAAGAATATGAAAATGCGATAATATTTTTATAAGACATTGAAAATAATCAATTAAATATTTTTAAAAAATAAACATATATAGAAAGCAAAAGATTTGCTAAAGATAAATTCTGTATTTTTCAGCATTTGAAAGAATATCTTTAGCAAAAATGGAGATAACTGTGCGGTTTTTCAGTATTAAATACGCTTATTAAACACCATCGAGTTACGCTGATAATTATATAAAGCTTGGCGAGCTTCGGGTAAATCATCCACACTTGCAGCGGCAAAACCATGTTCTAAAAACCAATGTGCTGTACGAGTGGTTAATACGAAGAGTTGTTGAATCTGCATCTGTTTGGCTTTTTCTTCTAAGAAATGCAGGATTTGGCTGCCACGATTGGATTTACGATAACTTGGATGCACGGCAACACAGGCGATCTCAGCCGAATAAATTTTGTGTGTAGCAGGTGGAATTGGATACAGTGCAGCACACGCCAAAATCGTTCCATCACGCTCAATCACCGCAAATTGTTCGATTTCATTTTCCAAACGTCACGTGAACGGTAGACCAAAATACCTTCTTCTTCGAGTGGACGTAGTAGGTTGATCAATCCCCCGACATCACCAATATTTGCCATGCGTACTTCTTCATAATGCGCATCAGTGATCATGGTACCGTGTCCATCACGGGTAAAGAGTTCTTCGATCAATGCACCATCATAAGCATATGACAGCAAATGCACGCGATGAACGCCTTTGAGTGAGGCTTCTTTTGCATTTTGTAAATGTAGTGCAATCTCAAAGTTTGAATCTTGGTATTTTAAAATATGCTGATCAAGCTGATGTGGGGTAATTTCACGGCGTAATTGCCCAAATTCATCCATCAAACCTTGCTGATTGCCTAAGAAAATCAATTTATCTGCTTTGAGGTGAATCGCTGTTTTGGTGGCAACTTCTTCTGCCAATAAGTTAAAGACTTCCCCTGTAGTTGAATAACCTGTTGGACCGAGTACCACGATATTATAATTGTCCAAATGGCGTTGAATAGCTTCGGTGTCAATGGTACGCACTTCACCCGTCAGTTGAAAATCGACCCCATCACGGATACCAAAAGGTTTCGCCGTGACAAAATTTCCTGAAACCACATCAATGCGTGCACCAAACATGGGGGAGTTGGCAAGTCCCATAGATAATAATGCTTCAATCTGCAAACGGATCGAGCCTACAGCATTCATGACGCAGGCTAAAGCTTCACGAGTCGTGACACGGCGGTTGATATGGATCGGACTTTGAATGCCTTTTTCTTTTAAATTTTCATTGATTTGTGGACGAGCGCCATGGACTAAAATCAAACGAATACCGAGCGAATGGAGGAGAGCAATATCATGAATAATATGTTGAAAATTTTCATGTTCAACTGCTTCACCACCAAACATCAGTACAAAAGTTTTGCCACGATGAGCATTGATATAAGGCGCTGAATGGCGAAACCAATGTACATATTGCTGTGTTGCGTTATGAGTGATTTCAGTATGTTCAGATTGCATCTCGCCATCTCAATATGTGGTACTTAATAGATAATTCTAAACAAAAAATAGCACTTCGGCATAGTGGAGATCGAAAAACACCAGAAGTCTTTTAACAAGACTTCTGGTGCTGGGAGAAACTCTATCGTTTTTAACACGATAAAGTGAGGGGAGAGGATCTTAAATTAACGAATGACTTTGACAATTTTATGATTTGAGGTATTGATCAAGACATATTTACCATCAACTTTGTACCATTGTTGGTTTTGGCTTGGTTTGCTCAAATTTTTATTGTGTTTGTAGTCAAATTTATGGCTTGCAGTGCGGTATTGATTTGGAAATGCTTGACCAACTTTCCAAGCATTATTTTGACCTTGTGGCTTTTGATCAGCTACTTTGTGTTGGTTGCTATGGTTTTGAGTTTGATGTTGTTGAGTTTGGTGTTGCTGTGTTGAATGGTTGTCATGATGTGTATTTGGTGCGGCAAATACAGAACTTGTTGCAATAATAGTGCTGATAGAGATGGTCATTGCCGAGAGGAATTTATTCATTTTAAAGTACCTAAGCACAGTAGATTGTCTGTCGATAGCTTTACTATAAAAATAAATTGCAGAGATATTATGGAGAAAAATCAAGAATTTTTAATTTTTTTATCATAAAAATAGATGAATTTATCATTTAATTCTCTTTATTTGAAAATATTTTTATTATTTTGAAGTATAAAAAAGCCCAATGATTTGGGCTTGATATGGGTAAAATAGTGATTAGCCAATGATACGAATAATACGGTTATTACGTTCATTCACTAAAACATAGTCACCATTCACTTGATACCATTGTTGATATTTTGCTGGTTTCGATAAATGGCGATGATTTTTATAATTTACCTGATAGCGAGATGAGCTAAATTTACTTGGTAAATATTGTCCCGAACGCCATTCACGGCTTGGATTAACGCGTTGGTTGTGGTCATTACGATGATTTTCATAACGGTCATTACGGTTGTTATCCCAACGATGATCATGTCTTTGATCCCATTTTGTTTGTTGTGCATAACGGTAATTGTCTTGATGATTATGTGGAGCTGCCATTGCAGATGTTGCAATGAAAGCGCTAAGTGATAAAGCAATCGTGGTTAAAACTTTGTTCATGAGATACTCCATTATGTTGTGAATTTCTTTCGATGAAATCAATTTACGCAATAATTGGAGATAAACGGTGAGGGAGATTTAGTTGAATTGTGAAATCTGTGAAGATTTGATGAAGAGTGAAATTAATGCCCCGATCTTGTATATTGAAAAACTTAAAATAATCAGATCAATAGAAATCGAGAAGAATAAAATGCTTGAAACCAAAGAAATATTAATCCTTTGTTTCACAACGCTAATCAGTTTTTTCTTGTTTAAAATCATAGCTGCTTTTTTACAGCATCAGAAAACCAATCATCCACGTTTAGAAGTGAGTCCACGTATCCAATTTTTTTGTAATTTTATACTTATCATTTCTATTGCACTTGCTATTTGGATCTTGACAGGACAGGTTGCAAAGAATGACGAACTCGCTGCTTGGATGATGGTGGGTTTATTTTTCTTTCTTTCCAGTGCACTCCTTATCGTTACACGCAAATGGTATATAGAACTACATGAAAATTGTGTCATCTATAATCGAGGACTTGGCAAGGATCGAATTATTTATTTTCAGGATATTTGTTCATATCGTTTTTAGAGATTTTAGCTCAGCCACATGTAAAAATAAAAAATCAGCAAGGTTGGACGTTGGATATTCCTTTGTCATATATGGATCAGCATTCATTAAAATTTTGGATTGATTTTCATCAAAAAAATGGACGTTTTCCAACGCCAATAGAATTAAAACAAGAGAGAAATAGACAGGATCAAGGGAAGAATTGAATATGAATCAGACAGAAAAAACCCAAACAGATGCTTGGGTAAGTGATTAAATAGCTGTTTACATGCCACGAATACCAACAATATTGTTATTGTCAGCATCAACTAAAATATAATCATTGTTGATTTTATACCATTGTTGATTACGAGACGGTTTCGGTAAATTACTGTCTTTATAATCGACTTTATAGCTATTGCCACGATAATGCTGCGGCATCACATAACCTGTTTGCCATTTGTGTTGTTGTAAACGGCGCACACCACGTTCTTCACGTTCACGGCGTTGATCTTTGATTTGTTCATCATCCTGAAAATCACGAAATCCTTTTTTATTTCCTTGACCACGTTGCTCATAGCCATCACGATCGTAATGTGGACCTGCATGTGTCATTGTGGTGGTTGTAGCCAAAACACTGAAAGAAATTGCTAATGCAGTCAACATCTTTTTCATGATAAGCCCTCTTGAGTATCGTTATTTTCACACTGATTACTCTACAAGAAAATTGCAGAGAAACTGTGAAGAAAAAATGACGATTCCTTTAAAAATACAGAGATATTAAGAACAAGGAATGTCATTGCATCGCATCATATAATAAAAATGTAGCATCCGCCTATGTTTGAGGCACTATATTTCAAATTGAAATAGTGCAACAAAAACGTATCAAAAGATTGAGAATCACTGTGTGAGAGTCAAAAGCTACAGTTTAAAATTAGTACCAGTGTTCAGATAAGTCTTCTAAATATTCTACTGCTTCAATGACAGGAATGGCTTGCTGTGCATCGTCCAAAGCTAAAATCAGATGGCAAGGTAATTGGAATTGTTCAATACGTTGGATTAATTCAATTTTACGTTGTTGATCTGCCATGAAATACAACCTTGATATCAATTAAAAAAGATGCTTCATCATAGGTAAAATTTCATTATTTGAAAAACTGAATAATTTCATTGTTATGATTGTAAAAATAGATTTATGTGGATAAAAAATACCCTTCAATGTGCAAGAGAAGGGTATTTATATTCAAAAAATGCTGTGATTAATCCTGAGCATCAATACTTTGCCCATTCATTTGCACACTGTCTTCACCCATTAAATATAAATAGGCAGGCATGATTGCTTCAGGTGTCGGTAAAGTTTTAGGGTCTTCTTCAGGATATGCTTTGGCACGCATTGCAGTACGTGTACCGCCTGGATTAATACAGTTATAGCGAATATTTGGATAGGTATTTTCTTTGGCAAAAATTTGACTGACAGCTTCAATCGCAATTTTCGACACAGAATACGCTCCCCATTTGGCACGTGCTTCACGCCCTACACCTGAACTGGCAAAAACCACAGAAGCGTGTTCAGATTTTTGTAAAAGTGGCAGTAATTCTTGAGTCAGAACAAAAGGTGCACGCAAATTTACTGCCATCACATCATCCCAAACTTCTTCAGGATAGTGTGCTAATTCGACACGGTCTCCTAAAATTCCTGCATTATGCAAAATACCATCCAAACGACCAAATTGCTGTTCGAGTGTATCGACTAATAATTCATAGTCACGTGGTGAAGCAGTGGATAGTTGTAGGGGTAAAATAGCAGGTTGTGGAGCACCCAATGCTTCGATTTCATCATAAATGACTTCAAGTTTATTGAGTGTACGACCATGCAAAACCACTGTAGCACCATGTAAAGCATAACTGATTGCTGCTGCACGTCCGATACCGTCTCCCGCACCCGTAATCAAGATAATTTTATCCTTGAGTAAGTCTGGGCGAGGTTGATATTCAGAATATTTCATGGGAGACCTCCTATAATTGTTATGATGTTTAAACTTTTATATAGCTATATAAAAACAATGAAACATCTTATTCAAGATATTTGATCATTTGTATCATACGATTCACACAGAATGAATGATTTTTTTGTGCTTTAAATATTAACCAACATTTTAATAAGCTGATGTAATTCAGAAACATTATGGACAATACGATCAGCTTGCCAAGCATCTAAATCATCTTTGTATTGCAAAGGTAAATAGCCATACGCTGCGAGTATGCTATACATTTTTGCTGCACGTCCCGCATCAATATCACGTGGATGATCACCGACATAGATACATTGTTCAGCGGCAATATTGATCTGCTTGGCAGCCAAATACATTGGCTCAGGATCAGGCTTGGTATGTTTCACATCTTCAGGACAGACCAAAACTGCACAACGCTTAGTTAAATTCAATGCTTTGAGCAAAGACTCACTCAGCCAACGTGGTTTATTGGTCACAATGCCCCATGGAATATGATGCTTTTCTAAATCTTCTAGAAGGGGATACATGCCTGCAAAAAGATCGGTATCAACAGCAATGTCTGCACCATAAATGTCTAAAAAGCGTTGGCGATGGGCTAAAAATACAGGATCATCCACTTCTAGTTCGGGATAAACCAATTTCACCATCGCACGTGCCCCCTCAGACACTTGTGTGCGGATCAATGCGGCATCGACAACCGCACAGCCTTTTTCACGGCACATATTTTGAATAATGCGAATGAAATCAGCAGCGGTATCAATCAAAGTACCATCGAGGTCAAAGAGTACTGCTTTCATTGTGCAGACTCATTGATTGTATATACCATATAGTTGACATCAACATTTGGTGCTAACCAATAATGCTTGGTCAATGGGTTGTAATGTAAACCTGTCATGTCTTTGAGTTTTAATCCTGCACTACGGATGTCATGTGCAAGCTCAGAAGGTTTAATGAATTTGTGGTAATCATGTGTGCCACGTTTGAGTAAACGTAAGACGTATTCAGCACCCACAATGGCAAATAAATAAGATTTTGGATTACGGTTAATGGTCGAAAAAAACACATGACCATTTGGTTTTACCAGTTTTTGACACGCTTGAATGATCGATGCAGGATCAGGTACATGCTCAAGCATTTCCATACAGGTCACGATGTCATATTGACCTGCTTGTTCTTCAGCAAGTTGCTCTACAGGCACTTGACGATATTCAATATTGTGTACATTTTCTTGTTCTGCATGCAGACGCGCGACATTGAGCGGCGCTGCACCCATATCGATACCAAGTACATCGGCACCACGGCGTGCCATGCTTTCAGCCAAGATCCCCCCGCCACAACCGACATCAAGAATTTTTTTACCTGTTAGACCACCCGCATGTTCATCAATCCAGTTTAAACGGAGTGGATTAATTTGGTGTAATGGGCGGAACTCTGAGTGCTGATCCCACCATAAGGCTGCAAGTGCTTCGAATTTTGCAATTTCTTGTGGATCAACATTGAGTTGCGACATGGGAGCCACCTCTGGGTCATTTGTTTTAATCAAAAATTAAGTTTAACTATGCTAGTGTACCCATAATTCTGAAAAAAGCGATGAATCGTGTAAAAAACTTCACAGAAGGAAAACGATTTTCCCATATTTGTTTTATAGTTAGTACATAAGCTAGACAAGATGATATTAGAGGACAAAAACTGAATGAAAAAATTACTTTTGGGTAGCACAACTGCAATGCTCATGGCATTTTCTGCAAATACTATGGCAGCAAATTTTGTTGCAGGAAAAGACTACACTGTGGTGCAAAACCCAGGTAAAGTTGAGGTTCCTGGCAAAATTGAAGTACGTGAATTCTTTTGGTATGGTTGCCCACACTGCTTTAAATTAGAGCCACATATGCAAGCTTGGCTCAAAAAAATTCCAAAAGATGTGAACTTTATCCGTACCCCTGCATCAATGAATCCACTTTGGGAACAAGGTGCACGTGCATATTTTGTTTCTGAGGCTTTGGGTGTACGCAAACGTACGCATTTACCTTTATTCCATGCCAATGGTACAGGTCAGCAAATTTTACAAAAAGATCAATTTGCAAAATTCTTTGTAAAATATGGCATTCCTGAGGCGAAATTTAACAGTACATATAACTCATTTGCGATCACTGCAAAAATTGCGCAAGCCAATAAATTGGCGCAACAATATCAGCTCAGTGGTGTACCTGCGGTGGTTGTAAATGGTAAATACGTGGTGCAAGGTGAAGATGGTAAAGTCACTCAAGTAGTTGATTACTTAATCAATAAAGAACGTAAATAAGCATCTGATGGTGTGATGAATTAAAAACCCGCAAATTGCGGGTTTTTTTGTTTCTTCAATATTGTGGCATTAATCTAAAGGATCCATTTTGGGTGTTTCCCAATTTAAAATGCCTCTAAAAATAAAACGGATTTGGGTCACAGATTGTTTTTTATATATTATTTTTTGCAATTCTAATTCTTGCCCAGAATACTGGCGGCTTAAACTGAGCCATGACATTGCCCAAGTAAAAGCAGAGTTAATCAATAAACTGGTCAACACATATAAATCATTTTCATTTTGAAAATGTTCAAAAATTTGTAATTTTTTTAGATCATTACTGAGATCATCATTTAAATAACGAATTTCTCGATCAATGGCACGGCGCACCGTTTCTGAACCGCCCCAACGTTCTGCAATCATAAAAATCCATTGCTGTGGATTTTGTTCAACGGCTTTAAAAAATGAATCCATGGTGGTCTGGGTTTTGGCTTCAGGCAAGGCGAGACCATGTCCGAGTTGATGCAAGACATTTTTTAAATATAAGGAAACTTGATCGACCAACTCTTTACCGAGTTCTTCCATATCTTGGAAATGTCGGTAAAAGGCAGTAGGCACTAAACCCACTTCACGCGCAACTTCTCGCAAACTGATACTTGAAAATGAACGACCTGATGTGCTGAGTGTGAGTGCAGCATCAAGTAAAGCCTGACGACTTTGCTGTTTACGTTCATCCCGTATTGACATTGTGTGACCTTAAATTTTGTGATGGCAAGAGTTTAACAAATAAACCTACAAATTAAACGACGAATGTCAGTGCACAGGTGTTGACTGAATTTAAAAATAAGTATAGTTTACGAATGTTCACTAAAAGAACGCATGTTCACTCAATAAATAGCCAGCATAAAGAGGAACGCAACATGAGTAAATCTGTAACCATACAAACGATGTCATATCAACCTGAATGGATCCGTGAGGATTTTGTTGATTTTGTCGCAGCCAAGATCAATCCCTTATGGGCATGGAAAAAAGTCAAAGCATCTGTGGTCAAAATACGCAGTTTAAGCACAGATTTTTTCCAAATTGAATTACGTCCTAACCGTAATTTTAAGAATCAACATTTAAAAGCAGGGCAAAGTGTTTTAGTCACTGTGTTGATTGAAGGGGTACGGCAGCAACGGCATTATTCCATTGTGAAAACATTGGCGAATGGTGACCTTGTTTTGGCGGTGAAGCGTCAGGGTAAAGTGTCTAAAGCTTTGAGCGAGTTAACATTTGGGAGCATCATAGAGCTTTCACAACCACAAGGAGAATTTATTCTTGATCAAAACAGCATGCCGCTTTTGTTGGTTGCATCGGGAAGTGGGATCAGTGCGATTTATGCATTGCTCAATGCCGCTTTAAAACAGTCACAGCGCAAAATTACTGTGTTGTATTTTAGTCGAGATGAAGCTTTTCATGCTGACTTACAGCAACTTGCCGTGCAGCATTCACAGTTGAATTACTTATATTTCAATACATTAAAAACTCAGCAGCGTTTAACTTTAGCCTTGCTAAATGAACATGTGACAGACTTTCAGCAACGTCAAACGTATGCCTGTGGTGCAAATGCAATGATGCAAAGTATTCAGCAAATATATCGTGAGTTGAATATTCAGCATCAGCTTAAACAAGAATATTTTCAGGTAGTTGCAGATGAGAGCCTGAATCAGCAACCTGTAACTTTTTTACGCTCACAGCAGGAATTTGTTGCCAAAACTAACTTGCTTGAAAGTGCTGAGCAAGCAGGTTTAAAACCGACACATGGTTGCCGTATGGGCATGTGTAATACCTGTACATGTACCAAAGTCAGTGGTTCAACCAAAAATATGCTGACAGGTGAAATTGATCATACTGCCAATACACAAATCAAACTATGTATTAGCCAAGCAGTGAGTCCTGTGGTGATCAATCTTTAAGTCAGAGTTAATTTTAAAAGCTATTTTCCAAATTTTTATTTAAACACGATCTTTGTCTCATCCATTAAGACAGGGGACGTTGTGGCCAAAATTCAGCACAGGCTTCTAAAAAATGAAGCGCTGAGGAGTAAAACAATGAATATATCAGTGAATTTTTTAAACAGTAAATCAAAGCATTTAAATGCTGAACACACAGCAGCATTTGGTCGCCGTGTCGATGAAATCCGTCGCGAGGTGATGGACAGCTTAGGAGAGTCGGATACCCAATATATTTATAAAATCCGTAATTTTGTCCGTTATAGCGAGATTGCATCACGTGGCATGTTGATGTTTGGCGGCTGGATTCCCCCTGTATGGGTGGTGGGTACAGGTTTGTTGGGTATTTCCAAAATCGTGGAAAATATGGAACTCGGTCATAACGTGATGCATGGACAATTCGACTGGTTAAATGATCCAAGTTTGAATGGTGCCAATTATGATTGGGATACCATTGCTTCAGGTGATGATTGGAAATATACCCATAATTATGTGCATCACACTTATACCAATATTGTCGGCAAAGATCATGATGTGGGTTATGGTTTGCTACGTGTGAGTGAATCGCAAAAGTGGGAACCTCGTTTTTTATTGAATATTCCTTTAGCAATTCAGCTCATGGTGTTTTTTGAATGGTATGTGGGTGTGCAAAATCTACATTTAGAAGATGCATTGGTTTATAAAACCAAGACTTGGAAACAAGTTTGGGCAGATGCGACCAAATTCCGTAAAAAAGCCCGCCGTCAAATTTTAAAAGATTATGTATTTTTCCCTGTCATTGCAGGTCCAAATGCTTTGCCTGTTTTTGCAGGGAATGCGGTTGCCAATGTGATTCGTAGTTTGTGGTCTTCGGCAGTGATTTTTAATGGTCATTTCACTGAAGATGCTGAAACTTTTGAGCCTGACAATACTGAAAATGAAACGCGTGCTGAGTGGTATCTGCGTCAGATTCGTGGTTCGAGTAACTTCACAGGAACAGATTGGTTGCATATTCTGAGTGGTAATTTGAGCCATCAGATTGAGCATCATTTATTTCCTGATATGCCAGCCAACCGTTATGCGGAAGTTGCGCCAAAGATTAAAGCCTTATGTGCTGAATATGGTATTAACTACAATGAAGCGAATTGCTTTCAGCAGTTTTGGAGTGTTTGGGTTCGTTTAGCGAAGTGTTCTTTGCCAAATAATATGACGGCTAAAATTACGCACTCTTGTGCAAAAGTGAAGGGGATTTTTGCTTAGTTTGTCTTAAAAGTTTTAAGTTACAAATAAGCGCACTGGGTAAAAAATAGTAAAAAGCCCAATTTATGAGAATTGGACTTTTTGCTACACATTAAAACTATGATTTTACATAGAAAAAATTACGTATAACGTGCTTTATGTTAATTTTAGGAAGACATAATTTTTTTATTTCATTCATTTTCATTTTTGCAGTATCGAATCTCATTTCAGCATATATCAGCACTCTCTTAGCTAAAGTCGTTGTAAAATAGAAGTTCCAATATGTCGCTCGTAGACACTCGCTAAAAAGTGAATTTGGATTCCCAAAATCATTAATTAGAGAAATAGTGAAAATAAAATTGCATTCAGGCTTTGTATTAGTTGTTAAACCATTCATAATTAATTAATTAATTAATTAATTTCAGTTGAAGGTTTTTTATGTTTGAATTTATAGGTTTTTTAGTTGTTGCATTTTTTGGATTTAAAATACTTAGATTTTTATTATCATCACCAGAAAAAAACTATGAGCGTGCTACAAAAAAATATATGGAGAACCCTACAGATGCTAATTATAGATTTATGGAAGCAGCTAGAATTAGCATGGAAAAACACCGTAGATAAATGATTTAAGAGTTTAATATGTTTGAATTAATTGGAATTATATTTGCATTAGTTATAGTTTGGGTTTTTTTAAAAATGGTTCTTGTACGAGTATTTCCCAAATATGGTTTAAAGGATGCAGAAGCTCGTTATAAGAGGAATCCTGATGATGTAAATGAGAGATTACTATGGGAAGCACGTAGTCGTATTAATAACCTTAAAAAATAAAAACACAAAGTGAATGGAGTGTGAGTGACCTAATGATAGATCGCTTCCACTTTCTAATTAGGGCTATCGCTATTTGCCATTATCTTGAATTTTGTTGTCCCTTGCTTGCTCTTGTCTTTTTAGTTTGGTTTTGGCTTCTCTTTGCTCTTTTTTCTTTCAGCATTTTTCTATACAAATTAGGATTGTTTCAGTGATGGCTCTGTATTCGTCATGTATGGTATAGGATTTTGTTCTGTAGCATTAGCATTTATTTAACATAAAATGAAGTTATGCGACTTCATAATGATTTAACAATTATTTTGTTTTAAGGCATTGAAGTATAAAAAAAGTCTTTATATAAGAAAAATAAATTTTTTCAGTGAGTATTATCATGAGTGAAAATTCACTTACCGCAATTCGACAAGTCAAAGAGTTAAACAGTGATTTCCAAGTAAATCAGCATCTAAAAAAAGGTTGGAAGTTACTTGCAGTTACAGCATTAACGCATAGGTACGATGGAGGTCACGAAGAAGCCGAAACAATATATGTTTTAGGTAATGAAGAAGAGCCTTCCGAAAAATAAGAGAAGATTAATTTTGGTGATGACAACCCACTTATTCCAAAAGGAAGTCAATTAAATCCCTAATTATTTTGGCTTGAAAAGAGTCCACATTATCTAATGGTGGACTCTAGTCCCAAATTCGGGACTTTTAATAAATATTTACAATTTAAGAATTATATAATTCAAGCAATTTCTTAAATTCATATAATCTATATTATTTTTTAAAAACAATGCTTTATGTAATAATTAAATCTTTGTAGTATTCATTCTAATAATTAGTTAGCGATAGGTAATATGCGGGAAAAGGTATACAAATTTTGATCAATAATTCCCAAAATTCTCATCATTTCATCAAATCCATTTTTCGCTAGAATTCATTTCAAATAACAGGGTCTGGGTCAATTCTTGTCGATTGGCGTAAGATCAATTCAGATGCGCTAATCGACAAGATTCTCATTTCTGCATAACTTATATTACGTTGCTGAGCTGTAGCTGCAAACAGTATTGCGTAGGCTACAGTCTTAGATATTCTATTTAACATAAATCTCTTATGCGAATTCAAAGCAATAAAACATCTATTTCATTTATATCACAGTGCTTAAGTTTTGTGATAGACAAAATTAAGAATTCAGATGAGCTCTGCTTTTCTTCCACAAATCCAAAAATCATACATGTAATAAAACCATCCTCCTTGTATCTGCTATAATTGCCCACAATATTTTCCAATCTAAATAGGACAAGCTATGCGTATCGACCAACGTGCATTAGACCAATTACGTGACGTTAAAATTACCCGTAATTACACACGTTATGCGGAAGGTTCTGTATTGGTTGAATTTGGTCATACCAAAGTGCTTTGTACTGCAAGTATTGACAACTCAGTTCCACGCTTTCTCAAAGGTCAAGGTCAAGGTTGGGTCACTGCAGAATACGGCATGTTGCCCCGCTCAACACACACACGTAGTGACCGTGAAGCAGCACGTGGTAAACAATCTGGACGTACTCAAGAAATCCAACGTTTGATTGGTCGTAGCTTACGTGCCATGGTTGACCTCAAAAAACTTGGTGAAAATACCATTACCATCGACTGTGATGTGATCCAAGCGGATGGCGGTACACGTACAGCATCGATTACAGGTGCAGCGGTTGCATTGATCGATGCAATGAATGTATTGCTTGAAAAGAAAAAAATTAAACAAGACCCATTAAAAGGTTTAGTTGCTGCAATTTCAGTGGGAATCTATAAAGATGAAGTATTACTTGATCTTTGCTATGAAGAAGATTCGAACTGTCAAACTGACTTAAATGTAGTGATGACTCAATCTGGTGAATTCATTGAGATTCAAGGTACGGCAGAAGAAAAACCATTTACCCGTGCGCAATCCAATGCCATGCTCGAAATGGCTGAAAAAGGCATTGCAGAACTTGTGAAAAAACAACAAGAAGCATTAGGTTGGTAATTTAATTCGCTTGAAAATGAACGCATCTTCGGATGCGTTTTTATTGTTCATTCAAAAGCTTAATGGAATTGAAACCAAAGCATCACCAAACTGTCATGGGCTTTGTATTGACTAACAGCTTCTTTGAAATACGGAAATGGTTAATGAAAAGTTTATTTTTAATTTTAGCCCCAAACTGTTGTTTAATGCTCAGTGGATGTAACGACGATAATGACGGTGATTCAAGCCAAACGCCAAATCCACCTGTGTCAAATTGTAAAATGCACTGCGCACCATATTGACATCCTCCCCGACCTAAAGGACGGAGATTCCTCCTACGAGACGCTCATGTCCGAGCGCAAGAATGTTCAGTGCGGAATTTATATCCCGATCCCATGAGCTACCACACTCACAACACTGCCATTCTCTTATTCCTAAACCTGCTCTACCTTTCGGACTACTGAAGCGTGAGCTACAGCACGAACACGTTTGGGTGGTATACGCTTCATTGACTTCTTCATACCATACACCTGCGTTCTCGCATTTATACTTGAGCATGGTTCTTAGTGTTGTCCAACTTGCATCTAGCACTGATTTAGCCAATCTAGTTTGTGCTAATGCTTTGGCATTT
>NZ_LQXQ01000035.1 GCF_003268395.1 Acinetobacter sp. CFCC 10889 | reverse complement strand
AATTCTAAAGTCCATTGCTCAGCAGCGTAATATTTAACATTTTGATTCGTTTTTTCATTAATTTCTTTTAGTTTATTAGTTATTTCACTTTCTAGTACTTTAGATGATTTGGGGTTGTAGTCTTCGCCAACTTTTTCATAAGTTCTTACATCGGAATCTGTAATCACTGCAACAGGAATAGTCATATGAGGTTCTTGCTTTCGAAGAAAAATATCGACAAAGTGTTGAAATCCAACACCACCAATATTTACGACAGATATACCTTTGGCTGTTAAATCAATTTCTATAGCTTTAGCAAAACTTGGAATTAAAATTTCTTCCGCCCATCCCTCTACTAGAATTACTCCTTTAGCAAAGAATAGGTTTGACTTAGTGGTGTCGAGAAATTTTTCTAGATATTTATAACTATCAGGCTTTAGCATTGTGTATTCTTTCCCTAAAGGAAAAGCATTGCCTTTATTACATAGAATTAAATTTTCCAGTGGAACTTTTGACGCTAAATTAGGGCTATGTGTTGAAAGAATTAATTGAATATTTGTTTGTCCTTGTAAAGCTTCAATCACTTGCATTTGAGCTTGAGGGTGTAGGTGTGCTTCTAGTTCTTCAATCAATCCTAAACGTAAACCATGCCAATCTTCTTTATTTAGGTGAAGCAACTCCGCTGCCATAAAAAGTCGATTTAAAGTTCCTAAACCTACATTTCTTTGTGATTCTAAAAAAAGAGAAAATTTCTCTAAAATACTTTTTAGTTCTGTTGCAGAAACATTAAATTCAGTAAAAATACCTTCGTTATAGAAATCTTTAATGTAACCATCAATTTTATCTTTAATTGCTTTTCCATCTTCATAAGTTTCTGTTGCAGTATTACCATCTTTATCTATAAAACTTATTTCTTCACCTTTAAAATATTTTTTTAAATTTGTATTCAGACCTTCAAACATATGAACAAGTTCATGATTTTGCTCTTTGTTTTTAAAAGTAGGATCACCCAATAAAATTTGGGAAAGCCGAGAGTTTCGTTTTGAAACTAACTCATTTTCGGCATCTCTTAAAGGTCTTAAATATGTTGTTTTAAGATATTCTTTAGCTTCGGCTGTTAGTAAATAACCCTCTGAGTCTGTACCTGCCTTTACATCTGATGGATTAATTTTGTTTTTATTACGCGTAACATCATAATTTAACTTTAAAAATGTTTGGGTATCAGCTCCAGTACCTTTCCATCCTAACCATTCTGTAAAATTTTTAGCTTCATCATCAGTTAAGCCACAAAATTCAAGTTCAATTCTAAATCGTGTAGAGCCATCAAAAAAATCTTTATCTTCTACCTTGATGTAATCGTAGCTATGAGTTTTTAAAACCAATTTAATGGCATCTATGATTGCTGTTTTTCCCGAATCATTTTCACCAATTAGCACATTAAGACCTTTTGTAAAGTTAAGGTCTAAATTAGGTTTTGTTAGATCAAATGTAGTGGTAACTTTACCGTATTTTCTAAAGTTCCAAAGTTTTATGTTTGATAAGTACATAAGTTATGCTATTTAAAGTCAGTAAATTCTTGTATAAATTATTTATATCATAAGTTTCTGATTTAAAAAATAAATCCATTATGAACTTTAGTACCCTTAGCCTTATTTTTTCTCTATTAAGATTGTCTTAATAAATAGGACGTTTGATTAATTTAGATATCATGTAGTGGCTTAATAAAGTTGGAGACCCAATTAGGCGAAAATGTATTCACCTAAGAGGTGCTAGTTACTTGTATTAGCCCCCGTAAAAACGGACAGTTAACTCGCTAATTTTAGCGACAGAAATTCCCGAGGGGATTTCATTTTTAATCCACTATGTGGATGATTGCAATTGTAATCTTCTATCCATAATGGCAAAGCGTTAAGCACAGTTGCAGCATCTGGAACATCATTAACATAAACGTAATCCCGTTTGAATGTCTTCACAAATGCTTCCGCCATCCCGTTGCTCTGTGGACTTCTAATCGGTGTGGTACAGATCTGAAAGCCAAGTGCATGTGCATATTGCCGTGTCGATTTCGCAATATAACAACTGCCATTATCTGTCAGCCATTCAACTGGCTGAGGCAAATAACTGACTGCACCAAAGCGTTTTTCCATGCTCTGTACAAGTACATCACACACCATGTCACTACTGATGCCCGTGGTGGTTGCAAGATAACTCATGATTTACCGATCGCAGCAATCCAGGCTAAAGATTACCCGTACTTTCTCGCCATTCCAGCACTTGATCTCAAAGCCATCTGAACACCAGCGGCTGTTTGAAACAGATACTGCAACTTTCCCATCATGCGTCCGATCATTCTTAATGGCTCAGCTCGCGTGAGAAGCAACTGATTCTGCTTCATAATCCGGTAAATACGTTTAGGGTTGCCCCGGGCAAGTTTCATCACATGCTGTTTCAGATAACGGTTTAAATGAGCAGTCACACGCCGATAGCCATTACTCGGCCGTTGATCACAGATCTCCCGAATGATGGGCAATAAAGCCATATCATCAGTCTTACAGTATCGTAAACGAGAAGCAGCATCTGGCTGCTTCAATCGCCGATAAAGATTAGATCTCGACACCCCCAAGGTATGCACTATTTGTTGTGTTGGGTATCGTCGCGTGCTAAGAAGGGCATGTGCGATATGTACTTTGTTGCTTGGGCAATCTCTAAGGCATCTTTGAGAATTTCAGCCTCTACAGTTTTACGGCCCAGCATTTGCTCCAGTTGTTTGACCTTTTTTAACAGCGAGTTATAGTCAGATACACTAACAACTTGATCATTGGCTTCCACGGCAGTGACTCCACCATCCTGCATAAGTCTTTTCCATTTAAACAGCAAACTTGGCGAGATGCCATACTGTCTGGCAACAGAAGAAACGGATGAGCCTGGTTGCATGGTCATGGCAACAAATTGGGCTTTTTCCTGACCTGAATAACGTCGACGACGCTGAACTGATGTAATAACTTCAATACGTTCCATAAAACACTCCCTAACCCTAGTGCTATGACTAGGTCTTAATTCATAAGTGTCCGTTTTAATTGGGGGCTATTACAATGTGGTAAAGTGATTTCTAATTTTTTTCCTAACAAACAATTATTTAGATATACTTTTAGGTTCCATTTCTTCAAGTCTCTCTTGAACTGTCTTTTGAGGTGATATAAGCAACTCATGAATAGTGCCACAGTGTGCTGAATAGACTAGTCTTGCCATATCGATGTAATTCTTATAAGTGGTTTCTAAGTCATCATGCCCCATCTGATTTCTTAATGCTTCTGCAAAAGCTGCATAAATAACTTCTGAGGAATCATTGAGAAGCTTTGCCTTAAAAAATTCAATTGCAAACATAGTGGGCCACCAATGCCTAGCTTCATAAAACGTAATTTTTTCTCTAAAATCTGAGTATGATTTCTTTGCTTTTAATTTGGCATCATTTGAGCGTCTAGAAATCATTATAGGTGTTATAGGTTTGCCTGATTTATTTAAAAATAAGATTGAAGGTGGGCATTCAACACCATATTTTTCTCGATATAATTTTCTTCTTTCATTATAAAAAGGCTTGATATAAGTATCGTCCAGTTCTTTTAGATCATTGATATTAACTCTAACTTTTCGATGTTTATTTCCTTTGCCTATTACTTTAAATTCTATGGTACTTTTATCTTTATCCATCTCAGAATAGGGCATTATATGTTTATTCTCGCCATTTCCAAGGTATGGAAATTGGACCAGTTCCATAGGGCGCATAGCAGTACCTAGAGAAAGCTTAAATAAGGCAGAATAGGCGGGATCAGTATAAGCATCAATCAAAGCCCTAATTTCTCGATTTGTGATAAGAGACTTTGAAGAGCTTTGTCGTCTTTCTTTATCTAGAGTTTTTATATTTTTAGTATCTAAGATCTGTTTAGCTTTTTGTTGAATATAATTAAGCATTCTTTCACTTTTGAAATCAGCAATCCAGTCTTTATGTTGTATAGATACATTTGTTATATAACCAACATTATTTAGCCATTTGAAGTAATTTAAAATAATCTTTGCATCTTCAAAAATTGTCGCTGAAGTGGGTCTAATAGACTGTTTTTGAACTCGTTTTATTTGGCGATAAATTTGCCATTTTCTGATGTCGCTGTTATCAGCAATAACATGATATTTACTAACATCAATATTATGGAATTTTTCCTGAGTAGATAAATATGAATAGAATTGAGATATGACATTTGCATATCTTTTGGAGGTGTTAATGACTCCATTTGTTTCATAGTATAGAAATAAATTAGGATGGCTGAGTAGAATTTTTTTGTCATCGGGTAATAAAGCTTTTAAAACATAATGCTGACTATCATTAAGTGTATCAACACTTTTATATTCGATCAGTGTGGACTGTATTTTTATCATTAGTCCCCCTGATTGATTCGATATTGGCATACTTTTTTGAAGCCATCTTGCACTGAAGGTATGAATGGTTTATCAGCTGCCTGTAATTCCATCTCAGGGATATTTTTGAAAAAAAAATTGACGCTGTGTTTTAATGATGGTCTCTGACTCTGAATGAGGAATATAGATTTGTATTGTTGGTTGGTTGTTTAGCTTCTTCAAGATTAATTTTAATTCTGATCTTGAGTGTACTGGGAGTTTGACAAACAAATGAAAGGTATCTGAATCGAATACATAACGTTGGACAAATTTATTAAAACTACATAGATATCTTTCCATAAATATGATGATGATAACTTCTCTATTGATGGAAAATTTATTTAACTTTGTTATCATACGATTAATAGCACTTTCTTTTTCCTCTTCAAAAGCATCAATATCATGATTATCTGTATAATTTTTAAAAATTAACTCAAAATTTTCGTCCAAAACGTCATGTTTGGTAGAGAATGAAGTGGTTACAGATTCACTAACTTTTCTTATTTGTTGTTTGCTCAATTCTGTTTGTAAAAAATTGATCTTATCTAGTAATTTTTCATTATGTAAGCTTTGTTTCTGCAACTGTAATCTAATAGAATCTACATCATATAAAGTAAGATCATTATTCATCATTGACGTTGTCAAACTATTTTCTATATTAGCTATTTCTTTGCGATTATTTTCTTTAATTTCATTAAGTTTATTCTGCAGTTCAATAATTCTTGACTGATAGCTAGATAATAAGCGATTGTAAGAAATTTCATCCTCACCTTTAATTAACTCACTAATAGGTTTTTCACTGCTTATATAGGGTTTTAAATCAGAATAATATCTATTAAATGCCTGTCTAGATATTTCTACGATTGAACAGATATCCTGTATTTTTAATTTAATGCTAGGGTTCTTCACCTTTTCTTCAATGATAGCATTAATAATTTTAGATCTAGTTAGTATTGAGCTCATAATTGTACTATATCCATTTTACGAGCCTTCTTAACTTTATAATGATTCATATCTAAGTTTTCTAGGTGTTTTTCATTTGCTGCGAGTTTATTGCGAATCATTGCTTCTGCTTTCTTGCCAATGTTATCAGTAGACTCTAAAACACGGTGGTAAAAGTTAATGTTGTCAGAAATAGCTTTCCTGGATTTTTCTAGGACAACACAATATTGGCAATCCAGTTGGCAATTATTCACATCAGGGATTAAAAATTGGTCTGAATTATCTTTTTCTACATGACATGGAAGGGGGGCATCTTTTTCTATTTTACCGCTATGAATACAATAGGTGCCTAAAGCGGATCTGTGGATAAATAACATTTCTCCACTAGAAAGCATATGTGATACATAATTCATGATTTGGAGTTTAAGTTGCTTTCCAACAAACTTTTCTGGAATAGTGATCATTGCGTTAGCAATTCTTTCGGCCGATCTCCCCGAATAAGACTCATCTCTAATGCTTCTTACTATCTCATGAAAATCCTCCGTAAAATTTACTTCAATCGCTTCTGCAATTGTGCTAACCATAAATGGGTTTCTAGATATATATTTCAGTGTCATTGCATAGCTTTCATGACCAAATAACATTCGTATTAAATCTATATTCCTTTCACTTTGATTAATTAAGATTTCAGCTACAGTTTTTCTAAATCTATGATTATGAACTCTTTCTACTCCAGTAAATTGTCTAATCTCATTTGTGATGAGCGTAATTTGTGAATTTGTGAAATTATTTAGAATCTTTCTGCTTTTGTTTGACTGAAATAAATAACCATTCTTATTAAAGTCAGATAAGCTCTTTAAATGTCTAAAGGAATCTACGCAGTCACCGATAAAATAAGGAACAGGCATTAATTCTGTTTCACCTAGATAATTTGGGTCATTAGTTGTTTTGAACCTTGTAATGTTGATCCAATATTCATCGTTATTATCTTTGTAGATATCAGCTAACTTGGTTTGGCCAATTTCTCTAGCTCTCATTCCTATAGTGAGACCAATAAGTATAAACAGAGCATTTCTCACATGATCTAGAGCTACCGCATATTGATTTTTCCATGTATAGCAGTAGGGTTTTTGATGATTTTTAAGGTTGTTTTTATTATAATTACTAATGCTTGACATTATATTGATTTTATTAATTGTAATATTTGTATTCTTCTCAAACTCTTTATCAGGCTTCGAACAATAAAAATTAGCCTTGCTATTTTTGGTTAAAGCTATTTCACTAAGATAATTACGTACTTTTATTAATTGGGGTAATGCAATCTCAAGCCAAAATAGCGAATATTCTATTAATTTTGAAAGTTCATCCTGAGAAAATGGAAGCCATGTAGATAATGTGCCCTGAAAATGATTAACAACATCCTTGTGCCTTTTTTTATTATCAACAGATGTGGGATCTATATTTATCCTATATATTTTGGGTATAGCTCCTTGAGAAGATAATGATAGCCATAATCTAATTATGCGAAATAGTGAAGAGTAATGTCTTACAGCATCATTATTATTTTTTGCTCTATCAAGTGCCTCATTTAACATTGCTGGAGTAATACAATTAATATCAGATGGGTCATCTGGAGACAAATGATTGTGTTTAAAAACATAGGAAATGAAAGTATTAAAAATTTGAGCATAAGATTTGGTGGTGCTGTAACTTTTGATATTGCCAAAAATGCAAAAATCTGGGATTAGGTAATACAGTAATGCTCGTTTAAGACCATTGTATTTTTTGTCTTCATTGTAAAAGTAAATCTTTGTAGGATTTTTGCCAGTCGTGTATTCGAGTAACCATATATTGTCTTTATATAAAGAATATTCGGAAATAGGAATGTCTTCATCAGGATATTCACTTAGTTTTACAGAAAGTGAAATGACAGAACTAGCCATTTCCCCCCCTGTAGTCTCTAAAATATGCTTGAATTCCTCATCAGCGATATTACTCTGATCTTTCTGTAACGATTCAATGGTAAAATATTCATCAAGATCAATCATAATTGTCCTCAAAAATTACTTTTAAATCATTTAAGTTTCTAGGTAGCAAAGGTGCATTTTTTCTTTGGTACCTTACGGATTCTCTAATGTGATCATCATCATTCCAATTATCTAAAATAGACTCAATAATTAATTTTTCTTCATTTAGTGTTGAGTCAGATTCATAGATATCAGTCATTAAATCATTGATATGTTGAAGCCTTTCCATGAGATAGGGAACGGATTCTTCAAAAAGCCGAACTTGTTTACAGAAAATACAATTTTGAATTGAATAACATTTTTCACCATTGGAAATTTTATTTTCTGAACCATTCCATGTAGGTTCATATTGATTAAAGCATCCCCATAAGTTATTTCTTTGTCCAGGGATGTGAAAAATCTTTAATCCATGATTTGTGCTTGCATCTTGATTTGCTTTTGCTCCAATAATTCCTTTGAATTCTCTATTTCTAAGTAAAGCTATGACTTTTTCTTGTTCAATTCTTAATCGTCTTTTCCTATCTTGTTTTGCTACGCCAGAATTATCGTAATATCGATCAGTAGTATCTTTGGTGTTATGTCCTTGTATTAGTCTAATCACTGTTAAAGGAAGCTCTTTACGTTTGATTTGAATCCAAGTAACTCGAAGTCTCAGGGTGAGATCACCAATTGCTGAAATTTGCTTGCCATTTTCTTCAATTTTATGTTTGTTTATAAAATGTTTAATCGCTGTTTGGAAGGCTTTATTCTGCGATATTGAAGTATGTCTTCCTCCTTTAGACACCCAGTCAGCCCAATATCTAAGACATAGAAATAGTGGGTTTAAATCATCTTTTTGATGATGCATATGAATATAATCAAAGGAATATTTTTCAAGCGGTAAAGTAATATTTTTTGCTAATTGAATAATATTATAGATTGAATATTTATCCTCCTTATTACTTGGAGCTATAAATTCCTTAGCGTTAATATAGGGAAGGGTAGAATCTTGGCTTCTATGCTTTTCTGAGAAGATAATAGATTGATTTTCATTTAAAGTACCGCTTAATACATGCTCATAATTGTTTGGATTAATTGCTAAAATAGTTTCTTTGTTCCACCCTGTCTGAAGTGCTAGCATTAAGTAAATTGCAGCTGAATCAATCATAGAAGGAAAATACATTCCTAGAAAATCATCCCAATTTTTTATTTCTGGGTGCTTATATTTTTGTGGTGAACGAGATATTCGTAAGATCAATAGTTGGATAATATCTTCACACTCTCCTATCTTAATGCAAGATTCAGCCGAATATTTTGTATCAATTTCATCTAAAGTCTTTTGCATTGGATAGCCATTAGCAATTAATGTTTTTAATCCTCTTACAACATCGAAATTCCAATTGCATAATCCAAATCCTTCCTGCTTCCTTAATTTTAGGATTATTTGAGAAGTATCTATTAACTTTTTATCTCTTTCATAAATAACTTTGAATTTTTCGAGCATTGTAGAATCAGGTTGTTGCATTAATTCTAACAGCTCAGTATCGATGCAATTTTTTAGTTTTACAGATAGACTTCTTACAGTAAATTTATTAATGATCTCTTTACTAAGTATCATCTCATACCATGCAAAAATGCGCTCTTTAGTCATGGGGGGAGATATTTCTAAAAGAGCTTCTGATAAGGTATATGGCTCTGCTTTTTTAACCTTTTCAATGAAATTAACTTTTTCATAAAGGCGATCAATTTCTAATGTTAAGGTTTGTGTCAAATCATTATAACAATTTTCATCTAAAGGCTCTGTTGGCTTGTTCTTGCTTTTAAAAGCAGTAACATTAGGTAATAAAGGGATTGGTATTAACTTTGTTTTTTCAGCAAAATCAACAATTGCTGCTTTGAGTTTTGATGCCATTTCCAGAGTAATTTTGTTTTTTTGGCAGTGTCTTATAAAAGCCTTAAAGTTTTCAAATTGTACTTTTGAAAGTGAATCTACTTTCAGTTTAAGTGGTTGGTTTGTATTGTATAGGTTGATGAATATAAAGAAATTTTCAATTGCTTGATTCAATAGGTGACCTGACGATTGTGCTCTATCTTTTGAATTAAACAGAAACATTGCATGCAATTCAAAGCACAGTTTATTATTGAGATCAAAGTTAGGAATGTTCAAGTATCTTGCTTTGATAGTGTGATTAGAAGATGTTTTAACTGAAGTAATGTTTCGAATGTCTAATTTATTCATTTTTGTATTGTTCCTATATAATATTTTATACTTATTTAAATTAAAATATTAACTTAAATTTTTAATGTATATTCCTTGATTCCTAACTTTATTGCTATTTTATGAATTTTACTACGTTGTGGGACTTTATTTTTTTAATATTATATATACAAGATTGGAGGAGAAGTTGTTATCCCTTGCCCATTCTGCAATTGAAATTACTGAATTATAAAAACTACCTCTAACTTATTTGATTGTCTTGACCATATATAAAATTAATTTTGAATAACTTTGACGAATAATATGTTTTTTTAAAATTTAATGCAAGTTGTTTTTTTGTATAATTCATTGTTTTTATTAAAAATAGTTTAAATAATGATTTATATAATACTGGAAAATTATTTGATAAAATTATCCAAAAAATTAATTTTAACTTCATAATTATTTTATGAAAATAGATTTTATCTCTTAAGTAAAATAATTTAAAATACAGTTTATGGTGTTTTAAAATAGGTTAAATTATGAATGTTTGATGGAGTGCTTTTCTCTAATTGTATGTTTGAAAATATTTTTTTGCGAAAAAAGTTGATAATATTTTTATAAAGTGGTTATAATTAATTTTTTAATTATGTTATTTCTGGAAATACAATAATTTGGATTTTGAATGATTAAAGATCAATAAACCATTTTTAAAACTATATACATAAATTCTATTTTTTTAAGGGGAATAGAGTCATTTGATTATAATATTTTAGTTGAAAGTATTTAACCTTTTAATCCTTTATGTTGTTTTTTCAAGAGTTTTTGAAAAAATATCTGCAAGAGGAGGTATTCTTAAAGCCTTCTTTAGCAATATAATTTTCACATGAAGAAGCCGACACCTAAAATCTACCGCACAACGAATTGGTCTGCTTATAACCGAGCATTAATAAATTGAGGAAATATCTCGATTTGGTTTGATCCTACGACTCAATGGTACGCTCACCCACAGGGCAAACACGGACGAAATCAAACTTACTCTGACGCAGCTATCCAATGCTGCTTAATGATTAAGTCTCTATTTAGATTGTCTTTGCGAATGGTTACTGGTTTTGTCCAAAGTCTGATTAAGCTTTGCGGATTAGATTGGATAGCTCCGAATAACAGTGATATTCGTACTCCACACTGTGCAGAAGACAAAGACATATCGATATTGCGGTTGGCTATCAAAAAAGTGGTGATGGTCTCCATCTACTCGTGGACTCTACTGGCTTGAAGTTCCTAGGTGAAGGTGAATGGAAATGCAAGAAACATGGATCTGAATATCGTCGCCAATGGCGTAAACTACATATTGGTATAGATGCTGAAACCCTTCAAATACGGGCTGTAGAACTCACCACAAATAATGTCAGCAATTCACAGGTACTCAATAATTTACTTGATCAAATTCCACAAGAAGAACAAATGGACTCAGTCTATGCTGATGGTGCTTATGATACAAAGCGACGCCGTCAATTGATTTCATCTAGAAAATCTCATGCAGTTATTCCCACCAGAAAAAATGCAAGACCTTGGAAAGAAACAAAAGCACATTCTCAAGAGAGAAATGAATTACTTCGAACAGTTAAACATTTAGGTAGAACACTATGGAAAAAATGGTCAGGTTATCATCGTCGAAGCTTGGTTGATCCTTATAGCGCTTGGCAACGAGGCACGAATGAATTACAAATGGCTTAATCAGGCAATATATTAGAAAAGGCAGTGATTTAAATCTCTATACAGATGAATATATTTTAGAAATCACACAACGTATTAATCATCGCCCTAGAAAAAGACTCGGCTTTAAAAGTCCGAATCAGGTATTATGCCAACAACATGGTGTTGAACTTCAAATGCCAATCTAAGTATTGAATTAATTAACAAAATTTACTCTAAAATTGATCCACATCCGTCATTTAAAACAATCAATTTCGTTTGTCTTTTTCCTGAAAATGAGAAACCGAGGTTAGAAATCTATCTTCACGAAGATGAAGATAGTGTTATTTGCCCTACTTTTTATTTTAGTGCAGCTCAACTTGATATTCTTAGTTAAGTATATTCTTAGCTCGTGCGCTCCATGTAGAGCATGAAGGTCGGCCTGTAGAAACTATACTTATTGATGATCCCATCCACTCTATGGACTCTATAAATATTCTTTCTACTATTGATCTTTTACGCAATATTTCCACTCGATTTGGGCGGCAAATTATCTTATCAACTCATGATGAGAATTTTTACGAGCTTTTAAAGGTCAAACTTCCTTCAAAAAATTATCGATCAAAGTTCATGAGATTAAAGTCTTATGGAGTGGTATTAAATTAACTATGGCTATAAGCGTCCGCTGCCCCTACTTTTCTTATTTGCTCAATATCCCGATAATGTCCATTATTTATTAAATGGGCATTATGTTTATGGGGGATTACCATGGGAGCGCTTGATAAGGTATGTTTAGCGAATGCTTCCAATTAAAGCCGGCTATTTGCATTATATGGTTGAAATTAGTTCTTCATCCAAATCTTCATCATCGCCATACAATTCAACCAAGGTTGGAATATAAGCGCCATATTCCAACTTAGTTTTCTCTTGCTTGGTTGGAAATGCAGTTAAACCCTCATAACCTTTGGTTGATTTTAATGAAGATGATGGAGTCTTTAAAGTTGTAATAGATCGAGCCACTTTGTTATATAACAATTTTGCTCGAAGCACCTCAAAGGTATTTCCTCGTCCCATTCGATTTGCGACCTTTGTAATACCATTATGCCCCTCAGTATAAGCATTGGTAATTCTTATTGGCGCATCCCAATAGGTAAATATATCCTCAAAGTTATTATTCACAGTTTTAGCAACGTCACGAAAAGACTTTAAATACTTGGGAATACTGCTTTCCCATTCATGAAACCTTTGTATGGCATCGTCTTTGGTTGTTGCTTCATAAATATTATAAAACTGCTCTTTGAGGTCATAAGCTTCCTTAAATTCAGGATGCCATTTTTCTAAATTTCCTAAAATTCTTTGTTGATCTTCGGTCAATGAATTTGGTTGTCTTAGCAGTATCCATCGTAAATGTTTTTTCATATTCAGTCGGGAATCACGATCCAAACTACTTTGTAAAGCTTTACGTTCAGTGTCTAAAGCTTCACTTGCCATTCTCACTACATGAAACTTATCAATAACCAACTTGGCATTTGGTAGGTGCAGACGGAATGACTTTTTGAAGGGTCGCCACATATCATTACAAATCCATTCTACTTTGTCTGCATCAGGCAGTTTGGCGAAGTATGGTAGCAAGGTATCTTGAGTTCTTTCGGGCAGCATGTCATACAAGCTGTTCATAGCTAGGTTAGTAATGACACAACGATATGAACCCATCAGCATGAGTTCATCAATACCCATAATCGTTGGGGTTTCAAACTTTACATCACGTTCTAATTCCTCTACAAAATCAAGCGTAATGTTTTTAATGGTATTGACCACCACCCCCGTATCTTCGGCAAGTTGCGTAAAGGTTCGATCTAAGCAACGCTTGCGTACTTGCTGAATCAGCCGATGGGTCGCTCTACGTTTTTCATCTAAGAAACTCAGTTGAGGGGTAATCATGCTTTTGCATTCAGAACAGCGATAGCGTGTTCGTATCACCTCAATTTTTACAGGTTGCATCTGCAAGGGGGTATCAGCAAAATGATTGATACGCTGGCCGTGCTTATATAAGCGTCCACCGCATTCAGGGCATGTTTCCAAATGCTCACCGCTTGGCTGTACGGTAATCATAATACAGCCATCTTCATTACGGTAATCTATCGGCTGTACACCTTCCAGTTGCAGAATATCAATCATGTCCATACTCCGTTATGTTAGACGATGCACATCAATGGTTTCACCATCTTTTAGCAGCTTATACAGTACCTTGATCACGTTCTGCATCGCTTGTGCATCGGTCTTGAGCAACAATGCTGATAAGTCTTGATGTGAGGTCAGTGCTTGAATAATTGCGCCTTTCGTTGCCGATGGTAGGTTGCCTTGCAAGGCTGTGGATTCAGGATTATTTTCAATCTGAGCCATAACTACATCGTTATTTCGTAGAATGGTTACTAAATGATTGATGTACACCACCTGTTCTTCACGGGTAGAAATATCCCCAAAGGTCTGTGCAATCAGCTCGATCACTTCTTTGAGATAAGTCATTTTGTTTGGCTGCAAGTCACCGTTCGCTGTGCCTTGGATGGGGGCTAATGGTTGAGGTTCATCCGCTTCGGGATGATCGGTATCATCGGTTTTAAGTTTCTTTTTAAAGATGCCAAAGCCAGTCAGTACCAAGCCTGAAATATCAATTTCTTTAGCAGACATACCATTTAATCGTTTGGATAAGAGCTTGGTAAATGCCGAGAAGTTTTCAAGTTCAGGATCGCCAAAGTCAATAAGCTGTGCCACATAGGAATAAATACGGCTAAACTTATCCAAATTGCCCTTAAAGCGCATCAAGGTTTGTAGTTCTACGTCTAACTGCTTGCGCTCAAATTCCGCTTTTTCTGCGCCTTCATCATTGCCGTCTGCTTTGGCTTGATCAAATGCGGTTTCCTGTAGCTCAATCGCCTGTTTGAGCATTTTCAGTTTTTGGTTAAACAGGCGGGCGACACGATCTGTTGCTTTAAACAGGTCGGGATGTGTGGTTTCTTTGAAATCATGATTGCTAATATCGCGGATAGTTTTAAAACGAGCTGCTTTAAACTCCTCCAAATCATCCTCGGTAATCAGATCAAGTTCTTCAATATTATCTTTGATGGTATAAACCACATTCGGGTCTTGTACATCAACCATTTTTGCCCCGTTGTCGTACTTCTTGAAGCACTTTAAAATCCATTCAGGGTCATTTACAAAGTCAATTACAAAGGTTTGATCTTTGCCTGTGGTGGTACGGTTTAAGCGTGACAAGGTTTGTACCACTTCAACTTCATTGGCAATCACTTTATCAAGATACATGGCGCAGAGTTTGGGTTGGTCAAAACCTGTTTGGAATTTATTCGCCACTACCATTAAACGATATTCAGGGCGGTCAAATGCGATGCGTAAATCAGAATTAGGTGCATCGGCATTCATATTGGCTTCGGTAAATTCAGCATCTTCACCAACTTGAAATAGCGCCCCGTTTTCGGTATCACCATCTGCTTCATGGCTAATCTGTTTGCCCGTGAGCTTACCCGAAAATGCCACCAAGACACGGTAGGCACTGTATTCAGGGTTATCTTCAATATATTTTTCCAAGGCAATTTTATAACGTGCTGCCGCAGGGCGTGAACTGGTCACGATCATGGCTTTGGCTTGACCATTAAGCAAATTGGCAACATTGTGGTGAAAGTGTTGAATAATAAACTGCACCTTTTGCGTGACATTGGTCGCGTGTAAAGCCATCCAACGGGCTAAGGCTTTCTTGGCTGCTTTAGAATTGACCCGTTTATCATCATCAACAGCTTCACCGCCGAGTTTAAAAGCTGTTTTATAAGGCACGTAGCCTTGCAGTACATCTAAAATAAAGCCTTCTTCAATGGCTTGACGTTGCGGATATAGATGGAAGGATTCAGGCAAGTTATCATCACTGGCAGGCTCACCATTTTTAGTGCGCCCAAACAACATTTTAGTCGAGTGTTTTGGAGTTGCAGTAAAGGCAAAGTGACTGATGTTTTTGGACTGTACACGGGCTTTTTGAATCTGCTCAAGCAATTCCTCAACAGTCAGGTTAGCCATTGCTTCACCCGACTGCAATGCCAATGTCGCTTGCAGTTTAGATGCTGTTGAGCCTGTTTGCGAGGTATGTGCTTCATCAATCACAATACCGTAGTTACGGTCGCTTAAACTGGTATTGGTCAGAATCGCTTCCATCACATGCGGGAAAGTCTGAATGGTCACAATAATGATCTGTTTATTGGACAACAGTGCATCTTCAAGCTGTTTGCTTTTCGATTTGCCTGCATGTTCTTTGTCATCACGGTTAATTGCAGCAATTAAGCCTTTCTGATGGTCTAATTGTTGAATCGCTTCCTGTAACTGGTCATCCAGTACCGTTCTGTCTGTCACCACAATGACGGAGTTATAAAACGGTGTACCGTCATTGTGACGCAAACGCACCAGTGAATGACACACCCAAGAGATTGTCGATGTTTTGCCTGAGCCTGCACTGTGTTCACACAGATAATTCAGTCCTACGCCTTTTTCTTGCACATCGGCAATGATTTTATTGACCGCATCAAATTGATGATAACGCGGGAAAATCAGGCGTTCCTGTACCGTCCAATTACCATATAGATCGACTTTATTTTTCTTTTCCACATAGACAAAGTTATGGAATATTTTCAGCCAATTATCACGTTGGCAGACATAATCCCAAAAATACGCCACTGGATAATCTTCACCTTTGGCTGCATCCGCAGGGGGGTTGCCTGCATGTCCCTGATTACCTTTGTTAAACGGCAAGAAATAGGTGTTTTCACCATCTAAAGCCGTGGTCATGGCAATTTCAGATTCAGACAAAGCAAAATGCACAATTGCACCACGCTTAGGTGTCAGCAATGGCTCTTTACGTCTTGTTTTCGGGTCTATCGGTTTGCGGTCATTTTTATACTGCTCAATGGCATCTTCTAAAGACTGGTTAAACTCGGTCTTAATTTCTACCGTTGCCATTGGCAAGCCGTTAATAAAGAATACAAGGTCTAAAATGCCTGCATCTTTAGAAGGGTGATATTTAAGTTGTGGTACAACACGTAAAATATTGGCGTTATAGCGGTCAATGACAGCTTGATTGCGTCCATCTTCGGGTGCGCTTTCACTGAGGTCGATTGTGCCTGCGCCCGCCATGCTAAAGCCATTACGAAAGATATGGATTGTGCCTTTTTTATTCAGTTCATCATCCAAGCGGTCGATGATGCGTTTTTCGGTATTATTGCCATTCAAGGCTTGCAGTTTTTCCCACTTTTCAGGCTGTGTGGCTTGAATCCATGTGATTAAATCTTCGGGATAGAGTGCATATTCGGTATGATAATTTTTACTTTGCCCAACCACCCAACCTTGCGCTTGCAGTTTTTGCACAATATAGGCTTCTAAGTGACTTTCGTAATGGGCTTTGTCTGCCAAAATATTCATGCTTTTTCCCCTAATTTTTAATTCTGTTGTAATGCCTGTTGCCAAAATGGGTCTTGATGCCATAACTCAGGCATTCCCATATTGGCTTTAGAGAGTGATGGATACTGCTCAATTAAATCTTTGAGTCGTTTTGCCCATGTTGAATTTGGGCTGATCTTATAAAGTAAGGTTTGTATTGCCACCAAAAGCATATAGGTACGCTTCTCATAGCGAATCGCGGTATTACTCAATATGATTGGTTGTTGAAGCCATTGAATTGCATTTGAAGTTGGAATCTTAATGCTGCGCCCATGTTCTTTATTCCATAGTCGGCTATGGTGGGCGCAAATATTGCGTACATCATTCAGGGTTTTCAGCCATGATTCTAAAACTTCGGCATGTATTCCTAAGTTTTGAGCAATCTGTTTTTTGGCTTGAGTCGATTTGAGTCCAACATAAAGATGGCTGAGTTCACCCCAAGTCAGCATTTCAATCATCATCCACGAAGGCGGTAATTTCGGGCTGTCATATTTAGATAAATAGTGGCGTAAGAAGTTTTCTTTACGCACTTTGTCTTTTAAAGCATCTTTATCAGCTTGCGAGAGTGGGCGTTTATCAATGGCTTTCTCGTCACGTATCAAGCGTTCTTTTTCATCTAATAATTGCCGTTCAATACTGGCAAGTAAACGCATGTGGGCATAGCTATAATTAAAATGCTGTTCATCAGTGTACCAAAAGGCATTGCCTGATTGATGGCACAGTACATTACAAATTTGTGCCCGTATAGCGACTTCGATACGTTCAATCGCATCCATGACCAAGAGCCTTAACTCCCGATCAAAGATATACAGGTTGAGTACATCATCAAATGAAGTATCTACTTTGTATTTATGAGGAATAATACGGGCTGTAAGGGGTAAATAAATAAAAGGAATTTGACTTTTAGGAAAATGAACATTCTCGTTAGGTGACAAATAAATATTATTTACTATCTGAAAAGGAATGGTATAAGCCGATAAACGATAGTAGCCAATAAAGCTTAAATAGCGGTCTGCCCGTACAAGATCAGGAATAGTTAAACCACGGTCTTGCCATGTTTGAAGATGCTCTTGGTTGCTTTTTGCCTGTTTAGTGAATTGAACCATCATCATTTCTCAGGCAAAAAAACCTGCCGATTTGTGCGTGAACAAGCGAACTTGAACCTAGGCATGGCAGGTATGTTGAATAGAATAATGCAATATTTATGTACCAAAGTACATAAATATTGAGCCATGATCGAAAAATTCATTAACAGAACTCCCGAATATCAATTTTCCCTGTAACAGCATGGGAGATAATCGAAGAACGATATTCTTTAAGCTTTTCGATTAGTTCTATTTGCTTGGCTTTTAATAATGATATTTTTTTACATTCATTATCTAAATACCTAACAATTAAATCTTGTTCATGAACTGGCGGCAGCCAAGAATATATGTCTTTTAATATACCTTGGGTAATACTAAAAACTTTAATACCTTTAACTTGTGTTTGAATTTGTTTGCGATGTGCATTTGAATCAAATATGTATGCAAAGAATCTCGGTTTTTGTTTCGATTTTAAACGAGCAATAACAGTATGATACCCTGCGAAAACTTGGGAATTACTATTTAAATATGAGAAATTACCTGAACCTTCAAAATCTTCTGATGTATCAGCAAATATAAAATCACCACTATTCAAAAGGCAGTTTTTTGAGGTTTCTAAATATTCTTCTGACACAAATTTCATGTCATTAATCTCAGGGTTAAATTCAAATCCAAATTTTGAATGTACTTCCCCATAACTTACACATGGAACTCCATTTTCCTGTAAGTTTTCTTTAGTGATACTTAGACCCTTACTAAAATTGAAGATATGCCTGTTTTTTAATACTGTCCAATGCTCAGGCACTTCCCCCAACCATTCCACACCACTGTCTTTCATGGGTGCATTAGGATTTAAACCTTTAGTGACAGCATGAGAAATAATCGACTTACGCTGTTCTTCTAAAAGTTCGATTAACTTTTCTTGCTTGGCAATGAGGTTGTCAATTCGGGTGGTTTCCGTATCGAGGAATGCAACGATTTTTTGTTGTTCATCTAAAGAAGGAAGCAATAAGTCAATATGGGTAAATGCTTCGCTCTCCAAATCCCATTGATTAACTCGTATCCCTTTTGAATAGTTTTTATAACTTTGAATGTAATACGCAGAACGAATCAGAAAATGAATATATTTTGAGTGATATTCAGCTTTAGGTTGGTAAATATAATATGCAGGGCTAACAATACCTCTTAACTCAGAGATAGCAATAGAGCCTTGCCATGCTTTCATTTTATTGATGACAAGATCATTTGCACATACAAGCTGATAAGGAGTTAAATCTTCTGATGCTCTATTATGATTATCATCCCTACTATCTTTAGGAATAACACCATAATCACGGTAAACAGAAAGTAAGCGTTCAGTTGGAAAGTTAGTCCTTTTAATACGCTTAAATAAACTCCAAATAGGTTTTTGTTGCCAATGTTCAGGTACATCACCTAACCATTCCACACCACTTGGTTTATAACTTGGGTATTGCTTAAACTGCATCTTTAAACCTCCCCAAGCAATTGCGCCACTTCGGCAGATAGCTCTTTAATTTCAGCCATAATCTCATTCGGGTGGCGTGGCTGCTCGAATACATAGAAATAGCGGTTAAAATTAATTTCATAACCCACCACACCGACTTGACCGTCTTTGGCATCGGTATAAGTGGTATCAATCACCGCATCAGGCGCATGAGGAAGTACCTCTTTCGCCATATAGTCCTGAATATTCTGATTTAACGGAATATTTTCATAATCAGTCAGGTCACTATCCATTTGCACTTCACCGTTAATTTCTACGGCTTCTGCATCAGGATTTTGCACCCCAAACGCAGCGATCAAGGCATTTTTTAAGCCTTTGCTGACTTTGCTGAGTGGTAGTTTTTTCAGGAATGTATTCTCAAACCAAGCATAGTCTTTGCTGTCACCAAACTGCTGTTCAATATAAGCCGATACTGAATTTTGATCACTATCTGATAACTTGCCAAATTCTTTTGATTCTTTAAATAGTTCAAGTTTTTCCGCATCAAATTGCAGATCAATGCGTAGAGGACGCAAGACTTTGACTCGGCGGTAGCCAAAATCGGTATAGTCAAAAATCTTACTCACCGAACTTTCTTCAAAGTCGGCATAAATACGGCTAATTTCATCAATGGCATCTTGGTCAATAAACTTGCGTTTGTTGCCCTCATTCTTACGCATGGATGAACCCATGCCTGTTGCATCAATGAGCTGCACTTTGCCTTTGCGCTGCTCAGGTTTACGGTTTGAAATTAACCAAATATATGTACCAATACCTGTACGGAAGAAAATATCAGTCGGCAATGCCACAATTGCTTCGAGATAATCATTTTCTAAAATGAATCGTCTAATTTCCGACTCGCCTGAGCCTGCACCACCGTTAAACAATGGTGAACCTGATAGCACAATCGCACCACGACCACCACCATTTTCAGGCAGTTCTAGTTTGGAAATTAGATTTTGTAAAAAAAGCATTGAGCCGTCACTGGCTTTAGGCAAACCCGCACCAAAACGCCCATTTAAGCCTTTTTCTTTATGCTCTAACTGTACGGCTTTGGCATCGTTTGCCCAAGACAGTCCAAAAGGCGGATTGGAACATTGGTAATGAAAACGCTGATCTAAAAAATGATCTTTGCTTAATGTACTGCCTAATTTGATATTTTTGGAAAGATCACGACTTGGGTCAGATTCTAATTTTTTGAGTAACATTGAACCCAATGCGACAGCATGAGTTTCTTCTATCAGCTCTTGACCATAAGGCACAAGTACAGGAGCAACACTATATCGGTCTTTATAGCCTTCTACATAGTTCATCATGTCGGTTAAAAAACCCGAAGTACCACAGGTTTGATCGTAGATGGTACGAATTAAACCGTTCTTTTGTTCAAACAGCTCATTATCAGGCTCAAGCAATAAAGTTGCTGCTAAATGCACAATATCACGCGGAGTCATGAAGTCCTCAGACCCCGTACCGACTTCTGCACCAAACTTCGCAATTAAATGTTCATAGACATTACTCATGGTACGGTCAGGCACAACATTCGGATGTAAGTCGATGGCAGCGAAATTATTGCAAATACGCAGTAATAGATTGGCTTTGGCTAATTTATTAATTGTTGTATTGAAATCAAATTGTTCAAAGATGACACGTACATTTTCAGAGAAATTGGCGATGTAATCTTCAAGATTAGCTTTGGTTTTTGTACCACCTAAATTAGAAAGATTATAGGTGGATTTGTTATAAAACGGATTTGTACTGACATTGGTTAGAATGTCATCAATGGCTAAACCTTGATCTTTAAATTGCGTATAAGTGTTGAGAACCGCTTCTTTCGTTGGCTCAAGTACACATTCCAAACGTCTTAAAATCGTAAAAGGTAAAATCACCTTGGCGAAATCTATATGCTGAAAGCCACCTCCACGAAGGTCATTGGCATTACTCCAAATAAAACTAGCGAGAGTAGATTCGGTATTGTTTGGTGCAGAAGCCATTTTATTTTCAACCTTATTTTGCAATACTTAAATATTATGCAATAAACGTAGGTTTTTCAACCTTGAAATGCAATATTTAAAAATTTCAAATCTGACTACTTTTTCATTTCATAATAAAGACTTAATGTTAAAATTTATCACAGGATAATCATTAGGCTTGGTGTGAGATGCCAAATAAGCAAGAAAAAATGACAGCATTTGGACAGTTTCGTATCTTAAAAATTGGAACAAAGTATATTCAAGCTGAACTGATCGGTAGTGTAAAAAATTATCAAGCCCAACTTGTCAAAAATACCGTGCTATCAGATATAGAAATAGGTGCAACCATTTTTCTGCGAGTAAATGATCAATCTACCCAAAACAGATACGGCACTAAAGTTCAGTTTGAACCAATTGAGCTTTTAACTGACCAAGCTGAAATTGAGAAATACATTTTGGCTGACAGGAAGCGAGTAGCAGAAATTTACATTCAAGCAGCACAAGAAAATTTGGATAAAGGTTGGTATAGCGGTGATGCCATAGATAAGGCACTATTTTTTAGCGCAAGCCATCCAACTTATAAACCAATCAATATTGAGCTACGCCACAGACGACTCAAAAATATAATTCATGCTTGTTGTAATTATCAGCACAAAACAACAGCACACTTCATTCATTTGTGTCGGGCAACTATAGATATGTACAAAGATGAACAACGATTGAGTGATGTGGAATTGAGCCAGTTTGAACAAAGCATCATTAAGATTCAATCCGATTTAAATTTATCAGAAGAAAATTCTCAACAAAAAGCAAATGAGTATTTGAGTCAACTAAAAGGATTATTAAAAAGCTAAATTCACTTTCAACCTTATAATGCAAATTTTAAAAATGATTAGCTCAAGTAGTTTCAACCTTAGATTGCAAAATTAGAGTTTGTTAAGTTAAAAATAAGGTGAGATTTATAAAAATCCCACCCTAAAATGCAAATAGCCTTAAAGCCTTTAAAACAATATAGTTATGAAATATTTAGGCAATAAGGCTAATGTTAATTATATAAATTGAGATTGAGTAGCCTACATTGTAAAGGGGTATTGGTAGGCTACATGACCATAGTTGATAGATTTAGTTAATAATAAGCATTCCATTCTTTTTGTACAGCTGCTTCCAAATCCATTAAGGAGCCATTGTTGTTAATAATGATGTCTTCTGGTTTAATTTCTATTCCTCTTTCAGAAGAATGACTTATCACTTTTGTAGCATTATCTCTCTTAATATGCCATATCTTTCCATTATGAGACCGTATAAAATCAGCTTCATTTTCAAATCGAACATCTTTGATTATTACAATATTATCATTACCATAGACAGGGATTTCTTTTGAAAAAAATGTCAGAGGTCTTTCGCTTCTCAAAAAATCATAGTCTTTGAATTCTTTATAAGTATGATTATAAAGAAAGTTGATCATTTCATTTGGTGTCATATCCCAATATTCAATTTTATTATTTATTAATAAAGGGTTCCATGCTTCATCTTGAGTAATTCCAAATATGGCCTGAGCAGCTAACTTGAACGGCGCTATAGGGTCAGTGAAGTCTACTTGTGATTTATCTGATTTATCAGTCTTATATTGTTTGAATGCCAAATTGGCTCGTAATAGCCAATGATCTGAGTTTAAATCTCTAAGCCAATCTGTTCCAACGGTTTGAAAAATTTTTCTAGGTGACCATCCCCAATGTGGTATCACTTTTTCTTTTAGATCATCATGCCAAGTCTCTGCATCGGTAAGTCCAAATAAAATTTGGCACCCGAGTTTTAGAGGATCAGCTAATGCATATGTAGCTACTCCTTCATGCTTTAATAACATAGAAGCGACAGTATCTTTCCCTGACCTAGCTACAGCTGCAATTCCGATGATCTTAGTCATTCTCAATTTAGTTCCTAATACCTAGTTTAGATATTATAAGACATCTTCAACATAGATTCTTTTGACTCTAAAGAAGTTTATTAATTTAAGCTGTATAAAAGTTTACATTATAACTAATTAGGATATAACGATGTTTGTTTACTTATTTTTAGTTAGGAATATAAGATTCAAGCTTTGCTTATCAATGTGCAGGGCGTGGTTTAAGCCGTGAAAAGTTACAGCTTTTAAATCAGAATTTTGTTGCAAGGATGCCTGATTTAACTTTTTGGTTGGATGCACCGATTGAACTGGGGATGACCCGTGCGAGAGAACGTGGTGCTTTAGATCGTTTTGAGCAAGAAAAAGTCGCTTTCTTTGAGTCAGTGCGTTCAGGCTTTGTTGAAATTCATGCACGTGAGCCTGAGCGGATGAAACGTTTGGATGCTACACAAAGTCAGGATGAGGTATTTGCACAAGCGTTGAGTTATTTACAATAATTTAAGCTTAATCACAATTTTTCCAAATTAAAATCGCTTGACCATAGGGAGAAATCACAGGAACCCAAGCTTCAGTGATTTCATCCAAAATAATTATATCTAAATCAAAAATATGTTTAAAAAATAGCATCTTCTGAATTTGCAGAAATTTTATGAATGGATAGGTCAGCACCACGAAATTCATCTTCTTGACTTAAACGAATGCCCATTGTGACTTTTAAAATCCCATAGACTGCAAATGCACCAACTATAGCAATAATGATCGCAAAGACAGTTCCTAATATTTGCGACATCATTGAAACGCCCCCTAAACCACCGAGCCATGTTTGACCAAATAAACCTACTGCGATCCCTCCAAAAGCACCGCATACACCATGTAAAGGCCATACACCTAATACATCATCTACTTTAAGTTTGTTTTGGGTATAGGTGAATAATTTAACAAAGAAGAAGCCTGCAAACATCCCAATCATTAAAGCCCCAATTGGATGCACAATATCAGAACCTGCACAGATTGCGACCAAACCTGCTAATGGACCATTATGTAAAAATCCCGGATCTTCTTTGCCAAAGAAATTTGCTGAAATCGTACCACCGACCATTGCCATAAGTGAATTGATCGCCACTAAACCTGAAATGGCATCTAAACGTTGTGCACTCATAACATTGAAACCAAACCAACCGACAATTAAAACCCATGAACCAAGTGCAAGAAATGGGATAGATGATGGTGGATGTGCGCTCACACGACCATCTTTTTTATAGCGACCATGACGAGCACCAAGTAAGATTACAGCGATAAGCGCCATCCAGCCACCCATGGCGTGAACAACAACAGATCCTGCAAAGTCATGAAAAGATGCACCAAAGGTATGCTTTAACCAATCTTGTATGCCAAAGTTACCATTCCATGCGATACCTTCAAAAAACGGATAAACCAAAGCAACTAAAAATAAAGTTGCAATTGCTTGGGTACGCATTTTGGCACGCTCAGCAATACCACCAGAAATAATGGCAGGAATTGCTGCAGCAAAAGTCAGCAGGAAGAAACAGCGCATCAAGTTATAGCCATGCTCTGCTGAAAGTTGTGTCCCTGAATGGAAAAAATGCTGACCATACGCAATGTAATAACCGACAAAGAAATAGGCGATCGCTGAAATCGAAAAATCAGTTAAAATTTTACTTAGCGCATTGACCTGATTTTTATGGCGCACTGTACCAAGTTCTAAAAAGGCAAATCCTGCATGCATTGCAAGTACAAGAATTGCACCGAGTAAGAGAAAGAGTAGGTCTATATTTTGCATAAGGGCTCTGATTTGGTGCTATGTGTCACAGTTTGGTTCAAGTATAACGAGCTATTTGTGGGCGTGAAGAGGGGATGATAAGGAAAAAAATGATCAAAAATACAAAAGAAGATATAAGACTCGATATAAAGCAAAACATTGCACTAAGTTGGATTTTTTGCACCATAATGGTGCATTTTATTTAAAATAATTTTATTTTAAATAATTGAAATATATTGGTTTATTTATTTTTTGAAAATTTACTTTGTCAAATGAAATACTTTATGAAAGTGGAAATATAAATAAAAATTTTGATAAATGGTGTAAAGTTCTTATTCTCTTGTTGCAAAATTTCGTCATCTGGATAGCACATGGCTCAGATTCTCATTTCATTGTTTCCTTTACTGGTCTTAATTGTTGGAGGAAATATCCTACAAAAAACAGGTTTTTTGAGTGATGGGTTTTGGAGTGGTGCAGAAAAGCTGAATTATTATGTGCTATTTCCTGCAATGTTGTTTGCAAATTTAGCCACGGCAACGATTCATATTGCTATGCTGCAAACCATTTTTACTGTTTTGGCTTTGGTTTTACTGATCACTTGTATCGTGCTGTATATCATTCGTGCGGTACAAAAAACCGATGCTGCACGTTTTGGTGTGTATATGCAGGGCATGGTACGTTTCAATACTTATATGGGTTTGGCGATAGTCGCAGCATTATTTAGCCAGCAAGGCTTAACGATTTTGGCGATTACTTTGGCAATGTGTATTCCTCTAGTCAATATTTTATCTGTGCTCGCCTTAACCCGTCAGGACAGTATGAATGTTAAATCTATTTTTGTTTCTTTATTGAAAAATCCACTGATTTTAGCGTGCATTGTAGGGATTATTTTTAATTTTTCAGGGCTGATTTTGTGGGCAGGTTTTGCTGATTTGATTAAGCAATTGGGGATTTGTAGTTTGCCTTTGGGTTTGCTCTGTGTCGGTGCAGCATTACAATTTATGGCATTAAAAAAACAGCTTTGGGTTTTGTTGTTAAATACTTTTGCTCGGTTGTTGATTATGCCTGCTTTGGCGTATATGGTCTGTATATGGCTGGGTTTAACTCAGCTTGAAACCCAAGTGCTTGTGCTGTTTTTTGCTTTGCCGACTGCATCTGCATCTTATATTTTAACGAAAGTTTTGGGTGGTGATCATCAACTGATGGCAGGGGTGATCAGTTTGCAAACTTTGTGCTCAGTATTAACTTTGCCTATAGTGCTGCTTTGGGTGATGTGATTTAGGCTAAAGTTTTGAACATTTATATTTGCCCACAAAAGTAATCAAAGAATTGAATTTCCAAGAAATCAGTAATTTTTTGTTGTTCTAAAATAGGCTGTGCAGCAAAGATGAAAAGGGTATCTAAATAGCAAAATTCATCCATAAGATAGAAAATGATATTTGGCAATTCACAATTGTGTAGTAATAGACATGGGCTTAATCCTGAAAAATATAAAATAATGGGTGTCTTTTGTTGCAATACTCGAAAATTTGTTTGATATAGAAGTTGCTGTGTGAGTTGTGCATCAATTGGAATATGGTAAGGAAAATCAGTTTTTTGAACATTGTTAGAAGTTGCCAATCAATTTTAGAGCTTGAACCTCTCCAAAATGGTGATAAATATTGGTTAATCACTTCTGTGATTTCAACATCTAAAATTTGGGTTGGAATATGTAAGTGATCTAAACAATCCCGAATTTCAAATAAAAGCTGTGTTCTGTGTTGTGACATTTTTTGATTTCTCATTTAATTGAGTATTTTTATTTTGCATAAAAGAAAGCCCACCGTAGTGAGCTTTCTTTATTGAGTCAAATCTGCACGTAAAAAATTACTTTGCAGGTTGCTGTTGTTTTAATTCAGCTGTTGAAGGTTGTACTACGATTTGATCTGATGAGTTGGCTTTTACGCCACCGCCAAGAGATTTGTACAACTCTACTTGATTATTTAAGTTGGCTTGTTCAAGCAACAATAAACCTTGTTCTGCTGCATAAGAGCTACGTTGAGCATCTAATACAGTTAAGAAGCTATCAATCCCTGCACGGAAGCGTGCATTTGAAAGCTTATACGTTGTATTGGTTGCATCAACCAAACGGCGTTGTGCAGAGATGCGATCACCAATGTTTTGGCGAGTTGCCAATGCATCATTTACTTCACGGAAAGCAGATTGAATTGATTTTTCATAATCAGATAAAGCAATTTCTTGATCTGTTTCAGATATTTTGATGTTGGCTTTACGTGTACCCCAATCCCAAAGAGGAATGTCGATACTTGGACCTAAAGACCAAACAAAAGCACCTGATTTAAATAAATCACTTAAATCAGTTGATGCATAACCTGCTGAACCTGTGAGGCTAATGGTTGGGAATAAACGTGCTTTTGCTGCACCAATATTCGCACCCATAGCAGAGAGTTTGTATTCAGCCGCACGAACATCTGGGCGGTGTGTTAACAAATCACTTGGTAAGCCTGAAGCTAAAGCTGCATTATTGGTGATTTTAGTGACACGTTGTGATGGCAATAAGTTTGCAGGCACTTGTTGACCCACTAAAAGGTTCAATAAGTTCTGTGCTTGTGCGATTTGCGTTTTATAATTCGCAACATCATTACGTGCAGTTTCTACTGAAACTTGTGCCTGACGTACAGGTACTTCACTGTCGATTCCTACATCAAAACGTTTTTTGTTGAGATTATATGAGTCAAGCTGTGCTTTTAATGTTTGGTCAGCAAGTTTGAGTTGTGCATTGGCAAATGAGTAATTGAGCCAAGCTTGTGCAACTTGACCAATGAGTGAAATTTGCGTTGCATCACGTGCACTTGCTGTTGCCAAATAACTATCTAAGGCATTGTCTTTTAAGCTACGCACACGACCCCAAAAGTCTAACTCATACGCAGTAACACCTAAGCCAACATTATAACGTGTTTGTGCACCAACGCCTTGATCTTGGCGTAACACACCACCACTTGCGCCAATTGTTGGCAGTTGGTTGTTTTCAGAGATTTGGTATTGTTGCTGCGCACGTTGAATATTCAATGTCGCTGTACGTAAATCACGGTTATTGGTTAAAGCAAGATCAATCACTTGGAGCAAACGTGGGTCTGCAAAAAAGTCTTTATAACCTTGTTCCGCAATAGAAGTACCCGATGCACTTTCAAGATAATTGGTTGGAATATTGGCTTGTGCTACGGGTTCTGGGCCACGCATGCTTTGACATGCAGTCAAAGCAAGCGCAAGTGCAGATACCGCAATGCCACGACCTGAAATAGACCATAGATTTTGCATCACGATTTATGCTCCTGAAGATTTTGATTTTTAGGTTTGTACTTAAAGATACTACGCACCCATACGAAGAACACAGGAATGAAGAAAATACCCAATAGTGTTGAAGTGATTACACCACCAAGTACCCCATAACCTACTGAGTGTTGACTGCCTGCACCTGCGCCACTTGCTAAAGCTAATGGCAATACACCAAAACCAAATGCCAGTGTGGTCATAATAATTGGGCGTAAACGCATTTTTGCTGCATGTAACGTAGCATCAAATAGGCTTTCGCCTTTTTCTTGCAATTCTTTGGCAAATTCTACAATTAAAATCGCATTTTTTGCTGACAAACCGATGACCGCAATAATCGCCACTTGGAAATAGATATTATTGGATAAGTTTGGATCACCTTTAATGGTTAAACCTAACCAAGTTAATATCATTGCTCCAACCACACCTAAAGGGACAACCAATAGAATAGAGAATGGTACTGACCAACTTTCATACAGTGCTGCAAGACAGAGGAATACGATTAACAATGAAAGTGCGTATAAGAATGGTGCTTGTGCGCCAGACTCACGTTCTTCTAAAGATAGACCAGTCCATTCATAGTCAAAGCCTTGTAAACCCATCGATGGTAGTTTAGCCACGATTTCTTCCATTGCAAGCATTGCATCACCAGAGCTTGTACCTGGTGCTGGTGAACCTTGAATGTTCATCGAAGAAATACCATTATAGCGCTCTAAACGTGGTGAACCATAAGTCCAAGTTCCTGTCGCAAAACTAGAGAAAGGAATCATTTCACCTTTGTTATTACGTACATACCACTTGTTCAAATCTTCAGGCATCATACGCGCGCTAGCTTCACCTTGGATATAAACTTTCTTCACACGACCACGATCAATGAAGTCGTTAATATATGAACCACCCCACGCCATACTCATGGTTGAGTTGATATCTGCAATACTTACACCCATTGCTCCAGCTTGTGCTTGATCAATGTTGATTTGGTACTGAGGCGTATCTTCTTGACCATTTGGACGTACACCTGCAAGACGTTTGTCTTGAGCAGCCATACCTAAAATTGCATTACGTGCAGCAAGAAGTTGTTCATGGCTTTGACCTGCAGAGGCTTTTAACTGGAAGTTAAAGCCAGCAGTTACACCTAATTCAGGCATAGCAGGTAATTGGAGTGGCATGACATACGATGCATCTTTTGCAATCATATTTAGCGCCATACCACGCTGAATAATACTGCCGATTTGTTGTTCAGGTGTAGTACGAACTTCCCAATCTTTTAATTTAACAAATGCAAGACCAGCATTTTGCCCCATCCCTGTAAATGAGAAACCAGAAACACTAAAGATAGACTCAACAGAGGCTTTTTCATTTTCCATGAAATAGTGCGTCATGGTATTAATGACTTTATCAGTACGGTCTAAGGTTGCATTTGGTGGTAATTGAACCAAAGTCATGACTACACCTTGGTCTTCTTCAGGTAAGAAAGACGAAGGTAACATTTTAAACAATACAACCAATACGCCAATTACCGCAGCATAAACAATTCCAGAGAACAGTTTATGATGTGTCATGAAATTGACACCCGTTTGATACTTGTCCGCAGTACGATCAAAAGCAGCATTAAACCAACGGAAGAAACGTGCAAAGATATTATTACTTGGCTTTTGATGTGGATCATGCTGTTTTAAAATGGTCGCACATAGCGCAGGGGTAAAGGTGATTGCTACAACCAAAGACAGAATCATCGCTGTCACTAAGGTGATCGAGAACTGACGGTAAATAACCCCAGTCGTTCCTCCAAAGAAAGACATTGGAACGAATACAGCTGTAAGTACCGATGTCATACCAATCAAGGCACCCGTAATTTGCTGCATTGAAAGCTCTGTTGCTGCAACTGGATCTAAATGATCTTCTTGCATTACCCGTTCAACGTTCTCCACCACAACGATGGCATCATCCACCAAGAGACCGATTGCCAATACCATGGCAAACATGGTGAGGGTATTGATCGAGAAACCAAAAATATTAATGATCGCAAAAGTACCCAATACAACAACAGGTACTGCCATGGTTGGAATAATGGTTGCACGCCAGTTCTGTAAGAACAAGAACATGACAAAGAATACAAGAATAATCGCTTCAATCAGTGTATGTACCACACTTTCAATTGAAATTTTGATAAATGGTGTTGTATCAAATGCGAGTTTATCTTTCATTCCCGTTGGGTAGTTTTTACGCAATTCAACCATACGTGCTTCAACAGCTTCTGATGTATCTAAAGCATTGGCACCTGTCGCAAGTTTAATTGCAACACCACCCGCAGGTTTACCGTTGAATTTAGAATCAAACTGATAGGTATCCGCACCTAACTCAACACGTGCAACATCACCTAAACGTACTTGTGCACCATCACTGGTGTTGCGTAGGAAAATGTTTTTGAATTGCTCAGGTGTGGTTAACATGCTCTGTGCATTGACAGTTGCATTTAGAACCTGACCTTCAATCGAAGGAGCACCACCTAATTGACCAACAGCAACCTGTGAGTTTTGTGCACGAATAGCTGCTGCAACATCGCTTGGTGTAACACCTAAGCTAGTTAACTTGGCAGGATCTAACCAGATACGCATGGCATAAGAGCCACCAAATACTTGGACTTCACCTACACCCGCAACACGACTTAAAGGCTCAGAAACATTAGAGTTTACATAGTCTTTAATGTCATTTGCAGACAAGCTATCTGATTCAGAATAGAACGCTAAAACCTGTAAGAAGCTTGCACCAGACTTGGTGACTTTTACACCTTGACGTTGAACATCTTCAGGTAAAAGCGCAGTTGCTGATTGCAATTTGTTTTGCACTTGAACTTGGGCGATATCAGGATCAACCCCTTGTTCAAAGTTCAATTGGATAGATGCCTGACCGTTCCCCGCACTGTTAGACGAGATATAACGTAAGCCATCCAAACCATTCATTTGCTGTTCAATGATCTGGGTCACTGTGTTTTCAACAGTAGACGCTGATGCACCTGGATAAGTTGCAGAAATTGTAACTGTCGGTGGTGCAATCGTTGGATATTGTGCAATAGGCATTTTTGTCAGCGTGAGAATCCCCGCTAACATAATGACCAGTGCAATCACCCATGCAAAAATCGGGCGATGAATAAAAAATTGAGCCATTGAGTCTACCCCTTATGCATTTGAAGTAGCTTTTTGTTCAGTTGCTTTATCTTGCTGAGCAGGTTGTGCTGCTCCACCTGTTTTTTGTTGAGTTGCAGCAGGTGTTGCACCTTGAGGCGCAGCAGCTTGTGGTTGATAAGGTTTAGCAACAACTTGTTGTTCAGGTTTAACTTTGGCAATACCATCGACAATGACTTTATCGCCTGTATTTAAACCTTGCGTTACGATCCAGTTTTGACCTTGAACACCCGCAGTGGTGATTGGACGTGCTTCAACTGCACCTTTTGCATTCACTAACATCGCCATAGCTTGACCTGTTGGTGTACGTGTAATCGCTGCTTGTGGAATCAAATACGCATTTGGAATGACACCTTGTACGATTTGCGCATTGGCAAACATACCAGGAAGTAACAAATGATTTGGATTTGAGAATACTGCACGTAAAGTCACAGAGCCTGTATCAGGATTTACACTGGCATCAGAAAATGCAAGATTGCCTTCCACAGGGTAGGTACTACCATCTTCAAGTTTCAAACGAACTTTGGTGTTATTACTACGGTCAATGCTGCCTTGAGCAAGTTGTTGACGTAAACGTAATAATTCAGCACTTGATTGGTTAATATCAACATAAATTGGATCAAGTTGTTGAATGGTAACCAATGCATTGGCTTGGTTTGCAGTCACTAAAGCACCTGCAGTGACACTTGAACGTCCTGACTGCCCTGAGATTGGTGAACGAACAGTTGAATAACCTAAGTCAATTTGTGCATTTTTAACCACAGCATTTGATGCAGCGATATCAGCTTCAGCCAATTTTATTTGTGCCAATAAATCATCATATTCTTGTTTAGAAACAGCATTGATCCCAACAAGCTGACGATAACGATTGGCTTTAACTTGTAGTGCATTTAAGTTTGCTTGTTGACGAACAAGCGAAGCTTTTGCATTGTCCAAATTCGCACGATTCGTACTTGAATCAATTTCATACAGAGGTTGTCCTTCACGTACAAAACTACCTTCAGCAAACAAACGTTTTAAAATCACACCACTTGCTTGTGGGCGAACTTCTGAAACTTGATAAGCTGAAGTACGACCAGATAATTCAACAGATTGTTCCACACTTTGTGGTTGAGCAACAATGACACCAACTTCTGTCGGCGGCATTTTTTGGGCAGCAGCGCCACCTTGCTGTGCATCTTTTGGATCTTTGCTACAACCCACAAGTGCAAGACTTGTTGCTAAAGCACAAGCAGTAAGGGCAGGAGCCCAAAGCTTTGCCGACATCATTATTCCACCTCGTTTAGATTTTTATCTAAAAATAATTTGTTCATATTCAACATGTGTCTCAAAAGCAAGCGCCAGATTAATGCAACCCAGAGAAAGCCAATACTCCATCCCGCCAGAACATCGGTTGGAAAATGAGCACCTACATATACCCTCGAAAATCCCATACTCAGCCACCAAACACAAGCAAAAATGATGAAGAGTTTAGCTTGTGTTTGCCGATAAAATATAAAAATAATTAAACAAGCAAGTACAGCTGCATATATGCTGTGCGCACTCGGAAATGACGCACCATAGGTTTGTACCATTTGGTACATTGCTTCAGGTCGAGGGCGATGAATATAATATTTTAATACCCAACCTACAGCCGAAGCACCTAACAGACTTAAACTGATCAATGCAATGTTTACATATTTTTTTACATACGCTTGCTGCAAACACCATAGTCCACATAAGAATAACATGACAGGTAAGCCCCCTAAGTAAGATAAGGTGACCGCAACATGACTTAAAAAATCAATGCGATGCACACTCATCCAATGTAGGATGGTATGGTCAAGTTGTTGTATATATGAAATATTTAGTCCAATACAACTTATACTGAATCCAATACAACCAAGGATGAATAGATAGGTATAAGGCATATTGACTGACCTTGCTATGATTAATCACACATGTTGAGATTAAATAGTGTGCTAAAGTGTACTTGTCAGTACACTTTTTTTCAAGTCACTATAAATGAGTAATTTATAGTAATTTCTTTTTTTTGAAGTTTTAATCATTTGCACAAAATGATAACAATTTTGCTAATGACTATTTTTATGCCCTACGGATGAATGATCTTCTACTTGTAAAGGCTGTTTCGGTGGCCAAAAAAAGTCGAGTGGGCGTGTAAAGAAATGGGTAAATACCAATTTCGCCAAAGGCTTCCATTGTTCAAAACGAACTTGTCGTGCACGCAGTGCCACAGTGATCGTTAAGCTAAAACTGACAAACAAGTTGGTCATACCGATCAGCAATACACCCAAGAAGGAAATAATAATCAGTCCAATATCAGGTGAACCATTTACAGACATTAAGCCCTGTATAAAGTTTGCCGATGCAAAGGCAATATGGCGAATATCAAGCGGTAAGCCTAAAATAAAACCTATTGTTCCCATACTACCGAGCATGATACCAAATAAAAAATTCCCTGCTAATGCGCCAAGATTACGTTCGATATAGTCTGCAAACTTATCAAGTTTAGGCTGACCTAGCCAATTCTTAAGTTTTGGATGCGCCTTTAAACGTGGACCAACTTTGCGATAAATCGCCATATTGTCAAAATATCCAGCGATGAGACCAGATAAGAATAAACATACACCTGCGATCGCAGCATGTGGTACAGCCAAAGAAGTAAATGGGTTTAAGCTGTGTAAAAGCATATTGGCTTTGGTATGCGTGAGTAAAGGCTCATGCATTGACACTTGCCAAAGCCATGTGATCAGTGCTGCGGTTGGAATTGCAATGGAAATATTCCCCAAAATCGCAATAAATTGAGTACGTATAATATTAATAATTAAACCCGCAAGTTCTGCAATTTGCGCCGTTTTTGAGCCTTTACGATGTTGAACGGTAGAAGCGAGAGCGGCGGCTGTCATCGCAGGCTGTTTGGTTGCAACAGTGAAATGCAAGACATGAATCAGCATAAAACCTAAGGCATAATTCATACTATAAATAAAGGCATGTAAAAATGGCGCTAAGATCAAGCGTGCACTCAGAATTTTTAGTGTTGCCATTGTGGCAATAATCACGCCTGCACCTGCTGCAGCCTTATACATGGCAAAAAAGCCTTTTTTGTCAGTACTTACATAATGCTCACCTGTTTTACTTGCATTTTCAGTAACTTGTAGAGCAATCAGTTCGCTGTTGGTTCTCAGCAAATGACGTACACTGGTTTCATTATAATTTGCATTGACCAAATCAATCAGAAATTCGCCACATGAAAGTGCACGAACTTTATTTTCTTCAACAATAAGATTCAGTAAAATTTCGACACGATCCAAACATTGTTCAAGCAATGATAATAAATAGGTCAAACTTAAACTGACCCCGATTCGTTTGGTCGCACGGCGAATTTTTAATACCACATCACGACATTGTTCGATCATCACTAAGGCTTGATCAGCATCAGGAGGTGGGATGACGGCGATATCATCAGCATTACGATATTGCTTTTTGTAGGCATTAATGAATTCTACAATTTCACGATTTTGCACTAAAAAAGGCGATTCATATTCACTCAGTTCAGGATAGGCATTAATAAACTCAGGATATAAACCAATACCACTAATACGATAAGACAAAACAGTGATCGCAGTGATCATTTCCCGTTTAACATTCAGTTCAGCTTGTGGGAAATGCCCTTGGGTTAAAATCAGAAAAAGCTGATTCCATTGCTCACCTTTCACATGTTCAAGCCAATAACGATCAGTTCGTTGGTGAAAAACATTGCCAACTAAATCACGAAGATCTGTTTCATCACGGAGTAAGGGTAAAAAATAAGCACCGACACGCTGTGCGAGCTGATTCCAAAAGCCATCAAGCGATAAAATACCACTATCCGCATACAAATTTGCTTGTTTGTGCTGATTAATTATTTTAAATAAATAACCTTGCACATTCAAAGCTGCGGTTGGAGTGATTAACAAGGCTTGAATAAAAGCCTGCACATTTTGCTGTGTCTGTTCTACATCATGGCTGTCACGAGGACGAATGCGATTGATGAGTTCAATGAGGAGAGATTCACTAGGAATAGCTTGAGGAGACTCAAGCTGTTCCTGCATTTTTAGAAAAATATCATTAAATTTTATATGCATAAGCAAATTATAAGTTGAGTTTATTGAATTCTATGCAACGCCAATTGTGCTAAATTAAATAAAGCTTGGCGATAAACACTTTCAGGTAAATGTTCTAAAGCGCGCATAGCAGTTTGAGTTTCTTCTGTTGCACGTTGACGACAATAATCAAGCGCACCAGAGTTTTGTACGATCTGAATCACTTCAGTTAAATGTTCAGTACCACCCGTGGCAATACTTTTACGGACAATTTCATGTTGCTCGCCCGTGGTATTTTGTAAAGCAGAGATTAAAGGTAAAGTAGGTTTACCTTCCATTAAATCATCACCAATATTTTTACCTAATGTTTCAGCATCTGAGGTGTAATCTAAAATATCATCAATAATTTGGAAAGCATTGCCAAAATGACCTGCAAATAAACGTAATGGTTCACGGTATTCAGGCTTGCCCGCTAAGATCGCTGCACCTTCAGTTGCAAGTTCAAATAAGCGTGAAGTTTTACCGTGAATAATATCTAAATAAGTCTGTTCATTTGTATCAGGTTGGTGCTGTGCTTGGAGTTGTAAAACTTCACCTTCGGCAATTTCACAAGTACCTGTTGAGAAATCTTTCAACAAGATCATATTGTCCAAATCTACCAATAAGTCAAATGCACGAGAAATCAGAAAATCTCCAACTAAAACGGCAGTTTGATTATTCCATGTTGCATTTGCAGTAGGGCGACCACGACGTAAACCTGATTCATCGACAACATCATCATGTACTAAAGTTGCGGTATGTAGCATTTCGATAATTGCAGCAAGTTTACGATACTGATCCATGTCTACATCATGTGCGCCACATGCTTTTGCTGCAAGTAAACACATGATTGGACGCATACGTTTACCACCTGCTTCAACCACATGTTTACTGACCGCCATCACCAAAGCAACTTTTGAAGTAATTCCTTCATTGATAAATGTATCCATCGCTGCAAAGTCAGTAGCAACAGGCGCGAGAATATCTTGCTTAAAGTCGATGGTCATGTGAAGGAAACCTCATACAAATGCATTTTTAAGTGACTAGTGTAAACAATTAACAACGATCAATGTTACTTTAGAAAACAGACATTGTACTGAATCTTAATGAAATGTTCTTAATTTGTCCAAAATATGATATCGATTGAATAGTTGTGTAAGTCGTTCTTTTGCGCTCCATAGTAACGGAATTCGTTTTAAAATCTATTTCAATTTTTGTAAATTTAAAAATAATCCATACAAATTCAATCACTCAAGCTTAAATACCAATTTTCTATTTGCATATTTTACATACAACTTGAATATTTAACGGAAATGGCTTGTTGTTTATGTCATTATCCCTTAAAATCCTTGCCCTTGTATAACCCCCAGTAGCGTTCGTTATAAGATCGAAATATTCCTTTTTCGGCACGACGATACGGGCAAGTTGGAGTACACTATGTACGCAGTAATCCAAAGCGGTGGTAAACAGCACCGTGTTGTTGAGGGTGAAACCCTTAAAGTAGAATTGTTGAAAGCTGAAACTGGCGCAACGATTACATTTGATGATGTATTAATGGTTGTGAATGGCGAAAGCATTCAAATCGGTGCTCCAGTTGTTGCTGGCGCAAAAGTAACTGCAGAAGTGGTTGGTCATGGTCGTCACGACAAAATCCGTATTGTTAAAATGCGTCGTCGTAAACATTACCGTAAACAACAAGGTCACCGTCAATGGTTCACTGAGTTGAAAATTACTGCGATTGCAGGCTAATCACTAGGAGTAAGTAGACATGGCAACTAAAAAAGCCGGTGGTTCGACACGAAATGGTCGTGATTCAAACCCTAAAATGTTAGGTGTTAAAATGTACGGTGGTCAAGCTGTGACTGCTGGTAACATCATCGTTCGTCAACGTGGTACAGAGTTCCACGCGGGTACAAACGTAGGTATGGGTCGTGACCATACTTTATTTGCTACTGCTGATGGCGTGATCAAATTTGAAGTGAAAGGTCAGTTTGGCCGTCGCTATGTATCTGTTGAAGTGTAAGCTTTAATGATGCAGAAAAACCCGCTTTATTGCGGGTTTTTTTATATTCAAAAAATATTAAGATTTGAAGTTGATCTTCATCATGATGAATGAATTTCTACAAATCCACCCAATAACAATACAAAACTTCTTATTTTCTCTAATATTAGCGTTAAAAATTGGTTTATGATAAATCATCTAACAAATTGCTATAGCGCAAATATATAAAAGGTGAACCTATGAACATGCTTCGTAAAACCATGAGTGCAGTCGCAATCAGTGCAGCGCTGTTTGCACCTGCAATGAGCACAACAGTTTTTGCTGCAACTGCCGCAACGGAGCAACAAGCAACCAATAACTTGGTGAAACAACTCAGCGGTATTCATAGTTTGTCTGCCAATTTTGAGCAAACCACAAAAGCTTCTGGTGGCAGTAAAGTTGCACAACAAAAAGGCTTAACAGCACAACATATGAACCAAACATTTAAGGGCGTAATGAAAGTTGCACGTCCTGGTAAGTTCTACTGGGAAACAACCTCGCCTGCAAAACAGACCATTGCAACGACTGGTAAAATGGTATGGATTTATGATCCAGATTTGCAGCAAGCTGTGCGTCAAAGTTTAGATGAACAAGTAGCAAATACACCAGCATTGTTACTTTCAGGTAATACAGCGCAAATTCAAAAAGCTTATCGTATTACTCAGCCTGACCGTACCAAAACGTATTACACCTTGTTCCCTAAAGATAAAGAGGGTGCATTCCAAAGCTTAACCATTAGTTTTGGCGTAAATAAAGCACCATCACTGATGATTTTACAAGATTCCTTAGGTCAAACAACGCATGTAAAATTTAACAATGTGAAGCTCAACCCGTCATTACCAGCTTCAACCTTTAATTTTGCACCACCGAAAGGCACGGATATTATTGATCAATAATTGATGATTGTTCATTCGCTCATAAAGTGAATGATTTGATTATTTAAAAATTGATTTGGCATGATCAAAAGCAATCTTCGGATTGCTTTTTTTATGTCTAATGAAGTTGAGCAAGGCGAGATTGATTTTTATAGAGGTCTTGAACATGTTTTGTTTTATCTCTATTTTTCAGATATAAAAGAACAAGAATAAGTTCAAAAGCTAAAAGATATTCTCTGAAATAAAAAAAGGTGCTTGAATGTCTTGTCATCAAGGTAAAAAAGAGTTTCCCTATGCAAAGATGACGACTTTTAAATCATTGAAGAATAGGGTTTTCCATAAAATAATTACAATAATTGGAACATTTTTAAGAAGACGTTCTACATCTACAGAGCATAATATTTACCAAAACATAGTCTATCAGCCCGTCGCAGAAACAGAGTTTCGTGAATTTAAAGTTGCTGGTGAAATTCCACAACATTTAAATGGATTATTGCTTCGAATTGGTTCAAATCCTGTTTATGTTCAAAATCCCACTTTATTCGATTGGTACTTAGGTGATGGAATGATTCATGGTTTGAAGTTGCAAGACGGTCAAGCCATTTGGTTTAAAAGCACCATGATTGCAACGGATCGCATTCAAAAAATTAAGAATTTACCCCAAATTGCTGGTTATCGCCGTGGTGCACATGATGTGGTCAATACCAATATTTTCCGACATGCAGGCGAATTATGGGCGGTGATTGAAGCAGGTGCATTTCCGATTTGTTTGGATGGTGAGTTGAATGCGCAACGTTATCAGTTGTTTAATAGTGATGCAGATTTACCATTTACAGCACATCCAAGAAAAGACAATAAAACAGGGCATTTGCATGCGATTAGTTATGATGCTTTGGATGCTCAAAATGCCTATTATCAAGTGATTGATGAATATGGTGATTTGATTCACCTGACACAAATCCTATTACAGCATGGTCCAATGATTCATGATTGTTTAATCACAGAATTAGATGTGATTATTTTTGATTTCCCACTGACCTATTCATTTAAGCGATTATTACAGGGTAAAAGTGTGCCATATCATTGGAATATTCAGCATACTGCGCGAATAGGCATATTGAAAAAATATGGCAATGCTCAAGATATTCAATGGATTGAAGTAGATCCTTGTTTTGTCTTTCATGCTGCCAATGCGTATCGAGATCAAACAGGACAAATTGTTTTAGATGTATTGGTGCATGATACTGATTTTGAGCATTCACAACACGCTGCTTACGAACAACAGCGGGCGAAGTTAGAAAGATGGGTTGTTGATTCAGATCTAAAACATTTAAAAAGAACAGCGCTGGATAATCGGATTCAAGAATTTCCAAAAATTGATATGCGCTTTAATGGTCTTGCGTATCGTTATCTTTATACATTAAGTTTTCCCGAATCAGGCTTATTTAACTTTCTGATTATTCATGACTTGGTTTTAAATCAATCTGTGACGTATGATTTTGGTGAAAAATGGGCGATTGGTGAAGTAAGTTTTATTGCAGAGCATGAACACTGCACTGAAGGTCAAGGTTATTTGATGATGTATTTGCATCACTTGGATGGTGAAAGTTCGAAAGTGGTTATTCTCAAAGTAAATGGTTTAGAAATTCAAGAGCAAGCTGAAATTGATTTGGGTGTTCGAGTACCTTTGGGTTTTCATTGTAATTGGGTGGGTTTAGATATTATTCAATAAATCAAAATGATAAGTTAATATTTGTGTAGATGCGGCATTGATATATGTCGGATTGTTATTGGTACATTTAAAAATTTGATTGGTTATATATTTAAACTGTTGCTGTTTTAAGCTATGAAATACGATAAAACTACACTTTTTAATTTCATTAGATAACAGAGATTTGTATAGTATCTAATTAGTAGATTTATAAAGTATAAAGGTCGAAACCAGACATGTTACTTCGTGCAAAAAAGCAATGGTTGTATGCGATTCCTGTATGTACAGCGGTTTTATTCGCAGTAGGCTGTCAAGAAAAACCCGCATCACCTACAGAGGCACAGTCAGCTAGCCAAGCCCAAGCGATACAAATTCCACTGATCCAAGCCAAAATGACCCGTGTCGAACTGTCAAAAAAACAGTCATGCGATGAAGATGGTTGTACACAATATGATTTGCAAACGGTGCAAAGCAATGTGCCTTGGATTGATGAATATTTCTTGGATCGCATTAAAAAAGATGTGCCTGTAGCATTTGAAAAAGATGCACATACAACACAGGCAGCAAGTGAGGCTGCTGATCTTAAAGGATTGAGTCAACAAAGTATTTATGTGCGCTTTATTTCTCAACAATATAATTTAGCAACATTTATGATGCAGTCGTATAGCTATGCAGCAGGTGCAGCACATGGCATGTATCATAATGAATATGTCACTTTTGATTTGACCACACAAAAGCGTTTGGCATTGACTGATATTTTAAAACCCAATGTTGAAGCCAAAGTTGCAGAACAATTATACGATGCCAATGCAAATTGGTTGACACAGCACGATATTACCCGTGAAAAATTGCAACTCAGTGATAACTATTACTATGGTCCTAAAGGCATTGTGTTTGTCTATCCACTGTATGAGTTGGCATCTTATGCAGAGGGGATGACTGAGCTGACGTTGCCATATTTGGTGGCAAAAGATTTGGTCAAAGCTGAATATTTACCAAGTTTACCTGTAGTTGAAGCGGTTGCAGAAAAAGCACCACAGGCAGAATAAGCTAATTTTTCAACCAATGAATTAAATCTATCGTGTGAGTGAGCGCTGTCACTGTATTTTTTGCAATGAAGCGCTTACACTATAGACAGTTTTTTTCTCTTATTTAGATTGACTATGATCGACCCAAAATTAATCAGAAATAATATCGAGGCTGTAAACCTAGCCTTAGCTAAACGTGGTGTACAACTTAACGTTGACGAATGGGCATCACTAGAAGCTCGCCGCAAAGACATTCAGTCGAAAACTGAAAACTTGCAAGCGGAACGTAATTCGGGTGCGAAACAAGTCGGTCAAATCAAAAAAGCAGGCGGTGATGCATCTGAAATCATGGCACGTATGTCTGCGATTGGCGATGAAATCAAAGCTGCAGAAGTTGAACTGAATGAACTTCAAGCAGAACTTGATGCAAAACTCATGTCTATTCCAAACATGCCACATGAGTCTGTGCCTGAAGGTAAAGACGAAAGTGATAATGTTGAAATTTTGAAATGGGGCACACCTCGCCAATTTGACTTCGAGATCAAAGACCATACTGATCTTGGCGAAATGATGGGTGGTTTGGAGTTTGAAACTGCAACCAAACTCACAGGTACACGTTTCAGTGTATTGAAAGGTCCTTTGGCGCGTTTGCAACGTGCGTTGACCCAATTCATGTTGGATACCCATACGCTTAAAAACGGCTATACCGAAGCCTATGTACCATATTTGGTCAATGCAGATTCTCTACGTGGTACAGGTCAATTACCTAAATTTGAAGAAGATTTATTCAAATTACAAGGTGAAAAAGAATACTACCTAATTCCGACTGCGGAAGTGCCTGTCACCAATTTCGTGCGTGATGAAATTGTTGATCCTGAACGTTTGCCATTGAAATATGCGGCACATACGCCATGTTTCCGTAGTGAAGCGGGCTCTTATGGTCGTGATACCCGTGGTTTGATTCGTCAGCATCAATTCGACAAAGTTGAAATGGTGCAAATCGTAAAACCTGAAGATTCTATGCAAGCTTTGGAAGATTTAACAGGTCATGCTGAAGGCATCTTACAAGCACTTAGTTTGCCATACCGTAAGATCGTGTTATGCGGTGGTGACATGGGCTTTGGTGCATGTAAAACTTACGATTTGGAAGTTTGGGTACCAAGCCAAAATACTTATCGTGAAATTTCTTCATGTTCAAATATGTGGGATTTCCAAGCACGTCGTATGAAAGCTCGTTACCGTGCAGACCAAAAGAAAACTGAATTTGTGCATACGTTGAATGGTTCAGGTTTGGCAGTAGGTCGTACATTACTTGCTGTGATGGAAAACTATCAACGTGCGGACGGTTCGATTGAAATTCCTGAAGTATTACGTCCGTATATGGCGGGTGCGACATTTATTGACTAAGCTTTAAAATAGTCAGTGAGATCATAAGCCAAATTCAATATTTGGCTTATTTTTTGTATAG
>NZ_LQXQ01000034.1 GCF_003268395.1 Acinetobacter sp. CFCC 10889 | reverse complement strand
GATACGCTGACCAATCGCTGAATCCGCATTGATTCGCGCTGTCGTTTCCGACTGTATTAATGCTGAATTTCCACCAATTTTCGCTACATTAGTATCAATACGCTGACTTAAAGCTGAATCAGCGTCTGCCATTGCAGATTGAATCGACCAAGATGCAGCAATCACACTACTGTCAGCTGTAGGATCTGTTGCATCAGCAGTTGCAGGCATTGTGATTGCATACACAGCATCTGTTTTTGTTGCAGTCGCAGATAATTCACGTGCGACAACTTCAACAGTTTGCTGTACTGCTGCAACAGATGTGTCAGTACTTTTTTTGTAGGTTTCAACAACAGCTAAAATAGCGGTATCACCATCTTTGCGTTCTTGAACCTCAACAGTCAAACCATCTTGTACAGTTTTGACTGCTGCAATTCGATCAATTACTTCGTTATCGACATTACTCGTAACTGTATTAATTGCAGCTTGGCGGTCTTTTGCCTCCTTGTTAATAGCATCTGTTCTTGCCAATGCTTCTGCAGCATCAGCTTTGACTCGTGCTGTCGTTTCAGCAGAAATGGTATCTGTAACAGCGTTGATTGCAATTTGACGATCTTCAGTTTCTTTTTGAATTGCATGAGCTCTTGCCAATGCTTCTGCAGCATCAGCAGCACTACGACCTGCAATTTCTTGCGTCAAACTATCATGGGTATTTTGAATTGCATTGATACGATCTTGAGTTTCTTTATTTAATGCTGCATTTGCTGCATCAACCTCAGACCCAATTTCAGTAATTTTATCAATCAAATTACCAATATCACCATCTAATCCTGCAATTAAATCAATCTTATCGATTTTAGTTGATAGATCTTTATGTAGTTGGCTATCTGTAATTTGCCCTGATAGTGCATCCAAAATATCATCAACTTGTGCTGTTGAAGTACCACTGGTCCAATCTGACCATTCACCTGTATTTCCGATACGATCAATCAAACGCCCACGATACCAAAGCGTAATATTTGCTGCCAAACCTTGAACTTGGGTGTTTGTTGTTGGGTAGGCAAATAAGCCCTGTGTTGAGGCATTTGCACCATTAAATGTGGTTGAGACTTCGATTTCAGTAAATGCTGTATCTAATGCACCAACAGCAGGAAATCCCCACTCAACTTTCATGCCAAACATGGTACCTGTGGCTTTAATGAAAGCTAATTTTGGCGGTGTTCCTGCTTTTCCTTTAAGTTCAGTCAAAGCAGAATAAGTCGGTAAAGAACTGACATCAAAAGCAGAAATTGCTGTGACACGTGCCTGATAACTGCCTGAATAAATACCCTGTACTTCAACTGAGTTATTACCTGTTAATGGTAATTTAATCCACGATCCATCATCTTTACGCCACTCCACCAAGTATTTAACGGCTGCTTGTGCTTGTGGCCATGTGATCAACATCGTTGCAACAGTTAAACCTTGCTGCACCATGTGCTCAGCACTTACAGTAACAGAAGCAACAGGTGCCTGAACTGTTGGTGTGATGATTGTGATCGGACGATCATCAATGACTGCACCGAAGTCAATCGCATCATATTTAGCAGGATTGTATTGCAGTCCTGTGATTGTAAATTGATGTGATTCATCTTGTGTGATCGATACGACACGGAATTTCATCGTTGCTAAATCTTGCGCATCAATGACCCACACATTTTGCGGAGCAGCTGAATCAAATGCAGCAACCACAGTCACCACTCGACCATTGATCGACTGAACGACACGTGCCTGTGCTTTACCATCTTCACCGTTCACAACCAATCGATCACCCGCTTTACACACAACATTGTCACGATCCAATGTGATCTGTCTTAAATCAGTACTGACTTTTGAAATACGTCCGCCATTTGCACGCCCTGCAAAAATCGGATCTGCAATTTCAATCACTTTACCTGGCAACGGAATGTAGCCATCTAAGCCGACTTTAAACGTGACTGTACGCGTCTCATATTGCTCAGATTTTAAAGCCCAAAGTCCTGCGCGTTGTGCTTGTCCTTCTGAGGTACAACCCCATGCCGAAATGTCAGCAATACGAATTCCGAGACGTGAAATTGCAGGTTCATCACGTACAGGAATGTATTCTGTTTTATAGCGATTTTTTGGGTTATCCCATGCCACTTTTGCAACTGTATGTCGATCACGTGCACGTGTGCCAGAGTATTCAAATAAACCATCAATGACGTTTGCAGAAGTGTAGGTAAAATAAGTATCTTGCGGCACATCTGCATCGCAAACAATTGACTTGCCATCCCAATAAATGAATGCACGAAATACACCTGCCATTTTTGATAGTACAGTCCAAGCATCTTCTTGTGATTGCTCATAAACATTCAGTGTAAAACGTGGCTCTTCACCGCCGCTGCCATCAGGTACAAGTTGATCGCAGTACTGCGCAAGGCGATAAATCGACCATTTATCAATCATAGATGAATTGATTCGATCACCCAAAGCATAACGTTTTGTAATACATGCATCGTAAAAATGCCAAGCTGGATTGTTTGTGTAAGCTCGCTTAAATGTGCCGTTCCATAAACCCAAGTATTGTCGGGTTTCAGGGTTGTAGTTGGTTGGCACTAAAATTTCAATACCATCACATTCAACTGCTACTTTTGCAACATTTGAGAATGTTTCAGCATCATATTGCAAACCAAGCAATGCAGTATTGGGATAACGTAACTTAGCATCAATCACTTCAGTGACTGCTTCAACATACATTTTGTCGCTGATAAATTCTGATGTCGCATTTGGTGTGATACGACGTACGCGGATCTGCCAACCCTTAGATGCTTTAGGCAAGTCAATGCGATGCGAACGCTCATAGTTCGCCGATGTTTTATCAGTTACTTGTGTATTTAAAACTTCAGTCCACGTACCCCCATCGGTTTGAACGTCAATCGCATATTGGATCGTAATGCCATTCACATCACCATTTTCTTGATTCTGTTCACGCAATGGTCCCCATTTCAGACGTACACGAACTGCATCCATGTCTAAGTTTGTGAATGCTTTGACCCAAGGTGATGTTGATTTAAGTTCTACCCCAATCGCTGTTTCAGATGAAATATCTGGAAAACCTTCAATGTAGTCTTGGTCATTAGTGCCAAGTCGAGTATCAACCGTAATGTTCTCAAAGTTACTGTTGCCGTTTGCATCATGTAACGGAGTATCATCTAAATAAATCGATTGAAAGCCATGACTTAAACCTTTGATTTTTCCTTCTGATAAACCATATAAAATTTTAATGTAGGTTTTAGATTGTGCTGAATCAGGCGCAACAACAGCCTGTCTTGCTTTTTTTGAACCTGCTTTTTCGCCTTTGATCATTGCGCTCATAATTTTTCCTAAGCAATAAAAAAGGAGCTGAATGCGCCTAAAACTAAAAACTGAATTACATTAAATCTTCAGGATATTGACCTGCTGACACAATAAAGCCGCCGATCTCACGCCGACCACGTAACACCGGGACTGGATTACCCTGAGCGACGGTTGTCACCGCACCACCAAATCCAAAATTGGCTTTATTGCCATCGCTGTTTTGATCTTGTGTATTGTCGACTTTTGGCATCAACATTTGTGCAACACCACCAATCATCATACCAATCCCTGAGCCGATCAATCCCGCACCAACAGAACCCGCAGAACCAAACGACATACCCGTGACTACAATCCCTGCAACGATCATAACTGCACCCAAAATAGTCTGCAAAACCCCATTGTCACCACCTGCACCGATGACACGTGGCACAATCTTAATAACCGATGCGGTTGTATTCATGTCTATTTCTTTTTCAGAAATATTTTGCTTATCTTGAAAAACTGCAAACGCTAAACCACGCTCATGTGCATGTAACATAAACTTTTCAAAGCCGGGTATTTGTACAGATAAAGCACGTACAGCCTCACGTGTATTTGCAACATCAAGCTGAAATTCTTTACCGAATTTCTTGGCTAAGATACCGTACAACTTAATTGTTTTGAGCATGTCGTACCACCTTAACTACACGTTCTTGCCACTGTTGGCCAAAGATTTCACGCACCGATTTGCGTCCGTATGGGTGATGTAAAATTAAAGCTGACCCGATGCACGGCTCCGCCTGCTCAGATTTCAACATACCGTTATCGCCGAGCCAAATTACCGCATGATTCACATGCTCAGTCCGTCCAACTTTGCATAAAAGCACGTCACCATATTGCATATCACTGACTTCAACAAAACCTGCTTTGGAAAAGTTCTCTAAATACAGTGATTCATTTTCTACCGACTCCCACCAACGATCTTGACGCTCAAAATCAATGAGCTGAATACCCAATTCACGCTGATAAAAATCACGCACGATTGAATAACAGTCTTGCCAACCATGATGATAGTTTCGCCCCACAAGCGGTGCCTTATAGCCGAAAGGCTCATAGATCTGAAACTCAAGATCAGGATAAGCACAAATCACCCATGGTTTTTCATGCAATTCTATTTGATGTAAATCAAGATCAGATGCCTGTGCTGAAGCATTGGGATGTGAGTGTACATAGGCTTGAATTTCCCCCACATCTTCAGCTTTGGCTAAGTCTTTATGATGGATTTCAAACTGATGATCATTTTGAGCAATGTTTCGACATGCAATATATTGATCATTCACAATCACGCCACAGCACTCACGCGGGAAACATTCTTCAGCATGAGATCGAATGGCTTTTTTTAGCTTAGCTGTGAGTTTCATACATCACCCCAATAAATTCGCGGCAGGAAAACCACCAAATGGAATCGCTTTGTTTTCACCAAAACGCAGCCGGCATGAAGTAAGCCGACCACTGCATTTGTCTAATGCTGGGTTGTCTGTTATCTCGTCTTTTTCAGTGAACATTGCAACACCTGTGTAACCACATTCTTCACCGCGATAATCCCCCATCATTGCCCAATGGCACATTGATGTAATCTGTCGAACTGGAATGCGTAATCCTTCAAAATCAATGGGGTTTGAAAGCTCAAATGTCACTGCTTGCGGGTTTTCAGAGGTTTTTTGCTCAATATACCAAAGCTGTTCTTTTGCTTCATTTGCAGCAGTTTGATTACCTGAACCAAAGTTTTCAGCATCAAGATACTTTGCAAGTGTTGTGATGACTTTAAGCTTTGTACCCGCAAAATCATTAAATTGCAAACAATATGCAGAGACCGCATTTTGAATACCATTGATATTGTTTGCCATCGAAAGTGTGGGTGCTGAAGCCTTACCATCAGAGCGCATTTCCAAGCCCGATACTTCAAGCGCCATCGGCTCAAAAGTCTGTCCTTGCCAAATGATATTTCTATACCAAACTTTTTCACTGCCTGAGCCAAAAAGCTGATCAGCCGTAGGTTTTGAAGAATCAGCATTAATATTTGCATCAACTGTCGAATAAATTTTTTCCCAATCTGCAAAGGAAATATGCCCATGAAAACGTAAGATGCCAGCACCTAAGGCACTAGCATCTAACTCATAAAGGGTAATCAATCCATCAACATAAAGTTTCTGAAAATCACTATTAAGGCTCATCAATCACCTCTTGTGGCAACTCTTGAAGTCGTAAATCAATCCAACGCCCTTCAGGAATATCTACAGGCTGTGTTAAATCAGCAACAATCGAAGCAGTTTCAATATCAAATTTCTTTTTATAAGTTTTGACTGAAATGTCTTTGTTTTCAAGCTGCTTATAAACCACCGCAACAAGCACATTACCATTGGCATCTTTTGGCATTTCCACATACCAACCTTCTTGTGCAAATCCACTTGACCCCTTAACTAGGTAGTTACCCACACCAAGCTTTTCAAAGACAATCTCTTGCTGCTTCGCTTCATCATTAAGTTCAATTTTTTCAGAAAAAAGCTGAACAATAGGTGAAGCTGCTTTAATAAAGCCATTACTATCCTTGGTTGTATTTGCTGTTGTGTAGCAATCGTAAACTTGACTATATGAACCCGAAACATCGCGAGTCGAAAATGCAAGTCTATTTCCATACGCTCCGACGATAAAACTTCGTGTACCTCTGGCTGAAATATATGAATGTGCTGCATTACCAAACAACAGCCCCCCACCATAACCAAAACCCGATATTAAAATTTCATCTAATGTTGCCCCAAATGATAAGGTTGTTCGCCCTAGACCATATGAGCCAACAGTCATGACATCCCCATCTGATAAACCAGCATTCTTTAATGCTGCTGACCCAAGCCCCAAATTTGTTCTCGCTGCCGCCGCAGTGGTTGCACCCGTACCCCCATTTGCGACAGGAATAGCACTTGGAATCGTGCCATTTGAACCACCTACAGCATTATAAAGTTCTGTAAAATTCGCATTCACATATTGAAATGCTGTACGAGTTGGTGTGCCTGTACCATCGTTCGCTGCTGAACCGACGTTAATTGTTTGTTTTGACATATTTTTCTCACAAAAAAAACCGCCAAAAGGCGGTGATTAAAATTAAAATGAATTAAGGGTGAAAAACTTGATAGAACGTTGTTGAGATTTGCCATAAATCCCCGCCCAAACAAACGGCTTGATATTGCGTATCTGTTTTTACACGAATTTCACCGTCTTTTGGATGATCCCAAAGAAAAGAATCAGCTCCATTGTGATCATCAAAAAAGGCTTCGATCTCTAAAATTTCAGCTTCAGAACCTTTTTTTGAGAAATTCCACTGCCCTTTTTTGTTGTTAATGCCAATTGATACGTGTTGCTCGTAACCATCGCCAAATTTTGACGACAACACATTAAATGTATTTGTCGTGCTATTGCCATCCAACAAAGTACAGTGTGTGAATTTACGGTTGCTCATCGCGCTAATAAACCTCCCTGACGCTTTTCTTGCATAATCACAGAACGTACAGCATTACCAATCATTTGCCCTAACTGCTTTTGATTCGACTGATTTGACTGTGTTGAAACACCTGAGTCTGTCACTTGAACTGAGATATGCACATCACCAGATCCACCACCTTTTGCTAAATAATCTTTCAAATCAGCATTGGTTCGAGAATCAACGACACGCTCACCTCGATCTAGCAGCCAAGTTCCTTCCTTCGGCACACTATCGATACCGTCGTGCGCCATGCCTGCGATAGTTTGTGCTGCAATCATACCGACTGAAGCATAACCAAGCCCTCGAATCGCAGTTGCCATCGGAATCCCCATCACATAACCGCCTTCAGCCATCGCTTTAGTTGCTGCGACTTCGGTATTAATCATAGCTTGAGCTATAGAAATACCTTGATTTACTAAAAACATGGCTTTATATGCTGCGCTCGACTCTCCAGCGGTTTCTTTTACCATCGCAGCCATATCATTAAAGATTGTGCCTGTCCTAGTAAGAAGATCCTGCCAAATTCCCATTTGCATATCATGCTGACTTTGAGCCAAGTCTTTTACTTGCTGATCATACTGAACATCTATCGCGGCTAACGCATCACGATACTCTTTATGAGCATCAATAAGCGCTTGATAACGATCATCTTCTGAATCAAAAGCATCACTTTGTACGATGTTTTGTTCAACAGAAGTTAGATTGTTACGCAGATCTAATTTTGCACTATCACGATTGTTTTTAAGTGACCATGATTCGTACTCACCTGGCGTCATCGTCGCTTTAGCAAAAATGTCGTCAGTGTTACTGCCCAAGCCTAGAATCTGGTCTTGAATAGCTTTAAAACTGTTGATCGCTTCAAATTCTTTCCACTTTTGCGCTTTTCTAAATTGTTGAAGATCATAAGCCAACTGATCATCTACAGCTTCTTTTGCAAGCTGCTTTTGAATATCATTTAACTCTGAACTAAGAACAATGTGAGCCTTATTTAACTCAGCCTCTTTCTTTAATTTTTCATCTTCAGTCCAATTCCACGAATTTAACTGTTGATCTAATTCAAGTTTAGAAAGTCGAGTTTCATTTGCATAACGCTCTTCGATACGCGGAATAAGATGTTGTAAGCCAAGACGTTCAGCTTCCGCAATATCATCAATACGTTTTTGATTTCTAACTACATCAGCACTAGAAAATTGCTCTTTAAACTGCTCCTGATCCTGCTCAAACTTAATATTAGCTTGCACAATACTATCAAGCCCTTTTTGCAATTCCGTGCCATCAACAAAAGAGATAGAACCATTAAATGCAGATTTCCATGCCTCTTGAGCAGATTTACCTGATGCTATAGCTTGAGCATATAATTCACGACTTGCTTTAAGCGCATCTTGAGCTTCTTTAACACTAATCCTTGCTTTATTGTTTGCACTGCCATCATGATAAGACTTACCTGTTACAGGGCTTGCAATTGCGGCAAACTCTTTAGCTGTATCAAGATTTGCACCAAACAAGTCATCAGTTTTACCGCGAATATAATCCTCAATCTTACCTCGCCCTTTTTTTGCTGTAAGCAAGTAGTTTTGAAGAATGCGCTCTTGAACTTCTGCTGTAAATTTTTCTGCCGTTGAAGCAATTCCAGCATCAACTGCTCCACGTAATGTTGAGCCTAACAATTGATACTTACCTGCTGTATTAAATTCCTTTCGCTCTTGAGCTGCAAGAATTTGGCCAATTGTCATTTCTGTTAAATTACGGGTACTTGATTTATAGCCAAACTTTTTACCAAGATTTACAGAATTATACCCTCCCTCACCTTTACCAATCACAGAATCAATCGTTTTAGAATTGACCATCTTTTCACGTATTTTTTGCTGCTCTTTTAAATATTCCGCTGTTTTTCTTTCAGACTCCTCACGCGCTTCAGTCGAAAGTTGTAATTTATAGCCTTGTTCAACAGTCTTCTTTTCTAAATCAGATAAAGTTTTTCCTGTATAGCCTAATCCTGCCTGATCACGGTAATCAGCATAATATTCAGCTTTTTCACGTGACCAACCTGCCTTCATGTTGATATTGATGTAATTTTCACGCTCAAGGTCTCCTTTAACCGTATTCAGTGCTTCACGCTGTTTTTGGGTTAAAGATAGATATGCCTGTGCCTGCAAATTCACACTACTTGCCACTTGATCATGTGATGCAGAAAGTTGTTTATTTTTTGCAGCCAAAGAATCAACAACATTTTGCTGTTTCTGCATTTCAGACTTTGCTCTACCCACAGCACTTGCTTGAGCATCAATTTTAGCTTTTGATTCTTCAGAAACACCGTTTAAGCCATTAATTTTTTGTGCAAATTGCTCAGCTGTTATATCACCCTGTTTGTATTGCATTGCTAAATCATTAGCAGCTTTTACAGCAGTATCACTAGAACCATCAAAGCGCCCCATCGCAACTGTCAAAGAAATCAATTTACTACTAGCATCTTCATAAGATCGACTAAGCTCAGTTAATTTTGCATTTTCAGCACGAACTTGGGTACGTTTTGCAGCATCATCTAAGCGAACATAACTATTAACCAATTCTTGAACTGAAATATTTTGACTATCTAAACTTGGTTTTAAGTCATCACTTTCTTTACGCATATACATAAAAGCAGCACCTGCCGCCACTGCTTGTATCGCTAAAATAGCAATACCCGCAGGCCCACCAACGAGGCTCATCATTGATGCTTTTAATGTTGCTGTCGCTGCTGAAAGCGTAATAGTCTCTCCAGCCATAGCAGCTAACGTCATCTGATATTGCACACCCTGTATAACACCTTGCACAAATTGCACAGACAACATACCCAATTGCACAACTAGACGAGCAGCAATTGCAGCACCTAAAGCCAATGCAACCGCTTTAATTTCATCGAAATTTTCAACCACAAAAGAAATAGCAGGCGCAACATTTTCAACAAGAGCAACCTTCAGCCCTGTCCAATGCTCCATCATCATCATCAGGTTTTTATTGGCTTCACTCAAACCATTGACCACATCTGTTGACATGATAGATCCAGCTGCCAAAGCATTGTCACCAAATCTTTTAAATCCTGCACCACCATTTTCTAAAAGCGGAATTAACTTAGATGAGTCGCTAATGATACCTTCCATATAGAATTTAATATCATTTTTAGTCGCCCCAACTTTTACAAGCGAATCATAAAAAAGTTGCATCGCTTCGGGACCAGAAAGCTTTTGAAATTGCTGAATCGTGACCCCAATCAACGGAGCAATATTTTCAAAGAAGTCAGCAAGTGGACCACCACCTGACTGCTGAAAATCCCCAATTCGGTCTTGCATATCTTTCATTTGATCTGCAAATTGCTCCATCTCAATACCAGCAGATGCAGCACCTTTCGAGAAATACTGAAACTGTGAAACACTAGAATTTGCTAATTTCGCAAAAGCATCAAGCTCATCCGCAGCTTGCATGATGCCAGTAATATATTCATAAACACCTGCCACAGAAGCACCCGCCAACAATGCACCGAATGCTGTCGCTGCTGCACCCGCCAAGCTAAAACCTTCCGCAATATTATCTGTTGCATCAGTTGCAGCATTTTCAGCTTGCTCAAGCGGTGCAATAAACTGACCGATTTGCGTCACTAAATTTAAAGTTAATGTACCTAGTCCTGCCACAACTTTTCTCCAGACATAAAAAAACCGCCAAAAGGCGGTCTTTGTTTCACTATTCAAACTACTTTGACGCATCTACTGCAATTTGCTCATTTTGTTTAGAAGTAACTATTTTAGAATTACAATTGGAATTCCATAAATCAGTAAAAGCAACTCTACCCAACTCATCCCGATATTCTTCTTCAAAATAAGTTTTATCCTGAGTGACAATATATTTTGTGAATCCTGTATATGCACCAAAGCTGTTTTTTGAATTTACTTCACCACACATTTTTTGTTGATTTCTAAATTCAGCAGAATTACCATCTTTCAACAGCGTTCTCACATGTGCTCTTACTTCTAATTCAAGCTTTTCAGTTTCATCAACTAATTTCTCCTCTGGAGATTTAGAACATCCAACAAAAATCAAACCCATAAAAATGCTTGAAATTAATATTTTTTTCATTTCTAGTCCCTCATAAAAGAGACATTAAAATAATCAAATTAGACAAAAAAAGAAACCGATAAAAATCAGCTTCTTATTAATCATCATCAAAATCTAACTCACTGCGCTCACTGTCAGGCTTCTCTTCATGTGTCATTAAGTCATATAAACTGACTTCTTTTACACCTTTGCCCACCAAATATGAATGATGAACTTTCGAAAGTTCTTGCTCTAAGCGTCGTCCGATGTTGAAGCTGCCGTATTTGTGGAAGTAGCTTGTGTATCTTTTGATTTCCGAGATTTTGAGCTTTTTGACTTCGCTGTAGGTTTTACCGATTGCGATTCCGATTTCGATGATAAGTTCGTCGTCGGGGCTAAGCTCGGCTTCTTTCCCAACATGTTGACTTCAACTATTTTTGTCCAAATTGCATCAACCAATGCCTGATTAAATTTAGTTCGAACATCAGTTTCAGTAAAAATTAATTTTCCATTTTCATCACAAATCACAGATGCCAAAATTCCTGCCAAAGCTTCCTTTTTCTCACCATATGCTTTCATCTGCGCAACTGCGGTGTCATAAGAAAACGGCAAAATATAAGTTTCAAAGAATGTTGCTTCACCCTTAAACTTAATTTCAACAGAAATCTGCTCAGGCGCATCCATCAATAAACCAGATTTAATATCTTTTAAACTTAGCTTTTTCATACATCACCAAAAAATATGCCCCGAATATCGGGGCAAGGTTAAAGTTTAGATTAAGGCACGACTGCGATAGTACGCTTTTTACGAACAACAGGTGACACACGTACCAATGTGAATGTGTAGCTTTCCACTGCATCAACTTCAATATCATTTGGTGCAGTTGGGTTAATATATGCTGTGAACTGATTCCAAGAACGACTTGGCGGCAAAGTCACAACACCACCCGCAAGCGTTGGCGCATCTTCCGAATGACCTGAACCGATATACCACACCTTTTTTTCACCTGATTCGGCAAGTTCAAGTAACTGATCATGACTAAGGTTTTCATCATCATAGTTAAGTTCAACAGAACCCTCACCAGGATCACGCATCCCTCGTTCATACTGTTTTGATTTTGCATCTAAACAAGTAATATCGATTTTTGAAAACGAATCTTGACCATAGCCAATTTTCTTTAAACATTTAAAGCGCACGACTTCATCGCCAATCACGACAAAAGCCTGTGTACCCTGAGTTTTCACTACTGCCATTTGTGTAGCTCCTTAAAATTTAGGCAATAAAAAAACCCTGCGGTTGCAGGGTTTCATTTCAAATAACAATATCTATTAATTTGAATATTTCATTTTTTTCATGGCTTCGTATCCAAATCAACAGAAACAGACGAAACGACATATTGTTTAGAATATCCCATCGCTGACACATTCGCTAACGTCACATAAACATCTTTAATTGGAATTTGATTTTCCTTGTGAAACTTTGAAATTTCATCATTGATCACTTGTGCAAGATGCTGCTCAAATGCTTCTTTTTTAGCTTCGATTTCATGCAACATTTTTAAATATTCAGTCATCACAGATACCTTCCAAATAATTAACGATTTAACCATACATTCATCGAAAAACCACGCGCCCAAAGCTTTGTATCTGCTTCATAATGACCAAGCCGGGCATCAATCACATGCTTTTTCTCAAGCACACGACACACTTCAGAACGAATATTTCGTGCAGTCACTTTATATGGATCATAGATCAACACTTGGATTTCAAGATGATCCACTTTTGCGCCACAATCCAAATTGTTTTCAGGCGCTCCCGACACTTCCGTCCAAATTAAATAAGGTGTGGCTGTAGCAGATGGTGCCATGTCTTCAAAAATACGATCAGCAAGCAATGCTTTAACCTGCGCATCTGCTTGCAAAATTTTAAACATCTCAAAATTTTTCATAATGCCGCCAAAGCAGCATCTAGTTGCTGCATAAATGATTCAGTAAATCGACCAATAACAAGTTGAACATTATTGGCCAAAGCAGGACGCATAAATGGCACAGCAGGTATTTTTGAAGTACCAAATTCAATAAAACGCCAGTGTCGAGTATCACCACCACTTAAACCTGCATTACTTACTGAATATTGGTTATAGCTCGCACCACCCTTAATACCTACCCGCATTTTAATACTGTTTTTGTCCTTGGTTTTACCTGGTGACACAGTGATATTTTTGTGAATTTTTTCAGATGAAACAGGATCATCAATAGATTTGCATTATTACGAGCTGCATCACGAACGATATTCATCGCTTGACGACTCGCTTTTCTAACAAATTTTTTGATTTCCTTCTGATTACCAAGTGCCTGAAGCTTCGCCTGAACATCCTCAAGACCCTGTATCTGAAAATGCTCAGCCATGGCCAAACTCCTAACCTGTATTTTCTAGAAACTTACTTAAAGTAAATGTGCAGTACTCGTTGCCACTGTCTGGATCGTCAAGTGGTGGCGAAGTAATGGAATAAATCCGATCTTTAAATAACACACGCATTTCAGTATCTATATCTGTACGATAATTGATTTTCATACGTGCAATAACTTCAGATTGTGCAGCTTGAGCAGCGATCAGATCACGACCTGATAGATGCGTGACTTTGGCAAAAATCTCTGTGAAATCTGTCCACTGCACAGGAATTTCATCATTATTTTCATCACGACCACCGCTTTTACGCTGAATCTTGACTCGATGCCGCAATTCATTTGAGCGCATATGTCACCTATGGTTTTTTGGGTGGTCCAACTTTAACTAAAGGTGGTGGTGGAACGTATTCAGGCTTAGCTTCTTTTCTTGGCTGATAGCCGCCTTGACTACCCTTACAGCAATTACAACATTTACAACACATACATCACCTCAAATACACAAAGGAACGTAATACGGAGTCAGCAAATCTTTCACTGGCTGCGGTAAAAAACCATCATTGGCAGGTGTATTTTTATCTACACCCCGATTTTCATCGAAATAACCGCACATCATCAAAATTGCACGTTGCTGAATTTTATTTTCAGCATCATATTTTGTTAAAACATGATCTTTAACAGCTTGTTCTGCGCTATCTAAAAGCATTTGCAAATCATCACGAATGACATTATCCAAGTCATAGCGCAGATGATAAGCAACATTTTCAACTGTCAGAGGCATCATTCGTCTCCTTGCCTGTATCTGCTTTTGCAAATGGATCTTCTTTTGAATCACGCTTAGCCAACGCTTCAAGTGAATAATTTTGTTGCTGCATATACAAAGAGTCACCACCCTCTTTCGGCTCATAATTCAATGCCAAACGCCCTTCGTTTGGAGTAATCAAAGCACCCTTTACAAGCCCAACGTAATAATTCATTTGTGACATGGAATCCATTCTTAACAAGCCTGAAATATCCAAAAAAGCTTCATAACCTTTTTCTTTCAAACCAAGCCCATCATCTAAACAGTTTTCAATTGCTTCAATTAATGATTGCAAACAACTATTCAAATAGATCCGCTCCATATCTTCAGGCTTTACACCGCTAGGCAAAGAACCAACGCCAACTTTAAATGCAGGAACTTTCATCACAGAACAACAGATTTCAGCAGACCACTTATGTTGTTCAATCATTTGCGCATCAGATGCAGGAATCGACATAGCAACATATTTCATGTCACCACCTAAAACGGCAGTTTTTCCAATATTGTTACCCGAATAGTTATCATTCCATGCTTTCTGAATCTTCTTAGCATCTTCTTCAAGCAATTTACCAGGTGCTGTTAAGATGCCACTTGGGCGACCCATATTATGAAAGAAGCTTGATCCATATTTTTGGATTTCCGTACCTTGCATCGCTGCATTATGAGCAGCTTGAATACGACTAATACCCACCAATGGATGATACAAACAATTTTCACGATCATGAATAATTTCAGAAGCAGGTAAAATAATAGACTCTGTTTGACCCGCAAGCCTATCTATACCGATTCGATAAAAAACACTGCCAAAATCATCAACCAAGGGCGTAACATTATCAGGATTTAAAACGATCAAATGCAGCGGATTGCCGTATGCATCACGACGCTTAAAAACATAAGTATTACCACGTGTAATTTTTGAAATAATCCAACATTCCAAAAACTGTTGCATGGTTTGATATGGATTCGGTTTTTCTAAAAATTTAAGATTTTTGTCTTTAGTTTTAACCCAAATTTGGCCATCTTTCTTTTTTAGATCTAAAGGCAACTTGCCGATATCTTGTGAAATTGTAGAAATACAGGCAAATACAGCATGAAATAAGAGTAAGTCTTCTCGTTTTAGCTCCATATTTCGTTGCCAACCACCTGTAAATGGCTCCATTACATTTCGCCAACCACCACCGTTGACAGGCATCATGGACTTTTTGCGAAATATATTGCTAAAAATACCCATAATTTCACCCTTTATTTAACTTTCTGCCTTTCTTCGCAGTACTTTCAATAGCCTCTGGAACTTCAACAAAAGCACCAAAATCGTCTACAACTGGCGAACCATTTAGATTGAGAAGTAATTCTCTTGTATTGCTTCCTGCATTTTCATCAATAATTTCAACAGCACCCAGTTGAACCAAAATATTCGCCTCAAAATCTGTTAGATCACAGACTTTCCCTGCCCGACCAGAACATAAATCTTTTAAATATTTAACTTTAGGCATGTCGCATATCCTATAAATGCAAAAGCCCCTTTAAAAAAGGGGCTTTTTAAATTAAAAGTTATGCAAACTGCAAATAAGCAGCAGCATGCACACGACGCTTCTTCCAACGAATAAAACGCTCTGCACGAATTGCCATAAGATTTTGCTCAAACAAATTAACCCATGCTGGCGCTTGATCAGTTCCCATATTAATGGTTGCTTCAGTACTGATGGCAAAATCCATCCCACCATCATCAGCAAGTAAAATTTCACCTGGCACAACTAAAACAATTTTATTTGTCACTCCTGCCGAAATCTCAACAGGCAAAGTCATCAATTCTTTTTCACCTTTAATATTCATACTTTCGAAGTACTTGCGCCCAATAGCATCTCGCATATTACTAAGATTTGCCGCACGACTTGCAGACATTACCCAAGAAGCACCTTCCAACGGAATATTATTATCAGTTAAGACCTTAATAACTTTTTCCAAATCTGCTTCAATTGCTGCCGCAGTTACACCAGAACTGTCAATTTTGGTTGAACCATCTAAAACAGATGCTGGACTATCTTCTGATTCAGCTTTTGTAGGGTCAAAGAAATCATTATCAATAAATTCAGCTGTTGATTTAACAAAATCATTCAAAATAATCCCATCAGCTTTGGGTGATGAAAAACGCATTAACTCATCTGAAAGGAGCACAATACCTGCGACTTTGGATTTAGTTAAATTTACAGAACCAAATGTTGGATTAGTTGTAGGTTTACGTTTAGTTTCACCCACCCACCCAACACTTACTGCACCTGTTTGTGCAGGCATTTTCACATTAAAAGGAACTTCACGCATTTGAGGTGCAAGCTTATCAACAGCAGTTTGACCACGCAAAAGCTCAATGAACTCACCTGTCAAATTCTGGAAATCTACAAGTGCAGCACCAAAGTCAGCATTTGTTGTTGTACCAATTAACGCCTTCTGACTAACGGCATTTTTTACAATTTCAGGTGCTTTCCAAGAATCAAGAACTTGAATTGCATTTACAGCACCCTTACTGTGTGCTGCCACTGCCATGGCTTTAACCATTAACGCAAAACCAATACCTTTTGGTAAATTACTTTCAGTTTGCACCACTGGAGGCTTACCTTGTGTTGAATCAAGACCATCTTTTGCAGTATTTCCCGCAACTGGCGTTGTGCCATTTGCCCAAGCTGCTTGAGATTTTTCAATACCTTCCAAACGCTCAAGATTGCCTTTCAAGACTTCAATTTCAGCGTCAAGACCTTTAATTTCAGCTTCAGTTGCTTCATCAGGTGTAACACCTTTAGAAATAGCACCACCTGACTTTTCAATAATCTGATCTTGCTTAGACTTAATATTTGATTTTAATGTTGCAATTTGCTCTGCTAATTTCATACGAGCTTTACTCCAGTTTTGTTTGTATTTACAGCCGCCAGTTTCACAACAAGATGTTTTGATTCAGGCTGAACAGATGTAGGTGCTATGCACGGCAAGGTTTTTTCTTGCTGTGATTGATTTGATTGATTTTTTTGATTGGCTTGGCAGAGTGTTTTAATTCCTGTGATAGATGCTTCTTGATTCGCAGGAATCGTAACAGCCGATAGTTCATACCAATCCCACTTAATAAACTTATAACCCCAAGTACCTTGAATATCCGCAACCTCAAGACCACGAAACCCAATAGAAAGACCACGTACCAAGCCAGTTTTAATACTGTCAAATGCCAATTGCAGCCGCTTTTTTAATTCTTCAGATTCAACTTCATCAGGCTTCGTCAGCTTAAATTTAACGAAAATCCCTTCATCAGTAACATTGGCTTCAATGACTGTTCCAACAGGTTCACTTTTATTGTGTTGCCAAAGAAATGGTACTGGTAAAGTAAATTGTGCTCCTTTCGGCTCAACAACATCATCGACTCGGTCAGGTGTAGGCGTTGTTGCAATACCTTCAAAAACCCATGCATCCTCATCGTATGACTTCACCTCAAGCAAGCTATATGCAAGCTTCATCGCTTAAATACTCCTAAGTTTTAATTCGCTCTAAGCCTGCTTTGAGTGATTCCAACTTTTCACAAGCCAAAAAAATCGCTCATCAATGTGAGCGATTTCTTGATCCGTCTTGCCTGCTGTCGTACAGGCTCCAAAATGCGATTGTTCATATTGGAGATTCTTCATCTCCAACTTAATTTTTTCTTTCTGAGTCATACGAAAAATACCCCATAACTTTGATTTGGCGGCTCTGGATTTAGTGACATTAATGCACCCGCATTCATCGTTGCCATCAGCGGATCAATCTTGCCTCGCCCTGATTCTTGTTTTGTGATCATCAGCGCATTACCTTTCATCACACCTTTCGCATTACCTACACACCAATTCATCATTGGCTGCCCTGCATGCAACAAATCACCTTCAGCAAGTTTCCATTCTAAAGTTTGTGCATAGCCAGATAGTAAATAACCCTGCGGCACCGCGACCATTTTTTCGAAATCAACACCTTCAGCAATCAGACCATCTTGCATTGAAGGCATTCCCAACTTATCCATACCAATTGCATGTTTTTCAGGAAGCTTCCCACTTGCATTCACTCGTTTGATGATTTTCCCCGCTTGAGAAATAGCGTCACCTAAGCTTTTTACAACAACCAAATCCCCATTTTTTTGAAAATCTAGTAATGCGGGTGCAATATCTTTTCGACGTTCTAAAACAATCTCATGCGCCCAAGCTTTATTCCACAAATACCAACGACCACGATCATTTTTATCACGACCAATTACAGCCAAACCAAATAAATCATCAAGACCACCACCATCAAGACCAAAAACAATCACATCACTTAAATCAATGATAGTCTCAATAACAAGCCGATCCTTGTAAGCAGAATCCATCCAAAAATCAGCACCTGCCCAACGATCTGCTCGCTTGTTCATGCCAATTTCAACATTTAAATACTTGGCCAAGAAGATTTGAACTGACTCAGGACCTTGTTCTTTTTTCTGCTCAAACTTATTTAGCAAAAATTTAATATGGGTAGAACGCCCCAAATTCGGATTTGTGACATAAAAATTATCTGGGTTCAAATAAGATTCATCATCAATCATGCTTTGCGGAAATTCATAAATCACAGGCAAACATGATGGGTTATCAATCTCACCATCTCGAACCTTTCTAAAATAATCTAATTTCTTTTTAAAAATTCCAGCAGGCGGTTCATCTGACTGTGTAGATAACCAAATCAAAAAACCTTCAGGAAATGAAGCCATACCACCTGTTGCTTCCTCAAGCATTGCTTCAGCATTGGCACGCTTCCCAAAAATCCACAGCTCATCCACTAAAATAAATGCGCCTTTTTTACCACCAACAGAACCAGTATCTGATGCCACAACAGCTAAAGTTGCTTTAGTTTTTCGATGCGTTACAGTCCGTGTATGTTCAGAGACGCTAAATAATTTTGAAAGCTTAGCATCCTCACGGATCATGTCACGAATCGGTTTAAATGAATTATCTGCAACCTCTTTTGTTGGTGCAATGATAATAAATTCAGCCGAAAAGCGATCATTTAAAATAATTGCAGTGAGCATAATGCCCGCCGCAATGGTTGACTTCGTATTCTTTTTCGAAATCAGTAAGAAGAATTCATTGATTAAACGCTCATTGGTTTCAAAATTATAAGCACCAAAAATTGCACCAACAAAATCAAACACCCACTGCCCTGTGACTTCACCAATTTTTGGCTTACCCGCCACATCAACTAAGGTTAATTTTTTAAAAACTTTTAAAGCAAGTTCGGCTTCATCTGGATACAACGGCTGACATGCAATCAAAGACTCTTTTGCAAGAATCTTTTTTTCCCAATCCGGGCAAGCTGTTGTCCAGATCGGGGACATTGACGACATACTAACTCACTCGCTGTTGATCACGTGCTTTTCGTTGATTACCTGCAGTTGCAAAATCATCATCATTATTTGCAACATCATCAGCCTCATCTTCACGACCTGCTTTCACACCTTTTTCACCAATCTTTCCATGCTCATAGGGCAAAGCTGCCTTTGCTGCCTCAATACGAATCTTACGATCCACACGAGGATTTTTATAAACATGTTGCAAGAACTCCAATGAATTGGTTATATTCTCCATGTCTTTTTCTTCAGCTCTTATAGCTGCTTCACCCAAAGGCATGTGGTCAATTCCCCCACCCCCCTGAAGATTCAAGCTCGCCAGATATGCAACTACTTCGGGATTTGCCTCAAGTTGGCTTCCTCGACTAGCCGCCGACCCCGCAGAATAGCCTGCCAAGATTGCAGCCTCTTTATTTGACTTGCCCTGCATTTTTGCCAAGGCAAAAGCCTTCATCTTTTCAGTCAAAGCCATTTTTACCTCCAAATGACAAAAACATAAGTTATTTATTTGATTTTCAAAAAAGTTTATTTACTTTTAGCTCAAATGGGATTTTTTTTACAAATGAGAGAGGGGGCGGTGTCCGTTTTGATCACTTTGAAAAATTTTTACATACCCCCCACGCCCTTAAAATGCACCAAAGTTGTGCAAATTATTGATTTTATTAAATGTTCCACGAAAATTTAATAAAATCAATAATCTGAATATGTTCCACGAAATTGGTTGATCAACTTACTAGTTAACCAACCAACAAGGTTTAAAACTGTTTATCCAATTCAGTTTGGTATAGTTTTTCTTTCAATAAATAACCTTCTAATTCCCAAATCTTTTCACGCGCATTTTCACGAGCAATTTGATTTCCAATTTCTTGATTAAAATTATCTTTACTTACACATGCGGATTTGCCGTCAACAGTAAAGCCATTCTTCAATGTGAGCTGACAAATTACCGTTCGGCCATCGGGTAAATTGGTGTATGTTTCACCCACAATCACACGATCAATATGAACAGGCGTTAATCGTGGTGCATTTAAACCTTTCGCTTGAATTTCTGATTCAATTTGTTTTTCATTACTCATAATCAATCCAATGTCTTCAGCCGATCTGGCTCTTTGTCTTCCTCATAAGATAGTTGATTCATTAACTCAGTGTTCTGGTCAACAATCTTTCCCATTACTGCATTCTGAGCCGCCATGACTCTTGACTGTTCAGCATTACTCTTAAGTAATTCAATGAGTAATTCTTTACAGTCACATGTACAGTTACGCTTCGTCATGTTTAAACTTCCACGCCATATAAACCATCTGCACGACCAGTAGGCGATACATATCACCGTCTTTCAAAAACAAACCATCGCCATACTTATAGCGCATGTTTGTATAGAAATACTGCTGCTGAAACCATTCTTCAAAAGTCATTCTTTACCATCCCTGCTTTGCTTTCTGCTGCTGACTTATCAGAATGACAAGGCTTGCAAAGCGATTGAAGATTATTTAAATCGTCAGTTCCGCCTTGAGCTGTATTCACAATATGATCACACTCAAGGTCCATTGTTGTTCGACCACATTTGCAACATGTCCATTCATCACGTTCATGAACCTGTTGTTTAATTCTGCGCCACGGTCTGCCGCCACGACCTTGCCCATAATTTTCTTGTTTGGGCAAGGTCGCTTGATTTGATTTTAAAGTTGGTAACTTCCCGCCTAAACTTTGTAAACGTGCCATCACTTCACCGTATATAAATTTTCTAATACTGATTCACGAATTGGATTCGGAATCACAACTGGAGCCTTGTAAGATTCAAAACAATTTGAACAAACTGCTTTCCAGTTCAGAATATTCCAAAATAAAATTGGATTACTCTTCGGATCATCAGCATGGACAACCTGTTCAGCAATACCTGTATAACCACGCTTCTTACAATCTTCACAAAATGAATTAACAATCAGATATTCACTGACTGCTTTTTTCCAAGTTTTTTCCTGATCTGTTGAAGCCTTGCTTTTGGCTTGTTCAGCTTTGGCAATCTGCGCTTCATGCTGTTGCCAGTATTCCTTGCGCTTACTCATAAAACCTCAACATATAGAAACTGATCACCACAGAAGATCTATGCTGTGATCCATAGCTACTCCTTACTTTGATTGCCACCTAATAGGCACGGTACTAATCAATTTTCAGTTTCGATGTCATATTTTTGGCGGGGCATCACTCCCAACTTTGATTGTCACTTTCCTGCATATCCTATTCGCACTCGATGAACTGTGCGGGTTGTACCATCTTTCGTGTGATCTAAACGTGCTTACTTAAACAGTCCTAAGCTAATTAGTAAGCTCATCTTAATGGGTCGCAACATCAATCTAACTCCATAAAAAAACCGCATGGACCTCCGAGGGGCAACATGCGGTATGAAAAGAGTCTTTCGACTCTGAAGGAAACTTACAGCGCTGAATAATTTAATTACAGTTATTCATTGTGGTAAAAACTAACTTAAATTTGTTTCAGTGTCAAATACTAATTAAAGTTAGTTTTATCAAGCTGAAAAATTATTTTCTCAGCGCCAATTTCAAATTCCTTATTCAAAATGTTTAAAAATAAATCAATGTGCTGATTTATATGTCGATGCACAACCATTGTACTGACCTTGCCGATCACTGCACGACTGCGAACAGTTGGTGAATACTTTCCTGTCACAGCACAAAATTCTGTTAATGCAATACGGATCACAACTGCATGATGATCAACAACTTCAATTTTTTGATCCAAAATTGCTTTGAAGTATTTCTCCAGTACTGGAACAAAGATATTCAAATTATGCGCAGTATTTGCACCAAAGCATTTCAAACGAATCAAGTTATCTTGAAGTGGTGTTAGTTTTGCATAGCTCATAGCAAGTATTACATCTTGCGCTGTCAGCTGCTGCACACCGCCATCAATGCGATATGCTTCATAATTGATTGTTTTCGGATTTAATAATCTTAAATATTTTTCCACATCAAAATCCTTTTTTTTAACAAATGTGTACCATGTGTATGATCATGTTTAGCATTATTTAAAATGGTAAACACTGGAAAGCCTTTATTTTCAATGGTTATATTAATTTGTGTACCATGTGTACCATTTAAATAAAACTTCCTCGCACAAGAAAACTTTTTTAAAGTCGAAAAAAAATAATAACAATTATTTAAAATTGAATAACAATGATTGATTGAGAATATATGCACGTGTGCGCATGTGAGAGAATCATACACATGGTACACAAAAATACTGAAAGCCTTACATGACGAGGTTTGCATCTGTTTACCATTGCTGAATAATGGTAAACACGATGGTACACATGGTACACAAAACCGTATGTTTTTATTGATATTTTGGATACGGAGCATCATTATTATCACCTTTCAATGCATTGTCAAACTTTTCTATATCAACACCCAACCAATCCATTTTGACAGTTGGTTTCATTTCTTTAGTCCTTGGATCAGGCATCATTTCAGGCATCTGGCCAACAACAATTACTTTCGTCTGCCTAGTTTTTATTGGTTCAGATGGTTTTCGCCAATGTTCCTGTTTTTCAGTCGAGACAATGCCATATTTTTTAGCCTCCCCCATAAATCGCTTAAGACTAACGATATGCTCATTAGTTTGCTTACTCCATTTCTGATAAGCATCGTATAATTGCATTGTTGTACATGTGCAGTACGGATAATCAGTATCTTCAGCAATCCATTGTGTAATAAACGTGTCGTATCCTGGTCGAGTGTATGCAATGATTTCTTGTTTTGCCCTGGTCATTGGCGGCTTTGTATGTGCATTAAATCCTGTTAAATCAATTTGGAGTAAAGCTGTATAAAAAGCGTCAATTGATTCTTTTGACCCAAGATCAGCAATCACTTTATCTAACAATTCCTGTGGCACTGTAGATTTTGGATATAACACCAAAAAGCGACGATCATTTTCTTCAATGGGCAAGGGCTGTGTATGATTTGATAAAAATACAGTATTCATGTGATTGGCTTGTTGCATTGATGACATGAACTTCTGATGAATAGATAATTTAGATCCAGTGATCAAATGTTTAATAAAACCCATCATGCCATGCTTAGTTTTATTATTTGCAATTTCTTCAAATAGTAAAAACAAAACTTCATCTGCCCAGTCGTTATATTGGCTTTCCAAATCTCGTTGATCTAAAGTCTTATGATATTTTGTGTAAATCTTTTCCATGATTCCACCAAAAAATAATGACTTACCTGCACCATGGATATTTCCATGCATTAAAATCGAAGTTGCCATTTTCGCGCCTTTATTTTGCAATGGATACGCCAACCAACGAATCAACCAATTAAATGCCTGTTTTTCGCCTTCACATAAATGACGCAACAAATCAACAAAACTTTGGCTTTTCTTATATGCATCACCCAAACCCAGTAAAGCATCGGGTAGATCTGGATCAGCAAGAGCTTCAACCTCCAAACCTGTAAATTTATTGATTTGATTTTCTTTGGTTGAATTGGTGGGATCAAAAACAAGATCACGGTTATGAATCATGCGACGATGTGGTGATTTAAACCAAATTTCATACTGATTCGGAAAAGCTTCACGTATAGCAACATTTTTCACACGCTCTCTGTGTAATGTATCCCAACTTTCAAGCGTTCCCTCTAAATGCACATAACGAGTAATTAAATTAGTGACTTCATCAGCACCTTGTTTATCAATTTCAACTTTGATTGCATCAGCATCAATCATTTTTCGATTAATATGTGACTGCCATTTACTCGCTACATTTTTACCAACCATTTTAGTAAATGCAGTTGCTTTGATACTTTTCTTCTTAAAAGAATCCCAAACATCCGTTTTACCTTCTACCAACATAAATCTGGCCAAACACTTTTCCAGTGTGAAATCAGGACGTTCAAAGTCTATGATTTCCCCTTTCCCCTTGGCTTTAGGCTCACCAAGGCTTTGATTTTCACGTTCGATCAAATCTGCTTCGGTATATTGTTCTAAAGAAAAATCAGGTTCAGTACTATTTTCTAGTGAAATATCACTCAAATTTTGCTCAAAATTCGACCCTTGCCCCATATTGTGGCTTGCACCTGAAAAGGGGTGCGGGGAAAATTCAACTTGAGAAAGTTGCGAAGAAATCCCGTTTTCGATCTGCTCCCGCACAACTTCTAACCCCTCTGACACATGCAAGTCATTGAAATCAGATAATGGCTTTGATGATGCCTGCGGCTGCTCTAACATTTCGTCATCAATCATACTGACTCCACTGTTTTAAATTTAGGTAAAATCACAATACCGCCTGTCGCAGCCACAGCTTTATTAGCCGCAATTAGGCCTGCATCAGGTGGATTTGAATGACTGTCATCGTCTGCAAAAAAAGCAAAGGGATTATTTTGATATTTTTCACGAAAAACTTTAGCGACTTTATCCATATTTCCTGAGTTAAATACGATCACAGTTGTAATTCTTGTCGCTTCATAAATACTCGCACCTGTCGCATAGCCTTCCGCAAAACCTATCAATTGGTTTTCATGTGTTATTTCACCAATGACATAAAAACATGCTGATACACGTCCACCAGATAAAAACGGTTTATGACCATCTGCATGAATCTCCTGAATATTCCAAATCTGTCCTTGAATATCAAAAAGCGGAACAATCAGATTCCCCTTTCCATTGACTTTGCAGCCGTAATTTTTTACTTGTTTTCTATCTACATAAGGACAATCACGATCTACAGACTGAGCAGACCAAATGCGATTTGCACGTTTTGCGGCTGCTTGCTGTTCACGCAACTCTTTTAACTCTTGCTCACGTTGTAGACGCTCAGCTTTTTCACGCCACTTTTGCCGATCTTCATCTGTGATTTTTGAATCTGCAGATAAGCCAAGTACCGACCCAACTTCTTTAAGCACTTCTGAATAATTCATGCAACGAGCTTTTTCAACTAATGAAAAACCATCACCCGCACCGCATTGATTACAGATCCATGTGCCCTTGCCTTGTTTGTCATCACAACGAAAACGGTCTTTACCCCCACAAATTGGGCAAGGACCATGATCATTTTTTTTACCTGGAACTTGTATTCCGAATGCTGGAAATACTAAATCTTTCCAACGTCCATACGATGCCTCGCGAACTTGATCAAACGTAAGGGCCATTAAATTTGCTCCTTACGATCTGCTTCAGATTTTTCACGTGCAAGATTTTTTAACTGTGAAATTGCGCCAATGAGTTGCTGACAGTGCTTTTCAAGCATTGCCAATTCAACATCCGTGATTACACCATCTTCCAGCGAATCACTGAGACCATCAAACAGCACACCGACTTTCTTTGATACCGACCCAATATTTGCTAAAAAATTAAAATTTTTAGCATTCGCAATTCGTTCAGGTATTTCATAGAAGACAACATTACCGTGAGCTGCTGCTAAGCTCTCCAAAATACGAATGTCTTTTGTATAACTAACAATCGCTTCAATGTGCTCAGGTTTTAAATGATATTGCTCGTTATTAATATCGACACACTTACTAAAAACCATCGAATTAAAACCGTTTATTTCTGCAATTGCAGCTTTGCTACCGTGGCGATCTTTACATGCACGATATAGAGCAACATCAAACGGAAGTACTGCATGCTCAGCAGCAAAATTTGATAAAAATTCTGACATATCTAATTTGCCCCTGATTTTAGATATTTGTTTGTTTTGTGGTTTGATTTACATTTTGCTTACGCTTCTGTAAGCCGATGGGCGTTTTACCTTCTGCTAAATCCCGAATCTGGTATTCACGCAAAGCAGGAATATTATTTTCATCCCACTGCGCTATAGCAGAAGTAGTTGTTGCTAATTTCACAGCCAATTCGGCTAACGAACAATTTAAAAGCGCTGTCGCCTCATCACGAGTCATGATTACACCAAAAACTAATTAAACTTAGTTTTATTACACATAACTTAACTTAGTTAGTCAAGAGCTAAGATAAATTAGTTTTTATCGAGACTAGAAATATGAATACTATCGGGACCCGCATAAAGCATTTGCGAAAAGAAAAAAAGCTAACTCAAAAAGATTTAGCGAATAAAATTGGCGTATCAGATGTATCTGTTGTGCACTGGGAAAAAGATGTAAACACGCCAAAACTTGAGTATTTGAACATTTTAGCACCGATTTTAGACACAACTATCGACTATATAATGTATGGAAAAACAGAAGCTTCTGATACAGTAATTGACTATCGACCTGTTACTAGGATGTTACCTGTTTTGACTTCTATACAATGTGGCACTATGTCAAATGTACGTTCAATTTCTCATAGTGAAATTGATATGTGGCTTCCATCACCACCCGATGCCGGGAAAAATAGTTTTTATTTGGTCTGCCAAGGCATCAGTAATGCTCCAGAATTTAATCACGGTGATTATGTTTGTATTGATCCAGATATTCCGCTTGATTGTGTACAAAATGGAGAGATGATAGCTGTTGCTCGTAACGATGAAGCTACATTTAAAGCGCTAGTGCGTGAGTTTAACGCCATATATTTAAAAGCATTAAATCCGCAATTCACTCCAAATATAATTCCACTCGAAGAAGGCTTTGTATACAGAGGAAAATACGTTGGAAAGTTTACCCCATCTAAAAAATACTTTTAAAAAATATTACAACACAATAAAAACTAAGTTTAATTAGCAAAAATCATTGACACAAAATCTAAGTTTAGTTAGTTTAATAACACAAGCTAACTTTACTTAGTTCAATGGTGTCTAAAATGTTTAAAAAAACTAACCCAAATCAAGATAAGTTCGATCAAATTATTGTTGGTCGTCTTCTTTCTTCTGACTTTGCTCAACCACAACCTAAAGATTTGGCGTTTTATAAATTAAAATCTGTTGCTCAAATTGAATCTGCACTTAAAGCAATTTCTGAAGCTACAAATCAACATGACTTTTCAACTGCAATCACACAAGCAATTGCATTTGTGAATGCTTCTTACGATTTTGAATTCATTGATTCAACAGAACGCGCCAACTGGCTTATCGAGATCAATCATGCGACTCGCACTCAATTAGTTGAGGAATACGCATGAAAAAAACCAATCACCCATGTGCCACCCAGAGCCCAAATTTCACAGACGAGCAATGCTGCCATTGTCTGATTGCTGAACCTGAAGGCTGTGAACATCACCCATTAAAATGCTGCGAATGCACGCTTAAAGAAATCGATGAAGAGTATTTAAGCTGGGTATCTGATGAAGAAAAACATTTAAATGTGGCTTTAGAAGCAATGGAGTATGTGACATGAATTATTTACATATTGCTGCTGTATTTATTTTTATTATTGCACCATTTGTCGTTGTTTTAGCTGCACTTTTTCAGCATGCAACTGATTTAAAAAATCAAGCTGAAAGCTTGAAAAATCAATGTGTGGAGGAAAGTTAATGCTCCAATTTACCGATTTAAACCACACTAAGCACATTATCAATATCAGCAATGTGAACAACGTGGTGATCCGCAATAACAATGGCGTACCTGTCATTACTTTTCACATGTCTGGTCAGCATGTAGTACCCGCAACTGTTGATGTCAAAAAAGCTGAGCGTATCTTGAAAGAATTAGGGGAACTGAAGTGAAAAATAATTTTGCCCCACGTATCAACACGTACACGATGCTTGTGTTGCGCTATATGTCTCCAGTGGTTCCGCTTGAACTTGTAGTTGAAGATTACTTGGGCCACATGTCACTTGAAATTGCTAAACGTAAAGCTGTGAAACAGGAATTACCTTTCCCTGTTGCACGGCTTGGCGAAAAGCAAAAAGCATCTTGGATGGTCAATCTTGCAGATCTTGCTATGTATATCGATCAGCAAACGGCATTGGCTCAGCACGATCACAAAGCTATGAATGGTGAACAATATGCACACTAATTTAAACCATGACGTTTTTATGAAAAAGGGCAAATCGATTGCTGTACTGGAGAGGCACTGCTTTCTCAACTATTAAATGAAAAAAGCCTCTAAATTAGAGGCTTTTTTTTAATACTCTGTACAAAAGATTAAGCAGCTTTCTTAGCCTTCTGTTCTCTAGCTTGTTCAGCAGTATGTGCATTAGCAATAATTCGATCAACTAACAAATCTGCGCGATCTAATAATTCATTAGCTTTGTTAATTAAATACTCACGACGGATTTCTTTAAAGTTTTTCATCATCATTCCTCAGTCAAGTTCAATTCTATAGCGGAACAGGTACATTTACATGTTTTTCAAGCTTAGAGTATAAGCTTTCCATTTCCTCTGTTGACTCACCTGCCACTATAGCGTTAGCAATGCCTTCTATAACCCAGATACACTGCTTAACATTTAAAGTAATATTTTGATCTTCACATTCGAGATCTTCAAGAATATTAGCTAATTGATGCATGATCTTAGCAACCTCTTCAGCACTAGGATCAATTTTGCTTAAATACTCAATATTTAATGAAACAATTTTACTTTCTTTCAAAAATTTATTTGCAATGTTTAGAACACGTAAATAAATATCTTTAATAGCATCGTCCAAAGCTAAGCCTCATATTATATATGGCAGTTTTTTGTAAAAATTCAATGTCTCTTTACAAAAAAACTCAACAAAGTTAAATTTGGTCGATGATTATACATTATAGTACAAAAAATACTTGAAATATTTTTATTATTTCAGTTTTACATTATAAATCATATTTTGACTCCATATTTATTGTTTGAACAGTTATAGCATAATATTTAACCGTGATTAAAGTATTTTTTACATCAAGTATACTTTTGTCAATTTATCTAATAAATTTGGCTACTACCGTCATCTTAACTACTTCAATCGCTTGCTTATAAGTGAGCAGATTCTTTCGAATAATATCTAAATTGACATATCGTTTCAGACTATTCCAGTCATCGTGCAAAGTATACTGCTGGATCTGCGGTACCGTTAAGCCCTGCTCTGCCAATCGTGTTGCAGCCTCATGCCGAAGGTCATGAAAACGTAAATCATCAATGCCTGCTTGTTTCTTAATTTTCTGCCAATGACGTGCAATATTTTCCTCATGAATCGGGATCAGGTACCGATCATCACCGCCACGCAACAGCATTTTTTTACGCATTTCAGGCTTCAATAACTCATCAATAATTTCTGCAGCTTCATCTGAGACCACAAACCATTTATCATTGTTCTTTTTTGTTGGATGCTTAACGCCTTCCAAATACCATTTTTTATGCTCACGATCATAGTGCTGAATTTCAAGCCGTGGCAATTCACCAAGCCGACGACCTGTATAAATATCTAACCACATAATCAAATAAAGTGGCGTATTAGAATAATTCTTTAAATGAAAATCCATGTACGCATACGTTGTTAGGTCCTGCAACTCTTTTGTCGTTGGCAAGCGATTACGCTCTTCAGACTCAGAAATCACACGAGACTTTCTTAGCCCTTTGACTGCCTTTTCATACTCATTGAAGTCAATCTCTACACCCCAAAGTAATTCAGCATGATCTAACACCGATTTCATGCACTGAAATTCAAAAAGTATGGTACTCGGCTCGACAGGATCTAAGTCATAATTTTCATTTTTATAGCCCTCTCGACGACGAAGCGCATGATTTGCATAGTCAGTGCGTTTCAGATCTGCCAAGGACTTTTGAGAAATATCGAACTTTTTCAGCATCTCTAATGTGAATGCCTTGGTCCTACCATAATCCGATATTTCAGTTTTATACCTGGTAATGGCGGATGCCAAAGACATGGCTGCAGATGCCACAGCATTTTTGTCTGTTGACAACAAGTGAGGATTCTTTTCTAATCTGTCCTCTTCTCTTTTTAGCCATGCTTTTGCCAAAGCTCTGGTACTAAATGTTTCGGTATCAAAGTACTCGATACCCTCACTTGGCTTGCGAATATTGATCACAGCCTTGTATCTGGTACCTTTAGTTTTGGATTTTAACTCTGTGATATAGCCCATGCTTGCAACTATTTTTCAAATGAACGGGGAATGGTTGCAAATATAGTTGCAAGAGTTGCAAAAAGATAGGAAAAGATACAAATTTATCGTAAATGATACGAATGCTCATAGGTGCTTAAATGACTGATTTAAAACAAAACACTGATATATTAAGGCTTCCACGTATATCCGTTGCACCTATGATGGATTGGACAACCCGTGATTATCGTTTTTTTGCACGTCTCTTTAATCCAAACGTGATTCTTTATACCGAAATGGTGACTACAGGTGCAATCATCTACGGTGGCGCAAATCGTCATTTAGACTATAACCATGAAGAACATCCCATCGTTTTACAGTTGGGTGGTTCAAATGCCAAAGACCTTGCGACTTGTACAAAAATGGCACAAGACTGGGGTTATAATGAGGTTAATCTCAATGTTGGCTGCCCAAGTGACCGTGTACAGAATAATAAAATCGGCGCATGTTTAATGGCAGAACCTGATTTGGTAGCGGAATGTATTGCTGAAATGCGTAATGCTGTCGATATTCCTGTCACAGTCAAACATCGAATCGGTATTGATGACATGCAGTCTTATGAAGAAATGCTGCACTTTGTCGATACAGTGGCAAAAACAGGTTGTGATAACTTTATCGTACATGCCCGCATTGCACTGCTACAAGGTTTATCACCCAAAGAAAACCGTGATGTTCCACCACTGCGTTATGAAGATGTCTATCGTTTAAAACAAGAACGTCCAAATTTATTGATTGAAATCAATGGTGGCATTAAAACCTTTGCGGAAACGCAGGAGCATTTAAAGCATGTTGATGGTGTGATGATTGGACGTGAGGCTTATCACAATCCATATCTATTGGCTGAGTTGGGTCAATTGTGGAATTTGGACATACCTGATCGTTTTGACATTATCGATCAAATGTTGCCATACATTGCTAAGCGTATGGAGGAAGGAGCACCATTGTCGATCATTACTCGTCATATTCTAGGTTTATTCCAAAATCTTCCTGGTGCACGAAAATGGCGTCAGGCTTTAAGTGGAGGCAATGCCAAAACTTTTGCTGATCTTGAAAATGCCATTGTGAATATCAAAGAAGCTATGAAGCGTACTGAAGAATATATTTTAGAAAAACAAAACTAAAGTAATAAGCTCCCGAAATGGGAGCTTATTTATATGAATATTTACAGCAATGTTTGCATTATTTATTTTCTAAAAAGCGATATGCCAAAGCAGTTCTACGCCATGTTGTGATTGCTGCACCTAGATTTAATAGCACCAACGCAGCTAGCATCACAAAATCATGTTGCCAAATCCACTGTTCAACTGCACTAAGAACACAAGCTACTGTTAATAATGCCATACGATGTTGTTTTGCCATTGGACCTGTAAAATTTGCAGGTGCACCAATCGATACCGCTAATGTCCGTACATAAGCCGTCAACACTGCCAACAATGCACCACACCATCCTAAAATATCACCATAGCCTACACAAACGATCGAATAGCCTGCCGCAATGATAATCAAAGGATCAGAAATACGATCTGGAATATCATTAAATAGCTCACCTGAAGCCGTTGATTTGCCACCTTCAATCGCCACCAAGCCATCAAATAAATTGCATAATAATCGACCTTGAATAAACAATGCCGCTAAAAGATACAATGCGAGTTGTGTCATTCCAACATAATATGGCACAGCAAATAAACATGCTGCGGCAAACGCTGCAAAAACAATACTGAGCAATGAAATGTGATTAGGCGTAATTGACTTTTGGCTTAACCATTTGGCAAATTGATTCACCAACCCTACCCCACGTACTTTCAGTGGACGGCGGTTTTCAGGTGAGTTATTTTCCTGTGACATCGTGTATTTCCCTCACAATTCAACATTTTGATATTGCTTATAAAGTTTTAAATTGGTGACAAATGCAAAAATGAAAGCAACAGTTAATGCAGGTGCAACTGTTTTTAAAATATTCGGTGTCTGAATCAAATGATGTACTAAAACCAATATACTGCCTGTGAAAAGAACTGTACAAATCGGTGGAAGTAATAATTTCAACCCTTGCGCTTGATAAAAATTAAATTGTTTTTCGATCAAATGGGTAATCACCAAAGTAATAATAAAACTACAAATCCCTTGTGCAAGCCCTGAAATAATCCCTGCTTTTAAGCTACCTTGACTCATATTGATATAAAATGACCATGAGCCCCAAAGTAGAAAAGCAAAAAAAGCAGATAAAAAATTATAACGTTGGGTATTTTTAATTGTTGTATTCATCGTTCACGATAGCATATGTATGATTAAACTAAAGTCACTCTAGTAGATTCATTGTACTGACACAATGGCAGTTTTTTAGGTTTTTTATTGCTAAATCAAGTCTCAATATTCACTTTAAATGTTGATAAAAATAAGACTGACCTAATGAAATAAAAAATCAGTCTTATCTTTACTTGAATTATTGCGACTCGTATACAGTTTCTTCCTCAGCCATTGCCGCAGCTTCTACTGCTTCTTCTGCGGCAGATTGCACATCTTCTTCACTATAATAAGTTGCATCAGCGCCATCGGCTTTTGCATCAGCACCCTCTGTTTCTCTTGAATAAGAAAGATGATCTTCAGCCTCAAGCTGTATACTATTCAGCCGATCGTCTAATTCTTTTTGGTATTTCTCAAGTTCGATGTTACGCACAAAATTAAAATTTTCCGCAGGAATTTCCCAAATGTATTTTTCACCATCCATTAAAATATTCACAGCGATGCGATGCACTTGCCCTTCATAAAGTACTTCAGCCAAACCTTTATATTGATTACCTTGTTGTTTGATTACTGTTAAATTATTAATTTTAAAATGATAATCTTTAAATTGTGACTGAGTATCAAATTCTTGTTGGATTTGTTCTTTAACGTCTTTGGCGATTTGCTCAGTCGATATAAAGTAGTTACACCCCACAGCAAAAACGATAAATAATGCTAATAATAATGAACGCATTTCCCCTCCAAATGCTAATTTTTTATCGCATAAGTATCTCATTTTCAAACTAAATAAGACAATGAATAAAATTGAGCATCAGAGGGAAAATCATTTATTGGATGTTAAATTTTATCTTTTTAGCCTCAAATGCAGTAGGATCAAATTTATTGACTTTTGCTGCGCCATAACTTGCTTTGAGCCATGCTTTTAGTTTTTTATGCTTCTCATGTTCAGGGTCAGCTAAAATCTCAACCACATGTTGATAGCCCCAAATTCCACCAATATCCTCAAATGCATGATGATTTTCTCCATCAATACATGCTGGATATTTCTGCTTCTTAAGTTGAATCAAATAGCCCTCAACCACAATATCGTGAATCCAATCATCACCAAAATCATAGTGATAATCCAACGCTGTACTAACGGTTAAATGATCTTTGAGTTGATGTTCTGTTTCATTTACAGAATCAACTCCTAGTGGTTCATACCCTTCATGAAAAGTTTCAAACTGAATTTGATCAATTCCATGATCAGTTAAAATAGGCAAAGTAAAAAGATGCAAATGATGACCTTGCCAAGAAAATGCCGCTTGGATTACTTGATGTAATTGCCCAAAATTATAATCTGCTGGCACTAAAACACGCCGCCAAATGGCAGGCTTTGAATCTCGAATTTGTATATGCAATTGAAATGCAAAATCATATTTTTTATTAAATGCGCGCATATTTTTAGCTCATTTTCCTTTGGTTAAACTCATTTTATCCAGCTTTTTCAACACTTCCGCCACTGCCACCATCGCAAAACTGGATGTCACCACCACTGCTGAACCGTAGCCACCGCAACGTAAACCTGCGCTTGCACACACATCTGCACTGGAAAATGGATTATCAATCGAATAGACACAGGTAATGCCAAATTTATCTTTTGGCTTTTTACAGATCCCCATTCCACGAAGCTGAGTCCGCAGTTTAGCAAGCATTGGGTCTTGTTCTGTCTTCGACAAATCCGCGACACGGATTTTCAGTGGATCAAGTTTTCCACCTGCACCACCCGATACGATCAAAGGAATTTTATTAAAACGGCAATGTAACATAAGCGCAAGTTTGGCTTTAACATCATCAATGCAATCTAAAATCAGATCAGGTTTTTCTGCCAAAACCTCTTTGATATTGTCAGCACTGAGATAATCATCGACTAAATTGATTTTAATTCTTGGGTTAATTGAACGGCAACGCTCTGCCATCACTTCAATTTTTTCTTGCCCCAAGGTTGAAGTCATGGCGGGCAACTGACGATTGATATTCGATGCTGCAATCGAGTCCATATCCACCAAAGTCAACTCGCCTACACCTGTACGAGCCAAAGCTTCAACCGCCCATGAACCGACCCCACCAATACCGATGATCATGACATGACTTTTTTCATAATGTTGAAATTCTTCATCACCATAAATTTTTGCAACACCTGCAAAACGGCGCTCATATTCATCATCTTGAAGTACATCGGTCATGGCATAGATCTAAATATTGAAAAATCACGGCTATTTTAACAAACTCACACATCAAATCGAAAATTTTCACAGAACAAACTCATTGATAAGATCATGACCACATGCTTAGTGCTGATATTTGAAAATAGTTATACTGATTTTGCTTACTCTCTTACTTTTCGATTTATATAAGTCAATCCACTTAAGCATAAAAAAAAGCCCTACATTCTAGGTAGGGCTTGGAGAACTGAATTCTTAGGCAGCGATCAAATTACGTAATACATAATGTAAAATACCACCTGCTTTAAAATATTCCACTTCATTCAAAGTATCAATACGACATAACACTTTAAACTGCTCAATCGAACCATCTGCACGTTTTAACTGCACATCTAAACTTTGATGCGGTTGTAATTCATCCGATAGCCCCATAATCGACAATTGCTCATGTCCTGTTAGGTTTAGACTTTGACGATTTTGGTTATTCATAAACTGTAAAGGCAGCACTCCCATTCCAACCAAATTTGAACGATGAATACGTTCAAAACTTTCCGCAATAACAGCTTTTACCCCAAGTAAATTGGTTCCTTTGGCTGCCCAATCCCGTGATGAACCTGTACCGTATTCTTTCCCTGCCACGATCACCAATGGCGTTTGTGTGGCTTGATATTTCATCGCAGCATCATAAATTGCTAACTTTTCACCTGTTGGAATATATAGCGTATTGCCGCCTTCTTCACCGCCTAACATTTCATTTTTAATACGAATATTAGCAAATGTTCCTCGCATCATCACTTCATGATTACCACGGCGTGAACCATAAGAGTTAAAGTCTTTTTGTGCTACACCTTGCGCTTGTAAATATCTGCCCGCAGGACTATCTGCTTTAATATTTCCCGCAGGTGAAATATGATCCGTCGTCACCGAGTCACCTAACACCGCTAAAATATTGGCATGCAGAATATTTTCAATCGCTTTTGCAGGCTGATCAATACCCTCAAAAAATGGAGGATGACGAATATAAGTCGATTGTGCATCCCATTCATAGGTTTGACTATTAGGGATCTGAATCGCTTGCCACTTCTCATCACCATCAAATACCGCTGCATATTCTTTGTGATACATTTCGGTATTGAGTTTTTGTAATACAGCATCAATTTCTGTTTGGCTTGGCCAAATGTCTTTGAGATAAACACTATTCCCCTGTAGATCCACACCTAAAGGTTCTTGGGTAATATCTTTGCGAATCGTACCCATTAGCCCAAAAGCAATCACCAAAGGCGGTGAAGCTAACCAATTGGTTTTCACCAAAGGATGCACACGCCCCTCAAAATTACGGTTACCTGAAAGAACGGAAGCGACATTTAAATCATAACATTGGATCGCATCTTCAATCGGTTTGGGTAATGGTCCTGAATTTCCAATACATGTGGTACAACCGTAGCCGACCAAGTTATAACCCAATTGATCTAAGTATGGTGTCAGTCCTGCTGCAGCCAAATAATCTGTGACTACTTTTGAACCTGGTGCAAGAGAACTTTTCACCCATGGTTTACGATGCAAGCCTTTTTCAACCGCTTTTTTTGCCAAAAGTCCTGCTGCAAGCATCACACTTGGATTTGAAGTATTGGTACATGAAGTAATTGCAGAAATCACCACATCACCATCCACCAATGGGTAACGTTTACCATCAATCACACAATGCGGCTCATCATTTTGTAAAGCCGATTGTTTCGCATCGACTGCTGCACCTGCACCACCTTCATTTATCAGACGTTCTTTATCTTCTTGAGCAGGTTTGAGATCAAGTGCCATCAACGCATCAAAGACTTGTGGGATATCCGCTAAAACGACTCGATCCTGTGGACGTTTTGGACCTGCAACACTGGCTTGTACTGTGCCCATATCCAAACTCAAGACATCAGTGAAAATTGGTTCATCACCTGTATTACGCCATAAACCTTGCTCTTTACAATAGGCTTCGACTAAAGCAATGCGCTCTGCTTTACGTCCTGTCAGTCTAAGATAATCTAAAGTAATATCATCGACAGGGAAAAAGCCACAAGTTGCCCCATACTCAGGTGCCATATTGGCAATGGTGGCACGATCTGCCAAAGGTAAATCTGCCAAACCATCACCATAAAATTCTACAAATTTCCCCACCACACCTTTTTGACGCAACATTTGCGTAATGGTCAGTACCAAATCTGTAGCGGTGATGCCCTCTTTTAATTTTCCTGTTAATTTAAAACCAATCACTTCAGGAATCAGCATTGAAATCGGCTGTCCCAACATTGCAGCTTCTGCTTCAATACCACCAACGCCCCAGCCCAAAACACCTAAGCCATTGATCATGGTTGTATGTGAATCTGTTCCTACTAGCGTATCTGGAAATGCAAAAGTGTCACCATCACTTTCGCCTGTCCAGACAGCTTGCGCCAAATATTCTAAATTAACCTGATGACAAATCCCCGTTCCTGGTGGAACAACACTAAAATTATCAAATGCTGACTGTCCCCAACGCAAAAATTGATAACGCTCGCCATTACGCTGCATTTCAATATCGACATTTTCCTCAAAGGCTTGTGCAGTTGCAAAATGATCCACCATCACAGAATGATCAATGACCAAATCGACAGGTGATAATGGGTTGATTTTTTCAGGATCAGCACCCGCTTTCGCTACAGCAGCTCGCATGGCTGCCAAATCCACCACCGCAGGCACACCAGTAAAATCTTGCATCAAAACCCGTGCAGGGCGATATTGGATTTCTTGATCAGACTTTTGGGTCTTCTGCCAATCCACTAAGGCTAGAATATGTTCAGCTTTGACTGTAATATCATCTTCAAATCTAAGAAGATTTTCTAATAGCACTTTCAAAGATTTAGGGAGTTGTGAAAAGTCATCAAGCCGTGCTTGGGCTGCATTTAAACTAAAAATTTTGTACTGCGTAGAACCGACCTGTAAATCTTTGGATGCTTGAAAACTATTTTTCTGGCTATATTTACCCATTGGTGATACTCCTTTGGCAAGACATATTTTTATTGAGCAGCAAAAGTCGCTATCTTTCTAATGTAAGGCAATTCAATTTTATACGTGTTATTGATTGGTTAAATTTATAGCAATTTCACTTTTTTTAAGACTGTAAATGTAGTGCCTGTAAAGAGTTCTGCCAAAGTATTGGCGCAAGTTTTTCAGATGTCATATTAAGCTGCCTAGCCAATGCTTCTAACACAAAAGGTAGATTAGCAGGTGTGTTACGTGTGCGCTGTTCATGTGAAGTCTGACAACATAAAGGTGTCATATCAGGACAATCTGTTTCTAAAACTAAATGTGCTGCCCCCACAGCTTGAACCACATTGATCAGCTTTTTAGCATTCGGATTGGTGATTTGACCTGTCACACCAATTTTAAAACCCAATTGAATAAATGCTTTGGCTTCTTCTACACCACCACTAAATGCATGAGCAATTCCACCCAGCTTAAACTTATGCTGTTTAAGCATCGCCAAAACATCTGCATGAGACTTACGGATATGCAATAAAACAGGTTGATCAAATTGTTGTGCTAAGTCTAATTGAGCTGCAAAAAAATCTTTTTGCTTTTGCAATATTTCAGGCTGTTTGTGCTGTTTTAAAAAAGTATCTAAACCAATTTCACCAATCGCCACGCAGTCTTCATTTTTTAAAATATTTTCGAGGTCGGCTAAATGCTGCTGTTCATGTTGTTCAATATAAAAAGGATGCAAACCCGGTGCTAAGTAGCTTTGAGGTGCATGATGTAATTGATTCAGAAAATGCTGTGTTTGAACTAATGTTGCAAAACGTTGCTGCTGAAAACCAATTAAAATCAAACGCTCTATACCCACAGCTTTGGCTTGATACGCTAAAGTCTCTCGATCAGCATCGAAATCTTCTACATCAAAATGTGTGTGCGTATCAAACAAAGCCAGTTTAGACATATATTTACCTGAGTGTTAAATGCCTATTTAAAATCGATTCATTGTTAAATCTCTAGTTTTTAACCACTGCTGATGCAGGTTGATCCACCTGCATTTCCGCAGGTAAATATGGCTGTTTCAACACCGTTTTAAGCGCATCATACGGAATTTCCAAACGTGGTAAACCCACCACATAAGGACCAATTTCATATTCAGCATATTGTAAAATTAAACCTTGCTTACCAAGATAAAAATTATTTGACAGTTTAAATTTCCAAACTTGTTCATAATCTTGCAAATTATCGGTCAACTTATTGTCCATTACCCAGACTTTAAATGCTTCATACGCCAATTTTTCTAAAGCTTGCTTTTTATTTGGCTCAACAATATCGTCCAAACCGACTTGTTTTTGATGTTTTAAATCAAAATTATAGTAAACCTGTGATGCAGAACCGTGTGCTCCACCCAAATAACTACTGGTATTCAACACAACAGTTGCCAATGGCTCTGATGAGTTTAAAATTTTCGGGCTAACACTGACACTGATTTTACTGCTCGCACCTAAACTAGTGAGTTCTTGCTGTAATGCGGTAAAAGTCGTGACATAAGGTTTGAGTTGATCTGCCATCGCTTGTGCAGTGGTTTTTGCTGCATTGGCAGCGATTACACTACTACTGGCTTGCTGCTCATCTTGTTTTTGTTGCTGTTCAGTCTTTTTCTTTTCATCTTGAATACTTTTGCTTTGATTACCCACATCCAAGATTTGATCTAAATTTTTTAAAATCGCTTGATCAATGATGCTATCCACCACAAATTGGTTAGTATGTAGACGCTCAACTGAAAATTCTGGACAACTATTACCACTACATTCAGGCAGTTCCACGACAACTTTTTCTGCTTCACCTTGCAAGGTCAATGTCGTATCAACAACTTCTGAACTACTGCCCTGTTCCACAGGTGGCTTTTGCTCTTTTTGATCTGCTTTCGGCTGACACGCGGATAATGCAAAAGTTGCCATTAAAATGGACACTGCCAATGTACGCTTCTGATCTAACATCTGATAAAACCTTAAACAAATTTGAATAAAAAAGGCATAGCTCTAGCTTATGCTTCCTCTATACGTCACTCAATCTTTATTTGTATCCAAAGTTAAAACATCTGTTGAAAAACTGTGGCTTGTAATATTTCTTGAGTTTGCTGTTTAGAGAAATATAGATCGAACTGTTTAGCATCTTCGACGATTTCACCTGCTCGATAGTGCAAACCCACACCCTCACCATCAAAGAACCAGTCTGACTGTCCCCAATACAATTTTTTCGGTGCGGCTTTTTGTACCAAACTGTCTTGTTCTTTTAGCCACGCTTGATATTTTTCTTGCACCCAAGCATTGAGTTTATTTTGCTGTTTTGGTTGAATCACATCCAAAATACTCAAACTTTTCTGTGTTTTGCGATCTGCTACAAAAAAGTATTGCCGTTCTTTCACAGCAACTTCTGCTTGTTGAGTATTTACAGACAGTTGTAATAAAACATACTGATTGCGCTGTGATGCCATACGTGTAGTGAGATGCAATTCATAGGCTTTATTTTTGGAAAATTCATCTTGCCATGCATCAGACTTTTTCACATATGCATTCACCGCTTGCTGCAACGTCATGTTTTGTTTTAGCCCAATCTGATCTTGGATCACATTGGCTTGATGATTGGCAATCCATTTATTCAACCACTGATCTTGAGTTTTTAAAGTTTGAATATCGATTTCAATACAATTTTTCTTTTCACAAAACGGCACAGCATATTCTGCTTTGCTTTCTTGAATATTTAAATAAGGTAAAACTTCAGCTTTTTCCACAACTTTTTCTTGCGCTGTTACATCTTCAGCTTTTTCTTGTGGTGATGATTTTTTATTGGAATCACATGCTGACAAAAAAATACCCATGCAAAGCATCAGCATGAAACGTTTATGAATGTACATTACATCCTCTCATTTTGTCTTTTCTGTTGCCCTATTTTGAGCGAAATAAAACAGCTTCACAAGGAAGCTGTTTTGATCAAATCGAATGATATATCACAATCTATGATTAATGTTCACGTGTTGCACGGAATTCAATATCAGGATAACGCTCTTGCATCAACTGTAAATTGACACGGCTTGGCGCAAGATAAGTCAAATGACCACCGCCATCGACAGACAATTGATCATGGGCTTTTTTCTTAAATTCGTTGAATTTCTTCTCATCACTACATGACACCCAACGCACAGTATTGATGCTGACAGGCTCATAAATACAATCCACTTTGTATTCTTCTTTCAAGCGATAAGCCACCACTTCAAACTGAAGCACACCGACTGCACCAACAATCAAATCATTGCTGTTTTGTGGCATAAAGACTTGTGTTGCACCTTCTTCTGAAAGCTCTTTCAAACCTTTTTGTAACTGTTTAGATTTCAAAGGATCTTTTAAGCGTACACGGCGGAACATCTCAGGGGCGAAGTGCGGAATACCCGTGAATTGTAATTTTTCACCTGAAGTGAACGTATCCCCGATTTGGATCGTACCATGGTTATGCAAACCAATGATGTCACCTGGCCAAGCTTCTTCCAAATGCTGACGGTCACCTGCAAGGAAAGTCAAAGCATCACTGATACGCACATCTTTATCGATACGTACATGCTTCATTTTCAAGCCTTTTTCATAACGACCTGAACAGATTCGCATAAATGCAATACGGTCACGATGTTTCGGGTCCATATTCGCTTGAATCTTAAAGACAAAACCTGTGAAACCTTCTTCTGTCGCTTCTACAGTGCGTACTTCAGTTGGATGTGCTTTAGGGGGTGGTGCATAGTTACTGAAGGCATCCAAAACGTGATCCACACCAAAATTACCGAGTGCTGTACCAAACAATACAGGGGTTTGGCGACCTGCCAAGAATTCTTCACGATCCAAAGGCTCATTCGCCATTTGTACCAACTCTAAAGATTCTTCAAATGCAGCCCATGCCAATTCACCAACTTTGTCACGTAAGTCTGCATGATTATAGCCATCACGCACTTCGATATCGGTAATGACTGAACCAAAACCTGCTTTGTATACGTAGAATTTGTCTTCGATTAAATTGTATACACCCGCAAAGTCACGACCTGTACCTAAAGGCCAAGTCAGCGGTACACATTTAATTTTTAATACATTTTCAATTTCATCAAGCAGTTCTAATGGCTCACGAATTTCGCGGTCCATTTTGTTGACGAATGAAATGATGGGAGTGTCACGCATACGACACACTTCCATCAGTTTAATGGTACGGTCTTCGACACCTTTTGCACCATCGATCACCATTAATGCTGAATCTACAGCAGTTAATGTACGGTAAGTGTCTTCTGAGAAATCTTCATGCCCTGGGGTATCAAGCAAGTTGATCATTTTGTCTTTAAATGGAAATTGCATCACCGACGTAGTGATCGAAATCCCACGTTCTTTTTCCATTTCCATCCAGTCCGATGTTGCTGCACGATCGGCTTTGCGACTTTTTACCATTCCCGCAACCTGAATCGCTTGTCCCCATAACAATAATTTTTCTGTCATGGTGGTTTTACCCGCATCGGGGTGCGAAATGATAGCAAAGGTTCTACGAGCCTCTACCTCTCTAGCTAATTGGTCTTTAAACATATACTAAATCTTAAATATGTACACAAATCTGTACACAAAATACAAAGTGACCAAATTTGTGAAAATGAGAATAAATTGAAATTGGCGTAATTGTATATGAATACTAATAAGTCTACCAATAAATAAAAAAAACTCATTAAATAGCTGGAAAGATTTGAAGTGAAATCTTCATGAGAAATTGATTTTATATACATGGTACGCAAGTTTTATAATTGTTTTGTCGAAATTGTCATTACAACTTTGCATTTTCAATAATTTTTATTCCAAAATTATTCCTGACTATTTTTCACTCAAAGTAGTTATAAAAAGTTGGAAATAATTCTGCTAGTGAAAGCCCCTGGCTAGGGCTTTTATTTTTTTAAGCTTCACTCACCTTTGTAGCGCTCACACCACTCAACACTGGCAACTTATAGCGAAACTCCGCAGGACGACTTGTTTTCCCATACCAACGAAATTCTTGAAAATCAAAATAGTTATATAAAGCATAAGAAACAGCATTGCCTTGGTTGCCACCAATACAGACTAATTTTCCTGTTTTTTGATCACGACCAACCACAAAACAAACATGACCACCGCCTTTACGGGTTTTAATTGCGACACATCCATAGGCAGGCTTTACAAGTTTAGATCCGTAGTTCACATAGTCGAGTGCTCGATACCAGTGTTTCGGATATTTCACACCTGCGACTTTTAAGCAATGAGCCACAAAAGTACCGCACCAAGGCGTTTCATCATCAGTGAACCAGCCACCCAAGCCTTTAATCCATCCTAGAATAGTTTTGTTATGTTGCTTACCTACGATTTCACGTAAACCAATATGCTTTTTCGCTTCAATCATCCATGCTAAATCATTGGTTGTTTGTGATGTGGCTAAAAGACTGTTGATGCCATTTAACTGTGGTGCATGTAGCTCAGGTTGATAGATTTTCTTGCCAATCAAGCCGAGTACTGGAATTACAATTCCAACAACTATGGCTTCGTGTTCTTTTGGAATGAGCTGAAAATCTAATGCCCATTGTAGGAGTGGAATTAATACAAGCATAAAAAAAGCTCCCAACATTGGGAGCTTCACTGACAAATATTGCCATGGGTTTTCATTGATTAGTTTCATTTATTGTCCTCTCGATGGCTTTGCATAATTGCCATATCTTGTTTAAGTTGATTAATTGAATTGATGGTCCATGTGCCACCTGACAACGCAACAGTTAACACCACACCAAGCCCCCATTTCAGCATCGCAATTGCGCCTTGTGCTTTATGGTTTTGCTGCTCAAGTAGCTCCACTTTTACTCGTTGCTGATCAAGTGCCTGATGATAGCCCTTGTTGA
>NZ_LQXQ01000033.1 GCF_003268395.1 Acinetobacter sp. CFCC 10889 | reverse complement strand
CCCCATTTTAAACGCAACTTGCAACATTAACGGTAAAATAAACGGAATCGCATTACTGCCAAAACGTGCAAAAAAATTGCCCAAAATCCCAATGGCATAGATTTTATTTTTAAATAATTTACTGCGAAATAACGCATTTTGATGGGTATGTGCATGATAAGCATAGATCAGTGCAGCGAGCAAACCTGTGATCAATAAAGCAAGACTGAAACTTTTTGACACTTCACGACTTGCGATATTTTCAATGCCCAAAGCCATACCCACCATCGCAATGACCAATAAAACAAAGCCACTCAAGTCAAATTTCTTCACTGAAGGTTCGGTGGCATTCGGCATGGCTCTAAAGGTCACAAACATGCCCAACAGCCCAATGGGTAAATTGATCAGAAAAATCCAATGCCAAGACGCAAATTCGACCAACCAACCCCCTAAAGTCGGTCCCATCAGTGGTCCCATTAAACCTGCCAAACTCATTAAACTCATGGCAGATAAAAACTGCTCACGGGGAATAATCCGCAACATTGCCAAGCGCCCGACAGGCAACAGCAATGCACCACCAATACCTTGCAGTACTCGAAAGGCAATTAAGACATTAAAATCATTGGAAAATGCACAGCCAAGAGAGGCGAGGGTAAAAATCACAATCGCAGCAAAGAAAGTATTGCGTACCCCAAAACGATCTGCGAGCCAACCACTGAGCGGAATACAGGCTGCAACCGACAATACATAGCTGATGACCACCCCATGCATACGTAAGGGATTTTCCTGCAAACTTTCTGCCATAGAGGGCAGTGCAGTGTTAATAATCGTAGTGTCCAAACCTTGCATGAAAAAGTCGATGGACACCAAAAAGACCAATAGGTAAAACTCAGGCTGTAATTTTTGATGCGATGGCGTGGCGGTCATAGCTCTGCAAAATTTGGATTTTTCAATATTCTAAAGTAAAGCTGATGTGAAATCTGTAGAAAGCATGTTTTGTTTTTTGGTCAATAAACTGCAATTATTTTGTCACTAGGCTGTCATAAAAATTTCATTCAAGTTGCATAAATTACTCAAAATTTAAACTCAACAAAAATGGAAAATTTGAATGAAATTTAAGATTTCAGCACTGTGTTTCGCAATGCTTTCGATGGGGCTCATGGCATGTAATGATGATAACGACAAGCACAATGACAATAATACTCAGCCACCTGTTGTAGAGGAAGTAACCCCTACAACGATTAGTTTAAGCCGTTTAGGCAGTTATGAAACAGGTGTGTTTGAAGAGAGTGCAGCAGAAATTCCTGCTTATGATGCTGCTTCAAAACGGATTTTTGTTGTGAATGCCAAAAAAGGTGTGATTGATGTATTGGATGCTTCAAATCCTGAAAAGCCTATACATATTGGTGAATTGTCTGCACGTGAGCATTTAGCAAACTCAGAAGTTAATTCTGTGTCTGTGAAAAATGGTATTGTGGCACTTGCTGTGCAAGCTGAAAAGAAAACTGATACAGGTATTGTGGCATTTTTTAGTGCCAAAGATTTGAAATTTATTAGTAAAGTCAATGTGGGTGCATTGCCTGATATGTTGACATTTAGCCCTGATGGAAAAACAGTTTTGGTGGCAAATGAAGCTGAACCCAATGATGACTATAGTATCGATCCAGAAGGTTCAATCAGTATTATTGACCTGACAAATATTAATCAACCTATTGCAACGATTGCTGATTTTAAAGCGTGGAATAGTAAAAAGACGGAATTGATCCAGTCAGGTGTGCGTATTTTTGGACCAAATGCAACGGTTGCGCAAGACCTAGAACCTGAATACATTACGATGAGTGATGATGGCAAAACTGCTTGGGTAACTTTACAAGAAAATAATGCGATTGCCAAAATTGACATTACAAGTAAAAAGGTCACAGATATTTATCCACTTGGTTTTAAAGATCATGGACTTGCAGCTAATGCTCTGGATGTCAGTGATAAAGATAAGAAAATCAATATTCAGGCATGGCAAGGTGTGCAGGGCATGTATCAGCCTGATGCAATTTCACATTATCAAGCCAATGGTTCAACGTATTTAGTCACAGCCAATGAGGGTGATTCACGTGAATGGTTGGCAGATGAAACTGCTTATTTTGCAGGAGATGCAAGCAAAGGCTATGTTGAATCCATTCGCATGAAACATTTATTTAATAAAAAAGGTTTCAATGCAGAGGGTGACTATCCTGCACATTTACAACAAATTGTCATCGGTGCAAAAGGTGCAAAACTTGATCCAACGGTCTTTGCGTATTGTGGTGCAACGGCAACTGAAGCGGGTCAATGTCGTGATGATGAGCAATTAGGGCGCTTAAATATTGCATGGAATATGGGTTATGAGATCAATGCTGATGGTTCTCCTAAACTGGATGCCAATGGTTTACTGACATATAACAAGCTTTATGCTTATGGGACACGTTCATTCAGTATTTGGGATGCACAGGGTAAATTGATTTGGGATTCGGGCAGTGAGTTGGAGCGTAAAGTGGCAGAACTGTTTCCGAACTATTTTAATACTGATCATGCGGTTGTGGCATTTGATGACCGTAGTGACAATAAAGGTCCTGAACCTGAAGGTTTGACTGTTGGTAAAATTGGCAAAAAGACCTTTGTATTTATTGGTTTAGAACGTCAAAGTGGCATTATGGTTTATGATATTAGCAATCCGCAAAAACCGATGTTCGTACAATATTTTAATGATCGTAACTTTAAACAAGATCAAGTTTTAACAGACAGTAAAGGTCAGCCGATTTTGGACAAGAAAGGTCAGCAGATTTTGATTGAAAAAGCAGATTTGGGTCCTGAAGGCTTAACTTTTGTGGCAGCGAAAGACTCACCTAATGCTAAACCGATGTTAATTGTGGGGAATGAAGTTAGTGGTTCAACTGCAGTCTATCAGATTAATTTAAAGTAAATTGCTCAAAATATTGATATGTAAAATTAAAAAATCGAGCTTTAGCTCGATTTTTTATGCGTAAAAATTTGGTTTAGATCACAAATTTTTTTGGTGTTTGTAAATTACGAATCGCAGAAAAAATTTCATCTTCAGTTTCACAAACGATCAATTTTGCACGATGCTGTGGTGGTAAAAAACCTTCCTGAACCGCATGATCAAGCTGTGCAATCATATGATTGTAAAAACCATTCACGTTATATAGCATCATTGGTTTTTGGTGTTGATTGAGCTGTCCCCAAGTGGCAACTTCAAGTATTTCCTCAAATGTACCTAAACCACCTGGTAGGGCAACAAAAGCACTGGCACGTTCTGCCATCATGGCTTTTCGAGAGTGCATATTTTCCACAATGTGTAATTCAGTTAAATTTTTATGAGCAACTTCATAGTCCAACATGAACTCTGGAATCACACCAACGACTTCACCACCATGTTCCGTAACAGTATCTGCGACTTGTCCCATTAAACCAATACTTGCACCACCATACACAATACCAAAACCATGTTCTGCAATACCTTGTGCTAGATGGATGGCTTTTTCTTTATAAATCGGGTTATTGCCAAAACGTGAGCCACAATAAAGAGCGATTAAAACCTGTGTTGCTTTATTTTCAGTGGAGAGTGTTGGATCAAGTGGGTTGATTAATGCATTATTCATAAATTATTTTTCACCTTCATCATCTTAAATCTTTATTTTTCATTATGATTCTACGGCATAAATATGACAAGGTTGCATGAAGTTGTGTTTTGTTTGCAATGTTTTGTAATGCTCTGTGTTGAATTTACTTGCGTGGAAAGTGATTTATAGCGATTGTGAAAAAAAAGATGAATTCCTAATGAGTCTTGATATAATTGACATCTGTTTTACAACAAACAAATGAATCAACATGGGTAGTGGTTGTCATCGCTCCGAAAATACATATTCTTCTCATATAACAAAAGCATTCCATCACTTGAATCTAAACTGCATTTTATTCAAAAGCATAATGCCACTTTGCATTAGAGAGGTGCAGTCATGATTTTAGAATGGATGTCTGATCCTTCCGCATGGGTGGGATTAGCAACGCTTGTGGTCCTCGAAATCGTTCTTGGTATTGATAACCTTGTTTTTATCGCTATTCTTGCGGAAAAATTACCACCAGAACAGCGTAATAAAGCACGTATTTTAGGATTAATGCTCGCACTCTGTATGCGAATGGTGCTATTAGCATCTATAGCGTGGGTGATTACGCTGACTAAGCCGCTATTCCATATTTTAGAACATCCATTTTCAGGGCGTGATTTGATCCTGTTGTTTGGTGGTGTATTCCTCTTGTTTAAAGGCACAATGGAGCTGCGTGAACAGTTGGAAGGACATGGACCAATCAAAGAGGAAAATCCTGTACACGCTGCTTTCTGGATGGTAATCGTTCAGATCGTGGTACTTGATGCGGTGTTTTCACTCGATAGTGTGATCACCGCTGTGGGAATGGTGAAAGAACTCTCAGTGATGATGATTGCTGTAGTGATTGCTGTAGGAATCATGCTATGGGCATCAAAACCTTTGATGGAGTTTGTGGGTAAACATCCAACTATCGTGATTTTATGCCTGTGTTTCTTAATGATGATTGGTTTTTCGCTCATCGTGGAAGGTTTTGGTTATCACATTCCAAAAGGTTATTTATACGCAGCGATTGGTTTCTCGGTCATGATTGAGTTCTTTAACCAAACTATGCGTAAAAACCAAGAAAAAACGGTGACTACCACAGATTTACGTTTCCGTACTGCTTCAGCAGTGATGCGTATGCTTGGTGGGAAAAGTATAGCAAATGCGGATGGTCAAAATAATAAACCTGAAGATGTTTTGGCAACACAAGCCTTAGCTGATGAGATTTTTGACTCGGAAAATAGTGCCTATCATAGTGTGATGGTACAAGGTGTTTTAGGTTTGTCTGAACGTCCTGTTAAATCCGTAATGACACCACGCCCAGAGTTGGAATGGTTAGATTTGGATGATGATGAAGCCAGTATTAAAGAAAATTTAATGTCAATGGCACATTCTCGTTTGATCTTGGCACATGGTGAACTGGATAATATTGCTGGGATTGTTCCTACACATAAAGTATTGAACGACTATATTGAAACAGGAATTTTAGATTTTGAAAAACATCTACGTGAGCCTGTGATTGTGCATGAAAATGCACAAGTCTTGATGGTGATGGAGCAATTACGTCAAGCACCTTTACAAATGGCGATCGTACTGAATGAATATGGCTCTATCGAAGGGATTGCGACACCCATTGATGTATTGGAAGCCATTGCAGGCGAGTTTCCTGATGAAGATGAATTAGAAGCCGCAGCCGAAAGCTTGGAAGATGGTTCACTGATGTTAGATGGTTCAACAGATATACGCCATGTGTCTTTGCTTTTAGGGCGTGATTTGGTCGATGAGTCGGAACAATATTCAACTCTTTCAGGTTATATCTTATTTCACTTGGGGCGTTTGCCTGAAAGTGGCGTAAAGTTTGAAGCCGATGGATATATGTTTGAAGTCGTTACGATGGATGGGCATAAGATTGATAAAGTTCATATTGTGGCATTGGAAAAGTCACAAGATGATGATTGATCAAAACTTTTAAACCATGTTCTATTTAATAAACTGCTTCGTGCAGCTTATTTTTTGTTTGAAAATGGGAGATATTCGAAGCTTAGATTTGCTTGTGATGCTACGGTAAATCAGCTTTCCTTAAAAAGAATGATTGGCAAAAATAGATAGATTGAAGTACATACTCATTTTTGTGTATTCGCAGATACTTCTTTAGTCATGCAATTTCCCATTTATTTTGAATAATAAAAAAGAGCGTATATTGAATACGCTCTTTTTTACACCAACTTAGAGAAGTTTATTGCACTTCGTTAATCAGGTTCTCTAAAGAATCATGAGATTCTTGACGAGGTGTAGGGTTTTGAGGACGTGGGGTATTCATTGCAGGTGGTGCTTGACGAGTAGGTGTAAGCACACGTTCTACATCATTATTTTCACCCGGTAGATCATCAAAGTCATTTGATGGATTATGTGTCGGTGCAACAGGTGTAGGACGATAAATCGGGCGTGCAAGAGGTGGAGATGTACGATATTCATCTTTCTTCGCTTGCGTGTTATCTTCACTTGCAAGATGACCACGTTGCTCTCTAGAAATTGGATCTTTAGCATCTTTATCTAAATGCACCCAAGCTGATGGCGTACCTTCAAGGGCTTTACCCATAAAGTTACTCCAAATTGGTAATGCTGCGATTCCACCATATTCACGGCGACCTAGAGTAGATGGCTTATCGAAACCTACCCATGCGATCGTTACTAACTTACCATTAAAGCCTGCAAACCATGCATCTTTAGCATCATTGGTTGTACCTGTTTTACCACCAATATCACTACGACCAATTTTCAATGCTGCACGACCAGTACCGTGCACGATGACATCACGTAAAATATTTGCCATATCATAAGCAGATTGTGATTTTAAAATGCGTTGTGCTTGGCGATATTGGCTTTGCTCTTCTTTGCTCAGTTCTTTTTGCTGTGGTGTTTTAGCTTGTTCATCTAAGCTTTGATTGGTCATTTCAATGACTTCATCATCTGGCGTGGTTGCTTCTGCATCGACTTCTACATCTTTTTCATTGATACAAGAAATACATGCATATTCAGGTTTTGCCTCATAGATGGTTTTACCATACGCATCTTCAATACGACTGATAAAATGGGGTTGCACACGATAACCACCATTGGCAATAGCTGCATAGCCTGTCGCCATTTGTACAGGAAGTACCTGTGGTGTACCTAGTGCAATCGTGAAGTTACGTGGAATTTGATCTTCTTGTAAACCAAAGTCCATCAACAATTGACGAGCACGTTCGACACCAACACTTTGTAATAGACGGACAGATACAGTATTTCGAGATAAATACAATGCTCGACGTAATGGGATCATCCCTAAATAACGACCATCAGAGTTTTTCGGTGTCCAACGTCCGATAGTAATCGGATTATCATTGACCATACTATATGGGGTCATACCACGTTCAAGTGCTAAAGCATAGATAAATGGTTTAATGGTTGAACCCGGTTGACGCCAGCCTTGTAAAGCACGGTTAAATTTGGATTGATAGAAGTTATAACCACCAACAACAGCTTCAATCGCCCCATCATTTGGATTAATGGCAATCAATTGTCCCTGAACTTTTGGCACTTGAACCAATGCCCATGCAGTTTTTTCTTCATTCGGTCTTAAACGGATAATATCTTTCACTTTGACAATTTGTGATGCACGGCTATAACCACCGCCGACACTATTGGCATTACGATATGGACGTACCCATGACATACCAGACCAAGGTACAGTGACTTTAGAACCATCTTGCATTAAGGCATCAAAGCTATTGGCATAGACTTTGACCACCTCAGCAGGATAGGTGTTGGCATAAGGTAAAAATTCATTGAGTGGTTTGTCATGTGCTTCAGGACCACGCCAACCATGACGACGGTCATAGTCCTCTAAGCCTTTTTGCACAGCATCTTCAGCATATTGCTGACGTTTACTATCAATCGTGGTGTAGACCTTATAACCTGAATCTACTGCAAGATCACCAAATTTTTCTACAAGCTCAGAGCGAACCATTTCACCAACATAGGGAAATTTATTGTTAATACCACGATCAGGCATGCTCAAACTTACGGGCTCAGCCACAGCTTTGTTGTATTGTGCTTGATTGATATAGCCGAGTTGTAACATACGCCCTAAAATCCAGTTACGGCGTTCTAAAGCACGTTCAGGATTTGCAACAGGATTGTATTTTGAAGGTGCTTTTGGCAAACCAGCAATCATCGCCATTTGCGCAATGCTGAGTTGGTCTAAGCGCTTGTCATAATAAATTTTTGCAGCTGCTGCGATGCCATAAGCATTTTTACCTAAGAAAATTTTATTGACATAAAGTGTCATAATTTCTTCTTTGGATAAATTTTGCTCAATTTTTCGTGCTAAGAAAACTTCTGTTAATTTCCGCTTTAAGGTACGTTCAGGGGATAAATAATAATTTTTCGCCACCTGCATGGTGATGGTCGATCCCCCAGTTTGTGCTCCCCCAGTGACAGATTCACTGACAGCACGCCCCAAACCTTTAAAACTTACACCGCTATGTTCAAAAAAAGATGAATCTTCAGCAGCGAGGAACGCATGGATAAAGTTTTTCGGAATTTGGTTGTACTCAACAGGTACGGAAAGCTTGCCACCATATTCAGCAATTAATTGATTATCAGCAGTATATACCTGCATAGGTTTAAGTAATGGCGCCTTTTTTAAGGAGCTCATTTCTGGTAAAGATGGTGCAATGTAAAGGTACATTCCATAAAAACCCATCGGGATTGCTATTAAAATAATGATAATCAGCAAAAAAAATGGATGAACATACCCTGATCGAGATAGCTTTTTCATAACAAGTAAGTTTTAATAAGAGCTAATAGCAAACTAATTGATGGTCAGTATAGCTTTTCGTTTAGCAGATTGTTAGATGACTTATTGTATCTATAAAAATTTTAGACCAATTGCAATCAGTTTGTGACGTTTTTTGGGGATAAAAATAATAGGAATTCTATCGTGCTTAGAATAAGTCGTAAGCAAGTTAAGGGGCTTATAGGGGTGGATATCAGTTCAACCTCTGTAAAGATATTAGAACTCTCTGTTAAGAACGGTCGTTATTGGGTGGAAAGCTATGGACTGAGTCCATTGTTAGACGGAAGCGTGGTTGAGAAGAATATTCTTAATCCAGAGGCAGTATCGGATGCTTTAGAGCGTGCGATGAATATTGCTAATCCTCAATCCATGAATGCGGCTGTCGCAGTGACTAACTCTATGGTGATTCAAAAAGTCATCGAAATGGATGCGGACATGAACGATGAAGAGCGTGAAGTTCAAATTCGTATGGACGCAGAGCAGTACATTCCATTTCCATTGGATGAAGTCAGTCTGGACTTTGAAGTTTTACCTGATAAGTTACCTAACCCAAATCGGGTGAACGTGGTACTTGTAGCAACACGTACTGAAAATGTCGATTCACGTGTTGAAGTACTAGAGATCACAGGTTTAACAGCAAAAGTTGTAGACACAGAAAGTTATTGCATGGAGCGGGCTTTTGAAGTGTTCTCAGATACTTTACCTATTGGTGCCAATATGGTGGGGATCTTAGATATTGGACATACCATGACGACACTGTCTGTGATGCAAAACGGTAAGATTATTTATACGCGTGAGCAAGTCTTTGGTGGTAAACAACTCACCCAAGATGTGCAAAGCCGTTATGGTCTATCGTTTGAGGAAGCAGGGCGTGCGAAGAAAGACCGTTCATTACCTGATGACTATGAAACAGAAGTATTGATTCCATTTTTGGAAGCAGTAGTGCAACAAGCAGCACGATCTTTACAATTCTTTTTCTCATCGTCACAATTTAATGAAATTGATCATATTTTATTAGCAGGCGGTAATGCTAATATTCCTGGACTTGCGAAATTATTACAACAAAAATTGGGTTATCGAGTCACTGTGGCAAATCCATTCTTACAAATGGGTTTTTCACCACAAATTGATTTGAAAAAAATAGAAAATGATGCACCTTCATTAATGGTAGCATGTGGCTTAGCAATGAGGAGTTTTGATTAATGGCAAAGATTAATTTACTCCCATGGCGTGAAGAACTAAGAGAACAACGAAAAAAGCAATTTGTTGCGATTAGTATTGGGATCGCTGTATTGGGGTTGATCGTCGTATTATTGGCTTGGATGTATTTTAATCAACGATTAGATGACCAAGAGCAAGCAAATCAATTGGTTGTAAGCACTAACCAAAATTTGGATACACAGTTAAAGACGTTAGATGGATTGCAAGAACAACGTAATGCGATTATTGAACGTATGAAACTGATTCAAGGTTTACAAGGTCAACGCCCTGTTACAGTACGTTTAGTAGATGAGTTGGTGCGTGTTGTTCCACCTGCGATGTATATTACTAAATTTAGTCGTACGGGTGATAAATTTACGATTGAGGGTAAAGCTGAAAGTCCAAATACTGTTGCAGATTTACTCCGTGGTTTAGAAGCATCAGAATGGTATCGAAATGCTTTCATGAATTCGTTCTTGGCAGCAGAAGAAAATAAAAATAAACCAGCGACATCGGTTGTGCCGAGGGCTGAAGAATCTTATGGAAGTTTTGTTGTAAGTGTCGATATTGGGGAAATTGCACAAGCAGCTAAACCTGATGCCGAACAAGCGCAAGCAGCTGGGGGTGCTAAATGAGTCGTCAAGAACTTGATAAAATAGATTCAGTTAAAGATGCACCACAAAAGAAAAAAATGTCAGTCGACAAGTTTTTTCAACAATTTAATACTTTAGATCCAAATAACTACGGAAGTTGGCCTGTATCGGTCAAAATTACCTGTTGGCTGTTTATTCTTTTCGTGGTGTGTGCGGTTGGTTATTTTCTTGTGATCAAGCCAAAGCTTGATGCAATTGATTCAGCACGCGTACAAGAACAAACATTACTCAATGAATTTAAAGAAAAAGACTCAAAACTGAGAAATCTTCAACAATACCAAGCGCAACTGCAACAAATGCAAATGGATTTCACACAGCAGTTAGAACAGTTACCGAAAGAAACTGAAATACCTGGTTTGGTTGAAGATATTAACGTGACTGGTGTAAGTTCTGGTTTGAAGTTTAAAAATATCAAATTGGAAAATGAAGTTCAGCAAGAGTTTTTTATTGAACAGCCGATTTCAATTGAGGCAACAGGTGATTATCATTCTTTCGGTGGTTTTGTGAGCGGTATCGCAGCGTTGCCACGGATCGTCACTTTGCATGATTTCACAATTACTGCAGAAGCAGCAAAAGATGCAAAATCTGATGTACCTTTAGTGAATTACGCTTTGAATGCAAAAACATATCGTTATATTGGTACAGATATAGAGACAACTGCTGCGACAAATACAGCACAAGATGCTAATACAGCTGCAACACCTGCTGCAACAGGTTCAACAACAGCATCTGATTCAAAAAGCTCTTCACAAACAACAAGTACAAAGGGGAGAAAATAAGCATGAATTTATTTAAATTGATCAGCAGTCTTTCTCTTGTTGCTTTATTGGTTGGATGTGATTCACGTATTGACGCTGTTAATCAACAGATGGCAGCGATTCGCAGTCAACCGCCACAACCGATAGAACCAGCACCGACATTTGATGCTGTACCAAGCTTTAATTATTCAGCGCAGCAGTTACGTAGCCCTTTTTTACCAAGTTCATTGGCAAACGAGTTAAAGATTATGTCTGGGAAGCGGGTCTATCCAAACTTCTCAAGACAAGCGCAGCCTTTAGAAAGTTATGCACTTGAAACTTTGAGTTTTAAAGGCAGTATGAAATCAAACTCAGGACAAATAGTTGGTCTAATTCAGACACCTGATAAAGAAGTAGAGCGTGTACAAACAGGCAACTACTTGGGGATGAATCAAGGGCGAATTATTTCAATCACTCCAACACGAATTGATCTTTTAGAGATTGTACCAGACGGGCGAGAAGGTTATATCGAACGACCACGTAGTCTTGTATTGATCGGTCAATTAGATTGAGAATGGATGAAGGAATAAAAATGAAAAATAGCATTAAAAATTTTTGGGGTGGGGACGGCATATTTATGAACACTTATTTACGTCAATTTTCAATGGCGGCAGTATCAATTGCGGTGATGCAAGCGGTTGCAGCGCAAGTGACAATGACCAATGTAGTACCAATGCAATTGCCAGGACAAGGTACAGAAATTCGTGTGATGTTTAATGGTTTACCACCACAGCCACAAGCGTATCAATTAGAATCACCTTCACGATTAGTGCTCGATTTTAATGATACAAAGCAAGGCTTAACTCAAACAGCAATTCCTGTATCTACATCTGAGGCATCTTCAGTGAATATTGCTTCAGATGCGCAACGTTCACGCCTAACTGTTAATTTAAACAATAAAAGTACTTTCACGACGCGTGTAGAAGGCAATACTTTTATTTTAAAAGTAAATAATGCTAATCAAGCAGCTACATTGGAAAGTTTTGCACCAACAGCAGTAAAAGCAGCTCAGGGCGTATCTGATATTGGCTTCCAACGTGGCAATAAAGGCGAAGGTCAAGTCAGTATTAATCTTGCTGGTGTGAATACACCTGTAGATGTTCAACAACAGGGCAGTAAAGTGGTGGTACGTGTACTGGGTAATAAAATCCCAACACACTTGATTCGCCGTTTAAATGTGAATGATTTTGCGACACCTGTGGCAACGATTGATGCACATAATGATGGTAATAATGGGGTCATTACCATTCAGTCAACGGGTAGCTACGAATATATGGCATATCAGGCTGAGGATAAACTTACGGTCAGTTTGAAACGTCCAGAAGATACACGTCCAAACAAACCAGCATCAAGCCAATCTTATACAGGTAAGAAAATTTCCTTAGATTTCCAAGACATCGAAGTACGCCGTGTATTACAGCTTTTGGCTGATTTCACAGGAGTCAATATGGTGGCTGCGGACTCTGTACAAGGTAATATCACTTTGCGTTTAAAGGATGTGCCTTGGGATCAAGCACTTGATATTATTCTTAAAACGAAAAATTTGGATAAGCGTCGCAGTGGTGATGTGATTTGGATCGCACCTGTACCTGAGTTAATTAAATCTGAAGAAGATGAAGCCAAAGCGATTGCACAAAGTATTAAACTTGCACCAATTCAAACAGAATATGTTCAGTTGAGCTATGCCAAAGTAGCGGATGTATTAAAGTTGCTAGAAGATTCTAGAAAAAATATTGGTAATAGGGGGGCTGATGATAGAGGATCGAATACCGACTCTTTAGCTTTAGAAAGCTTACTCAGTTCACGTGGCAGTGTAGTTGCAGATACACGAACCAATACCTTGATTGTTAATGATACTGCAACCAATATCGATAAAGTTCGTAAAATGGTGGACTTACTCGATGTTTCTGTTAAACAAGTGATGATTGAGGCACGTATTGTTCGTGCATCTACAGGTTTCTCTAAAGAAATGGGTGTGAAGTGGGGTATTTTATCACAAGGTGTAACACGTAATAGTGATTTACTTGTTGGTGGTAGTGACCAAACACTTTGGGATTTAAAAACACCAGATGATGATGGTAAATATACAATAGATCGTACAAATGGTAATAATTTAAATGTGGACTTAGGTGTTGCTAATGCAGCAGGTAAGATTGCGTTTGGTTTGATCAGTTTATCCGATTTTATGTTGGATCTTGAGCTTTCTGCTTTACAAGCAGATGGTTATGGTGAAGTCATTTCCACACCAAAAGTCATGACCGCAGATAAACAAAAAGCCAAAGTATCTTCAGGTCAACAAATTCCATATACTACAACAACGAACTCGGCTGCTGGTTCAACTGCGACCACTGAGTTTAAAGATGCATTATTGAGCCTTGATGTAACCCCAAGTATTACCCCTGATGGTAAGGTTCAAATGCAACTCAACATTACTAGTGATTCACGTGGTGATACAGCGCCGAATGGTGAAGTGATTTTAAATAAAAATGAAATCAATACCAATGTGCTGGTAGATAATGGTGAGACTGTTGTGCTTGGTGGTATTTTTGAACAAGAAACATCGAATCAAACCAGAAAAGTTCCTTTTTTTGGTGATATCCCTTATATCGGACGTTTATTCCGTACAGATGCCAAAGTTGAAAACAAACGTGAGTTGTTAATCTTTGTGACACCTCGAATTATTAATGACAGTCGTAACAGAAATCATTAATATACTTTCAATGAAAGCAATTCAATAGGTGACTCCTTGCCAAGCAAAGAGTTTGAAACCCTACCAAATATCTATTTGGTAGGGCCAATGGGAGCAGGAAAAACAACTGTTGGTCGACATTTAGCAGACTTGTTGGGGCGTGAGTTTCTTGACAGTGATCATGAGATTGAACGTAAAACAGGAGCAACTATTCCTTGGATTTTTGAGAAGGAAGGAGAACATGGATTTCGTGCTCGTGAATCCATTGTGATTAATGAGTTGACGACCAAAAAAGATTTAGTGCTTGCCACAGGTGGTGGTGCTGTTACCCAAGCGATCAATCGAGAATATCTAAAACATCGTGGTATCGTGATTTATTTATATACCCCTGTAGAACTTCAATTACAAAGAACTTATCGAGATAAGAATCGTCCTTTATTGCAAGTGGAAAATCCAGAGCAAAAACTTAGAGACCTCCTTAATATTCGTGATCCTTTATATCGAGAAGTTGCACATTATATTATTGAAACAAATCAAGGTGCTGCACGTGATTTAGCACAGCGCATTTTACAAATGATTATTTCTAAAGATATTATTTAATACTGGTTGTTAGGCATAGATATTCATGCAAACTTTACATGTTGAACTTGGTGATCGTCGTTACCCAATTTTCATTGGCAGTCATTTAAATCCTCAAGAATTACTTGAACCTTATATTAAAGGTCAACAAGTCATGTTGGTGACAAATACCACTGTACAAGCATTATATTTAGAACATTATGTTCACTCGATTGAAAAATTAGGTAAAAAAGTTGCAACGTGTGTGTTGCCTGATGGTGAAAAATATAAAAATATTGAGCATTTAAATTTAATTTTTGATGCTTTATTGGAAAATGGTTTTAACCGTGATGCAACAGTACTTGCATTGGGGGGTGGAGTGATTGGTGATATGGCAGGATTTGCTTCTGCCTGTTTCCAACGTGGTGTGTATTTTATTCAAGTACCAACCACTTTATTGTCACAAGTTGATTCAAGCGTGGGTGGAAAAACAGGGATTAATCATCCACTGGGTAAAAATATGATTGGTGCATTTCAGCAACCCCAAGTGGTTTTGGCGGATATGGCACAACTTGGTACTTTACCTCCACGTGAGTTGTCAGCAGGTTTAGCAGAAGTGATCAAATATGCACTGTTGGGCGATGCAGAATTTTTAACATGGCTAGAACAGCATATTGATGGTTTACTTGCGCAAGATGCTGATTTATTAGCAGAAGCGGTTTATCGTTCATGTGCACATAAAGCACGTATTGTGGCAAATGATGAAAAAGAGCAAGGCGAGCGTGCTCTACTGAATTTAGGTCATACCTTTGGTCATGCGATCGAGTCTTATTTAGGTTATGGTGAATGGCTACATGGCGAAGCTGTGGCAACTGGTATGGTAATGGCAGCTGATTTGTCTCAGCGCATGGGCTGGCTCAGTACCGATGATCTGGAACGTACAAAAAAAATCATACAGCGTGCCAAATTACCTATAGTATGTCCTAAAATTCCACTTGATGAATTTTTAGCATATATGTCACATGACAAAAAAGTGTTAAATGGTCAATTGCGTTTGGTGTTGATGAAGCAACTCGGGCAAGCAGTAATTACCAAAGATTTTGATGTAGAGTTGATGAAACAAGCAATTCTCGCTAACCAAGCATAATAAGGTTCAGGCAATGGCAGCAATTCGTTCAAATTGGCAGAATATCCAACAGTATATTTGGTTAATTATGGGGTTGCTGTGCTTTCTTGCTGCACTGATTTTCTGGGCAATCACTGATACCAAAGAGTTGGTTGAAGTAAGCAACCCGATCGAAGAAACTCAAGTGCAAATCCAACCTGAAAAAGTGGCAGCAACGACCCATCTTGGTGCATTAATGGATGAAGTGCGCCCACTTGAAATGACGACACGTGTTGTTGCTTCAGGGAATCATGAGCCTGAATTTCGTGGTACAAAATTTTTTGATGAAAATAAGAAAAATTATATTGTAGAATTATTTAGATCATCAAATGAAGATGTTATTCGTGGTTTTTTGCTTAAACAGGCTGATCGTAAGAATTTGATTTATTTTCGTTTAAGTGCAGAAGATCAGGCAGAACAATATGTAATGGCATATGGTGTTTATAAAAATGATGATCAAGCCAAAGCAGCCTTACAACAACTAACAGTATTAAAACTACCAAATACAATTCAACCACATGTGACTAATTTGGAACAATACGCAAGTTTGGTCAATGATTTAGGTTCAGAAGAGATGCTTGGTGGTAATAAGTTATATAATATCAATTTGAAACCTGCAGCATTGCCGATTATTGATGAGTCATTATTAGCAAAGCCTAAACCTGTTGTACCACCATCTTCTAGTACAACAAGAGTGGTAGCACCAACAACATCGGCTACAACCAATAGAGAAACAGTAGTTACTGAACAAAAACGTACAACGAGTACTTCTGCTACTACAACATCAACCCCAACAACAGAAAGAAAACCAACAACGCATGAAATTAGTGACCCATTTAACTAAAAGGTACTAAAATAGAGCGAATTTGGAGTGAAATAAAAGCATTTGCACAAGAATGGTGCAATGATGTATAAGAGAAGTAGACAAGAAATATTGAATAGAAGCTTTATTTTTATTAGATTTGCGTTGATTAGTGAATAAAAATAAGTTTTGGCATATTTATTGCTTTATTGGTGCACTGGTGAATGAAATTGTCCCTATTTTGGCGCAAGTAGATTGCATCAGTTGATGATTGAAGCCAGTTATATTGCTTTAAATAAGTGCAGAGTTGAGAAGTAAAAACTATTTGCAATTTAATTCAAAACTGACTGGAGTAGAGAGAACCGACAGTGTATGACTAATAAATTAGTCAATACTTTCACTGGTTTTAGATATTAGATTTTTTGCCCTTATGGGCCTTTGTTAAAAGAAGGGTACGCTATGCACATGCCATCGCCTAATACTGTAGCTCCCGCTCAAGGTTTATACCAACCGGATGAGTTTAAAGATAACTGTGGTTTTGGTTTGATCGCCCATATGCAGGGTGATGCAAGCCATGATCTCGTCAAGACCGCAATTCATAGTTTAAGTTGCATGACGCATCGTGGTGGTATTGCTGCAGACGGTAAAACCGGTGATGGTTGTGGCTTACTCTTGGCAATGCCAAAAGCATTTTTCCGTGAAGAAGCAAAAAAAATCAGTGACATTACCCTGAGCGAAATTTTTGCAGTTGGAACAGTATTTTTAAATTTAGATCCAGCCATTGCGGCACATGCAAAACAAATATTGACCAAAGAGATTGAAGAAGAAGGTTGTCGTGTCATCGGTTGGCGTGTAGTTCCAACCAATAATGATGCATTGGGTTCGATTGCAATGCAGTCTTTACCTGCGTTTGAACAAATTTTTGTCAATTGCCCAATGGGTGTGACTGAAGCAGAATTTAACCGTAAATTGTTTATGGCACGTCGTCGTGCTGAGCAAAAAATTACCAATGATCCATACTTTTATGTGACCACTTTATGTTCAACCGTGATCAGTTATAAAGGTTTGATGATGCCTGCTTATATTGCAGATTTCTATACAGACCTTGCGGATGAGCGTTTGGATTCACATATTGTGGTATTCCATCAGCGTTTCTCAACCAATACTTTACCACGTTGGCCATTGGCACAGCCGTTCCGTTATTTGGCACACAATGGTGAAATCAACACCATTACTGCAAACCGTAACTGGGCAGCAGCACGTACCCCTAAATTTGAAAATCCACTTTTACCAGGCTTAACTGACTTAAATCCGATTGTGAATCGTACAGGTTCAGATTCTTCAAGTATGGATAATATGCTTGAAATCTTGGTCGGTGGTGGAATGGACTTGTTCCGTGCGCTGCGTATGCTTGTTCCACCAGCATGGCAAAACGTGGAAACTTTAGATGCTGACTTACGTGCTTTCTATGAGTTCAACTCAAAACATATGGAAGCATGGGATGGTCCTGCAGGTCTGGTCATTCAGGATGGTCGTCATGCGATTTGTATGCTTGACCGTAATGGTTTACGTCCTGCACGTTGGGTGATCACGAAGAATGGTTATATTACACTTGCATCAGAGATCGGTGTTTGGGGTTATGAACCTGAAGATGTGGTATCCAAAGGTCGTGTTGGTCCAGGTCAAATCCTTGTAGTAGATACCTTTACAGGCAAAATGCTTGACACTAAAGATGTCAGCAATCACCTGAAAAAAATGCGTCCATATCGTGAATGGTTGCGTGAAAATTCAGTGCGTGTGCAAGGAAGCCCTGAGCTTGAAGAATATTTATGTGATCAAGGTTTAAAAGGTGATGCTTTAAAATCTGCACAAAAAATGTTCATGGTCACCTTTGAAGAACGTGACCAGTTACTACGCCCAATCGCTGAGAGTGGTCAGGAAGCGGTAGGTTCGATGGGTGATGATACGCCAATGGCAGTATTGTCACGCCAAGTACGTCATGTGACTGATTATTTCCGTCAACAGTTTGCCCAAGTGACTAACCCGCCGATTGATCCATTACGTGAATCGATTGTGATGTCATTGGAAACCTGTTTGGGGCGTGAGCAAAATGTATTTGAACAAGGTCCTGAACATGCAGACCGTTTGATCATTTCAAGTCCTGTCTTGTCTAATTCAAAAATGCACCAAATTCGTACACTCGGTCGTAAGGGTTACGAAATTGCAGATATCGATCTGAACTATGCTGAACATGAAGGTTTAGAAGCAGCAATATCGCGTATTTGCGAAGAGGCAGCACAAGCGATTCGTGATGGCAAAACGCTATTGGTGATTTCAGACAAGAAAATCCGTGAAGGCTTCTTACCTGCCAATGCTGCGATGGTGACAGGTGCGATTCACCACTATTTAATTGAAGTGGGTTTACGGACTGATGCCAACATTATTGTTGAAACGGCTTTGGCGCGTGATGCGCATCAGTTTGCGGTGATTTTAGGTTTTGGTGCAACTGCGATCTATCCATATTTAGCTTATGACGTGATTAATGATTTGATTGCTAAAGGTGAATTGTTGGGCGATCCAATCCATGCACAAGCTAATTTCCGTAAAGGTATTGAAAAAGGTTTATTGAAAGTTCTCTCGAAAATGGGGATTTCAACAGTTGCATCGTATCGTGGTGGTCAGTTATTTGAAGCGGTCGGTCTTTCTGATGAAGTGGTTGCAAAATGTTTCACAGGTGTGCCAAGCCGTATTAAAGGTGCGACTTTTGTTGACCTTGAAAATGATTTGAAAAAATTAGCAGATACTGCGTGGAAATCACGTAAGCCAATCGAACAAGGTGGCTTGCTGAAATTTGTATTTGATAAAGAATATCATGCGTTTAATCCTGACGTGATTAATGCTTTGCACAAATCAGTTCGTTCAGGCAACTATGCTGATTTTAAAGAATATGCAGAACTTGTAAATACACGTCCGATTGCAACCATTCGTGATTTATTAAAACTGAAAACAGACAATTCAATTCCATTGGAATCGGTTGAGTCTGTTGAAGAAATTTTGCCACGTTTTGACTCTGCGGGCATGTCTTTGGGTGCGTTATCACCTGAAGCACATGAAGCGATTGCGATTGCGATGAACACCATTGGTGGGCGCTCGAACTCAGGTGAGGGCGGTGAAGATCCTGCACGTTATGGCACAATCCGTAATTCAAAAATCAAACAAATTGCATCAGGTCGTTTTGGTGTAACGCCTGCGTATTTAACTTCTGCAGAAGTGTTGCAGATTAAAGTCGCACAAGGTGCAAAACCGGGTGAGGGTGGTCAGTTACCGGGTGGTAAAGTGAATGGCTTAATTGCACGTTTACGTTATTCTGTGCCGGGTGTGACCTTGATTTCACCACCACCGCATCATGATATTTATTCAATCGAAGATTTATCACAATTGATTTTTGACTTAAAACAAGTCAATCCGCAAGCGATGGTTTCAGTGAAATTGGTCTCTGAGCCGGGTGTGGGTACGATTGCTGCAGGTGTTGCGAAAGCCTATGCTGACTTCATTACCATTTCAGGTTATGACGGTGGTACAGCGGCTTCACCATTATCTTCAATTCACCATGCAGGTTCGCCTTGGGAATTGGGTCTTTCTGAAGCACATCAAGCGTTACGTGTGAATGATTTACGTGGCAAAGTCCGTGTGCAAACCGATGGTGGTTTAAAAACAGGCTTAGACGTTGTGAAAGCAGCGATTCTCGGTGCGGAAAGTTTCGGTTTTGGTTCTACACCAATGATTGCTTTGGGTTGTAAATATTTACGTATTTGCCACTTAAACAACTGTGCAACCGGTGTTGCAACACAGCAAGATCATTTACGTCAGGAACACTACATCGGTGAACCTGAAATGCTGATCAACTTCTTCCATTTCATCGCAGAAGAAACGCGTGAATGGTTGGCAGCATTGGGTGTGTCATCATTAAAAGATTTGATTGGTCGTACTGATTTACTCGAAATGTTACCGGGTGAAACTGAAAAACATGCCAACCTTGATCTTAGTGCATTGTTGGAATCGCATCCTGCGGCAGAAGGTAAAGCACAATATTGCCAAGTTCAAGGCAATGCGCCATTTGATAAAGGTGTTCTTGCTGAGAAAATGGTGGCAGAAATGTTGCCTGCGATTGAGGCAGGTACAGGTGGTGAATATTACTTTACAGTGGGCAACTGTGACCGTTCGATTGGTGCGCGTATTTCAGGTGAAATCGCAAAACGCTATGGTAACTTGAGCATGGAAGCGCATCCTGTGAAAATGCATTTAACAGGGACTGCGGGTCAGTCTTTAGGGGTGTGGAATGCGGGTGGTTTGCATATCAGCCTTGAAGGTGATGCAAATGACTATGTCGGTAAAGGTATGGCAGGTGGTCGTGTGTCGATCTTCCCACCAAAAGGTTCACCATTCCAAACCCAAGAAACTGCAATTATTGGTAACACCTGTTTATATGGTGCAACAGGCGGTAAACTATTTGCAGCAGGTACAGCAGGCGAACGTTTCGCAGTGCGTAACTCAGGTGCATTTGCGGTGATCGAAGGTGCAGGCGACCATTGTTGTGAATATATGACAGGCGGGATCGTGACTGTACTCGGTAAAGTTGGACACAACTTTGGTGCAGGGATGACCGGTGGTTTTGCTTATGTACTTGACTTGGATAATGATTTTGTAGATTACTACAACCATGAATTGATCGAGTTAAACCGTATTTCTACAGAAGCGATGGAAGAGCACAAAGAATTCTTACTTCGTATCTTGGATGAACATATTGCTGAAACGGGTAGTGCTTGGGCGTATAAGATCCGTAATGAGTTTGATTTTTACAGCCGTAAATTCTGGTTGGTAAAACCGAAGGCTGCAAATTTACAGACTTTGTTAAAAACAACCAAAGCTGATCCACAATAATTCTACTACTGCTGATATATAGGCAGGCACAGCAGATCAATCAAACTGTTTGTGCCTACCCACGGAGAGAGACATGGCTGAGCGCCTAAATAATGACTTTCAATTTCTGGATGTCGCACGCCAAGACCCTGAGAAGAAAGATCTCAATGTCCGCAAAGCAGAGTTTGTGGAAATTTATAAACCTTTTACGGCGGAAGTGGCAGCCAATCAAACCCATCGCTGTTTAGGCTGTGGTAATCCCTATTGTGAATGGAAATGTCCTGTACATAACTACATTCCAAACTGGTTAAAACTGATCGCAGAAGGACGTATTTTCCAAGCAGCAGAATTATGCCATCAAACCAACACATTGCCTGAAGTCTGTGGTCGTGTCTGTCCACAAGACCGTTTGTGTGAAGGTGCATGTACCTTAAATGACGGCTTTGGTGCTGTAACCATTGGTAATGCAGAAAAATATATCAATGATACTGCATTTGCCTTGGGGTGGCGTCCTGATATGTCGTCTGTGAAATGGACGGATAAAAAAGTCGCAATCATTGGTGCAGGTCCTGCGGGCTTGGGCTGTGCTGATATTTTGGTACGTAATGGGGTTAAACCTGTAGTTTTCGACAAACGTCCTGAAATTGGTGGTCTTCTGACATTCGGTATTCCTGAATTTAAAATGGAAAAAGATGTGATGAAGCGTCGTCGTGAGATTTTCTCAGGCATGGGCGTGGAATTCCGTTTAAATACTGAAATTGGTACAGACATTACCATTGACCAATTGCTTGCAGATTACGATGCGGTGTTCATGGGCATGGGTACATATACCTACATGAAAGGCGGTTTTGCAGGTGAAGATCTTGATGGTGTCGTTGATGCACTTGATTTCTTAATTGCCAATGTTAACCGTACCCAAGGTTGGGAAAAAGATCCATCTGAGTACATCAGTGTAGAAGGTAAAAAAGTCATCGTTTTAGGTGGTGGTGATACCGCAATGGACTGTAACCGTACTTCGATTCGTCAAGGTGCAACTTCAGTAACCTGTGCATACCGCCGTGATGAAGAAAATATGCCGGGTTCACGCCGCGAAGTGAAAAATGCGCGTGAAGAAGGCGTTGAATTCCAATTTAACCGCCAACCGATCGAAATTGTCGGTGAAAATGGCAAAGTTACGGGTGTAAAATTCGTGACGACACAGTTGGGACAACCTGACAGTCGTGGTCGTCGCAGCCCTGAACCTGTACCTGGTTCTGAAGAAATTTTGCCAGCCGACTCAGTTTTATTGGCTTTCGGTTTCCGTACGAGTCCTGCAGATTGGTTTGCAGGCGCAAACATTGGCTTGGATGGTTCAGGTCGTGTGGTTGCAGCGGAAAAGCAAGAATACAAATTCCAGACATCCAATCCGAAAATCTTTGCGGGTGGTGATATGGTGCGTGGCTCTGACTTGGTGGTAACTGCCATCTGGGAAGGTCGTCAGGCAGCAGAAGGTATTTTGGATTACCTTGACGTGTGATTGGAAGATCACGTTTAAATTTCAAAGACCCATTTCCAAGACCCGCAGCAATGCGGGTTTTGTTTTTTACGATGAAATGCAGGGTAAGATGTAAATAAATATACACTTTAAATATTTATAATTTATATTTAAATTCAATAATTTACTGTTGTATTTTAAATGAATTATTTGTTAGTAAATTGGCTAAAATGACTGAATTAACTTTTCTGCCAATTGTGTGATTATTTTGGCAATATACAATTTTGAGTGATCTGTCAGTATAGGTTTTAGTTCCAACAAATGTAGGATTATCCCGATGACAGTTGCACAAGTGGCGAAAGAAAAATCATATTTAAACCGCCCAAAAGCGATTGGGATTAAAGTACGTAAGCCTAGCTTTAACCCGAAAAATATTCGCAGACATTTCTTTGCAAATTCTCCAGTAATGTCACATTTGCTCACAGCATTGTCTTCGACATTCCCGATCGGGGAGCAGTTCTTTGTGCACAGCGTACGAAATGTGCGTGAGAAAATTACTGATGAAAAATTGCAGGCACAGATTGCGGCATTTATTGGTCAGGAAGCGATGCATTCCAAAGCGCATTCCGATTTTAATGATGCATGGCGTCGTGATGATTATAATTTAGATAGTTTCCAAGCTTGGTTAGGTCGCCGTGATGCTTTTATTAAAAGTGTGCATCCAAAATTACAGCTTGCAGTAACTGCGGCTTTTGAGCATTTCACAGCATTATTGGGTGGTTATATTTTACGTCATCCTGAAGTGTTGCAAACTTTGGATGATGATGCGATCAAGCTGTGGGTTTGGCATGCGATCGAAGAAATTGAACATCGTGCAGTGGCTTTTGATGTATATCAAACGATTTATCATGATGATAAAACTCGCCGTACTGTGATGCGTAATGTGACTACAGGTTTTGCAAGTTTGACTTTTTATTCTGCAACACGTTTGTTTATGCAGGATTGGAAAAAAAGCTTACCGAAAGTGCCGCAAAATCTTTATGGTATTTATATGATTTCTAAGATGTTGATTTCATTGATTCCTGAGTATTTGTCTTATTACAAAGCAGATTTTCATCCTGATGAAATTGATTATTCAAAAATCGTGGCTTATTGGAAAGAAAAACTTGCTGATGAGTATGGTATGGAAAGTTTCCAAGAAGATGTACATCCACAACTTTACAGCTAATAAATTTACTGTAAAAAAGCAATGTTGATCATTGGCTTTTTTATATAGAGAAAATTTAAATACGTTGTTTGATTATTGAGTAATCAATCAAATTTCATCATCAAATTGTTTAATTTTACGTTGACGTTGCCAAGGTAAAGGGCGATCGAGTGCTTCAGGTACATCGCCTGAGGTGGAGCGTAAGCGTAGGTGGATTGCTGCTTGTGCAATGAGATTGGCAGATACAGGCGCAGTGACAAAAGAAAATAGGGTAATTAACAATTCTGCAAATCCAAAACGCCCTTGAAAAGCTGCATAAATCATGGCTGCCAATAAAAAACTGCCCAAACCTAAAGTACTAGATTTGGTTGGGGCATGCAGACGCATAAATAAATCAGGAAGTTTTACCATGCCAATTCCACCGACTAAGAGGAAAAATGCGCCGATGATTAAAAAGAATGAAACGATGATTTCCATGATCAGTTGCATATTCATTTCCATTTTTTGCTCCTAATCAATCACATGACCAGTGGTGAAGTAACGTGCTAATGCTGCGGTTGAAACAAAGCCAAGCATTGCGACCAATAAAGCACCCTCGAACAAATTGGTACTTGCCCAATAGATTCCGAGTAATACCACAAGACAAGTCGCATTTAGAAATAAGGTATCGAGTGCAAGCAAACGATCAACAATCGATGGACCGATGATTAAACGATGCAGACAAAATAGCATTGAAATAGTCAATGCAACTAAGCAAATTCCTAAAGCATAAGGCAAAATGGTCATGCATCATCTCCTTGTGTTGCGTTAAAAATGGCAATTAAAGGGGTTTCATAACGGGCTTTAATGTCTTGAATTTCAGCTTCAGGATCATCTGAACTGAGTGCATGTACCAAAATATCACCACGTTCTTGGTCAATTCCTGCAGTGACAGTACCAGGTGTTGTGGTAATGATCATTGCAAGTAGGGTATTGACATGTTCATGATCGGTTTCTAAAGGTACACGATACCATTTGGGGTGTAGATTTTTTGTTGGACCAAGCACTTGTTTTGCAACACGAATATTGGAAATAAGAATATCCCACAACACGACAAAAAATAGTTTAGTTGCCAGTACCCAGTGGATATTCGGTGTGCGTACAATAAAAGGTTGAATCAGTTTAGGGATAATGATCCCTAAAACTAAAGCACAAAAAATATCAAACAACTCAAAACTATGTCCAAGCATGAGCCAACTTATAGCCACGACTAACGTCACAAAAGGATGGGGAAAACAACGGTCAAGGAATGAAACTTTATTGTCCATTTATTGCTCCTCCATTGGCTTGAGTTTGCTGTCATCGAAAGGTGTTAACTCTTGCGTTTGTTGCTGAATTTGGCGCTGTTTATAGTCAGAAATATGTTCACCTTGCATGGTTTTAGGTGAAACAATGTAAGGAATGAGATGTGCATTGGCATCAGGACTTTCACCACCATACTTGGTTTCTGGTAAATAGTTCGGATCAAAAGGTTGCACACTAATCACGTTATTTTGAATATCTGTTTTTAAAATGGTTTGTTGATACAGTTCAGCATTTTTTAGCTGCTTCGCTGTTAACTCCAAATAATGCACGATTGGTTGAGCACACAGCACATACATGATCAAACCAAACAATAAAACATAAATAGTTTTATCATTTCGAGCGGGTGCTTTTTCAGGTAATTGCTGATAAGCCGCAAAAGCATCTTCTTTAGGATTATCTTCAGGTTTTGTTGCACGCCAAAACAGCACAAAACCTGCTCGTGTGAATGCTAGAATACTGAGTAAGCTGACCAATAAGACAATGATAATAATCCACAATTGATAAGGTGAATCTGCGGTTGCTTGTAAGATTAAAACTTTGCCTAAGAAACCACTAAATGGTGGTAAACCTGCCATCATTAAAGCAATGATAAAGAAAGTGATTGAGGCAGCTTTTTCTTGCTTCATTTTGGGTGCAATTTTCAAATGATCTTTGAATGCGCCACGCTGTGAGGTGATCCAACCACAGAGTAAATAGAAGGATGCAGCGATGATGGTACTGTGTACCATGTAATACAAACCTGCTGACCATGCAGTTTCATTAAGTAAAGCAATCGCAACTAAAATCGTTCCAACTGAAGACAAAATCATAAAACCGACAAAACGTCTTAAACGTTCAGCACCAATTGCCGAAATTGCACCATATAAAGAAGTGACTAAACCGATGATGAGCAAATAATTACTGAAAATTTGCTGTGCCCATGCATCCTGAAAAACAGTACCATTGACCCTTAAAATTGCATAAATCCCGACTTTGGTCATGATGGTAAATAATGCTGCAACAGGCGTTGCTGCTACTGCATAGGTTTTGGGTAGCCAAAAACCAACAGGTAACATCGCTGCCTTGATACCAAAGACAACAAAGAGCAATAGTCCGCCTGCAACTGCTAAAGTATGTTGATCATTTTCCAATGTTGGAACGATCCGTGCCACATCTGCCATATTGAGGCTGCCAACGCTGCCGTAGATCATCCCTAAGCCAATGAGGAACAGTGCTGAAGCTAAAAGGTTAATGGTGACGTAATGAATACCAAGTTGGAAACGTGCTTTACCTTGTCCATGTAATAACAAGACATAAGATGCCATCAGCAAAATTTCAAAAAAGACGAATAAGTTAAATAAATCGCCAGTTAAGAATGCACCACACACACCCATGAGAAGCAAATGTGACATGGCATGAAAATAGCGTCCACGTTCATCCCATTCTTTACTTGCAAACCAAAGTAGGGGCGTGGCAAGCGCATAGGTCAGTACCAACATCAGGGCGGATAGGCGATCTAAAACCAGTACAATACCAAAAGGTGCAGACCATTCACTGAGTTGGTAAACAAAAATTTGCCCAGTATTGGCTTGGTATAAATAATACAGCGCAGTCGCAAAACCTAAAACAGCAGAAATTAAACTGATACTACGTCGCCATGGTTGACGCCAGTCATTTGCTAAAGAGCCAGAACCAGGATTGCCCAGTAAAATCAGAATAAAACCTGTAAAAGCAGGAATTAAGATACTAAAAATAGGCGTATGAGATAGCCAAAAATCAAGAAAATTCATTATGGCGCATCCTCACGAGAGTCAAAATTGCTTGGCTCATCTTTGGAGTCCACATGATCTGTCCCTGATTCATAGCGACTACGTAATGCCAATTGTACAATATAGGCGGTGGTGGCAAAACCAATGACAATCGCAGTTAACACTAAAGCTTGTGGTAAAGGGTCTGTTACTTTACTAGCGTTGGTGAGTACAGCGGGTGCATTGATATTGATACGCCCCATGGCAAATAAAAATAAATTTACAGCATAGCCGATCATGGCTAAGCCCAATACCACAGGAAATGTACGTGCACGCAGCAATAAATAAATCCCTGTTGCCACCAATAGACCGATGGCTGAAGCGAGTAAAAATTCTAAACTGATCATGGGTTACTCCTTGGGTACAGGGCCAGAAATACTCGAATTTCGAGAATCGCCAAGAACAGAAATGAGCAACATGGTTGCACCAACCACACAGATATAGACACCTAAATCAAAAGCGGCTGCTGATGCGAGATGGAATTTCCCAAAAATACTGGTTTCTACATAAATATGTGCACTGGTCAAGAAAGGACGTCCCCATAACCATGCAGCAAGCCCTGTTAAACCAGCAATGACTAAGCCTGCGCCAATCCAAACTTCATATAGACGACCTGATTTTGCACGTAATAATTGCTCAGCTTTGTCTTGACCTAAGCCAATGTATTGAATCACCAGTGCCATTGAGGTAATTAAGCCCGCAATAAATCCACCACCCGGCAAATTATGTCCACGAAGGAAAATATATAAACTCACAACCAAAGCTAAAGGTAATACCCATGAAGCAGTCATACGAAACATCAATGGTGAAGGATTAAAACGGAAAGTCAAACCTTGTGTCATGGTTGTACCATGTGCACGCATCCCGTCCATCAGACATAGTGCACCAATGGCGGCAATACCAAGTACGGTAATTTCACCGAAGGTATCAAAGCCACGGAAGTCAACCAAGATGACATTGACAATATTTGAGCCACCACCTAAAGGTATAGATTGCTGTGCAAAGAACCAAGAAATCGAATTATGATCACGGGTTAGAATTAACCATGCAATCCAACCCACACCTAAGCCACCACCAATTGCTAAAATAGCATCACGCCAACGGCGTGTACGGCTTGATTCATATGGTGTAAGTTGTGGTAATAACGATAAACTCATGAGCAATAATACAGTGGTTACCACATCAACAGTAATCTGCGTCAATGCTAAATCTGGTGCAGACATAGTTACAAATACCATGGTCACCACTAGACCAATAGCACCACTGATCAGGACTGCTTTGATACGTTCATGATGAAACCACAACATCATCCAACATGCTGAGAATAATAAGAGCCACAGCACAATCGCGATAGCAGGTGCATAGGTGAGTTCACGCGTTCCTGTACTGAGTCCTTGATTCAGCATTGGTGTGGCAACCAAGACTATACTAAATGCCACGATCCAAAATAAATATGTTTGCAACGAGCCTGTTTCGGTAGAACGTTTAATTTTTTGTGCAAAGCGTAATAAATATTTAAGAAAATTTTCAAAAATTAAATAGCCTTGCAAGCGTCCAAGTTTGGGATCAAGGTCAATTTCACGAATACGACTGCCTTTTGCCAAAGCGAAATAAAAGATCACGCCACCAACGAGGGCAATTGCACTCATAAGCAAAGGCAAATTAAAACCATGCCAAATGGCTAAATGGACGCCTGAAAAATCTGCCAATTGTGTGCTGGCACGTGTGCCCGCATTGACAATATTTTCAACCAAGAGAGCAGGAAATAAGCCGACTGCAATACATAAAATCGCCAATAAAATTGCAGGTAGACGCATACCAATCGGGGGTTCATGTGCATCTTTATTGGGAACATCTTTGCCCAAATCACCATCGAAAAATACGCCGTGTACCAAACGGGTCGAATAAGCCACTGCAAATAGACCTGCCAAAGTCGCCACAATTGCAGCGAAAACAACGTAAGCTCCTGATAAATTTGCCAACAATTCAGTAAAGAACATTTCTTTGGACAAGAAACCATTGGTCAATGGAACGCCTGCCATTGAAGCAGCCGTGATCATGGTCAATGTGCCAGTAAACGGTAATAGCTGCCAAACGCCACTGAGTTTTCTTAAATCCCGTGTGCCTGATTCGTGGTCAATAATTCCTGCAATCATGAACAATGCAGCCTTAAACGTTGCATGGTTAATGATGTGGAATATCGCTGCGGCAACCGCAAGTGGCGAACCAATTCCCAATAAACAGACGATCAAACCAAGATGACTGATGGTGGAGTAAGCAAGTAAACCTTTTAAATCTTCTTTGAAAATGGCAAAGAATGCTGCCATGCACAGGGTAAACAGACCGATTGTGGTGACAATATTATGAAACAGGGCAGAACCGACAAAGATGGGTAATAAACGTGCCAACAGGAAAATCCCTGCTTTGACCATGGTCGCCGAATGTAAGTAGGCTGATACAGGTGTTGGTGCAGCCATGGCATTGGGTAGCCAAAAATGAAACGGAAACTGCGCACTTTTGGTAAATGCGCCAAGTAAAATCAGTAATAAAATTGGTACAAACAGATGACTGTTTTGAATGGTCTCTGTCATTGTTAAAATTTGGTCAATTTGATAGGTTTGGGTGACTTGCCCCAATAACACAAAACCACCCAGCATGGCTAAGCCACCCATGCCTGTAATGGTCAACGCCATACGTGAACCACGTTGTGCAGCGTCATAATTGCTCCAATAACCCACCAATAAAAAGGAGGAAATACTGGTCAGCTCCCAAAATACCAATAAAATAATCAGGTTATTTGACAGTGAAATGCCCAACATGGCTGCCATAAACAGCATGAGCAAAAAATACAATTTACTGAGAGAGTTTTTAGGGCTGAGATAAAAATAAGCGTAAATATAAATCAGTGTACCGATGCCAGTAATCAGCAGGGCGAAAATCAAACCGAGCGCATCAAGGCGGAAACTTAAATCAATCCCAACTTGTGGCAACCATTGCCAGCTTTGAGAAATTACAGCACCTTGAAAGACTTGCTTTGCCTGAGTCAGTAACAAGATGAAACTGGTTAAACTGACTCCAATCGCCCCTAAAGCTGTAGCCCCTCGCGAGACATGTTTCAGCCATGAGACAAGGGTCGTGCCGAGTATGAGCGGTAGCAATATGATAATCGGTAGCACACGTATATCCATTGTCGTGAATAGGTCATGGAACCTATCGTGAATCTTATCTTTCAAGGATTTGAGGAAAGCAAAGAACCATCCAATAACTTAAATCTTGAAAGCCGAAATATTGTAGAAAAACAAAAAAATAAGTTGTGTTGCGCAACTTGATAAAACGATTGAAAAATCGATATGAATTGAAAAATTTAATTCATATTGATTTTTTTATCTTATTACATGAAGAGTTGAACATCAATTTATTTTGTCAGTTTTTACACAAACACAGAGGATTATACGTCTTATACGACATTTGTTTTGTGGGAAAATTATTCAACAAAGTCTAAGTCAAGCTGATGTGTGACAAGTTGGCAATTTGTGCAAAGATGAATACCACTTATGGAATATTCATCATTTGAGAAAAGAAAGTTTTTCGTTAAAAGCTTGCACAGACATTAAGCAAGTGCAACTTCGATCCCCTTTTTAGTATTTTGAATATCCTGTTGGGTATTTTGCTCAATTTGAGCAAATGCTTTGGGAAATACACGGCGTGCTACGCGATTCACCCGTTTTTCCAACCATTGTGGCATGTCAATCGCCAATGGATTGGTTTCAGTTACAGAAGCATCCGTCATGACTCGAGTGCCCATGATGTAGTCGAACCACGGTTTAGTCACACACCAATTGGCATTTTGATTGCTGGTCATGTGATGATCATAGTGCCAAGGAATACGTTTTTTGGCGTACTCAGGGTCTAAGTGTGATTTGGCATGGGTTTTCCAATAGTTCCAAATGCCATAATACAGACCTGCGGTAAAAAATGGTGCAACAGGCAAAAGTGGTGTAGCCGCTACGGTTAAGGCGATCAATGCAGTTTTTTCATTATAAATTTCAGCATTTTTAAACATGGATTCAGCATAGCCTTCATCATGAAAGCCATTTAAACGAGCACGTTTATGATGTGCAATATGCGTGAAGAAAGGACTGTTACGATGTTTCATTGGAAACTCATGTAACCAAACTTTATGGGCATACCATTCAAATCCATTTGCTGCCAATAAGCCTAAAGGAAAACCTAACATTGCAAATACCTAAACATTAAATTGATTTTTATGTAGTTTAGAATGAGTTTTTATTTTTCTTTTGACTGAAATGGCAGCGGATAAATTGCCGATTCAGTCAAATGTGAATTGCATAGGATAAAAGTTTTAGGTTTGAAAATATTTTCGGCATAAAGACATTATTTCTGTTTACGTTGCCGATAAGTACTCGGTGTTTCACCTGTCCAACGCTTAAATGCCCGAGAAAATGCCGAAGGTTCAGAAAAACCTGTTAAATAAACAATTTGATCTAAACTTTCTTGAGTGTTTGCCAATAACTTACGGGACAGTTTTTCCCGATATTGTGCCAAGATTTTTTCATAACTGGTTTGAATCATCTGTAAATCCGCCCGTAAAGTTCTTGGGTTTTTTCCAAGTCGTGCTGCGATTTGTTCCTGATCAAACTGACCTGACTCTAAAATTCCACTGGCTAAGATATTTTCGATGTCAGTGATTAACTGATACTTTTCTAAAATTTCGAGTTGTTGCTCAGCCATATTTTCATGAATTTTCAACAACTCAGGTTCAGCTGCAGGTGAGGCTAGATTTAATAAATCAGCATTAAAATAGATCGCACCTTCGTGACAACCCAATTGAACTGGACAGTGCCAAACAGCTTCATATTCTTCTGCATGAAGTTCAAGTGGATAAGCTAACTCAATCCGTTGTACCTGAAAATTTTGCTCAGATATATATTTAAAAAACTGAATCAATAAATTGATCGCACAGTCTTGATAATGTCGTACAGCATGATTAAACCCTGTCAGTTTTGCGATGCCATCTTTTTGGGTCAAACTCAGTGAAAAAGCATTGCTCAGCACCGCTTGATACTTAAGGGTTCGTACCAAGCCTTCGCCAAAAGTTTCACTGCTGAGAAATAAATACTCAATCACTTGCCCACGAAAAACAGGCATTTCTGCACCCACATGCAAGCCAATATAAGTATCTTGGCTGATTTGTTCTGCTGCCTGCCAAAAGCGTTGCTGTGTTGAATTGGCACGGCGAATACTTTTATCAGGCATTTGATCGGGCAAATGTACACTGGCAAAAATGGCGGCCGTATCAAGCTGCATCTTTTGCATGGCTTGATAGGTCATCCATAAAAAAATGCCTGCATCACTGTTTTTTTGTTGTTTCATGTACCACTATATGAATGTAGAGTTGTGTCTAATGTAAAAATTGTTGTCACTAAAGTAAAGTTTCCTGTGAAGTGCGATCATCATCAATATGCAATAATTCACGTAATTGTTGCTGTTCTTGTGCTGACATTTTTTGAAATTGTGCAAAACATTGATCTACGACTGACACAGTTTCAGGCATCACATCAATTGCAGTATGTTCAGGTGTTTTCTCATGTAAATTTGCATAAAGTTGTGCTAAATCCGCATGATATTCCTCAAGTTTAATCTCATGAATACGTTGTTGGTCGAGCTGAAAACATTGCATATTTTCAGTAGGCTCTAGTAAATGTTCGTGTAGGGTACTGGCAATAATTTGAATTTGTGGGAAAGCCTGATGTAAACGTGGCAAAATAATTTGCGCATGATCTTGGTCAAGTTCCGCATCAATATGATCAATTAATAAAATCCCATCTCCTTCTAAACACGGATACAAACTTAAAGGATTGAGTAAGCATAAACGCCGTACTACATCACCGACTAAGGCAATCCAGTTTTTGGTGCTATTGGATAGTTGTAAAAAAGGTAAGGTTTTATGGTTATAAGTCACCATTAACTGTAGTTTTGGTTTGTATTCAATAAAAATATCAGTTATTTCAGGTATTACCGTATTTAAACTACTTTTTAGTGCTTGCAAACTCGGTGAGTGTAAATGTGTACGTGCTTGAAACAGTGCATTGTGAAAATCAGCTGTACGGTCGGAGGTATCATCAGATGCTGTTGATGAAGTATTTTCTTTTAAAATTTGCTGAAATAACTGTGCCGATTGTGCATTTTCAATATCACTCACCTCCCGAAACCACTCAAAAAAGCGTGCAAAAGTGGTAAATGGAATCGCTGTTAACTCATAGGCAGCGGTAGTTTGCATCACTGCGGGATTATTTTTACTGAGTAAGTTAATTTCATTAATAAAACGCTCAGCAGGATAATAGGCGATTAAAGGTAAACCCTGCAAAGGATCTTGTTGAATAGCTTTTAGATATAAACCGACCAATTGTTCAAGCTGTTGTAGTTCTGGGCGACTAATACCGATGCCATTGGCATTTAATGTTTTATACAGTTGCCATGAACAAATCGAATGATCTTGTGTACTTGAATCACTACTTTCAGGCAATGTACCTAATTCAGCTGGAATTTTAATGGAAATATCAAGTTTGGATTGCAAGCGATTTTGCATAATATCTTGATCAAGCATGACCACGCCAGGGGTGCGTAGGTCTTTAAAGCGAGCTGCAAACCATGTTAAAGACTGGTAAATATTTTTTAAAATCGCTGTTTTACCTGAAGCTTGAGTACCTAAAATTAATGCAATGGGTTGTTGCTCAGGGTGCAATTCTAATTTTAAATCTGCAAAATGATACACATGGCGCAGATGGATTGAGAGAAGTTTCATAATATACCTGCAAATATTTACTAGAATTTTAAAACTTATGCAGTTGCTTGGTGTTTTAACGGAGTTTTGATTTTTAACTGTTGAATCAGATCATAGATATGATGAATATTTAAACTCAGTTTTGCACGGGTACATGCCACGTAGAGTAAACGCAGTTCTTCATCACTGATTTTATGTTCAAGTCCATTGATTTTAAATTGGTAATCATCCTCGATATGCACACGATTCCACTCCAAACCTTTGGCTTTGTGTGCAGTCGAAATGACATAATCAGCTTGCTCTATTGGGGTGATTTTGGCAAGTGCTTTTTTTAGAGGTTCTGTACCATGATCATCAACCAATTTGACTAAAGGCTTGATATCACTACCATCATTTGTTTCACAATATTCATGTACATCATGCCAAGAATTAAACCAAGCCAGTTCAGGAACATCTGTCACACGTTTACCTTGCTTCAATAAACTAGCCGCATCAACAAAACGATTCAGGCGAGCATGGTCCGCTTGTAGACTCACTTTGTCGCCTTGCACCAAACCTGACAATAACAATTCCATCGCTCGTGCATTGGTACGACATAAAATTGCATCACGCATTTTGGTATGTGGTTTGTTGACCACAGTAGATTTAAGGTCTGGATTACCAAGTAAGGGCACGGTTTCTTTTAATGCGCCCAAAAGGCTGTTGGCAACCTCAGCAACAGATTCACCAAAACGGAATGAAGTGGTCAGACGTGACTCAGGTAAAGGCATTTGTTGCATAGCATTGACTGCACCACGCCATGCGTAAATTTGTTGATGGGCATCGCCTACATAAATCACTTGGGTACTACGTTGACGCAATAAAATACCCAGCATCAATGGATCAGCATCTTGTGCTTCATCAAACAAGACATAATCAGCAGGAATGATCGGGTCAGACAAAGCCCATAATTTTAAATAAATATCGTGTCTAATACCTGCTTGATGATTTTGATCTATGGATTCTAACCACCGCCGTTCAACCGCAGGATAGAGATGTTGTTGCAGACTTTCGACATCATCAGGATGCAGCCAACTTGGAGCTTGGATATGGCGAGGTGCAGGATATTGTGAACTGGTTGAGCAGAAATAACTGACTGCATTGGCAACAAGACTTGCCAAGCGACTTGGCATGAGTGCATATTTTTCATAACGCCCGCCCATCATACGGCGCAGCGTAATGGGCATTAAATGATATTCTTTGGCAATAAAACTTGGGCTAAGTCGTGGTAAACGCAACTTGTCCGTCACGCCTCGTGGAACACTACGAAATGCTAAAGAATGAAATGTACGACAGTCAACATTACGATGAAATTTATGTTGTGCTTCAGTGGCAATGGCTTTGTTAAATGCCAAATACATACCACGACGCTGCGGCATTGCATCACTGATCAGTTTTAAAGTCGTGGTTTTCCCTGTGCCTGCATAGGCAATCACTTTAAAGGATTGTCCTTTTTGCGCTTCAGCAATCGCAAAACTTTGTTCTGAGGTCGGTTTAAAAATATCAGGCACAGTGTTAAAAAATCTTTTAATGATGCAAAAATGGAATACAGCATCATAGCAAAAATTAACCAAGAAGAATGCTAAAATTTGATGAGTGCAAATAACGCTGAATAATACTGAAAGTAATATTTTTTAATTCATAATAAATATCAAATTATTGCTGAAAAGCACGAGGTTTTTTTCTACGGATATAAATGGTTTTATGGACTTCAGCGATCCTTGAGCCTGATTCATCAAAAATATTCAGCACATAAGTACGATGTACAGGTGCAAAATTTTCAGCCAAAGCTTTGACATGTTCGATTTCTGCAAAATCTAAACGAATGTCAGCAGAAACTGTACTGCGACCAGGCAGTAAAAACTGAATAGTTGCAGATTTGTCCCACACAATATATTTATCACCCAAATGATGCATCAAGATCAACATATAAAATGGATCGATCATTGAATACAAACTCCCCCCAAAGTGTGTACCCACAATATTTTGATTTTTATGGGTTAAAGGCATTTTGACACGGACATAATAATTTTTTAGATCAATCTTTTCGATCTCAATACCTGCACCTTTATAAGGTGAATAATGGTTGAGAAAGAATTTAGAAATAAAAGGGATTGTCTGTAGTTTCTTGATAACATTGATCATGGTCAATTCTAGTTCGATATTTTTAGCCCATAATAAATAATCAATTGTGATGTGACATTGATCAAAATACGCAGTACAGTCATTGCAAAGTCAATGTGAAAACAAAAAAGGTATTCAAATGCAAGCACAAACTCATTGGGTTTCAACGCAAGACCAACAAAAACTTTTTGCAAAAACATGGGGTAAGCCTGAAAACCCTGCATTGGTTTTGGTACATGGCTATCCAGATAATCAAGAAGTATGGGAGCCGATTATTGAACAGTTGGTCACAGAATTTTACATTGTGACCTATGATGTGCGTGGTGCAGGGCAGTCTTCAGTTGCCAAACGCATCCGTGATTATGCTTTACCCCGTTTGTCTTTGGACTTGGAATGTGTGGTGAATGCACTGCTGCCGAATCGTACTTTTCACTTGGCAGCACATGATTGGGGTTCAATTCAGACATGGGAATCTGTCACTGAAACAAAATTTAAAGACCGAATTTTATCTTATACCACTATTTCTGGACCTTGTTTGGATCATGCAGCATTTTGGATGCGAGATCAATTTGCCAATCAAAAGTCAAAATTCTTTAAACAATTGATTAAGTCTTGGTACATTGTGGCATTCCAACTCCCAATCCTTGCACCAACCGTTTGGCATTTCTTTAATCCAGAACGTTGGGGTATGCTACTCAGCCAAATGGAAAAAACCAAAGGTTTGCCACTGAATCAAAATATTTCCAAAGATGGTGAGCATGGGATAGCGTTGTATCGTGCCAACTTTGCGCCACGTCTGATCAAGCCACGTCAGCGTCATGCAGTATGTCCTGTACAAGCTGTGGTGCTAAAGCGAGATAAATTTGTCAGCCCTGAATTAATCGATGAAATGCCAAAATGGGTGACAGATTTTGAACGGGTAGAAGTAGATGCAAACCATTGGGCGGTATTAAGTCGTCCACAAGAAATTGCAGGTTATATTGCTGCATTTGCGAATAAAAAGCACAAGTAATATTGTAAAAATAAGTTGAATAATAACTCGATAAAAGGGGCAGTTTTACGCAGATTCTCTGTTAAAATGCCCCTTTTTCTATTCATCTCATCTTATGATCGCAATTATAGCTGCTATTGTAGTCATGTTTGGACTATCTCTAGCTCGTGTGCCTGTGGTTTTTGCTTTAATTATTGGTGCAATGACAGGCGGACTTTTAGCAGGGCTTGGCTTACAAGGAACTTTAGAAGCTTTTAATAATGGTTTAGGTGGCGGTGCGAAAATTGCACTGGCTTATGGTGTGCTAGGTGCTTTTGCTGTTGCTTTGGCAAAATCGGGTTTACCTGATTTGTTGGCATATAAACTGATAAAAATGCTCAAAGCTGATGCCAATGTCTCAGCTCAGAAAACAGTAAAGTATGTAATTTTCTTTACCATTGTTTTGGCAGCAATTTCTTCACAAAACTTAATTCCTGTTCATATCGCATTTATTCCTGTACTCATTCCACCTTTACTAAGCGTATTTAACCACTTGAATTTAGACCGTAGGGCTGTTGCATGTTTGCTTACTTTTGGTCTATGTGCGACGTATATGTTAATTCCTGTTGGATTTGGTGCAATTTTTCTCAATGATATTTTGGGGCAAAATATTAATACTTTTGGTAAGCCTTATGGCTTCACTATTAGTTATGATCAAATTCCGAAGGCAATGGCAATTCCTGTATTAGGCATGTTTGTCGGTTTATTATTTGCATTATTTGTCAGTTATCGTAAACCAAGACATTATCAAGATGTTCAAGTTGAAGATAAATCACAGAAAATATCTGATGCCGTGAAAGCGGGACAGGATGGAAAACCTCAGATTGCAACTTTTACATTGATTATGGCATTTTTTGCAATCATAGCCACATTGTCAGTACAGTTATATTCAGAATCCATGATTTTGGCAGGTTTAGTTGGTGTTGCGATCTTAAGTTGTGCAGGCATTTTTAAATGGAATGAGGCAGATGATGTCATTGTTTCAGGTATGCGAATGATGGCTTTGGTTGGCTTTATCATGATCTCTGCGCAAGGTTTTGCTTCCGTGATTGAAGCCACTAATCAGGTTCCAGCATTGGTACAAGCATCAGTTGAGTGGATTGGTAACAGTAAGGCTTTAGCAGCATTTTTAATGCTTTTGATTGGTTTGTTAATTACTTTAGGCATTGGTTCTTCATTCTCTACAGTACCGATTTTAGCGATTATCTATGTACCTTTATGTATTCAATTTGGTTTTAGCCCTATGGCAACCATTGCCATTATTGGTACTGCCGCAGCTTTGGGTGATGCGGGTTCACCAGCTTCAGATTCAACATTAGGTCCAACATCAGGCTTAAATATGGATGGACAACATGACCACATGAAAGACAGTGTTGTTCCAACCTTTATTCATTTTAATATTCCATTACTCATCTTCGGGTGGATTGCAGCAATGGTGCTTTAAGTTTAAATATATTCTTGGCATATATGATGACTTGTTTTATTATTCTTATTTATAAAAATGAGAATTATTTTCAAAAAGAAGTCATCATTTAATATAAAAATTAAAATAGTATAATTTCATTATAATGCTATTAAAATGATTATGAAGTGTAGTTACTGTATAGAATTAAAACCAAGTATATTGCTAAGGATTAAAATATAATATTTAATTTTTCAGTGACTTAAAAATAATATTACAAAATATTTTAAAATGAGACTTGCATCAAATATAATTGATGTGTTTAATATTTAATATAATTATTTTTTTACTTGGGGTTGAAGAATGTTAAAACAAATTGCTCTTATTTCATTAATGGGGATGTCAACAGTCGCTTTTGCTGAGGCTGGTTTTCAGGTAAAAGTCGGTGGTTCTTTGATTTCACCAACACAAGATACAAGTACTGCATTAGGTGTTGTTAAAGCAGACAATGAATTGGCATTTACACCGTCTGTAGAATATTTTTTAAATGATAATTTTTCTGCTGAATTGTTATTGGCTACACCAATTGGTCACGATGTATTACTTGATGGTGGAAAAGCTGCAAAAATTAAACACCTACCACCAACAGTAACATTCAAATACAACCTTAAAAACTCTTCACCATTTACACCTTATATTGGTGTGGGTGGTACAGCATTTGTTGCTTGGGATGAATCTGGTGCAGCAAAAGATGTAAAAGAAGATTTTGGTTTTGCTGGTCAAATTGGTGTGAATTTTAAACCCGCTGATGCAAAAAACTGGGGTGTTTACTTTGATGCACGTTATGCTCAACTTAGCCCAGAAGTGACTTTAATTGATGAGTTGGGTGGTGGTAAATTTGATTTAGACATCGACCCTATTGTTTATACACTGGGTTATAGCTACAAATTCTAAGTTTTAGAATATAGCGATTATGTGTGAAAACCTCAGATGCGTCTGGGGTTTTTTATTGTAGTCTGAATGGAAATAAGTGTATAAAAATAACCAGATTGGGATAAAAGATCATATTCAAAATCAGATAATTTTCTTATGCTGATTGAACATGAATTGGAAAAAGAGCACTGTCAAATGATGAGATTATTTTTATATAGCACGATGTTTTTCAGTGGCATGTTTTTCGTTTCCAATGTTCATGCAGCCAGTTTTAAATGTGAGAATGCACAAACACAAACACAAACAGAACATACCGTATGTGAACATCGAGTGTTAAATGATGCTGATGTCAAAATGGCAACCACCTACAATATTATTCGCCGTTTGGTACCAATGGGTACACGTGGTGCAATCCAAGACCAACAAGTGAAATGGTTGCAACTGCGTGATCAGTGTCGAGACAATGTCTCTTGTTTAACTGATGTGTATAAAATGCGTCAGCAAAAACTCGATATATATATGGAACGGGTTTATAAGCAAGGACCATTTTAATTATTTTTTAATTTTCCTATTGAAATATTCTTAAGTCACTCCATTTCTAAAGCATTCAATAAAAAAGTGTTATGAATTTAAGGAGTGATTTATGAGTGAACAGAATCCACAGCAGACAGCGCAAAAACATAGCTTCCAAGCGGAAGTGGCTCAACTTTTACATTTGGTGACCCATTCTCTTTATTCAAATCCTGAAATTTTCCTCCGTGAATTGATTTCCAATGCGTCAGACGCATGTGACAAATTGCGTTTTGAAGGGATTAACCATCCTGAATATTATGAAAATGATCCTGACCTGCATGTCCGTGTTAGCTTAGACAAAGATGCGAAAACCATTACCATTTCAGACAATGGGATTGGCTTAACTCAACAAGAAGCGATTGATAACCTCGGTACGATTGCCAAATCAGGCACCAAAGACTTTATGTCGAAGCTGTCAGGCGATCAAAAAGCTGATGCGCAATTGATTGGTCAGTTCGGTGTAGGTTTCTATTCAGGCTTTATCGTTGCTGAAAAAATTACGGTTGAATCACGCCGTGCGGGTGAACCTGAGTCTGATGGTGTACGTTGGATCAGTGGTGGTACAGGTGATTTCGAAGTTGAAGTAATCAATAAGGCTTCACGTGGAACAGATATTATTTTGCATTTGCGTGATGACGCACTTGAGTATTTAGAGTCTTATAAAGTTAAGCAAATCATCAATAAATATTCTGACCACATCAGCTTGCCAATCGAAATGCAAAAAGAAGTATGGCAGGAAGAAGAAGTTGCTGAGGGTGAAGAGCCTAAAGGCGGTCAATATGTGAAAACTGATGAGTGGGAAGCGATTAACTCTGCAAGTGCTTTATGGACACGCAATAAATCAGAAGTAACCGAAGAGCAATATGTTGAGTTCTATAAGAATTTAACCCATGACTTTGAAGCGCCATTGGCTTGGGCACATAACCGTGTCGAGGGCAGCACTGAATACACTCAATTGCTTTATATTCCAAATAAAGCAGCGAGTAATATTTTCACGCGTGAAGCCAAAGCAGGCATCAAACTGTATGTGAAACGTGTATTCATCATGGATGAAGCGGATAATCTGATTCCAAATTATTTACGTTTCGTACAAGGTGTGGTGGACAGTGCTGATCTTCCACTCAACGTCAGCCGTGAGTTATTGCAAGAAAGCCGTGATGTGAAAACCATTCGTGAGGGCAATACCCGCCGTGTTTTGACCACTTTGGATGGCTTAGCAAAATCTGAAGATGCAGCGGATCAAGAGAAATTCAAAACTTTCTATGCTGAATTTGGTTCAGTGATCAAGGAAGGTTTGGGCGAGGACATGGGTAACCGTGACCGTATTCTTAAACTTTTACGCTTCTCTACTTCGACCAATGATGAAGTTTCAACTTCACTTGAAGCCTACAAAGCACGTATGAAAGATGGGCAAAAAGCCATTTACTACGTGACTGCGGACAGCTTGGCAGCAGCGAAAAACTCACCACAACTTGAATTGTTCCGTAAAAAAGACATCGAAGTATTGTTAATGGCGGACCGTGTTGATGAATGGGCAATGGAGTTTGTTCATGAGTTTGATGGTACACCGATGCAAAACGTGGCAAAAGGTGCAGTCGATCTTGGTGATTTGCAAGATGCTGAAGAGAAGAAAGCCCTTGAAGCAGCGGCAGAGCAATTTAAACCTGTGGTCGATAAATTGTCTGATTCACTCAAAGCCAAAACCAAAGAAGTCCGTGTAACGACTCGTCTTGTTGATTCTCCTGCGTGTTTGGTGACAGGTGAAGGTGAGCTTTCACCACAATTGGTGCGTATGTTGAAACAAGCAGGGCAAGCAGTGCCTGAGTCTAAACCGATTCTTGAAATCAACCCTGAGCATCCTTTGGTGAAAAAATTGGAAAGTTCAGCGCAGTTTGATGATTTAGCCAATGTGATTTTCGATCAAGCCGTGATTGCAGAAGGTGGTTTACCTGATGATCCTGCGGAATATGTAAAACGTATTAACAATTTATTGCTGAAATAAGTCGTAAAATGTTGCTGGAGAGCCTATCGTAACGATAGGCTTTTTATTGGGCTTAAAAGTGGATAAGTCTAAACTTATCCACAATTGTTTAAATATTTACCCATATAAACTTAAAATAATGCCTCAAGCCGTACCAAGGCACTTGGATAATGGCCCTTGTCTTCACGATGATCATTGAAATAGTTTAGGTCACCTTGCACATAGAACCATTCACGCCATACAGGTTGACGCCATGACACAAAAGGTCCCCAACTGTTTAGACGCAAATCATCATTATTATAAAAACCACCGGTATACATACCGTAGTTAAAACGATTACCTTTAAAGAATTGATGCTGACGATAGGTACGGTTATCCCAAGTTAAATCATCATCTTGTTCATCGGCATAGGTGATATAGAACTGATTAGATAAAAAAGCCTGATCTGGACGAGCATGAGTCAGTTCTAGGTTTGTCCGTAAATAATTTTCACTGTCGATGCCATAGCGATAAATTTGTTCAGCATGAAAAGTGAAATCATTCCCCAATTCCCAGTCCTTTTCAGCTTTTAATCGGGCGTAAATATCATCGCCAGAACGAATACCTAAGTCAGCATCGACATCAAAAGGTAAGCGTTTAGACAGTTGTGACCAACGCAGCGCAATGGAACTGTTGTCATCTCGGATACGTTTACTGTCTACGGATTTATCAGGATCCCCACTTGGGTTTTCATTGGTAATTGCAATATTGTTATTAATTTCATTGTCTAGTGAGTCATCACCAAATACAAGGCTTAAGCGATTTTCTAAGGCAGGCAGTTTAATTTTGCCTCGAATACGGGGCTTGATTTCATAACCATCATGCTCATTCCAACGGTTATCGAGCAAAATTCGTAAGGTCGCAGAAGCAGGCTCATCGGGATCAGTTTCACCAAACCAGTTGTTCATGCGAGTGGCTGTACGATCTGCCCAATTGCGAATGCCTTTTTGTTGTTGATCCACCCATGTGGCATTTTCAGTATCTTGAGTCGGTGGAACAGTGATTTCATCTGATTGAGCAGGTAAAACAGTTGGTGTCATATCCAATAATTTAGGGATATATTCTAAAACATTAAAATCACTCTCAAGCTGAGGTGATGGAATATAAATGGGTACAGTCGTTGTTGTATTGGAGGTTTCATTTTCAGCATAGCTATATATGCTACTAAAACAGCCTAATAGCAGTATAGCGGCTTGATAAAATGGAACTGGGTATATGATTTTTTCCATAACGTTCCGTCTTTGACTATTTAATTTAAAATAAATGACTTAATACAGAGCTTACTGTTGGTTTGATGGTTGTCTAAAAATTATAGTTGATTTTTCAAGGAAATCATCGGCATGAATGCACAAGTTGCTTTCTCGTTACAAAAATTAAAATTTAATGACATTTTGGGGTACGAGATGAAAATATGTATCTGAAGCAAAGAAAGAGTGCAAAAGCAATAATAGTAGATGTCAGAAACTAAAAATCCTCCATAAAGGAGGACTTCTAGTCTTATAAAATAAGAAAATATAAAAAGAAACTTACAGCGCACGAATTCGTTAAAACTAAATTCTGAGATATAGAATATATCAAGTTGGCTGATATGGATAGTCCCGAAAGTAATGAACACAATAAGTTGAATGGCATCAAGTGACAATTTTTATCAATTATTAAGCAAATTTAAAAATATATTTAAAATGCATATTATAAAAAAATGCTTGATTTCATAGCATTTTTCATTAAAAAATACTTTTAAAGTTATTGTTATTTAACAAAATTTTGTTAAAAACTGACCGAAAATTGTCATAAAATAATTAATTCATTTGTCTAATAAATAAACAACTCATATATATAAGATGATAAAACATGCGTATATCTAGGTTTATGTGACGATATTATGGTGAAATAATGCTTGTTTTTTACTCTAAATTAAACAATTCTAGAAATGGTTTATACGGGCATTTAGAAAGTCACTGAAACTGTAAAAATATACAAGGTGCTTGGATCAATGAAAGAATATTGATGAAGGGCAGTAAGATCACAAAGTATTATGTAAATCTTAAAATTAGTTTCTTGGTAGAATAAGCCGTTTCATCCTGATTTAAAAAAACGGTGGTGTAT
>NZ_LQXQ01000032.1 GCF_003268395.1 Acinetobacter sp. CFCC 10889 | reverse complement strand
AATTTAAAAATAAAAGCCCACATACGTGAGCTTCTTCATTGTATTTGCTTAATTTTACTCAGCAGCCTGCGCTTTTTCCGCCCAATAATCTGCTTTTTCTTCATCAATGTCGACACCTAAACCATGCTCATAGATCGCAACAAGATCACGCATAGCTTGAGCATCGCCCCATTCAGCAGCTTGTTTGACCAATTTCACAGATTTTTCCACATCTTTTTCGATGACATCACCACGGCGAAAATAGCCCGCTAACTCTAAAGTCGCAGCAGGGTGCTTTAAAATATTGGCTTTACTTAACCAATAATATGCCAATTCAAAATGTGATTTAGCTTCTTCAGGTTCTTCTTCACGCAATTCTTTGGCATATACGGTATAGCCCTCACCGAGCCAATACATTGCTTCAACATTGCCATTTTCAGCCGCTTTCAATGCCCATTCTTCAGCAAGTTCAATGTCATCATCATGCTCACTTTGCATATAGTATTCAGCAAGTTCAAATTGTGCTTCAGCATTTCCAGCAAGCGCACGATTTGCTAGTGTGATTGGGATTGAAACACGTTTAGACATAATGATTCCAAAATAAAGCAGTTCTAAAAAATAAAAACCAATCCGAAGATTGGTTGTCTATTGTAACGCAAAATAAAAATGAAAGAGCTTATATTAAAATGATCAAGCCACTTATTAAGCCAAGAGCGATATTACATAATGCAATGATTTTAATTTTCTCAGCGATGTAGCTCAAACATAGCCCAACAAAAAGTGCAGAAAAAGTTAATACACCCACCCAATAGCTCAACATATTGCTTAAATTTCCAGAATAAGCGCAGATGATCATGGCAATAATGAGCAATAACCATCCAAGCCCTGACAGAATTCGTGTCTGTTGTTCAGATAATGTTTTATTGAAAATCTGTTTTTGATGTTTCGACATTGCACTGGCAAGCGCAAAAAATCCTAAATTACACACAGACCAAATCAAGATAAAGAAGATCAATTTTCAACCTCCTGTGCATTGCCTTGTTTGGCTTTTTTGCTAGGAATAGGTGAATGATTTTTCACTTTGCGATAAGCACAGAAGAATAGAATCGCCAATAACCACATAGCAAGGTCAAATGTTGCAATCATCCATTGTCCAGATGGGATGGATTGCCAAAGTGCTGCACCACCTGTGAGTCCATTGAGTATGGGTAAAAATGCAAATGCAAGGCTTGCAAATATGAGTAATTCTAACCAAGCTTGTCGATGTGAACGCACAGCAGCGTAGATGAAACACAGTAACCAAACACAAAAGAATGTACGGATTTCCCAGTTTAAGCGCATATCCATTGCAGCAGGAATTAAACGATTGGCATAAAAATAAGCAGCACATGCAATTGGTAAACCGATGATCGCCGTAATATTGGCAATTTCAACAAAGTGGAAACCTACAGATTTATAGCCTTGTTTTTGTTGCTGTGGCGCACGTTTTACACACCATAAAATCAGACCCGTTGCGACCATGAATGTACCCATGATCCCCGATAAAAATAACAACCAACGTAATGCAGTGCTGATACCACGTCCTTCATGTAGTACTGTCGTGACGTTATAAATTCCATTGGCAATAGATGGATTATTTAACTGTGTTGCAGGGGTGAGATTTTTGCCTGTTACACCATTAAATTCCAAACTGTCATAAACATTACGATGAGCCACACTGACTGCATGTAAAGCACGTATTTCGATTTTCGCTTGGCTGGTATTTGGTGCAATGATGCTGATCGAACCAATTGGGTTGCCTTTCCATTCAGACTGTGCAAATTGCACAATGGGTTTTAAATCGGTGAGTGCTGCGGCTTGAACATGCTCTTGGCGGGCTTTTCTATCACCACGTTTTGCACCATTTTCAGTATTTCCATCACGATTTCGAGCTGGATTTTCTCCACGAGCAATTTCATTTTTCTGTGAATGATCTTGGATAAGCGCCTGTCGTTGGTCTTGTAAAAATTCACCACGATTGGCATAGATCTGATTAATTCCCCAAGGCATAAACGTGAACATCAGTAAAAGTAGTCCACTGAAAGTAATCATCAAATGAAAGGGCAGTGCAAAAATAGCAGTGGCATTATGCGCATCTAACCATGAGCGTTGACCTTTACCTGTACGGAAAGTAAAGAAATCTTTAAAGATTTTTTTATGGGTAATGATACCACTGACAATCGCCACTAACATCAACATGGTGGCTAAACCCACGATCCAACGCGCCCAAATACGCGGCAAACCATATAACTCAAAATGAAAGCGATAGAGGAAGCTACCACCACGTGTGTCACGGGCTTGCAACACTTCACCAGTATGGCTGTCGAGATAAATTCGTTCACCACCACGTCTTGCACGAGGGTCTTCACCTTGTTTGCGAATAGTGACTGTGGTGATATTTTGCCGAGCATCGGGGAGTTGAATTGACCAACTGCCTGCTTGTGCGTGATTTTTTTGTAAATAATTCAATGCCACTTGAGTATTTTCAAGCTGCGAATCACTTGGGATGGATTGGTGAAATTCAGGCTTCATCCATGAACTGATCTCGGTTTGGAAGAAACTTAAAGTTCCTGTCAGGAAAATGGCATAGAGCAACCAACCTAAAATTAAACTTGCCCACGTATGCAGCCAAGACATGGATTGGCGAGGACCTTCAACTTTTGCATCTGCACGCATCTTAACTTCCTAACAGCTTGTAGATCGACCATAAAATCAGGCAAGGAATGAGTATTCCCAAACTTGCTTTTAAGGTTTTATTCACCATGAATACCCAAATAAAAGCAGCACAATGCAGGCTGAAAGCAATCAGAACTGATGCCGTTGCAGCACTAGAACGATAGTCTGCAAAATACTGGGCGATCACCAAAGCTGAAAGCGTGGCAAGTAAGTAACCACCAAAGATTGCCAAAATAAAACGATAAAAAATCATCACACGGTAGGAGATGGAAACAGAAGATTTTACTTTGGCTTTTCTAGATGAGGGCGTTGTTGCAAGAGAAGCTGAGTTTTGTATCTCAAAGTCGGTGCTAGACATAAGCATCATTCAACACAAAAATTAACATTAATGTAAATGATAACAATTATTATTAATAATTAAAATATTGACAAAATAATATATTTATCAAATGAATAATTTAGAATGCCTTGAATCAAAAATTTAAATTAGAAAAGTAGTGATAGAAAGGATATGTAGGTAGGGGGAGAAATGTTGAAAATTAAGGCTGAACATATTCAGCCTTAATATAAAAATCATTCAGCTTTTTGGTATTCATTAATCACTTCAAGTGCAGCACGAAAAGCTTCTTGCGTTGCAGGTGCACCACAATAAGGTAGGCTATGAAGCAAAACTTCTTGGATTTCTTCAACAGTTGCGCCATTGTTCAATGCACCACGTACATGACCTTTGAGCTCAGTTGGGCTTTTTTGAGCAGTTAAAAAAGCAATGGTGATGAGTGAGCGATATTTACGTGGTAACACACCTTCACGTTGCCAAGTTGAACCCCATGCATGTTCATTGATCCAATCTTGTAAGGGTTGAGTAAATGGCACAGTATTGTCTTGTGCACGTTGAACAAAACTTTCACCCATCACTTCAGTACGCACTTTTAAGCCATTGTCATAGTCTTGTTGTGACATTGATTTATCCTAAGGAGTTAAAATGATGCATATTAGCCTAATCCTTTTTAGGCAGAAAACCATAGGCGGAACGTCTAACTTTGCGATAAAAATGTGACAATGCAGCATGATTTTGATGAGCATTTAGAGCTATTTGGTCAGATTGACCATTCTCGAAATACCACGAAACTCGGCAATAATTTCGTCTTTTTGATTATAAACACTAATGTCATAAATCTCAGAACGACCACTTGGTGCTTTAAAGATGGCTTTTGCCGTTAATGTATCACCAACTTTACCCGGTTTGAGATAGCTGATGGTGCAGTGCTGTCCAACAGAAGTTGTTTCAGAATTACAAGCAACAGCAAATGCACTATCTGCTAATGTAAAAATAATACCGCCGTGACAAGTGCCATGTCCTTGTGTATGTGCTGTGGTGACAGTGAGTGAGAGTTGGGCTGCTTTATGTGAATAGTGGTCAAGTTGAATCCCTAAATTTTGCATGACAGTGTCATTTTCAAAGATTGTTTGTTGTAAATCTTGAGTCATTGTAAATTCCTTTTATTGATACTTAAATATTTTAAAAAATAAAATAACGTATCATAAATAGCATTTTGATCTTTTTTAGGCAAGTTGAATTTAGTTTTTAATTTTGATATTCAGTGCTAATATTTTAAAAAATAATGAAAAATATCTAAGATTTATTTACACAATAAAAAAGCCCACATCTGTGAGCTTGATTAAACATGAACTGAACGCTAAATATTAACGTCCGTTACGTCCACGACCACGTGCGCTTTGTTATTTGGACGAGTTGTACCATTGGTTTTACGTTTTGGCTTTTCGCTGTCATCCATTTGCCAAATACGTTTAGTCCCTGATTTTTTGACTGAACCATCTTTATTTTTACGAACCATTGGCTTACCACCTGTACCACCCGGTTTTTTCACATAAGAACGTGAACGGTACGGTTCTTCCGCAGGCACATTTTGAAAATCAGGATAGAGTAATGGCTCGATTTCTTTGGTTTCACCCGGTTTTAAAGCCATTTGCACCAAATCAATCGCACCAATACGGGTACGAATCAAACGTAACGTTGGAAAACCAACAGCACCTGTCATACGGCGCACTTGACGGTTACGACCTTCACAGATCGAAATTTCAACCCAGGATGTTGGAATATTGGCACGGAAACGCACAGGAGGATCACGATCCCATAACCATTCAGGTTGTTCAACTTTTTCAGCTTTGGCAGGTAAAGTCATACCATCTTTCAGCTCTACGCCTTTGCGCAGTTGCTCAAGGGCTTCTTCTGTAATGTCACCATCGACCTGAACCAAATAGGTTTTAAACTTTTTATTGGCAGGGTTGGTAATGTATTGGTTCAGACCACCGTGATCGGTCAGAAAAACCAAACCTTCTGAGTCCATATCCAAACGACCCGCCAAACGTAAAGTGAGTCATTGACGAAGTCCGACATGGTCATGTGCGCTTCGTCTTTACGGAATTGGGAGAGAACCCCATAAGGTTTATTCAGGATGACAATTTTCATAAAATTAGCTATTTAAATAGAGAATATCGTTGGGCATGAACGAGATGAACCGTTAACTGACCCATTTCAAAATGGTGGTGTGGGAGTGCGGAAAAATTGAAGCCCACAGAATGTTGCTGATTATAGCAGAATTAAATTTGATGCTCTGCAAATTTCTATGCTGATCTTTCTTTGCAAATAATGTATAGGTGTTTTGCATGATTAATCATCATTTTGAGTATGATTTTAAAGGATAATTTTTATAAAAAATGCAGCTTCGCTTTAGATCAATTCAAAAAACAGTATATTTTATTCAATAAAGGGAGGTACTTCAAAAAGCATGCTGACTATATTTTACTCACCACCTCAATGTTATAAAATCTTGAAAATATAGTGAATTTAGTTCCTATATTTTCAATTTTTCTATTGACAGATTTGGGTAACATACTTTTTAGAACACCACCAAAAAATCTTCAAAATTTTCACGTATAATCACACGATAACCAATATCTTTATGGTATTGAACCCCCTTTTTGAGATTTCCATTTTTGAATTATTACAGCTCCAATAACTGGTATCCAAGGAAAGGTAAGTATTACAAGATTCCATGTATAAATACGAAGAGGAATGGACTTTTCAGAACTAAACATTCCCCACCAAATCAACTCTAATAAGATAGTCATAAGCAATACACTGAGGATAATGCTCAGCATAAAACTGGTGGTTTTCTTATGGATTTTCTGAAATATGTGATGTATGCACAGGAATGTTGCAATGAAACAAACATGTCCTAAGAGAAAACTGGAAATTACTAAAAATGGTGAAATAAGTATAATTATAGCTTCTCCGAGTACAGCTGAACCATTCGCATTATGTTGCCCTAAATCTATAATAAATATGTACCAGATAAATGGTAGAAATGAAATTGCGACCCAAAAACACCGTTTTATAAATAGATGGATGTAAGTGTTTTTATATTGTTGATCAAATTTTGATATGATGAATCCTATTGGAATCATTAAAAAAAAATGTAAAAATAAGAGAAATATACATAAAACAGATTCAAAGGTTATTGCAATGATCATCCTGTATTAGTGTCAATGTGAAGTGAAGTATATGTGAAATGATTGTGATTTTTATTGGTTGAATGAACAATAAAAAAAACCGCCTAAGCGGGTTTTTAAAATACTGAGACTCTGAAAACTTATTCAGCATTTTCACGTGCAATGGCACGGTAACCAATATCTTTACGGTATTGAACACCATCAAAAGTCACTTTTTGGCAAAGTTCTAAAGCTTTCGCTTGCGCTTCACCAATGGTATTACCCAGCGCTGTTACGCAAAGTACACGACCACCTGCAGTTACGATGTCGCCATTTTCATTGGCTTTCGTACCTGCATGGAATACTTTAGCATCTGCCATTTCAGTATCTAAACCTGAAATTACATCGCCATTGCTTGATGTTTCAGGATAGCCTTTCGATGCTAAAACGATACCAACTGTTTTACGCTCATCCCAATCAGCTTCTTTTGGTAAATTACCTGCAATACCCGCTTCAACCAAATCAACAAGTGATGATTTTAAACGCATCATGATGGGTTGAGTTTCAGGATCACCAAAACGACAGTTGAACTCGATCACTTTCGGTTGACCTTGTTCATCAATCATCAAGCCTGCATACAAGAAACCAGTGTAAACGTGACCATCTGCTTTCATACCATCTACAGTTGGACGCATCACTTCACGCATGGTTTTTTCAAATACATCCGCAGTCACAACAGGCGCAGGAGAGTAAGCACCCATACCGCCAGTGTTCGGACCTTGGTCACCTTCAAAAATACGTTTGTGATCTTGAGATGTTGCCATTGGTAAAATGTTGTCGCCATCAATCATACAGATGAAAGATGCTTCTTCACCTGCTAAGAATTCTTCAATCACGACACGAGAACCCGCATCACCAAATTTGTTGCCTGCAAGCATGTCATCAATTGCATCAAATGCTTCTTGATTGGTCATCGCAACGATCACACCTTTACCCGCAGCAAGACCGTCCGCTTTGATGACAATCGGTGCGCCATTTTTTTCTACAAATGCTTTAGCTGCATCTACTTCTGTAAATACATCATAGAAAGCTGTTGGAATGTTATGGCGTTTCAGGAAGTGTTTCGCAAATGCTTTCGAGCCTTCAAGCTGTGCAGCAAACTGAGTTGGACCCCAGATTTTAACGCCAGCTTCACGGCAAGCATCAACTACACCATTTACAAGTGGTGCTTCAGGGCCAACGATGACTAAATCAACTGCATTGTTTTTTGCAAAGTCGATGATCGCAGCATTGTCTAAAATATTTAAGGCAACATTTTCGCATTTATTTTCAGTTGCAGAACCAGCATTACCTGGTGCTACAAATACTTTTGCGACTTTGTCATCTTGTGCGATTTTCCATGCAAGTGCATGTTCACGACCGCCATTACCCAAAACTAAAATATTCATCTAAAAATCCCTCAAAAGAATAGAATCCCACCTTGCGAACTCAGAATATATTCTGAGGATTCTCACCCTTTAAAAAGGGGAAGGGCATCGCAAATAAAACACAGTTTTATGATGCGAAAAGTCCCCCTTTTTACAAAGGGGGATTTAGGGGGATTAATAAATACGACTTATATATTAATTAGTGACGGAAATGACGCATACCCGTGAACACCATTGCAATACCAGCTTCGTCAGCAGCAGCAATGGTTTCTTCATCACGCATAGAACCACCCGGTTGGATAATGCATTTGATACCTGCTTTCGCAGCATTATCAATACCATCACGGAATGGGAAGAATGCATCAGACGCCATTACAGCACCTTCAACCACTAAGCCAGCATGTTCAGCTTTGATCGCAGCAATACGTGCAGAGTTTACACGGCTCATTTGACCAGCACCTACACCAATCGTTTGACGCCCTTTAGCATAAACAATCGCATTTGATTTCACGTATTTCGCAACTTTCCAAGCAAAGATTAAGTCATCAATTTCTGCTTCAGTTGGCACACGCTTCGTCACAACTTTAAGGTCATCTTTAGTGATCATGCCTAAGTCTTGATCTTGAACTAGTAAACCGCCGTTTACACGTTTATAGTCAAGTTGAGCCTGACGTGCATCGATTGCAGGAAGTTCGCCACATACAAGTACACGGACATTTTTCTTCGCGCCAGTCACTTCAAGTACACCATCAGCGATGCTTGGCGCAATGATCACTTCAACGAATTGACGGTCTACAATCGCTTGCGCAGTTGCAACATCTAATTCACGGTTGAATGCAATGATGCCGCCGAATGCTGATTCAGGATCGGTTGCATAAGCAAGATCATAAGCAGCTTGGATACCATCTAAAGAAACCGCAACACCACAAGGATTTGCATGTTTCACGATCACACAAGCAGGTTTTGCAAATGATTTCACACATTCAAGTGCTGCATCTGTATCTGCGATGTTGTTATAAGACAGCTCTTTACCCTGAAGTTGTTTCGCTGTAGAAACAGACGCTTCAGTCGCAGTATCCTCTACATAGAATGCAGCAGATTGATGCGGGTTTTCACCATAACGAAGGTCTTGAACTTTGTTTAATTGGGTATTGAAAGTACGTGCAAATTTGTCTGCTTGACCTTCTGCTTTACCTACGCGAGCGCCTAAGTAAGAAGCAATCATACCGTCATACTGTGCAGTATGTTCAAATGCTTTAACTGCTAAGTCAAAACGTGTTGCATGAGATAAAGCACCGTTTGCTTTTAACTCTTCAACGATAGTTGCATAGTCAGATGCATTGACAACAATACCGACAGAAGCATGGTTTTTCGCAGCAGCACGAACCATGGTTGGACCACCGATGTCGATATTTTCAATCGCATCTGCAAGTGAACAGTTAGGTTTTGCCACAGTTGCAGCAAATGGATATAAGTTCACAACAACAAGATCAATCGCATCAATGTTGTGTTCAGCCATTACAGCTTCGTCTAGACCACGGCGAGCCAAGATCCCACCATGAATTTTTGGATGTAATGTTTTTACACGACCATCCATCATTTCTGGGAAACCTGTGTGCTCTGAAACTTCAACTACGGCAACATTGTTGTCTTTAAGCAACTTGTATGTACCACCTGTAGATAAAATTTCCACCCCAAGAGCAACAAGGTTTTGGGCAAATTCAACAATTCCAGTCTTATCTGAAACAGAAATTAAAGCGCGTTTAATAGTCATGATCTTCGTCAACAGTTCTTTAGTCTAGAGATTTAAACAAATAGGCAAAACGTAGGTAAAAAAATGCCCACGCAAGCCGTGAGCATTTTATCATTTATTCACTCATTAAACCGTGAGCTTTCAACTTTTTACGTAAAGTTCCGCGGTTTAGTCCGAGAATTTCAGCAGCGCGAGTTTGATTACCACGCGTATATTCTAAAACAACAGATAAAAGAGGTTTCTCCATTTCTGCTAGCACCATGTCGTACACTTGAGATGGTTGCTCACCTTGCAATTGTGCAAAATAGTGACGAACTGCGCGATCTACGTGAATACGAAGAGCGACATCAGATTGTGCAGTAAAAATAGGAGATTTGCTATTCATGCGAGTTAATCCGAAAATTCAGATACTACTTGGGTAAAGTAATATAAATGTGGTCTAAAAAATATCGAGCTCCGTTTTAGATCCTAAAACGGTGGGCTCTAAAACAAGAACAATTAGCTTGCCACAACTTACGCAATTGAGTGAAAAATAAGCGTAACAATAAATTAATATTTGTTACTGATCACTTTAAAACAAAAATAATCCCTGATGCGCAAAATAGAAGATTAAGCACATGGTCAAGACTATATTTGTTGTGAAAAATTGCGAGGAGTTTGCGGTACAAAGCTTTCGTGGCGCGTATGATACCATTGTCTAAGAAAAAGTGAGCAAGAAAACTACATTTTTTTTAATTTTTTTATAGTTTTTTTCAATATTAAGGGTGAATTATTTCTAATTTCCAACTGTCAATGCTGTTTTTTGAAATTGGTAAGGTAAATTTAAAGGTATAAGGACTATTTTGTGGAATACGTCGAATCCCTGTTAAGCTTTCCACGAGATATTCGTCTGAGGATACAATAAAAGTTTTGATTTGCTGATTCTCCTTATATAAAGAGACTTTAATTAAAGGTAACTCTAAGCTTTTGGAAAACTGATTGAGTAATTGACCTGAAAATTCAGTTTCGTTGATCGTTATTACTTTGACTTGTAGATTCTTGACCAAAATTTGTTTATAGCGTTGGTCAATGGTTTCACAACGTAAAATAGAACAAGTCTGGGTAAATACTGTATTTAAAATCGGATAACGGTCTAATAAATTCGGGTTAAACCACAACACTTGGAAGCTAAGTATAGAGACCAAGGCAATATTAATCAGTGTCCACATGATGTAATAAAGACGTGTCTTTTGAATTTGTGTATGTGGTTTATGGTTATGATGGGTCGCTAAATGTAAAGATGGAAATGTATTTAGCGTATTGTCTTCGACAAACTTCAGCGTATTTAGATAGGTTCTTAAGTCAATATTGGAATTTTTAATTTTGCGGTTAAAGAAATCGGCGAGGTTTTGTTTTTCGAGTTTAAAGTCGACCAATTCTTCTCTGCTAATTTGTTGAAAAATCGGTTGAGTGACTGTTCGAGGTGGGGAGGTCTCAATGAGGTCGTTTTGATTCACCACTAAATTTAATAATGCATTAAATTCGGCTGAACATTTAGGACAACAGACCCTACCTTCCGCAACAGTCAGTTGCATCACAGAGACTTTATATAAAGTTAAGCAATTTGGACAGCGGGTCTGTTTGTCACTCATAGTTTCATCAATTTTGGGGTTTATACTTGATGACGTTTTCCTGAAATACGACACCAATTTTCATCACGTTTTTCAACTTCTAATATATCAAAAAATTGAGAATAAACATCAGAAACATCAGTTACTTGTTCTTCAATTACACCTGCGAGTGCGAACTCACCCTCAGATTTGATTAAAGTTGAGAATTCTTCAGCAAGCATCATTAACGGACCTGCAAGAATATTGGCAACAAAAACATCAGCTTTTTGATCAGCGAGCTCTTGGTTAAATTCTTCAGGTAAGCCAACATAGAGTTTATCTAATACACCATTGAGCTCAGCATTTTGTTGGGTCGCCAAAACGGCTTGAGGGTCAATATCAGTGGCATAGACTTTTTTTGCACCAAGTAAGAGAGCAGCAACGCCTAAAATACCTGAACCACAGCCATAGTCGATGACAATCTTATCTTTTACATCAGTTTTACCAAGCCATTGTAAGCATAAGAATGTTGAAGCGTGATTACCTGTACCAAATGCTAAGCCTGGATCAAGTTTAATATTCACTGCATCTGCTTCAGGGGCTTCCATCCATTCTGGTACGATCCAATATTTTTCAGCAATCTGAATGGGTTCATAGGCATCCATCCAAGTGCGCTCCCATTCTTGATCTTCGATGAACTCGCTACGCATAGGTGCATCAGGCATTTGTGAACGGATAAATGTTTCTAAAGCAGCAACATCGATTTCTTCATCATCTTCTTGCGCATAAATGCCAGTAACGATAACTTTTTTCCATAGTGGTGTTTCACCTGGAAGCGGTTCTAATAAGTCTTGGTTTTCCGCATCGTCCAAAGTCACACTGACTGCACCAATAGAACTCAGTAATGTTTCAGTAAAATCGACTTCTGCTTGTTCAACAGTAATATGAATTTGTAACCACTTCACGATTAAAAACCTAATTTATTTTCATCAAAGGGCTATTGTAGCCGAATAGCATCTGATTCACAGAAAAAAATAAGAGAATAAATCAGATTCTCTTATTTTTATGGGAAAAGACAGGTCATTTGCAGTATTTAAACATTACTTATTGAGGCTTTACTAAAGCGGAGTTGTTGATCTCGATCGGATGAAACTTATTGAGTAACATGCCAAAAATAGCGGCGAAAACATACATGAAAATTGAATATACTGCTGCAGGCATGGCAACTGTGGTATTGGCGATCACAGTCAAGGCGATGGTCATTGCCAAAGTACTGTTGTGAATGCCGATTTCAAATGCACAAGCGCGAGCTTGGGCGCTATTAATCCCTAAAAGTCTAGGTACAAAATAGCCAATGACTAGACTACAAATACAGAAAACGACTGTGGCTAAACCGACTTGTGTAAGGTATTGTAGAATATGTGCACGTTCTTTGGCTATCGCTCCGATGATAATTAAAATCAAGAACACGACTGAGAATATTCGTAAAGGCTTATTGAGTTTCTCTGTAAAATGTGGCGCATAATTGCGAATCAACATACCGATACAGACTGGCACTAAAATAATCGCAAAAACTTGTAAGATTTTACTGAATTGCATACTAATTTGTTGTCCATCATTCATAAAGTATTGAATGGAAAAATTGACAATCAAGGGCAGGGTAAAAGCAGCAATCACAGAATTAATCGCCGTTAAAGTAATATTTAAGGCGATATCACCTTTAAATAAATAACTAAATAAATTTGCTGTACTACCCCCAGGTGAGGCTGCGAGCAGCATTAAACCGACTGCAAGTAACGGCGGTAAAGCCAAGATTTTACAAAGAATAAAAGCAATGCCAACCAAGAGCACCAATTGACAAAATAATGCAATTAATACTGCTTTAGGGTGTTTAGAAACACGAGCAAAATCTTTGGGAGTAAGTTCTAACCCTAAGCCGATCATGATGATGGCAAGTGCTAGGGGTAACATAATGGTAATAATCCCTGAATCCATATCTTTTCCTTTGTTGTTGTTTTAAATCATCCTTCGGTTTAGCCTAAACGATTTATAGAAAAGTGGAATAGAAAATTAGATGAAATTACACATTTTTGATCACATTTAAATTTTTATTTGATTTATCTGAGCAATATAAAAAGCGACCAACAGATGATGATCGCTTTTTGCCTTATATTTTCACAATGAAAATATAATTTGAAGTATTTAGTTTTTATTATTGTGCTAGAGCTGGAGCTTCTACATCGGCTTCAGGACTAGCTTGTTGTGTTGCGTCTGTTGCAGGTGCAGCAGCTTCAGGACTAGCTTGTTGTGTTGCATCGGTTGCAGGTGCAGCGGCTTCTGGTTGAGCAGCAGGAGTATTCTCTACTGCAGGTGTATTTTCAATAGCAGTTGGCTCTGCTTGAGCAGCGGCTGCTGAAGCACCTCCAGCGGGTGCAGGGAAAGCAAATTGTAATTTACCATTTTCATTAGGTTCACATGAACCATTGTAGGTCACGCCTTTATTGGCATAGACTACCCAATCACCTTGCTTTTTATTTTTGCACACTTGAACTTGTTTGTTTACTTCGGCTTTGCTTGAGTTCTCATCAGCTGCATGTGCAAAGCTTGTACCAACAAAACACATAAGTGAAAGAGAAAGTGCTTTTAAAATAGTATTTTTCATAACATGCGTCCTTTATTTAATCAAATAATATAATGAGGGAAAAGCAACCCTGACCTCTGTTCGTTATTCATACTAGGAACTTTTTTAAAAAAGTTATATTTAGTTTGTAGGAGTGAACTGCTACAAAATGTGACGGTATGTAAGGGTGTGAAACGGCAAAGGAAAATAAAAATTGTAAATCGTTCTCATACTAAAGTTAAAAATTTGCTATAATTTTACGTCATTTTATTTTCTCTCAATTACCACTATGCATTATCCTAAAGTTTACGATGTTATTGTTATCGGCGGCGGTCACGCAGGTACGGAAGCGGCACTTGCTGCGGCACGTATGGGTCGACAGACTTTACTCCTTACTCATAATATTGAGACTTTAGGGCAGATGAGCTGTAACCCAGCGATTGGTGGTATTGGTAAATCACATTTGGTCCGTGAAATTGATGCCTTAGGCGGTGCGATGGCACTTGCTGCTGATAAAGGCGGTATTCAATTCCGTATTCTCAACTCACGCAAAGGTGCGGCAGTTCGAGCGACACGTGCACAAGCAGATCGTATCCGTTATAAAGCAGCGATTCGTCATACTTTAGAAAATCAAGCCAATTTGGACATTTTCCAACAAGCGGCGGATGATTTGATCGTTGAAGGCGATACCGTTAAAGGTGTTGTGACACAAATGGGCATTCGCTTTGATGCGAAAACGGTTGTATTAACAACGGGGACTTTCCTTGGCGGTGTGATTCATGTTGGTTTGAATAATTCATCAGGTGGTCGTGCGGGTGATCCTCCATCTATTTCACTTGCGGCACGTTTACGTGAATTAAAACTTCCTGTTGGTCGTTTAAAAACAGGTACACCGCCACGTATTGATGCACGTTCAGTTGATTTTTCTGTGATGACACCACAACCGGGGGATTTCCCATCGCCAACCATGTCATTTATGGGCGATGTGTCGATGCATCCTGAGCAAGTGAACTGCTACATCACACATACCAATGAACGCACGCATGACATTATTCGTGGTGGTCTAGATCGTTCACCGATGTATACGGGTGTGATTGAAGGCGTTGGTCCTCGTTATTGCCCATCGATTGAAGATAAAATCAATAAATTTGCAGATAAAAACTCACATCAAGTCTTCCTTGAGCCTGAAGGTTTAGATACCCATGAGCTTTATCCAAATGGTATTTCGACCTCTTTACCGTTTGATGTGCAGTTTGAATTGGTGCGTTCGATTCGTGGTATGGAAAATGCACACATTCTTCGACCAGGCTATGCGATTGAGTATGATTATTTCAACCCGCAATCTTTGAAGTTCTCTTTAGAAACCAAATCAATCAATAACTTGTACTTTGCGGGTCAAATCAACGGGACTACAGGTTATGAAGAAGCAGGCGCACAAGGTTTATTGGCAGGTCTAAATGCTGCTCGCCGTGCGTGGGATCAAGAGCAATGGACACCAAAACGTGATGAAGCGTATATGGGCGTACTTGTTGATGATCTTATTACATTGGGTACCAAAGAGCCGTACCGTATGTTTACTTCGCGTGCGGAATATCGTTTGATGCTTCGTGAAGACAATGCTGATCAACGTTTAACACCAATGGGTCGTGAATTGGGCTTGGTGGATGATGCACGTTGGGATTCTTACTGCCAAAAAATGGAAGCAGTAGAAACTGAAAAAGCTCGTTTACAACATCTTTGGGCTGCGCCAAATAATCCATTGGGTAAAAAATTCGTTGAATTGACCGGTGATGATCTGTCTAAAGAAACCAATGCGATTGATTTGTTGAAACGTCCAAATATTAATTTTGCTCAAATCGCTGAAATCACAGGTTCTGAAGTCACTGCATTTGTGGGTGAGCAGATCGAAATTGCGGTGAAATATGCAGGTTATATTCACCGTCAGCAAGAAGATGTTGCGCAAATGAAGCGTTTGGAAGAAACCCGTATTCCTGCTGACTTTGATTATGATGTAGTTTCTGGTTTATCTCGTGAAATTACCTTGAAATTAAAAGATGTTCGTCCTGAGACTTTGGCACAAGCAGGTCGTATTCCGGGTGTAACTCCTGCGGCAGTACAATTGTTGATGATTACGATTCGTAAGAATAATCAAGCGAAAAAATCGGCTTAATTGTTAGATTGTAATAAAACCCGCTCAGTGCGGGTTTTATTATGTTTGAAATTTACGAAGTGTAAGTTTGATAAAAATCAAATGCTGATTTAAGGGGAAATAAGCAAATACCCCAATAGATCTAATTGAAAATTTTGTTCGATATCTAAATACTGTTTGAAATTAATGTGTATATCTTTTTGATAATATTGAATAAATTCATCACGTTTAGATTCAGGAAGATAATAAATCAAAGACAATAAAGTGATGACTTCAAAATGCACATGTTTAGGTAAAAAGAATAGGGGAATTACATGGTGTTTATTTATTGCTTTTTGATCAAGATGCAATATTACGGTGGAGTGGAAGAAATTTAGATCTTCTACACTGATATTGGTTTGCTCAATATCTTCAAGCAAAATATCCAAAGATTTAAATAAAGTCCGAATTTCTAATCGCTGCTTAGAAATACGTAAATAAGGTTTGCCAAAACGAATAAGAAATACAATGTAGTAAAGTGAGATAAGAATAAATAAAATACTGATCAATGCACAGCCAAGTGCGAATAAGGGATGGTCGAATTGAAATTCACGATTTAAAAAATAGAACAGAAAAGCAAACGCATAAATTGTTATAAAACTGAAAATGAGCATACTCAGGCGAGAGCTGAATTTTAATGTAGAGTGTGTAGGCATCATTGTAATTTTTCACTCAGTTTTTGAATAACAAAATATATTGATCGCTGCATGGCACTTATTTTTGTCGTTGTTCTGCATCATGTTGAAATGCTAATCGAACATTTTTGCGAATTAAAATAACATTATTCTCTTGATAATATTGATGTTCCTTTTCAGTAAAATACTGGGTCAGTTCAGGCTTTATACCACGATTCCATTGTTGAATAACATCAATACGTTGTTGAGTATTCATACGTTTGAGTATGGTGATCCACGTGGCAAAATCAAGATCAATGAATTGATAGCATTCTGGAAAAATACGGATACGTAAAACTTCTTTATATTCACCATAACCTGTTTTTTGCTGCTTTTGAACATCCCAAGTATTTAATTGTAAATCACATAAAGAACTGCCGTGCATGGAAAATATTTTTAAATCTGACGTTTCTATATCAATCCATTTCACATATTCAGATTTCTTCCAAATTCCCTCATGAAATAGGGCTTCAGGTGTAATTTTTAAATGTGGATGAGTAATTTTAAATAAACGATAAGTGGCAAAACTACACAGAAAAATCATATAAGCAAAAAATAGTGCAAGTGCTGCATAAATGATGCTGTGGTGTGCAATCGCATTTATAGCCATGACAAGTGCTGCAAAGATAAACATTAGGACAAGGAAGGGAAGAAAGAATTTATTGAGTTTAGATTTCTTTAAATAAAAAATATGAAAATTTTCAGACATGCTTTATTAAATCAAATATTTTGTTTTATGATTTGAATAGTAAAATAAAAAAGCCCATGTCGCAATGCATGGGCTTTTTAAAATCTTGGCTCTTCCACCTGGGCTCGAACCAGGGACCTGCGGATTAACAGTCCGTCGCTCTACCGACTGAGCTATGGAAGAATAGATGGCTCTCCAACCTGGGCTCGAACCAGGGACCTGCGGATTAACAGTCCGTCGCTCTACCGACTGAGCTATTGGAGAATCTGATGCGCATTTTAGGGATGAAATGGCAACTCGTCAATAAGATAATGTAAAGAAATGAATTGTTTGCTTTAATAATATGCATTTTTAAAGAAAAACCTTTATAAATCATATTTTATGTTGAAAAAATATTCAAAATTTTAAATAAGTTGATCTATCTATTTCATCATTTAACTTGCGAAGTTTCTTAAGAGCCTTTAAAACTAAGGCTTTGTGATCAATTAAAATAACAAGGATGTTAATATGAATACACCACAACATATTCATGAAATAGAATGGCAAGCACGTTGTCAACTTGCAGCACTGTATCGTTTGATTGCTTACTATCGGATGACAGATTTGATTGATACGCATATCAGTTTACGTGTGCCGAATGAACCGAATCATTTTTTAATCAATCGCTATGGTGTGACATTCGATCAAATGACGGCTTCAGATTTGGTGAAAATTGATCATGATGGCAATATTGTCGCTGAATATGATCAAGGTAAACTGGTCAATGTTGCTGGCTTCGTGATTCATTCTGCATTACATCATGCTAATGCTGAAATCAACTGTGTGATTCACACCCATACAGCAGATGGGATCGCAGTATCTGCACAAGAAGATGGACTTTTACCACTTTCGCAACATGCTTTAAAGTTTTATAACAATATTGCGTATCATGAATATGAAGGAATTGCTTTTTCAACAGAAGAACGTGAGCGTTTAGTTGCAGATTTGAAAGACTTTCGCTGTATGATTTTACGTAATCATGGCTTATTGGCGACAGGGGATTCAATCGCACGTGCATTTCATGAAATCTATTTTTTAGAAAGAGCTTGTCAAATTCAAATCAAAGCCATGAGTAGCAGTAAATTGCATTATCCAAGTCAAAGCGTTTGTGAATATACGGTGAAACAGTTTCAAAGTGATGCGGCGGAGCCAATTATTCAGGCAGCATGGCAGGCAGCTTTATCATTGATCAAAGATCAACAAAGTGATTATTCCCGTTAGTTTGTAAGTGAATACAGCCATAATAAAAATCCCCTACGTGTGTAGAGGATTTATATTGATCAATTTAAATAATAGGATTAGTTACTTAAATCAAACCAAATAAATTGGCTATTTTCATTGGCATTGATAGTTGCTTCTTGGTCAAATAGATAAGCATCACCTGCTTTGACGATTTGACCCGCAATATCAATTTCACCCTCGATCACATGCACATAGTTAAATTTCTGTGTTGCTTTCACAGGGAGTGAATGACCTTTTTCCAAATATGCTGCTTTGATTTCTGCATTTTGGCGAATATGCATAGGTGCATTGTCATTTGGACCTGCAATCAATTGCCATTCATTCGGTGATTTTTTAGGATCACGTTCGATTTGTTGATAATTTGGTTCAGCATCACGAACATTTGGAATGACCCAAATTTGTAACATGTGTACAGGAATATCACCATTGTTGATTTCACTGTGTTGTACACCTGTACCTGCACTCATAAGTTGCCATTCACCAGCAGTAATGTGACGTTCGTTACCCATGGTGTCTTTATGGGAAATCGTACCGTTGAGGACGCAGGTCAAGATTTCCATATTGTCATGAGGATGTGTGCCAAAACCATTATGTGCAGCAATGGTATCATCATTGATTACACGTAAAGAGCCAACACCCATGTATTTAGGGTTGTACCAACTGCCAAATGAAAAGCTATGTTTGCTGTCTAACCACCCTATTTGGGCATGACCACGGTCTTCACTGCGATGTAAGAAAGTATTCATCTCAAATCTCCAATTCTTTATTTTTTAACTTGAGATTATAGTAGTCTTTGCTAAATGGAGTTTAAATATTAAACACGCAACGTATTGTTGTATTTTTAGAACGATAGGGCATTATATGTCAAATAAAAAAACCCAGTAACGAATTACTGGGCGCTGAAATCATCATACAGATATAAAATGATTATTCTAAGAATTTAACAGTAACACCTGATTTCACTTTTTTACCTAAATCATTGGCATCCCAGTTGGTAAGACGAATACAACCATGGGATGCAGTCTTAGAAATGGCAGATGGATTTGGTGTACCATGAATACCAAATGATTTTTTACTTAAACCAATCCAGATGTTTCCTACAGGACCATTTGGACCTGGTGGTAAAGATAATGGTTTGCGGTTATTTCCTTGTACAAAGTTGCTTGGTGAATAGCTATACCAAGGGTTTGGTGCTACACCTGTAATTTTGTAGGTTCCTGTTGGTGATGGTGTATCAGAACTACCAATCGTTGCAGGGAATGAACCAACCATTTGATTTTGTGCGTTAAACAAATAAAGTTGTTTTGCACCTTTATGTGCTACGATCAAATGAATATTTTCAGGTAATTCATTGCGAATATTGGTCACAATGATTTTTTCACCCGCTTTTTTAAAGGTTGCTTTAGGATTTAATTTCTTTAAAAAATCTTCATCCATGTGGAATTTTTCACCCAACATTTCTGTGGTACGAGTGTAATACAAACCTTTCATTTTGGATTGTAATGCATAGTCACGTGGAATAGATGCAGCATAAGGACCTTTAAGATCCGCATCTGTGATGGTGTATTCAATGAATGCAGCTTTTCCACCTTGTTTTGCAACTAAGGCATCCCAAGTTTCTTGGGTGAGTTCACCTGTTGGCTTTAAACCATTCATTTGTTGGAAAGAAGAAATCGCTTTGAGGGTATTCATTCCACTTGAACCATCAATTGCACCTGGTGATGCATGTGAATTGTTTAACATCACATGGGCACGGGCATAGACAGGGAATTGACCTTTGCCAATATTTTCATACCATTGGGCATTGTTTAAACCATCTAAAGTCCATGATGCTTTGCTTGCATTTGTCGACTTTGTCGTTGATGTATCTGCTGTTGTTGTATTTGCAGTCTTAGTTTCAGTTGTTGTACTTGGTGCAGCAGCTGTATCTGCAGTTTTATCTTCTGTTTTTTCTAAGTTTTGCAGTGTATTGGCAGCTTGGTCTAAATCTTTAAGCTCTTGTTGAGAAATTTGAGCTTCACTCGCACTTGTTGTATTTACTGCTGAAGCAGCAGAAGATTCAATAGCAAGAGGATCGATAGGATCTTCAACAGCAGTTGATGTAACTTTATGAGGAGTGAGGGTTTGCTCAGCCGTTGTAGGTGCAGCAAATGCTGTACCTGTAAGGATACAACTTAAACTCAAAGCAAGAATTGAGCGAACGAACATGTAATTCAACCTTAAGAATTATTCATACTAAATTTATAAACTCAACAAGTATTGCAGAAAATAAATGGAGATGCAGTATTTGTTTTGTGTAAATCTTATTATTTAAAAATGAAAATTCAAGTAATTATCAAAAATTAAAATCTCACTTAGACATACCGATATGGGAAAGATTTTTGCTATGATGGACGATATTGTTCAATTTAAAAAATAGGAAAGTAAATGACGACCCTCAAGAATGATCGTTTTCTACGTGCTTTGCTACGTGAACCTGTCGATACCACGCCAGTGTGGATGATGCGTCAAGCAGGTCGTTATCTACCTGAGTATCGTGAAACACGAGGTAAAGCAGGTGATTTTCTTTCTTTATGTAAAAATACCGAATTTGCTTGCGAAGTGACCTTACAGCCTTTGCGCCGTTATGATTTAGACGCTGCGATTTTATTTTCTGATATTTTAACCATTCCAGACGCATTGGGTTTGGGTTTGTACTTTGAAACTGGCGAAGGTCCTAAGTTTCATAAAACTATTCGCACTGAACAAGACGTTGCGAATTTACCAAAGTTTAATGCCAAATCTGATTTAGATTATGTCATGAATGCGGTGTCCACCATCCGTTCTGCCCTAGGCGGACAAGTCCCTCTGATTGGGTTTTCGGGTAGTCCATGGACACTTGCAACATATATGGTCGAGGGTGGTTCAAGTAAGGATTTCCGTTTTACCAAGCAAATGATGTATGCGCAACCTGAAGTTTTACATGCATTATTGGCACGTCTGGCGGATGCGGTCACTGAATATCTAAATGCACAAATTGATGCGGGTGCACAAGCGATTCAAATTTTTGATAGTTGGGGTGGGGCATTAGCGCATCGTGAATATATTGAATTTTCACTCAATTATATGCAAAAAATTGTCTCAGGCTTACAACGTGAAAAAGATGGTCGTAAGATTCCTGTGATTTTATTTACCAAAGGTGGCGGGCAGTGGTTAGAGCCATTGGTTGCAACAGGTGCTGATGCGCTCGGTTTAGATTGGACTACACCACTCAATGTTGCACGTCAAACTGTCAATGGTCGTGTGGCACTACAAGGCAATTTAGACCCTGCGACTTTATATGGTTCAGCAGCAAGTATTGAAAAAGCCACCAAGGCGATGCTAGATGATGCTTATGCCAATGGTGAAAAAACAGGCTATGTGGCAAATTTAGGACACGGTATTACCCAATGGGTCGATCCTGCGCAACCGAAAATTTTCATTGATACTGTACATGAATACAGTGCGAAATATTTAGGTTAAGCCATTTCGGACATGTTGTATTTAAAATCAAGTGTAGAATTTATCTTTAAGGCAGCATCGGCTGCCTTATTTGGTGTTTTATTGTTGCTTGCATTTGCTTTCACTGCGCAGATGGGAAGTCACGAGTTTTATGGTTTATTTCGCTACGATTATTTGTTGATTTATGCACTTATTATTCAAGCATGCTTGCTTTATTTAAAACTAGAATCTTGGGCGGAAGCCAAAGTTATTGCGTTGTTTCATATTTTGGCAATGGGTATGGAAATATTCTTAACCCATCCACAGATCGCTTCATGGCAATACCCGCAACCTGCTGTTTTTAAAATTATGACTGTGCCATTGTTTGCAGGATTTATGTATTCAGCGGTGGGCAGTTTTTTTGCACGTTCACTGCGACTTTATCAAGTGTCATTGAGTCATTTGCCAAGTTTTGCCAATATGCTCAGTTTGGCAGTATTGTCTTATATTAATTTTATGAGCAAATTTTTTGTGCCTGATATTCGTAATTTACTGTTTATTTGGAGTGTAATAATTTTTTGGAAAACAAAAATTCGTTTTCAATTACAACAACATCAGTTTCAACTGCCGATGTTACCGATTCTTATTTTATTGGCTTTTATTATTTGGATTGCGGAAAATATCAGCACATTTTATAAAATTTGGTTGTATCCAAGCCAAGTTGATGCATGGCATATGGTCGGTTGGGGCAAATTAGGTTCTTGGTATTTATTACTTTTATTGAGTCTTGTCCTTGTTTTAAAAATTCTAGGTCATAGAACTTCTATAGGTGAGTGGTCATTAAAGCAGTCTGAAAAGTAATGAATATTCATTGTGGGTATGAATTAGAATAAAAATAGGAGTTTATGCATTATTAGTGAGAGCGTGATGATATTTAAAAGATTTCCCATTAATTGTTTGTTGATGAGTTTTAGCCTTTTAAATCTTGAGGTTAATGCTGCACAGGATGCATCTTTGCAACGTGTCCAGCAAATCGCAGAATATACGATAAAAATGCAAATTCTTGATGCGCCTAATCCACAACTGATTACGCAAAAACTAGCAGAATTAATGGTCGGTAATCCACTTGATCATGTCGCAGTTCAACGTTTTACAGATCCGATTCCTGTAGAAGGAATTGCAAATTACTTACGTAAAAGTAATCTACAAGGTTTGTCATCCATTGAAGCAAAACAAATGAAACCTGTTATTGAAAAAGAAATTCAACAAGTCAGCAGTATGTTTCGAAGTTGTAAAATTGATTCTGATATTCAAAAAATACAAACTGATTATTTGGTGGAAATTACTTGTCGAGTGCCGAAACCAAATGCAGATGAAAAAAATGCATTTCAACAACAACTGCTGAAATTTAAATCAGAATCTGCGGCTGTACAAAAAATTAACTATCTGCATACAAAGCAACAAATCTTTGCTCAAAGTGAATATCAAGATTTTAAAAGCACCTTATGGATTGAAATAGAAGACAACGGCATTTTAAGAGCGGTCATTGAAAATGATGCTTATTTTCCAAATATTGTGATTGATCAACGTGATCGAGCATTGGAATTAAGAAAATCTGCAACGGATTGAGTTGATACAAGGATTCCTTGATGCCAAAAATTAGACTTCTACCACAACAAAGTATTTTTTCACCGCTTCAACTACTTCAAAAGTGCCTTTAAATGAGGGAGGAATCACGCCTGCTTCACCTGCTTTGACCTCAATAAACGTATTATTTTCGGCATCGTGAATACGGACAATACCTTCAATAATATTAAAAAATTCCTGCTTATTGTCTGCAAATACAATATTCCAAGCACCGACTTCACATTGCCAAATGCCACAATTCATATAGGGGTGTTCGTATAAACTTTGAGTTAAGCGTTTTGGATTGCCATTTACCAAACGATCAGGACGAGGATAATCTACAGTCGTTTCACTATGCGCTAAACCTTGACCTGCTAAATATAAATTTGTCATTACATGATCCTGATTGCTATATTTTGTTATTGCACTGATAAAACAAAGCCCCAATAAAATTGAGGCTTCGAATGGTATTGCTACATCTTAGTGTGCTTCAGGTACAGCCGATAAAAACTCACGACGTGCTTCTTTATCTGTTTTAAAATCACCGACAAAAGATACAGTACGGGTTGTGGATTCTTGTTTGCTCACACCACGCATCATCATACACATGTGTGCAGAGTCAATCACCACGGCAACACCGCGAGCATCAGTCACTTCTGCAACCGCATCGGCAATTTGCTTGGTGAGTTGTTCTTGAATTTGCAAACGACGTGCAAACATTTCAGTGATACGGGCAAATTTAGACAGACCTAAAACATTACCTGATGGTAAATAGGCAATATGCACACGACCATGAAATGGCAATAAATGGTGCTCACATAACGAATAAAATTCGATATTTTTCACTAACACCATTTCGTCATTGTCAGAAGGGAAGACCGCATTATTGGTCACTTCTTCAAGTGTTTTGCTATAGCCAGACGTCAAGTACGAAAAAGCTTTAGCCGCACGCATAGGCGTATCTTTTAGACCTGGACGATCGAGGTCTTCACCAACGGCAGTTAAAATATTTGCGTAGGATTGCTGCATAGACATAAAACGTGTTCACTTATAACGGTTCGAACAAGGACGGCATTGTAGCAGAAAAAACCATATTTTTTGCTATCTATAAGATAAACCGTCACTTAGGAGAGTGATTAGCTTTGAAAATAAATGGTTAAGGTGTTGAATTAAATTTTGGATTTTTTTCAGCACGTTTTAGAAGCACTAAAACCGCACCTGTACCACCTTGTTTTTCAGGCGCACTGACAAATGCCAATACATCACGATGCTGACGTAACCAACCATTGACATAGGTTTTGAGAATCGCATCTGGACCTTTGCCATGTACGATTTTAATTACGTTTTGGTTCTCTTCTTTCGCGATCTGAATGATTTGTAAGACCGCAGAACGCGCATCTTCAACAGTACAACCATGCAAGTCCACCGCTTCGAACCAGCGTAGATTACCCGCTTTTAAATCTTCAAAAACTTTGTGCTGTAAAGTCGCAATGCGATAGCTTAATGCAGCCTGACTTGCGACAGGGTTTAAAACTGCTTGAGTATCAGAGAGTTCTGCATCATCAGTTTCAAAAGCGCCTTCAGCCGCAGCACGTTTAGCTAAAGTTTTGGCATCAGGTTTTTTACGAATATTTGTCCGTTCAATTTTGGCAATATTGCTATTGTCGATTTTTTTCACGCCACCGAGTGCTGTTTTAAATAAATCAGCATCACTGATTTCTTCAGGTGCAACTTCCTGTACTTTCTTCGGCTCAGGCTGTAATGCCACTTTGGAAGAATGTGGATGAGTGATTTGTTTTTTGAATTGTTTTAATAAATCCAATTGAGATTTGGAAAAAGAAGAATCAGAATTACTCATAGTTTCTAAAACAGTCAAAGAACAGGATTTGTTTTATATTATAGTCTGAAATAAAGGAAAATTGAACTGAATTGGATTTAGTTCACATGTTATCAGTATAATTTTATATTTTTAGTATGAATGACAGTGACTTTTAATTGATGTGAAATATGACTTTAAATTCATTTCGTTGCATTAAAGGCTGCATCATATTTTACTGTTGCTTTTGGGATAACCTCATTAAAACTTAAAGCTTGGAAATATTGCGGTGGTACATCTTCTAAAATCAAATCAGCATAAGATTTAAAACCAAAGCGTTGATAATAGAGTGGATCACCCAATAAAGCACAACCTTTGGCTCCTTGTTTTTTCAAAAGCTCTAAAGCAGAGTTCATCAATTGTGAACCAATCCCTTGTTTTTGCATTGCGGGTAAAACGGCGATAGGACCTAATCCATACCAACCTGATTCCTGTGAGGAGAGTGCCACAGGTGAAATTGCCACATGCCCAACGATGTGCTGATCAATTTCAGCGACTAGAGAAAGAGTGAGTGTATGATTTCGACGCAATTCATTTATAATAAATTGTTCAGTATGACTTGAATATTCGACATCCAAAAAAGCCAAACGAATGACTTCTGAAATAGCATCTATATCTTGTGCTTTTTCTGGACGGATGATGATTTTATTCAAAGTGTTTTCTCATTCTGCTGAATTTATTATGATTTAAACAGTTAAGAATAATGATTCTTAACTGTTTGATTTATATTTAAAAATAAAACTAAATGGCTTGAGGCACACCAAACAATTCAGTAAACGCATAATCAGGGCGAGGTTGTTTCATAAAGCTTTCCCCGACTAAGAAAGCATGAATATCATGCTCCTGCATTTTGCGTACATCATCAGGTGTGGCAATACCACTTTCCGTGATTAATAAACGAGATGGATCAAGTAATTTTTTCAAACGGAATGAATTGTTTAAATCCACATCAAAGGTTTTTAAATTACGATTATTCACACCCAATAAACAACGATCAGACAATTTCAATGCACGTTCAAGTTCATCTTCATCATGTACTTCCACAAGTACATCCAAATTGTGCTCAAAAGCAGTTTTAGACATTTCTTCAAGTTGTTGATCAGACAAACTTGCAACAATCAATAAAATACAATCAGCATGCAAAGCACGTGCTTCGATCACCCCATAAGGGTTAATCAAAAAGTCTTTACGTAGGGCAGGTAGTGAACAATGACTGCGTGCAATTTGAATATTTTCATCTGCACCTTGGAAGAAATCGACATCCGTCAATACAGACAAACACGCAGCGCCTGCATGTTCATATTGCTGTGCAATTTCCGCAGGATTAAAGTTTTCACGAATAATCCCTTTAGATGGCGATGCTTTCTTAATTTCAGCAATCACCGCAGGACGTTTACTGTACAAAGACTGCGCAAAACCACGTACAGGTGTTGCCACCTGAGCAAGTTCTTCAACATCTTTTAAACTACGTTGCTTTAAACGTGAAGCAAACTCTTCATATTTACGATCAACGATTTTACCAAGCATGGTATTGGCAATATCCACCATAATAATTTCCTTAATTCGGCTTCGAAGTGCTTAAGCTTCGTATTCTTTTAATGTTTTGGTAAATTCAGACAACACGCCCATTTTCTCTAAAGCTTGACCGCCATAGATAATGTCATGTGCCAAAGCTACACCTTGTTTGTAGGTATTGGTTAAACCTGAAACATAGATGCCTGCGCCCGCATTGAGTGCGATCATACTTGCTGCTTTTTCGCCTTTCGGTGATTTTTTCTTACCCAAAGCATCTTTAATTAATGCCAAGCTTTCAGCAGCGCTATCTACAGCTAAACCAGTTAATGTTTGCGATTCAATATCGACATCTTCAGGCTGAATCATCCATTCAGTGACTTCGCCATCTTTCAGTTCAGCCACATAAGTCGCAGATGCTAGACTAATTTCATCTAAACCATCACGTGAATGAACCACCATCACATGTTCAGCACCGAGTTGTTTTAACACTTCAGCCATAGGACGGCAGAGTTCAGTTGAAAACACACCAATCACAAAACGTTTTACACCAGCCGGATTCGTAAGCGGGCCAAGTAAATTGAAAATACTGCGGAAACCCAATTCCTTACGTGGGCCCGCAGCATATTTCATGGCTTTATGATGATTGGGTGCAAATAGGAAACCCACGCCCATTTCACGGATACAACGTTCGGTTTGTTGCATATTCAGATCAAGATTAATACCCGCTTGTTCTAATAGATCAGAAGAACCTGATTTAGAAGACACACCACGATTACCATGTTTGGCAATGGTTGCACCTGCGGCAGCAATCACGAAAGAAGATGCAGTAGAGACGTTAAACAGGTTTTGACCATCACCACCTGTACCGACAATATCAATCAAATAAGGAATATCACTGACATCAATTTTAATCGCAAACTCACGCATCACACGTGCAGCAGCCGTGATTTCGTCAATACTTTCACCTTTTAAACGCAGACCCATCATCAGTGCACCAATTTGGGCATCTGTCGCTTCACCACTCATGATGGTACGCATCACTTCTTCCATCTGCGGTTGAGTGAGCTCAATATTTTTAGTGACGTTATTTAAAGCTTGTTGAATATTCATTTTTTAACTACACATAAATTTCTAAGAAGTTTTTAAAGATTTGGTGACCGTGTTGGCTCAAGATTGATTCAGGATGAAACTGCACGCCTTCGATTGGCAATGTCTTATGTTTAACACCCATGATTTCTTCCATTGAGCCATCGGCTTGATTGGTCCAGCAAGTCACTTCCAAACATTCAGGTACAGTCGCTTGATCAATCACCAATGAATGATAGCGTGTTGCTGAAAATGGAGAAGGTAAGTTACTGAAAATGCCTGTGTCACTATGATACATATCAGACAAACGCCCATGCATCACAGTTTTGGCACGAATAATATCGCCACCAAAAGCTTGCCCAATTGCCTGATGACCTAAACATACACCAAGCAAAGGAATTTTCCCTGCAAAATGCTGAATCGCAGGAATCGAAATACCCGCTTCAGAAGGTGAGCAAGGACCAGGACCAATCACTAAATACTTTGGTTGCCATCGCTCAATATCCTCCAAAGTGACGGCATCATTGCGAACGACTTTAACTTCTTGGTTTAACTCGCCAAAATATTGGACGATGTTATAAGTAAAGCTGTCGTAATTGTCGATCATCAGAAGCATGAGCTAATTAACCTATTGAAATCCATGCACTTAAAAGTGCTTTATTGTCTAAAAATACACAATGTATAGCGAATGAAAAATTTTCATGAATTCATGGAAAAATATTCAGCTTGTGGAATACAAATGCATAGGACTTAATCATAACAAAAAAGATTGCGTGCTGTTTAACTATTTTATAGTGTGCTGTATATTGCTTTTTAATAAAAATATCAAATAACTAAATAGAATAGTTTTATAAATAGTGTATTAATTTTATTATCATTATATGCTAAATTAATTTAATTCTTAGATGTATTTGATTGTGATTTAGTAAATTTAACATGTTATTTAAGAAAATATTTTCAAACAGTATTTCTAATATTAAAGGAATAATCAATTTGATAGGGAGAAAATCATATATGTATACGTATGATTTTATGATGAAAAATAAAGTTTTTCAGATTTTTATTTTAAATGTAAATAGTTTGAAACTTGATCGAAATATAGATGACAAATCACTTGAATTTATGTAAATATTAATTCTGTTTGTAATATATCAATTCAATTAATATTTGTTTATCAATTAATATATTAATATATTGATATGCCTTGTAAAAAATTAACGCATCGGTCATCTTTTTTGTTTGTTAATTCTTTTGCATTTTTGTTGAAAAATGATAATATCGTCACATGTTTTTAGGGGCAGAATTTGTGAGAGAAGAAGTAAAAATAGCAATTTTTGGATTAAGTCTAAATGTATTAGAAAGCCTAAAACAAAAAATTCAGGCGCTATATGACGAATCCATTCAGATCAATTGGGTCAATATCGCTGATCCTCAGTTAGATATACTTTTGGTCAATGATATGTTTTTTGGTTCTCCGACTATACAGAATTTAGTGGGAAATCAACAAGTTGCTTATTTACGTTTGGTGAATAAACAAGATAAAGCTGGGTCTATTGAAAATGATGCTTTATATTTACCATTTTCCGCATCAGAGGATATTCGAGATTGGTTTAAAGCGCGTTATCTAGGTACACCTTTAAGAAAGTCAAATCATGATATCAATGTTGCCAAAGCGTCCCAAACGACTGACATGAGTAAACTGGTCAAAGAGTTAATTGACCCACGTAATAGTAATATTCAGGTTTTTGATCATCAGGGAAATATAGCACTGATTAATATCCGTAAGGAGCAGGTGTGGGTAGATCCAGAGCGTAAAGCAAATAGTACAGATAACTCACTGAACTATACCTATGCAACAATGCAAAAAGTACAGAGTGTAGATTCTGTACAAGGACTAGATTTAAAAATTTGGTTGTGGAATTTACTTTGGTATTCTCCACAATTACTGAAAAACCAAAATGAAAATACTTTTTATAAATTAAAGTTTTGGCCGCAACCACAGTCTGCTTATGATCGGCAAGATGTATTTAAAATAGCAGCGTGTTTTGAAAAAGGTGCGAGTATTAGCCAAGTTGAAAAAAACTGAATATTAAATTGTCGATTATTCAACACTTTGTATCAGTGGCTGTGCTCGTGGATGCTGTACGGGAAATTCCTGAGTCAGAAGCAAAATTAGTTGTAAAATCAGAACAAACTGAGGGTGTGCTTAAAGGTTTCTTTGGTAAATTAAGACGCAAACTTGGTTTATAAAGTATACTGAAATTTTATTTAAAAATTTTAATTCAAGAATTAAAGCTGTTAATCGTCCATAAACTGGGCAAGGGAGAGAAAATTGATCTTACAGAAATACAAAATTGTATTTGGTGGCACTATGGGAGCTGGTAAGACCGAAGCTATTAAATCACTTTCTGAGGTTTCAGTACTTTCAACTGAAGCATTTAATACAGATCAAGACGCGCATACCAAGGCTTTAACAACAGTTGGTATTGATTATGGTGAGATCAAATTAGAAGATGGTGTTGTTGTGGGTTTATATGGCACACCAGGGCAAGACCGTTTCGATTTTATTTGGTCGGTGATCTGTAAAGGTGCAATTGGTGCAATTGTGTTGATCGATCACTCGCGTAAAAGTGCTTTAGATGATTTAAAATTTTATTTGGAATCTTTTAAAGCACATGTGGGGAATATTATTGTCGGTATTACCCATGTTGATGAAAATCCGCAAAGCCTTTTAAAAATTTATCGTGATTTCAGTGAAATGGAAAATTATGATTTACCAATTTTTGCGGTAGATGCTCGTAAAAAGGATGATGTACTGCTTGTGGTTGAAGCACTAATTGCACGAGCTGAAATAGAAATGTCTTAATGGTGCAAAACTTATTTAAAATAAAAAATAGGGTTTGTTGTAGTGGATTCATTTTAAAGATGATGAACACTCAACAAACCCTAATTTTATTTAAGTTGTACTTGATAAAAGCATATAAATTTCAATAAAAACAAGATGAAATTTTTATTCAAAACGAGAAGATACAATTGTGTCATGTAGGTTAATACAAGCATGAATTGTTAAGCTGATAAATAAAATAAGCACCAAGATAATACATTTATAAATAATTGCACAATAATAGTGCAGTCAATCAGCGGAATAAATATTTAAAACAAAGAAGTGTGTATGAAGATGGTGCATTTATAAATACGGCTTGTATAATAGTGTGGGTATATACAAATTAAAGCGTGTTTTCTGATAGGGAATTCAACCTTTTAGCAAATATTCTTGAAGTTGGTACGGTAATTGCTTTTATTAATACCAACTACTAACACGCACACTAACATGTGCAACAAAAAATCATCGGAGCAAAATGAGCATGGCGAACAAGGTCCTACAACTCATCCAAGAAAGTGGCGCAAAATGGGTCGATTTTCGCTTTACTGATACTAAGGGTAAAGAACAGCATGTAACTTATCCTTCAGATAGTATCGATGAAGATACTTTTGAAGACGGTAAAATGTTTGATGGTTCTTCAATTGCTGGTTGGAAAGGCATTGAAGCGTCTGACATGATCTTGCGTCCAGATCCTGAATCATGTTTCTTGGACCCATTCTTTGCTGAAGCAACTGTAGTTGTTACATGTGATGTTATCGAACCGTCTACAGGTCAAGGTTATGAACGTGACCCTCGCTCGATTGCTCGCCGTGCTGAAGAATATTTAAAATCAACAGGCATTGGTGATACTGCATTCTTTGGTCCAGAACCAGAATTCTTCGTATTTGATGAAGTGAAATGGGACATCGACATGTCTGGCGCACGCCATACATTAATCGCTGAAGAAGCTGCATGGTCTACAGGTAAAGACTATGAAGCGGGTAACTCTGGTCACCGTCCACGTGTAAAAGGCGGTTATTTCCCAGTACCTCCTGTTGACTCTTCACAAGATATGCGTGCAGAAATGTGTGCAAAAATTGAAGACATCATGGGTCCAGGTCGTGTAGAAGTACATCACCATGAAGTTGCTTCTTGCCAATTAGAAATTGGTGTGAGTTTCAATACTTTGGTACGCAAAGCTGACGAAGTTCAACAGTTTAAATATGCTGTTTGGAATGTTGCACACCAATTTGCAAAAACAGCAACCTTTATGCCTAAACCAATGGTTGGTGATAATGGTTCTGGTATGCATGTGCATATGTCAATCTCTAAAGATGGTAAGAACTTATTTGCTGGTGATGAATATGCAGGCTTGTCAGAAATGGCGTTGTATTTCATCGGTGGTGTGATTAAACATGCACGTTCACTGAATGCAATCACGAATCCATCTACAAACTCGTATAAGCGTTTAGTTCCGCATTTTGAAGCGCCGATTATGCTTGCTTATTCAGCACGTAACCGTTCTGCATCTATTCGTATTCCTTACGTATCTAGCCCGAAAGGTAAACGTATTGAAGCACGTTTCCCAGATCCAATGATGAATCCATACTTAGGTTTTGCAGCATTGTTGATGGCGGGTATTGATGGTATTCAAAATAAAATCCATCCAGGTGAAGCTGCTGACAAGAATTTGTATGATCTTCCTCCTGAAGAAGAAGCAAAAATCCCAACAGTTGCGCATAGTTTAGATATGGCACTTGAAGCACTTGCTGCGGATCATGACTACCTTCTTAAAGGTGGTGTATTCACTAAAGATATGCTTGATGCATATATTGAACTTAAAACTGAAGAAGTTCGTCGTCTTAACACAACAACTCACCCAGTTGAATTTGATATGTACTACAGCTTGTAATTCTTTTAAGAATTTCATTGTAAAAGACCCGCCTTGTGCGGGTTTTTTTGTATGATAGCGTTATCTTTGAGTGATGATAAAATAATATGACACAGCGTAAAAAGCATATTGGATTTTTCCCTTGGATTGATCCGAGTGATCATGAGAAAGGTTTTAAGTTAAACTTCTCTGAAGTTACTTATGTTGAAGTTGGACGTACTGTAGAAGGGTATAAGCAAGCTGAGTTTGTTGCGCTCAAAAATCCAGAATTAGCACTAGATTTTGATTATCCAAAAAGTTTTTATATGAGTGCTGAAGGTTTGATTTTAGTGAAAACAGCGCAAGGTGAATTTGAGATCATTGCAAAAACTGACAATGCCTAATGGGATTTAAACGTATCTAAATTCAGGTATTCTATTTCATTCGGATGAGCGATGAAGATTGAAACCAAGAATTTTTTGTCAGACTTAATATGGGTTAAATATCACAGGATGATGTATGCAATACGGTGCAATGCAGTTGCTATCCATGTGGATCAAAGATAGACAAATTCAAAATCAATCTGAACATACATTGGATGCTTATTTTCGTGATGTTTCAGGTTTTATTGATTTTTGTTACACAAGGCAAATCGAGCTAAATCAAATAGAGGCTTCGGATTTACGTGAATATCTTGCTTATAAGGTCGAAAGAGATCAATTAACATCAAGCAGTTTACAGCGCCATCTCACCTCAATTCGTCAGTTTATGAAATGGGCAAAGCAAAGTCATTATTTGCAAATAAATCCTGCGGATGATTTACAACTCAAGCGACAGCCTCGACCATTGCCTGGTATGATTGATATTGAAACAATCAATCAAATTATGGATCAAGTCGCACCTGAGAAGCCTTCGGAACAACAATTGTGGTTGCGTGATAAAGCGATTTTAGAATTGTTATATTCAAGTGGTTTACGTTTGGCTGAAATACAGGGTTTAAAGATTCGAGATATGGATTTTAATCGGCAATTGCTTCGAGTCACAGGTAAAGGGAATAAAACACGTATCGTTCCTTTCGGAGGAAAGGCAAAGCAAAGTTTGATTGAATGGTTAAAAATTTACCGTATTTGGCAGGGTGAATTTACACCTGATTCGGCGGTTTTTATTACCCAAAAAGGCAATGCAATCACACCTAGACAGATTGAAAATAGAGTAAAATATCAAGCACAACGAGCAGGTGTAAACGTGGATTTACATCCACACTTATTGCGCCATTGTTTTGCCAGTCACATGTTGTCAAATAGTGGTGATCTGCGTGCAGTGCAAGAAATGCTTGGACATAGTAATCTGACAACGACACAGATTTATACCCATATTGATTTCGATCGTTTGGCACAAGTCTATGATCAGGCTCATCCAAGAGCAGTGAAAAAGTAGCTTAATTTACCGCTATAAAAAGAATAAATGACATTGTTTAAACTCATTGCACACTCTATATTTTGTGATTCTTTAATTATACGAATATTTAAAAATGCTAAAAAAAATTGCATGCTCAGTTTTACTTTTACAATCAAGTGTCAGTTTTGCCCAAATGGTGCAATTAGATGAACTTTATCAACGTTATGTTGAAGCTGATTATATGTCTTCAGAATTAGAGGAGTTTAATACTAAAATTGAATTTAAAAGTATTATTGCTGAATTGGATGAGAACCTTGCTGGAGACTTGTTGCTTCGCTTGGCAGGTCCAAATGAACCAAATGCGGTGATTGCTCGTGCAACATCATCAAATGCGCAAGTTAAAAAATTTAGCCAATTACAAGAAGGTGATATTGTGAAAATGCAATGCCTTCTACAATTTACAATGAATGCAGATTATTTAGCATTATCTGAGTGTGAAATTAAATAATATTAAAAATTAAATATTTATGTTTTTGGTGCATATGCTTGGTATTATTTCTTCATAAAAAAGCCAAAAGGATAATTGTTTTTCAGAGTACTCTGTTGTATATGTTTTAGGCAGAATGTGGTTTGCACGATTCCTTTTTATTTTTAAAAATTATGTCAGATATGTACTGGGTAATAAGATGATTCCTGAGCTAGAGCAAAAATATCAGCAATTGACTGAAGCACAAAAAGAAATTTTTCGTGGCTATGGATTACGTCAAGTAAAACACTTTATTGAATTGAGTCTTCCTAAAATTGAGGCGACTTTACCGCAGCAAGGCAAAGTTTTAGGAATCAATGCTGAGGGTAAAGTGCAAGCGATTAATACAGAAACACAACAAGTGTATTTGTGGATTTCAGATCAACAATGGCAAGCAGCAAATAGTAAATCTAACCATGTTGACCTAAAAGAAGACTTTTTGGTGGTATGGGAAATATTTGATTTAAAACATCAAGATCTCATCTCACTGAGTCATATTCATCGTGATTTTTTGGAAAACCAAAGTAGTTTATCTAATTAGTGGTTTGTATGGTGTAGCTCCACGGACTTTGTGGATGAGCTAGAAATGCATCTTGTGTAATCTGATACAGTACATGCAGAGCTAAAGAATCATTTTGTGCCAATGCAGGATGATTAAAATCTTGTAGATAAGTCATGCCTAAACGTTGCATGACTTTTACTGAAGCTAGGTTTGAATGCGCTGTAAATGCAACGACCGCTTCTAATTTTAGTACTTCAAAAGCAAAAGCCAAACATGCCTGAGCAGCTTCAGTTGCATAGCCCTGTTGCCAATATTGCTGTGTTAAGCGCCAACCAATTTCCACGCAGGGTGAAAAGGAAAACTGTTCAGGCTGAGCATGCAGCCCTACAAAACCAATAAATTGTTGGTTTTCCTTTAATTCAACTGCCCAAAATCCCCATTGTTTTTCTTGAATCAAGTCGTGAAAACGCATTGCTAATTGCTGGCTTTCAGCTGTGCTTAGACATTTTGGAAAATATCGCATTACTTGAGCATCAGCATTTAATTGTGCAAATACAGGAAAATCTGAGGGCTGCCACTGACGTAAACGTAAACGTGCAGTTTCAAGTTGATAAAATGACATGCTTTCAAATGACCTATGTGGCAAAGAGATAAAAGTTTGACCTGTAATAAGCATAATATAAATCGACCGAGGTCGATGCTTTGTTAAAGGCAAAAATCCATTTTTTGCATTAATTTTGAATATTTTTGTGCATATATTTCGTTGTTTATCTGAAAGAATGTGCTGAATTGCAAAGAAAGTTGTGAGCAAACGTAAAAAAAAATCATAAAAATAGGCTGATTTTCGGTTTTATATCTTAAATGACAATTTTTGATATATAGCATCAGTAATTTTTAGTGAAAAAAGATTACAGAAAAATTTATTGTTTTTAAATCTTAAAAAATGCAGATTTATATTGAAAAATAAATATTAAATTATAAAAATCAACATTTAAAAAAAATGTAAATAATAGCTAAAACAAACTGAATTGATCGAAAAAAATATTTTTGAACTGTGCGTTCAACTATTTTTACGCTTTTTTACATCACTTTGATGAATTGTGACTTGACCGAAATGCCAAACACATTGCAAGATAGGACACCTAAATAATTTTAAATGAAGCGTTATTATAACTCTTCTTAACATTTACTTTTGCTAAAACAGCCGAGGATTACATGAAGGCTCTTGTTGCTGTAAAACGTGTGGTTGATGCCAACGTTAAAGTTCGCGTTAAACCGGACAATAGTGGGGTAGACCTTACTAACGTTAAAATGTCAATTAACCCATTCGATGAAATCGCAGTGGAAGAAGCGGTTCGCTTAAAAGAAAAAGGAACTGTTTCAGAAATCGTTGTTGTTTCTATTGGTCCTAAAGAAGCCCAAGAACAAATTCGTTCTGCTATGGCGCTTGGTGCAGATCGCGGTATCTTAGTTGAAGCTGATGACAGCCAACTGGGTGCTTTAGAAGTTGCTAAAATCCTGAAAGGTGTTGTTGAACAAGAACAACCACAACTTGTACTTTTAGGTAAACAAGCAATTGATGACGACTCTAACCAAGTGGGTCAGATGCTTGGTGCTTTGCTTGGCGCAGGTCAAGGTACATTCGCTTCAGTTGTTACTGTAAATGGCGATAAAGTACAAGTAACTCGTGAAGTTGATGGTGGTTTACAAACTGTTGAGTTGAACACGCCAGCGATCATCACAACTGATTTACGTTTGAATGAACCACGTTATGCTGCATTGCCTAACATCATGAAAGCACGTAAGAAACCGCTTGATACTAAATCTCCTGCGGACTACGGTGTGACTGCAACTTCTAAACTTAAAACAGTGAAAGTTGAGCCACCTGCTGAACGTAAAGCGGGCGTACAAGTGAAGTCTGTAGACGAGCTTGTTGAAAAACTTAAAAATGAAGCGAAAGTGATCTAATACAGAAGGATAAAAATCATGAGTATTTTAGTTATCGCTGAGCACGACAATAAAGCACTTAACGGTGCAACATTAAACGTTGTTGCTGCGGCTCAAAAAATCGGTGGTGATATCACTGTATTGGTTGCAGGTTCTGGTGCACAGGCTGTTGCTGACCAAGCTGCTAAAGTTGCAGGTGTAAGTAAAGTATTACTTGCTGATGATGCTGCTTATGCAAATCAATTGGCTGAAAACGTTGCAAAATTAGTTGCTTCAATTGGTACGGGTTATTCTCACATCCTTGCTGCTTCTACTACTACAGGTAAAAACATTTTACCTCGCGCTGCTGCACTTTTAGATGTAAGCATGATCACTGACATCATCGCTGTTGAAGGTCCTAAAACTTTCAAACGTCCAATCTATGCGGGTAACGCGATTGCAACTGTAGAGTCTGGCGAATCAGTTGTTGTTGCAACTGTTCGTGGTACTGCATTTGATGCTGTTGCTGCTGAAGGTGGTTCAGCTGCTGTTGAAGCTGCGACTTCTACAGGTGATGCTGGTATTTCTAAGTTCATTTCTGAAGAAATCGTGAAATCTGAACGTCCAGAATTAACTGCTGCGCGTATCGTTGTTTCAGGTGGTCGTGGTGTAGGTTCTGGTGAGAACTACCATAAAGTACTTGATCCACTTGCTGACAAGCTTGGTGCTGCTCAAGGTGCTTCACGTGCTGCGGTAGATGCAGGCTTCGTTCCAAACGATATGCAAGTGGGTCAAACGGGTAAAATTGTTGCACCTGACCTATACATCGCTGTCGGTATTTCTGGTGCGATTCAGCACTTGCAGGTATGAAAGATTCTAAAGTGATCGTTGCGATCAATAAAGATGAAGAAGCGCCAATCAATGCTGTAGCTGACTACTGGTTAGTTGGTGACTTGAATACTGTCGTTCCAGAATTGGTTTCTAAAATCTAATTTTGTAATTTCAGTTGTAAAAGACGCTCTTGGTTTTACTAAGGGCGTTTTTTATTGTAGGTAGGAGAAAAATATAAAAATAATCATTTACATGTAATATTCATGAAAATGAATAGCTTATAAATATATCAAGATAAAAGTTAAAACTCTTAAAGGGGAATTAAAAGAATGAAGTGTCAAAATTGTCATCAAGATATTGGTTTACATGAAAAATTTTGCTCAGCATGTGGTACTGAAATTACAGTACATCCATCTAGTCGTGATATTCAAGTTGAGTTATATAAGGCACTCATTGGTCCGAATAATCAATCATATTATTTAGAGCGTTTTTTAAATTATGATAAAACTGGTGCAGTTGGTTTGGGATGGCACTGGCCTGCATTTTTTGTAACATTCTACTGGTTTCTGTATCGTAAAATGTGGTTAAACGCATTTTTGTATTTTATATCACCATTTATCTTTAGTTTTATCATAGGTTTTATTTTTTCATTTTTGGGTGTTGGGGAATCTAATATAATTGTATTTACTCAACTTATACTCATGGTTATCATTTTTTTAGTGTTACCTAGTATGGCGAATCGATTGTATTATCGTCATATTCAAAAAAAGATAAGTAGAATTCAACAGCAATTTAGAGATACAAGGCAGCAATTAGAGAGTGCAGAAAAGCAAGGTGGAACAAGCAGTATTGTTTTAATTTTAGCGACTATTTTTGGATTTATTTTTGTCATTGGTATTTTAGCAGCAATTGCAATTCCTGCTTATCAGTCTTATGTTCAGAGAGCACAGTTCATTTCTTTTCAAGAGAAAGTTAAGCAAGATCAAAATTATATTACTGAATATTATAATACTAAACAGCAATTTCCTGAGAGAATGGATTCAGTTTCAACCCAAAAACCATTCCCACAAATCATTAAAGGTGTAATGTTTAATGTGAGTGGTGATATTTTAGTTGAAGTAGAAATCAGTGCACACAGTGGGACGGGCTTAGTGACCTATAGCCCAATCATTGCAAACCATCAAATACAAGGTTGGAGTTGTCATAGTGAAGGTGTTGTAAAACAAATATTACCAGCAAATTGTCGTGAATAATATTTTACATAAAGATTGATATGATTATTTTGAATCACATCGTGTATTAAAGCAAAGTGAATGAGTTTGAGGCTCATTCACAAATATTTGGGTGAAGTGATGAATTTATTTTATCTATCTATGGTATAGAATAATTATCAGAAAGTTGAAAAATTAAAATGAAATGTCATAAGTGCTATGCCGAAAATATCAATGAGGCAGTGAAATGTGGAATCTGTGGTGTACGTTTAAAGCATACTAAGCCTTTTGATGGTTTTACGGGGCGTCAGCGTACTCAGCCTTCAAGTCGGCATGACACTCAAGAGCAGCAGATTTTTAAGCAAGATTCAAATATAAAGCCAAATACAGATTTACACTCTAGCCAAAATCAATTACTCAGTTCTAATAGAGATCAGAAAGCTGAAAAGAAAATAAGAAAATTATGGATTTCGGTGCAAGAAAGAACGTTAAGGGCACAAGGTCAATATGTTGAAAATCCACTGAAAAATAAGAAAGTATTTCTTTATATTGTGTGGGTCTTGATTATTTTTGTGATGGCGATTATAGATGGAATTAAGAATAATTCGACTTTCTAAATCATAAAGTGAATTAGGAGATTTCTTATATTTGTATAACAAAAAAGATATTATACGTCTGTATTATCGATATTTGAATTTAAAGCTTTACTATTTTAAATAAAAATCTGGAAAGGCTAAATTATGTAGAATGTTTCATAGGTATAATTTCAATAAAAATTATATGAATAGTATTGTATTTTTAAAATACTTAAACTTAATCAGTAATTTATTTTAAAAATAACAATTGTATTTTATAAAGGTGTAAGTAATATAAACCTTGCTTCCAGTGAGGAAGGGTAATAATTCTTATAGGACATAAGATGAAACAGAATATTTTAAAAAAAATTGGGTTAGTTGCTTTATTGGGAATGGGATTGTTAACACAGGTCTATGCAGCAAGTCCATTGGTGGGGTATTGGAAAAGTGTGGATGACCGTACAGGCGAGGCACTTTCTTTGATTGAAATTAAAAAACTTGAAGATGGCACGTATGGTGGTTTTATTTTGCATCGTTTTGCAGCACCAGGTAGTGTCGCATTAACACATTGTACTAAATGTCCTGAGCCGTATAAAAACAAACCGTTGGTTGGAATGCAAATTCTTTCAGGCTTCATTGAAGACCCTAAGAAGCCAAATAATTTTATTAATGGTAAGGTTTTGGAGGCGAAAAGTGGGAAAATTTTTGAAGGGAAAGGACAGTTGGTAGCAGATGGTCGTCGTTTACGTTTAAGAGGTTTTATAGGGGTATCAATGTTGGGACGTACTCAAGTCTGGTTAAAAGTGAATGATCCGAAAGCTGAGATCAATAAATAACTAAAAATTTTATATAGCAAAACCTTCTAAATCATTTTAAATGTTGGTTTAGGAGGTTATTTTTTATGTACGGCGAATAAATTAAAAATTTTATATGATTGAACGATTAGGGATGGTTTAGTTAGTGTGACATGTGTTTTTGAAATGGGTAAAAACTTAAGTCAATTATTTTTATAAATATGAAATTTTCAGGAATATTTAAGGTCTTTTCAGCACTTTCAAAAATGATTTTTTATCCTGTTGAAATTGTTTGATAAATATACGCTTATTTCAACAAAATTAACAGGATTCACAACAATATAAAGCCACAAAATTGGAAGTTTTTGTGCTATAATTTTCGGCTGAATTTTAGATTTTGGCTTATATCTTTTAAGTCAATTTTTGCAAGATTGACGATATAAATCGAGTAACTTTGTTGCTTGAAATAAGGAGTATGCATGAGCGTATCGGAAACTAGACCGATTGCCATTGAGGATGAACTCAAGCACTCATATCTAGACTATGCGATGAGCGTCATTGTCTCACGTGCATTACCAGATGTTCGCGATGGTCTAAAGCCTGTTCATCGTCGTGTGCTATTCGCTATGCACGAGTTAGGCAACGACTATAACAAAGCGTATAAAAAATCTGCCCGTGTTGTCGGGGATGTCATCGGTAAGTATCACCCACATGGTGATTTTGCTGTTTATGAAACCATTGTTCGTATGGCGCAAGATTTTAGCCTACGTTATCAGTTGGTAGACGGTCAAGGTAACTTCGGTTCTGTCGATGGTGATAGCGCAGCAGCAATGCGTTATACCGAAGTCCGTATGCGTAAGTTAACCCATGAAATGTTGGCTGATTTAGAAAAAGATACAGTCGAATGGGAAGATAACTACGATGGTTCTGAACGTATTCCTCAGGTAATGCCAACGCGTATTCCAAACTTATTGATCAATGGTGTGACAGGTATTGCAGTTGGTATGGCGACCAATATGGCACCGCACAATATGACTGAAGTGATCAATGCATGTTTGGCTTATGCGGAAAACCCACAAATTTCAATTGAGGGATTGATGGGGCATATTTCTGGTCCAGATTTCCCTACAGGCGGTATTATTTATGGTAAATCAGGCATTGTAGATGCTTATCGTACAGGTAAAGGTCGTCTGCATATCCGTGGTAAATACCATTTTGAAGAAGATCAAAAAACAGGTCGTACGACGATTGTATTTACTGAAATTCCTTATCAAGTCAATAAAGCAAAAACCATTGAACGTATCGCTGAATTGGTCAAAGAGAAAAAGCTTGAGGGAATTTCTGAGTTACGTGATGAGTCTGATAAAGACGGGATGCGTATCGCAATTGACTTAAAGCGTGGTGAAAATGCTGAAGTCATTGTCAATAATCTATTCCTCAATACTCAATTAGAAAATTCATTCAGTATTAACATGGTCTGTCTCGATAATGGTCAGCCTAAGTTAATGAATTTGAAAGATATCATTGCGGCATTTATTCGTCACCGTCAAGAAGTGGTCACACGCCGTACCATGTTTGAATTGCGTAAAGCACGTGAGCGTGGTCATATCTTAGAAGGTTTAACGGTTGCTTTAGCCAATATTGATGAAATTATTGAAACCATTAAAACTTCTGCAAATCCACAAGAAGCACGTGAGCGTTTACAAGCAGGTGAATGGGCAGGTGGAAATGTACTTGCCTTGCTTGAAAAAGCAGGTGCAATTTCTGTGCGTCCAGATGAGATCGAAGGTGAAGACCCGAATCGCCCATTTGGTTTAGATGGCAATATTTATCGTTTATCACCTGCACAAGTCAGTGCAATTTTAGAATTACGTTTACACCGCTTAACAGGTCTTGAACAAGACAAGTTACAGGCAGAATATTCTGAAATATTGGCACAAATTGCTGAACTTACAGCAATTTTAAATGATTTTAATTTGTTGATGGGTGTCATTAAAGAAGAACTTGCTTTAATCCTGCAACAATATGGCGATGCACGTAAAACCGCAATTGTTGAGTCACGTATTGATTTCTCTCGTGAAGATTTAATTCCCGAAGAGCAAGTTGTATTGACTGTTTCTAAAACAGGTTATGCAAAAACTCAGCCATTGTCTGACTATGCCGCACAACGCCGTGGTGGTCGTGGTAAATCTGCAACGTCGATGAAAGAAGATGATTATATTCAACATCTTATTGTGACTTCGAATCATGCAACCGTACTTTGCTTCACCAATGTCGGTAAAGTTTATCGCTTGAAAGTGTTTGAAGTACCACAAGCATCACGTGGTGCGAAAGGTCGTCCGATGGTGAACTTGTTGCCATTAGATGCAGATGAAACGATTACAGCGATTCTCCCTGTAATTGATGCACCGAAGAAATTTACAGAGCGTTTAGCTGAGTTTAGAACTTTTGTGCGTTCGAATGTGGCTAAACTTCGTGAAAATCAAATCATTGATGGTCATTACGAAGCATTGAAAGCTGCATTTGCAGAATTGGGTGAAAATCCAGATGACTTATCAGATGCTTTACGTAAGCAATTGAAAGAGTTAAGTGCAGAACTCACAGCATCTGATTGTGATGATGAGTTGGTTGCTGAGTTTGCTGAACGTGCTGAAAATGTTCGTAAAAATTTCTATGTCTTCATGGCAACTGCATCAGGGACGGTTAAACGTGTTGAATTAGAACAGTTTAGTAATGTTCGTTCAAACGGTTTACGTGCAATTGAGTTAAAAGAAGAAGATACCTTGATTGGTGTTGCAATTACCGATGGCGAGCAGCAAATCATGTTGTTCTCGAATGAAGGTAAAGCAATTCGCTTCTCTGAAACAGATGCGCGTGTAATGGGTCGTACTGCGAAAGGTGTTCGTGGTATGCGTGTAACACTTGCTGCGGCTCAAGCGGATGAAGAAACTGAAACTGATGTAGATTCAGATGATGAGGATTCTACAGATTCAGCATTTATCAGCCGTATCGTATCGCTCGTGGTTGTACCTGAAACTGGCGAAGTGCTGTGTGCTTCTGCAAATGGTTATGGTAAACGTACTCCAGTCGATGACTTCCCAACCAAGAAACGTGGTGGTAAAGGCGTCATCGCCATTAAGACCTCTGAACGTAATGGTGAATTGGTTGGTGCAGTTGCGATTGATGTGACCAAAGAAGTGATGTTGATTTCTGATGGTGGTACTTTAGTACGTACTCGTGCTTCTGAAATTGCACAAACAGGTCGTAATGCTCAAGGTGTTCGTTTGATCCGTTTGGGTAATGAAGAAATCTTAGTTGGTGTTGTGGCTGTAGATGCCGTTGAAGAAGATGAAGTTTTAGATGCACCTGAAGTGGTTGATGGCGCAGCTTTAGTGGATAATGAAACACTTGTTGGTGATGAAACAATCATGGAAGAGGGTGATACTGATTCTATGGATCATGAGTCTGACGAGTAATTTTTGAGATTTGAAAGAGAGCGCTTAGGCGCTCTTTTTTATATTTAGTGTTATATATGTATATATTAAAAAATTAATCACATTTATTTGTATGGTTATCGTGAAAGTTAAATTTTTTAATTGATGTATTTTAAAAC
>NZ_LQXQ01000031.1 GCF_003268395.1 Acinetobacter sp. CFCC 10889 | reverse complement strand
CTGAGCTATTCCCGCGGAGTCTGTCCAATTTTTTTAAATAAAAAACTGAATGAAAAAATTTTGGAGCGGGAAAGGAGACTCGAACTCCCGACCCCAACCTTGGCAAGGTTATGCTCTACCAACTGAGCTATTCCCGCATGGGGCTTATAATACATTAAGAAAAATCAGGGTCAACATTTTTTTGTTATAAAATCGCTCATTTGCATAAAATTAACACAGATGACTTATTTTTTTGCTAATTCCTCCTAAAATTGAACACACTTTAAGCAAGTTGGTTTCTTTCAGCATGATTCATTTTCATATTAGGGGCAAAAAATATAATCCGTTATACTCAGTTCAAGTTAAATATTGAAGGAAATGAGAGATGAGCCTTGAACAACAATTGATTGAGCAGTTACAAATGCTTGATCCGACCCATTTAGAGGTCATCAACGAGTCAGCAGGTCATGGTGGCTATTTTCCAGGTAAAGAATCACATTTTAAAGTGATTATTGTCAGTGAAGCTTTTGCAGGCTTACGTTTGGTACAACGTCATCAAAAAATCTATGCTGAAGCCAAAGATTTACTCAGTCCAGGAAAAATTCATGCTTTAGCCATTCATGCCTATCTTCCAAGTGAATGGCAAGGTCAAGCCCCTGCTAGCCCTGAATGTGCACATGCACCAAAAGCATAAGGCAGATTATGGATACGCATTTAATGATCAAAATCATCCACATGTCGAGTGCAGCATTGGCAATGTTGGTCTTTGTTTTACGTGCATTCACACTCTTTGTTGGTACGCAAAATCAACAACCTAACCCGAAAGGTCGTGTGGCTTTTGTGGCTATACAGCACTTATCTTATACATTACTTGTGATCACGGGCGTGACTTTATTGGTCATGAATCAATTCCAAGTACAAACTTGGTTCTATGCAAAAATTTTACTATTTTTTGTATTGTTATCATCACAAATCAAAGCCTATAAAAAAGATGAAAGCATTCTTTTAGCACAGCGCCGTGCAGGTTTGATACTGGGTGTGATAGCCTTTGTTTCGATCATTGGCTTGATCATGATTAAGCCAGTTTTTGGTTGATTGTTAGACATTTATTTCCTACTTGTATGCAGTCTAGGTTAAACTGCATACAAGTCAAAAAAGAATGAATTTGGGGGAATTATGCTGACACGTGTGGTATTTAACCAAAAAGGTGGTGTAGGAAAATCAAGTATTGCTGTAAATTTGGCAGCAATGAGCGCCAATGCAGGGCTAAAAACCTTGGTGATCGATTTGGATCCACAAGCCAATTCAAGCCAGTATTTGTTGGGAGATGATGCGACCTATTCTGCTGATAAAACCGCACTTGAGCCAAATATTGAAAACTTCTTCCAAGATATTTTAGGGAATAATCAACAAAAAGGTTTATTGGGCAATGCTATTGGTTCAATTTTAAAGTCTAAAAATAAAGGCTTTGATCAATATATTCACACGTCACCTTTTGAAAATTTAGATGTATTGCCTGCAAGCCCAACTTTAGGTAGTTTGGAGCATGCATTAGAAGCCAAACATAAAATCTATAAATTACGTGATTCGATTCAAACCCTTGCAGGAAAATATGATCGTATTTTTATTGATACACCACCAGCATTTAACTTTTTTACCTTGTCAGCATTGATCACAGCGGATCGTGTACTTATTCCTTTTGACTGTGATGTCTTTTCTAAGCGTGCCTTACAGACATTGATTGAAAATGTCATCGAAACCCAAGATGATCACAATGATCGTTTAGAAATTGAAGGGATTATTGTCAATCAATTTCAAGCACAAGCAAAATTACCACGAGAAGTCGTACAACAACTGAAAGATGAGAATCTTCCTGTACTCAACACTATGTTGCCACCATCGGTAATTATGAAAGAGTCACACCATAAAAACCTACCACTCATCTATTTTGCTACAGATCATAAATTGACGCAGGCATATCAATCATTGTTCAATGAGATTGAGCAAAGATAAGATCGAGATATAGCATGAAAATAAGCTATTTAAATGTTGTGAAATGGGCAGCCTTGGGTGTGGGACTGTCTGTTTTAACAGCATGTGCCACCACAGTAAAACCAAGTTATGTATCACCTACACAATATCAAGCAATGAATTGTGCACAATTAGATGCTGAGTTCCAGCGCATTCAACAATACATCAATAACGGCATACAACCCGCAAAACGTACAGGCGTGGGAGTAGGTGTAGGACTTGGTGGTGGTTGGGGTAGCGGTGGTTTTGGTTGGGGCATTGGTCCAAGTATCTCTGTCAACATGGGACAATCTTCTAATACCAAAAATACAGAATTGTCTCGCTTATATGGTGAACAGGATGCAATCTCTCAGGCAGCACAATTTAAAAACTGTCCTTATGTGCCAAAGCGTCAAGATGTTAAAAAATAATAAATACATGCATACTGTGCTCCAGTTGGCACAGTATGCACTTTAATATTTAGCAAAATGTTTCAAGATTAACTCAATAAAAAACAAAAAGTTAATCCTTTATATTGGCAACAAAAAGCTTAAAAATTAACCAAATTTAGGATTAAAAGCTTGTCATGCTTTTATATTTTCGTTTAAGGTGTGCGCCTGTAAAACTGATTTGAAAGCACTATATGATTGAAAATTGGCTATTTATTGCTGCAATGTTGGCTGTGCTGCTCATTCCAGGACCCACCAATGCATTATTAGCCAGTTCGGCACATCATCAAGGCATTGCAAAAACATTTGCCTTAGTGCCTGCACAGCTTTTAGGTTATCTATATGGCATCAGTATTTGGGCGTTACTCATTCATTTAACTTTACCAATCTGGCCATTCCTAATCGATATTTTACATTTTGCTAGTGCCCTTTATGTATTATGGCTTGCATTTCATTTATGGAATGCCTCACATTTACAAACACATAGTCAGCTACACAAGACTTTAACACCATCTCAACTGTTTATTTCAACTTTAAAAAATCCAAAAACCATTTTATTTGCCGCAGGTATTTTCCCTATCGAAACATGGGATTCCTATATACATTATTTTTTGGTCATGGCGATATTTGTATTGTGTCTAATCCCCTGTTCATTGTTTTGGATCTATTGGGGACGCACAGTATTGGCGGGGAATATTAAAGGAGTAAGTGCTGACCGTTTATATAAAGGTTCAGCACTATTTCTGATTTTATGTATGTTGCCTGTAGTTATTCGCTTCTTTTAAGCTTTGTTTTTATTGAAAAATTTATGGCGAATAAAGCCAATCACACCCGGTAAAATACTGAGGAAAATAATCCCGAACACCAGATGCGTAAAGTTATCTTTAACCAATGGATGCGCACCAAATAAATAACCCAGTGTAATAAATGAACCCACCCAACAAATCGCACCGACAACATTATAGGTCAGGAAATATTTGTAATTCATACTACCTGCACCTGCAACAAATGGCGCAAAGGTACGAGCAAAAGGTATAAAACGAGCAAAAATAATGGTTTTACCACCATGTTTATCAAAGAATTGTGAGGTTTTAATCAAATGTTCTTTATTAATAAAACGTGACTCAATTTCAAAGACTCGTGGTCCAATATATTTACCAATATGATAATTTAGCGTATCACCTAGTACCGCCGCAATAAATAATAAAATCACCAACAATACAGGGTCCATTGCTCCTGTTGATGCAGCCAATGCGCCTGCAGCAAAAAGTAAACTGTCACCTGGTAAAAATGGCATCACCACCAAACCCGTTTCGACAAAAATAATCAGGAATAAAATTCCGTAAACCCAGTAACCGTAATTTGTTATAAATTCAAATAAATGCTGGTCAACATGCAAAATAAAATCAATGAGATTCATGAAATAAAAGCTACGTCAAATCGTGCACAAATCCTAGCAGTCTGTGCTATGAAAGTCAGTATTAAAAAGTAAATAAATGCATGTATTATCGTTCCATTTATAAAACAATAAGTCTGATTTTTACATATTTATCCAAAAATAAGACCGTACTATGATGACCTCATTGTTTAAAAAGAATGTGAATTAGGTCTCATCATGTTAAATCCAAATGTTGTTGTAAAAAATATCGTTAACCAAACAAATACTGATGCAATACTTGCACTCATCGCTCGTGCACTTCTAGCATATATCTTTATTGTTGCTGGTTGGGGGAAACTGACTGCTTATAGTGCAACTGCAAGTTATATGGAATCTATGGGAGTACCGAGTGCTATGTTGCCCCTCACTATTTTGGTTGAATTGGGAGGTGGCTTGGCATTGCTATTGGGTTTTCAAGCCCGTTTTGCAGCATTCGGTTTAGGTATATTTAGTTTAATTACTGCATTTTTGTTTCATGGTAGTGCCGAGGATGGCATTAACTTCATGAAAAATTTTGCGATGGCAGGTGGCTTGTTTTTCTTAATGTTACATGGTGCAGGTAAATTTAGTCTTGATCATATCATTGAAAAATAAATCAATATTTAAAAAATAAGTTGAAAAACCAAGCCAGATCAAAATCTGGCTTTTTGCACAACATTTTTATCAAGGATCAGGAAAGCTACACCATGTAAATCCATCTGAGCTCGCCATAGCCTATAGATTTTAATCCTCAAACTTTTTTGCTTGCTGAATCAATTGTTGAAAAACAGCACTATCTTGGATTTGATTTGCACTGAGTAGAGCCAATTTTACCAAAAATAATTCACGTTTTTCTGATGGTACAGCATCGATCGTTTCTGCCAAGTGATCATATACTTTTTCGAGGTTTTCAATAGAAATACTCATGCTGCTGCTCCTTCGACAACATCCGTAAATTGTTTAAATGTTTGTGTTAATGCATTTTCACGATAATTCAACCAACGACCGTTGATATGATGACCAGGACGAACCAAATAAACCGTACCTACTGATGCAAAGAAGCGTTCTGTTGCAATCTCAGGAGCAATGCTAAATGACACATCTGCATCAGCCACCATTTCCCCATCAATTGCTAAGGCAACAATTTGTACAGGAATATCCTGTTGTTTTAATCCAAGAACTTCTTGTGCTAAACCTATTGGTAATTGAGCATTTTCAGTAAATACAAGTACGGTAAATTTACCTGAAATTGCATCATACAAGAACGAATTTTCTGTGAATTTGATATTTGGAATCAACGCACCATTTTCAGTCAGCTCATTCATTTGAGCATTGTCATCACACACGCTATTTAATGGTGAATGTGTATAGGCATGTGGACGTGACGTACGCCAATGGTAAAGTGGACGAACAAATTCATGCTCTAGTGATAATGAAAGTACAGCATTACGCAATAAACGGAAACCATCTGTTGGTGGCGCCATAAAACGAGTTGATTTGCCTGCTTCAGCAATAATTTCACGTGCAGCTCCAACACGATCAAAAGTATAACTTTGCAAGATTTTCTCTGGTGCCCAACCTTTTACGGCTGCTGCCAATTTCCAAGCCAAATCTTGTGCATCTTGGAAACCTGTATTTGCACCACGCACCCCAAAAATTGGTAATAAATGTGCAGCATCACCCACGAAAATAATGCGGTTATGTACATAATTATCCAAGGTCAATGCACGTGCTGAATAAACCGTACTCCAGTCCATTTCCCATTCAAGATGATCTTGACCAATCATTTTTAATTGATCATTGACTGCTTTATGTAAATTTTCAGGTTTTAAAGCATCTTCAGGGCGAATTGATGGATCTAATTGATAGTCAAAACGCCAAATATTGTCAGGTTCACGATGCATTAGAATGGTATTACCTGGATTCCAATCAGGAGAGAAGAAAGCTAAACGTTCAGTTGGATAATCCAATTGAATACGAATATCTGCAATGACAAAACGACCTTCGTAACTTGCCCCTTCCATCCATAATTTCATGCTTTCACGAATTGGTGAACGACCTCCATCGGCTGCTACAACCCATTTAGATGTATGTTGATACGTACCTTCAGGTGTTTCTATGCTTAAAGTGACTTGATCTTGTGCTTGCACATGATCAACTACTTTATTGCCCCAACGGACTTCAATATTGTCTTGTTCTTGGATGGTTTCTAATAAGAAATGCTCTAACCAGTTTTGCTGTAAATTATTTAAAGGTGCAAACTGATCATGTTCATTGGTTGGTGATGCCATACGAAAGGCAACTTGCCCCTTATAAATCGAATTACCATGCGTCCAAGGTAATGCTTTTGACATAATGCGTTCTGCTGCACCTGCGGCTTGCAAAATTTCCATTGAACGTTTGGTATAAACCAATGCTCGGCTACCTTCAGACAACTGCAATTCAGCAGACAGTAAAATAACTTTTACCCCTTGTTTTGCCAACAACAGTGCTGTTGTCATCCCAATTGGACCTGCACCAACCACTGTCACTGTTTGTTCATCAGTCACAATATCTGTTTGACTATGAAAATGTGGATAAACTTGATACTGATAATAAAGCGATTTTCTTGGCGCTTGTGCTGGAAAATGCATGTTGAACTCCTTCTCTTATATACACTTCATTTAAGATTTGATATCAGATGCCAAAGCTAAATTTGCTGACATATCTGTAGAAAATATGGATTGTTCTGCTTGTATGACACTGCGATACGCTTGGCTGCCACTTAAGCCATAAAAATAAAAGCCGTAAAGGAAAATAGTGAGTACAGCACAAATGATCCAAACTAAAGTAAAAGAACCTGAAGCTGTTACAATCATTGAAATAACAGGTACACCAGTCGCAATACCTAAAGTTTGGAAACGTAAGCAAATGCCATACACTTCACCATAATGAGCAAGTCCATACGTTTTTGATGCCACGACAGCAGGTGTCACTGTTCCAATACAGTTGCCTATTCCCCAAAACATCACACCAACTAAACCGAGCAACCACATACTGGACGAAGTGGTAAAAATAAAAGGGATACAAGTCAAAAGCACTGAAGCTGCAACAATTGCAGTGGTTACGAATAAACCTAATTTGTCATATAACCAACCTAAAAGAACTTTGGCAAAGATCATGATTGCAAGGGTAATCACCAATAGTGTTGCGGCTTGTGCCATACCAAAGGTATTTTGCAGATAAACAGGCAGTTGCAATACGATGCCACCACCAACAAAACCCACTAAAAATTGAGCTGCCAACATTGACCAAAAAAATGGTTTTTTCTTTAAAATTTTCGGTTCAAGGTTGACCAAAGCCAACGTACTCTGTGTTGAATTTTGCTGTTCTGATGCAGCCTGATCTGCACCCAAAGCTTTTAACCCAATACTTTCAGGTGATGCTTTGATAAAGACTCCGATCAACACCGTACCACCGACAAACATGATCAGTGCGACAGTTTGATAGGCAAAAGCGAGACTATAATACTGAATACAATAGCTAATATATTTACTTAAGAGCATGCCAAAAAGTGCACTACCTGATAGTGCAATACTCATTGCCAAGCCTTTCTTTTCGACAAACCAACGATTCACCAAAATATTAGGCGGAATAAAGGTCAACCCTGTAGAAAAAAAACCAAATAGCCCAGCAACAAGATATAAAGTAAATACATTCGATGCCAATGAAAAAGCTGCATAACTTAAGCAGAATCCAGTTAAAAATACCAACAGGGCTTTTTGAGTATGTTGCTGCAAAATTTTCCCAACCTTGGGAGAAAATAGCATCACAGTAATGTTAATGATGGTTGAACAAAGCGCAAACTGGGTTGCACTAATGCCTACGTTTTGGGTAAAAGCATTTAAATAAATATTAAATGTCGTAATGGTGAGTGCAATCGCAGAACCAGATACTGCCATTAATACCAACACTATCCACCAACCGTAGAAAAATTTATTCGATTCCCTCATCGTGCTTTCCCTTATTCCCTGAATGTCTACTCAGAGAGAAAGCACTGTATACAGTAAATTTTATCTCTGAGTAATATACGCTGTTAAAGCTTTCGCCGTTCCTTTTAAAGCCTTAACTTTTTCATTTTCAAAATCCATCGGCAGATAAGATTCACTGCCAAGAGCTGCTATACAAAATTCAATTTCGCCATGCACATTGAAAATAGGCACACAGAACGAATTGATCCCTGCCAACATGTCACCCGAAACTGTCGCAGCGCCCTTTTCCACAATGCTGTGTTTCATTTCCTGAAACTCAGTCCAATTGCTTGGATATACCGTTTGTCCTTGCGCTTGTTTCATTGCCCACTCTTGTTGTAACAAAGGTTTGACAATGTCTTCTGCCATAAATGAGGCATAGGCACGACCTGTTGCAGAGTTCAGCAACGGCATAATTGACCCTACACGTGTAATGACTGAAACGGGTTGATTCGGTTCAATCCACTGCACAATGAGTGGTCCTTGTGATGTCCATTTACTAATTTGCAAACCGCATTCAATCTGACGGTGCAATTCATAAATCATCGGCTGCGCAGCCTGTATCGCATCGGTACGTTGAATACAACTTAAACCTAAACGCCAAGCCTGATCACCAAGTGCATAACGTCCATCATCTAACTGTTTGGCGTAATTCATACGAACCAAACTCACCACATAACGATGAACTTTTGCAGGATGCATCGACAATTTTTCTGCCAGTTCTTTGAGCATCATGGGTACTTGCTGCGAAATTAAGGCATCAAGTACGGTTAAGCCTACTTCTAAAGACTGCACCCCACCTTGTGTTTTTTCTTCAGACATAAGTCTTCAACTCTCATTGCTTTGATCAGCATTCTACTCGAAGCACACTGATTGCAAAGTGCCAAACACAAGAAAATGATCGTGATGTACTCGAAGTTTGCCTCCTGCTGATGATTCAAAATTTTAGTAAAATTACGTTATTCATAATTAAATTATGTATTGCGTAATTTTATGAAATGAGTATGATGAGATTAATTGCAAAAAGCAAGAGTTCTTAGACATTAGGCTGATAAATTTTAAACATTAAAATAAACATTTGTTTTTAGATGATTTATTTAAATTTAAAAGCCATTTAACAACTAAAGTCTTCGTACATTTACCGAAATTTAGTGAATAAAGCGCACCCAATGCGCTTGCGTTTTGACACAAGGAACATGGAAATGACTAGCCAATTGAAATCATTCATCGACGTTGCACAAGACTCAGACTTCCCGATCCAAAACTTGCCATACGGCGTATTTAGTGAAAGTCCAAAAGCTCAACGTCGTGTAGGTGTGGCTTTAGGTGAATGGGTGGTAGACCTTGCTGCATTGGAAGCACATGGTTTTTTAAACCTAAAACAAGGCGAAACGTATTTTAACCAAGCAACGCTGAATAAATTTATTGAATCAGGTAAAGCCAACTGGTCTAAAGTACGTACAGAATTACAGTACTTACTTTCAGCACAAAATGCTGAATTACGTGACAATGATGAATTACGTAAGCAAGTTTTTTTCAAACAAGCTGATGTCACGCTACACCTCCCTGTGCATGTACCGGGATATACCGATTTTTATTCCTCAAAAGAGCATGCAACCAATGTAGGTTGTATGTTCCGTGATCCTAAAAATGCCCTTTTAGCCAACTGGTCTGAGCTGCCTGTGGGCTATAACGGTCGTGCAAGTTCAGTCATCGTCAGCGGTACAGACATTGTGCGTCCATCAGGTCAGATTAAATTACCAACAGCAGACCGCCCACAATTTTCTGCCTGTCGCAAACTCGACTTTGAGTTAGAAACAGGTTTTATCATTGGTAAAGCAAATGCATTAGGTGAGCCGATTTCTGTTGAAAATGCGTGGGATCATATTTTTGGCATGGTGCTTTTTAATGACTGGTCTGCACGTGATTTGCAACAATGGGAATATGTACCTCTTGGTCCATTTAATGCCAAAACTTTTGCATCATCTATTTCCCCTTGGATCGTAACCTTAGAAGCACTTGAACCATTTAAAACACATTCACCAGTACAAGAACCTCAACCCCTTGCCTATTTACGTGAAGATCACAGCAATAATAGCTATGACATTCACCTCTCTGTAGAAATTCAAGCACAAGGGGCAACACAAACAGATGTAATTTGTGAAACCAATTTCAAATATATGTACTGGTCGATGGCACAGCAATTGGCACATCACACAATTGCAGGATGTAATGTTCAAGTCGGTGACTTGATGGGTTCAGGAACCATTTCAGGTCCAACAGAAAATTCTTATGGTTCTCTACTCGAAATTACATGGAATGCCACGAAACCATTAACCCTTGCCAATGGTGAACAACGCACTTTTATTCAAGATGGCGATACCTTAACCATGAAAGGTTTCTGTGAAAAAGATGGTTTACGTGTTGGATTTGGTGCAGTGTCAGGCAAAGTCCTACCTGCTGTTCAGTTTAACTTTGCAGAATAAGACGGATAGTGCACATGAAACTGTATACCTATTTTCGCAGTTCAGCCGCCTATCGAGTACGTATTGCACTCAATTTAAAGGGATTAGATGCCAAGTTAATTCCTGTACATTTGCTCAATCATGGTGGTGAGCACCACAGTGCGACTTATCGTGAAATTAATCCGAGTGAACTTGTGCCTGCATTCTGTGATGATGATTTCACCCTGACCCAATCTCTCAGCATAATGGAATATTTGGATGAAAAATATCCAGATATTGCACTACATCCGCAAGAGCTTGAACAACGTGCGTTGGGACGTGCCTTTAGTTTAAGTATTGCCTGTGATATTCACCCACTCAACAATCTACGCATTTTGCAATATTTAACCAATACCTTAGCCGTAAGTGATACACAAAAATCTGCATGGTATAGACATTGGGTTGAAATAGGTTTTAAAGCACTTGAAGCACAATTGACCCATTCGAATGGCAAATTCTGTTTTGGCGAATATGCAACATTGGCAGATTGCTGCCTCATCCCACAAGTCTATAACGCCAAACGCTTCAATATTGATTTATCTGCATATCCCAAAATTGAATCCATCTATGCGCATTGCAATACCTTAGACGCATTTCAACGTGCAGCACCCGAAGTACAAGCTGAAGCAACTTAATATTTTATAAGGATATAAATCATGGCAATTCAAATCGAAAAAATTCACCACGTGGCTTATCGCTGTAAAGATGCAAAAGAAACCGTGCAGTGGTACAAAAAAAATCTCAATATAGATTTTATTTTAGCCTTTGCTGAAGACTATGTACCATCAACCAAAGCCTTTGATCCCTATATGCATTTATTCTTAGATGCTGGAAATGGCAATGTTTTGGCATTTTTTGAGCTACCGACCCAACCTGAGATGGGACGTGATGAAAATACACCAAAATGGGTACAACATATTGCATTAAAAGTAAAAGATCGTGCTGCATTGGTAGAAGCAAAAGCACATTTAGAAGCCAATGGTATCAATGTTTTAGGTATCACTAATCACGGTATTTTTCATTCAATTTATTTCTTTGATCCAAATGGTCACCGTTTGGAGTTGGCATATGATGATGAAAAAGCACCACAAAAAATTGCGATGATTACAGAGGAAATGAAGCATGACATGTTAGAAGAATGGTCTAAAAATAAACGTGCGCCACAGCATACTCATTTTTTACATGCAGATGAGTTAGACCATAACGCTACAGATACCAAAGTTGATGCTTAATTTTAGGAATGATCTAACGCATGAATAAAGTGCTTATAAGTACTAAGTTTACATTGATGAATATGACCACTCATCATTCATATATCGAATAAAGTATGACTTTCTTCCTCGGGCTAAGCCCCGAGGTTTTTGCTCAATCAAAAAAGCACTGCTTAAATACAATGCTTTTTCTAACTTTAAAATAGGATTTTTATTTTGTATTTAACGCTCTACTAATAAACATACTGTAGCAATAATTGTGCATAAGTATTGTTTTCAGTACCATTCACTTGTGAACCTCCGTTTAAAATATCTTTTTTCGGCTTAAAAAAACCAACCAAAGGAATAACGTTAATATTTTGAGTTGGTGACCAAACAGCAAACATATCGAACTCATGACCATCCAAATTTTCAGCATCTTTTTTAATCGTATCAAATTGATATGCCAACAGACCTAAATGCAGATTTTCCTTTACAGAAGCTTGCAGTGAAACTTGGTGAATACGAGCATTACTACTAAAAGGTCCTGCATAATTTCCTGCAACTTCACCTTGAAACCATGTACCAAAACCAGCATCGGTATTACCATAAAATAATGCATCATAATTTTCAGAAAATGATGAAAAACGATAGCCTAGCGTTGGCTGAAATGGCACTTGATCAAAGTGGTAATTCAATGCCATATACCATGCATTTTCATTCTCATCTTTTTGATCTTGATAGACATATTCGCTGCTGAAAGCAAGCTGATCATTGACTTGTGCTTTCGCTCTAAATGCAATATCACTTAAATCATCACGTACAGATTCATGCAATGGATCTTCAAGATCTGTAATTTGTAAATAGGTCAATCCAAAATCATAATTTTTAAATTGATATTGCCAATCTGTCGCCCATAAGGTGGGTTGATATTGTGCTTTATTGTCAGATTTTAAATAGTACCAATGGCTTTTTAAATCATCAGTCAATTGATAGTGTAAAACGCTTGTAAAATCAAAGCTTTTACGGGCAGCAATATAATAACCACCCCCACGATTGAGCTCACCATCCGCAATGCCTTTACCCATATTTAAGGCATCACCAGCAACTAAAAAACCATCTGCAATTTGTACATTTTGCCGACCTATACTTAGATCAATCTGGGCTTGATCGGCTGCGCCGTTTCGCCAACCGAGTGACCATTCACCTAAGGTTGTTTTGCGCTCACTACCATTGGTAAATCCTGCTGCATCACCATCACCAAAGGTCGCAGAACTCAACCCTTTCACTGTGCCATACAGCTCATTTGTACCTAAGCTATATTGCCCTTCAACACCATAAGAAGCATAGGCTTCTTGCCATGAAATATCATCTTGTGCTTCGGGATTGTTATAACTTTTTTTGCTGTACATCGCACCATACATAATGTCTATACTAGGTTTGATGCTGAAATTTTCATTGATCTGCACATTTTCAGCCTGTACAACACTATTCCCCAACAATGTAAAAATGCTGAGTGCATATATTCTTTTCTTCATGTCTTTTCTCATTGTTCTCGATATAAAAAAGGATCAGTACAAAACTGATCCTTTCAGAATAAATATCAGTGTTGATGCTGATCTTTTTGCTTTTGTTGGTCGTTGTCATTTTTCAAGGTTGGCGTACTATCAAAGAAGTTCCACGGTTTCAACATGGTATATACCCATTCCGTTGGCATAATTGGCCATTCTTCTGCACGGGCAACATGGGTTGTACCTGTAGTCATCCACACCACCAAATCCTTGTCTTTGATATTGTCATTATTGGCAACAAACTCACCAAGCCCTGTATCTTTGACCGAACGATTTGAATATTTACCTTCAGGGAATAATTCATTGGCATCACGCTTCGTGACCCAAATTTGCTTATCCATAAAGCTTAAACGTTTAAATAACCACTCATCTGGCGAGAAGTTTGCACCTTTAGCAATAGGATGTGTGCCGCCTGCAAATGGAATCATTTGATAAGACACAGGGTTACCCATGCGGTTTTCTTTGTTGGTATTTGAAATCAGACGAATTGTCGATGGATCAAATTTTTGAGCAGCTTCTTGTTCAGTATTGACAATACGTTCGTTGACTTCCATTGCGCTACTGCGTGGGCCACCTCGAGTATTTTTAACCACCACAGGGTCCATTTCAACAAAGCTGTTATTACCACCATCCACATCCATATCCAAACGGAAATTATAAATATGTTGATGGGTTGTACCGACAATATTATGATCAATCAGTGTACCAAAACGTGTATCTTCTTTGGCTGTCGCATCATGCATGGTACGAGCTTTCACGCCTTTTACCGCTTCAATACCTGTCGCACCTGCATTAATCCCGATAATGCCGTTATTGTTAAATACCCAATCAAAGATATAGTCATAGTTACCGACTGTACTAATCCAACGCACGACCAATTCACGGCGTTCTGAACTGATATTAGGCTGATTCATTTCTTGATGTTTAAACTCAGGTCCTGCATAGCGTTCAAATACTGCAATCGCATTTGGAATCACACGTGGCTGACCCGTGTAATCTGCAATCACAGCATCAAGCAGTACAGCATTATCTGGTGCATCAATCCCCTTTTCAATTGAGGAAGTAAGTGTTCCCATGCCATATTCACCAGAATCAAGATAAGACTTGAAGTACCAACCCATATCAGGATCACCATAAGGTACAACCATGCCACCCAAGTTCCCTTCGTACATGACTTTACGTTTTTCACCTTTGTCTTTATACGTTACGGTTGAAACTTTTAGACCCACACGTGAATCTAAACCAACATGGAAACACCAAGGTCCCCAATGAATGGTTTGTCCAGTAATGGAGAAATTTTTACCTTCAGGTTCAACGATATTTAAAGGTTTAAATTGGTTTTTATCATTTTTATTTGCAATGGAGTTTGCAGTCATCGGCACAGGAATAATTGCACCTTCTTCCAATTTGATAATTTTCTTATTGTCTAAATCCACCACTGCCACAAGGTTTTCAATCGGGTGCGCCCAATAATTACCATCACCTGTATCCAAATAAGATACAACTTTTAATACATTCAGTTCACGATCTAAACCATCTTTACCACCGAAATAACCGACAGTTAACGGGGTTGTTACAACTTTAGAAATATCTTTAACACCACGTTTTTCAAGTGCTTTTTTATAGTTTTTATCTTTCGTGACGATTTCTTGGACGGCGACCATATCATCATATAACACCATACCATGTGTATTTTCTAAAACTTTCCATTGCGTGACTTTTTGTGTTTTTAGATCGACTAAACCCTCTATCACTTGCTTACCTTTGAGCAAAGTAAACTCAGCAATTCGATCCTCTTTTAGCTCTTGTCCGCGAATAAAAGCATTCCACACTTTTTCTTTTTCAGGCTCTTTGAGCTTAATTTCTGAAAAACGCATATTTGGATAAGCATATTCTGACTGGCTAATCACTTTAAAAGTCTGAGAAATTTCTTGCGATGTTAAACCATTCAGTGGATGTGCAACGGACTCAATTTTAAATGTTTGATCCAAACCTGATTGGAAAACTTCTGAAGCAAATTCTTTGCTAACAACAGGCTGACCATTTTTTTCAACCAATGGCACACTGACTTTGAGTGGTTTACCATTCACCAAAACCGTATCTGAATTTGCTTTTGCCCGTACGATTAAAGATCCCTTAGAAATCGTATAGGTATTGGTAAAATCATCTTTTTTAACATCAGCACCAAAATCACTCATGTTTTGATATAAAGGCACCATTTCCGCTGCTTGACCATGCGCCCATGCATTGTGCTGAACCCCTAAAGCCAATGCAGCAATCGCAACATTCAAACTTGCGAACTTTTTTAATGATTGTGTAATTTGATTCAATTGCATTGTGTCAAAATCCATAATAAACACGACGATAGATTTAAAATAATGCAATTCAATCTATAAAAAATCCTCCCAAAGGATGATTTTTTATTTTAAAAACTTCAGCATAATCTCCTGACGATTATTTATTCCTGTTTTTTGATAAATATGTTGAACATGGGTTTTAATTGTCGCAAGACTACTATTTAAATGTACTGCAATGGTCTGATTATTTAAACCTTTTAATATTAAATTGAGCACCACAATTTCCTTTTTAGTGAAATGATACAACTCATAAATATTTGTAATTTCCAATTTATCTGTTTGATTAAAAAAATATTTTTTAGACAGTTCACAAAATGCATCCAACATATTTTTTTCTTGTGCTGTGAATATTTGGCTGTCTTGTTCTCGAATAAGACTTAAACCTAAAATAGGCTCACCATTACGTTTTCTAAAAAAAATTTCTGCTGTATCTTTTAATTTCCAACGTTGCATAAAATCAGCATAATGATCATCACAAGTATATTCACTGAGTAACTCAACATTATGTTCTTTGTGATGATAATGCTTCATAAATGATACAGGATCATTTTCGACTTCATGGTTTAAATATTCAGTTAATGATTGTGCAGGGATATTAAAATTTTGATAATTATAAGCATGGTTTATATTATCAATTGAATACAGCAAGTAGCCATCGAAATCAAAAACTCGACTCACTTGCTGCATAAAATTTTGAGTAAAATCTGTTATAAACTGATGATTAAGCATAATTTCCACCGATCCTGTTCGGAAATATGATTAGCAAGATATACGCCAAAAAGTCCTTCGCTTCCTGCAAAGGACTGATAGAAATTTATGGCGTAATATGAACGGCTTGTTTATGGGTAAATAACAATAAACCCGCCAAACCAAATGAATAACCTAAACCTGATAACTTCCAACCACCAAAAACGGCTGCTGGCGACAAATCAGAATGACTATTCACCCACACAGTACCCGTTTCCATTTGACTGGCAATCTGCTCAGCGAGTTCTAAATTTTCACTCCACACTGAACCACCTAAACCAAATTCTGTGGCATTACTGCGTTGTAATACCTCATCTATCGTACTAAATTTTAATACAGGCAATACTGGACCAAATTGTTCTTCATCCACCAAGGCAATACCTTCACGAACATTGGTCACAATGGTTGGCGCAATAAAATAACCTGCTTCAGGTAAAGTTTGCGCTGTGGTCATGACTGTTCCACCTTGCGCTATAGCATCCTGAATTAAACCTTTAACTTTGTCATATTGCATTTTATTTTGCACAGGACCAAAGCTCACGGTCAGATCTGTACCATCGCCAACAACTTGACGATTTGCGATATTTACTAACTTTTCAACCAAAGCATCATAAACATTTTCATGTACATATAAACGTTTCAGTGCAGCACAGGTTTGACCTGCATTTAAAAAAGCTGAACCGAAAATCTTTTCGGCAACTGTATCTAGATTAGCATCTTCAAGCACAATACCCGCATCATTGCCACCAAGTTCCAGTACTACACTTTTTAATGAACGTACAGAATGACTCAAAATGCTTTGTCCTGTACGAGTAGAACCTGTGAATGTCACTTTATCTACAGCAGGATGTTCACTTAATGCCTGCCCAACTTCACCTTTACCCAAAACAATATTACATACGCCTTGTGGTAAATGACGATTAATAATTTCAACCAATTTAATCGTACTGAGCGGCGTATATTCGGAAGGCTTATTCACCACACAGTTTTTGGTTTTGAGTGCAGGGAAAATATGCCAAACGGCAATCATAAATGGCCAGTTCCACGGTGTAATTGATGCCACCACACCAAGTGGACGATTATATACTTTAATGGTTTTACCACTTGGCTCTGTAATCGTGTCTACAGGAATATCTAAACTGGTTAAATACTCAATCCAACCTGCACCTGCTTCGACTTCAAACTGTGCCATTGCCAAGGTTTTACCTTGCTCTAAAGTAATAAGTTGGGCAATTTCATCTTTTTCTGCACGAATATCAGCTGCAATTTTTAGAAAAAGTGCATGAATCGCCTGATCATCGGTATTTTTCCATGTTTTAAATGCTTGAGCAGCCGATTCAATGGCTTCATCTACTTGTTTTAGACTTGCACTTGCCACATCTGCCAGTATAGTTTCATGAGCGGGATTAATGACTGCAAAATTTGCTGCCTCACCTTGTATTTGTTGACCATGAATAATCAAAGCTGTATTCATTTATATTTCCTTATATGTTCAGTCGAATGAAAACTATTTTAACGATGAATTTCAGCTTAGAACTCATCCCAAAGGATGATATTTCTACTAAAACCGACAAAAACATTAAGTCCGTTGCATCAGTAATTCAACAGCTTTTTCTGCCACTGCAATAGTCGGAGCATTCGTATTACCACTTGGAATAGTCGGAAACACCGAGCAATCAATGACACTCAACTGTTCAATACCATGCACTTGTAAATTGAGATTAACCACCGAATCTTGCTTGTTATTGCCCATACGACAGGTTCCTACAGGATGATAAGTCGTTTTACAGGTACTTCGCACAAAATTTTCTAAAGCGTGTTCATCATGATGAATCGACTGTGGCGGAGAAAAAACCTCACCAACTTGTGCTTGAAAAGAAGGCATTTTCAACAAATCTAAACCAAATTTTGTTGCACGAACCATCCCTTTGACATCTTCCTCATCACTCAATAAATGCCCTTGAATGCGTACAGATTCTTTCGGGTTTTGGCTGGTTAAGAAAATTTCACCCCGTGATTTTGGACGTAAAAAGCAGTTTTTCAAAGTAATGCCATGTGTTTTGCCTTTGCCTAATCCATCAGGATCATCCCAAGTATCTAAACCGGGTAAAAAGTGTGCTTGTACATCAGGGCGACCCTCGTTACGCGTATCGACAAATGCACCACCTTCTAAAATATTGGAACTCACCACACCTGTACGAGTCAACATCCACTGCGCACCATTTTTAATTTTTTGCAGTCCTAAATCCTGCCCATATAATGAATTGGGTGCTTTGGTTTCTGCATTGATCGATACATGTAAATGGTCATGATAATTTTTACCTACAGGTAAATCTTGTAGCGTTTTAATACCGATCTCTTGTAAATGTTGTGTAGGACCAATGCCTGACAACATAAGAATTTTAGGTGTTCCAATCGCACCTGCACTTAAAATAATCTGTTTACGTGCTTTAAATATCTGACGTTGACCATTCATTTCACATTCGATCGCTGTTGCAACACCATGTTCAATTTGAACTTTATGCACTAAAACATTCAATTTCACTTGAAGCTGTGCATCATGTTCCACCATTTTGAGATATGTGCGAGAAGCACTCGCACGCTCTCCATTGACAGTGGTGGTTTGGAAAAATCCAACCCCTTGCTGGTCTGCACCATTAAAATCATTTACATAGTTCAAACCAAACTCTTGACCTGCACGAATAAAAGTTTGTGTTAAAGGATGTCGGTGACGATTTTCACTGACATTCAAAGGACCTTGCGTACCATGATAATGCCCAGACAAGCTTTCATTGCATTCTGATTTTTTAAAATATGGCAATAAGTCATCATAGCCCCACCCTGTACAACCGTATTCTTCAGCCCAAGTATCATAATCTTGCTTTTGACCACGAATATAAATCATACCATTCACAGAACTACTGCCACCAAGCACTTTCCCTTGCGCACATGTCATACGACGGTTTTTAGTGTTTGGATCTGGCTCAGTGGTGTAATCCCACGTTTTTGTAGGAATCACTGTAGAAACACCCGCGGGCATTTTAATGAAAATATTATCATCACTGCCGCCTGCTTCGAGCAGTAAAACAGTTCCTTTACCTTGCTGAATTAAACGGGTTGCAACTACACATCCTGCCGATCCTGCACCACACACGATATAATCAAATTCTTGTAATTCCATTTACTTTCCCTTTCCTACTCGTACTTCTACACTTCACGCAAATAAAAAATTAATCACCTTGCTTAGCACACAATTAGTTCACATATTTATTAAAATTAATGTTAATATATTAACTAAATAATCAATTTTCAACCTTTATTTGCATTTAAAGAGACTAAAATTGCCAAAAATTTTCCAAAGTCTAAATTATCCTAATTTTAGAAATTACTTTATTGGGCATACTTTATCGACTTTAGGAACATGGATTCAACAGGTTGCATTGGCATGGTTGGTTTATGAGTTGACCCACTCCGCAGCACTTTTAGGTCTGATTACATTTTTTGCACTTGCGCCGCAACTGGTCATTAGCCCCTTTGTCGGTGCGCTGATTGATAAACTCAATAAAAGAAAAGCTTTAATTTTTGTACAAGTTTTATTTTTTATACAAGCACTTGGTTTAGCACTGTGTACTTATTTCCATTGGCTTAATCAAAGCAGTATTTTGGCTCTGTCTTTGCTGTTAGGCGTATTAAGTGCCATTGATACGCCTTTAAGACAATCATTCATTAGTGATCTCGTTGAAGACAAAAATTACATCGCCAATGCTCTAGCTTTAAATGCCATGATTTTTAATTCATGTCGTTTTATTGGTCCTCCCATTGCGGGTTTGTTATTGGTAATCGCCAATCCTCTGCTGTGTTTTATTTTAAATGCCTTATCTTATTTTTGCCTGATCATTGCCTTAATGCTAATGAAAAATATTCAAGTCATCAAAGCAAAAGGTTCAATTTCAAATGTACTGAAAGAAGGCTATCTTTATGTTTTTCATCATGTTGAATATAAATGGATGATGCTGTCCATCGCAGTTTTAAATTTAACAGCATCAAGTTACGTGGCAATTTTACCTATTTTTGCCAAAGATTATTTAAAAGGCAATGAAACCACTTTAGGCTATTTATGGGGTGCTGCGGGCATTGGCTCATTCCTATCTGCGCTGCTCCTTGCCAATACACAAAATGAAAATCAAATTAAAAATCGTATTTTTTACAATATGTTATTTTGTATTTTAGGGTTAACTCTCTTAGCAGTAATCGACATGGCTTTCTTTTATTATTTTGCCATGTTTTGTTTAGGATTTGGAATTTCCACCACCAATGTATCGACCAATATTCTCATTCAACGCCATGCACCCAGTGACTTTCGTGGGCGGATTGTGTCGATCTATACCTCTTTACGCTTTGGATTTGATGCATTAGGTGGATTATGTGCTGGCATCCTTGCCACATATATTGGTGTAAAAAACACCATGCTTATTTTTGCAGTATTACTCGCATCTTTTACGTTGCTTAAATTTTTTAAAGATAAAAAAATTGCTGCACTTCAACTCCATCAATAAACCTGTATTAAAGCTTAATTTTTGATAAATCATTCAACATTGTCATTAACTGCTGTAATTTTTCAGCGCCATATTGTTCCTGAATCTTTTTATACGATATTTCCATTTTCACAGCTTGTTGCTCGAAACATGCTTGACCTGCATCAGTCAAAGAAATCAAATTAATACGTTGATCATTGACATCCTTACGCTTTAAGATTAATTTTTGCTCAATCATACGGTTTAAAATCCCCGTGAGACTTGGCTTTAAAATACATGCAAAATCAGCAAGTTGGTTGCTCTCAAGTTCCTCGTATTGATATAAAATACGAATGACTCGCCACTGCTGCTCTGTCAAACCAATTTCATTCAGTGCAGGACGAAAATAGGTCATTGTAGCTTCACGTGCTTGTAACAATGCCAATGTTAAAGATGGGCGAATCTTGTTCATATCAAACCTAATCATTTATTTTAATAAATATATTAACTTAATTTTATAAAATTTTTATAATTTTCTTTGCAATATGAGCAATGATTTTTCTTAATATAAAATAAAAATCACTTGAATGTTAATGTTTAAATAATAAAAATATTATCATCTATATTTTATAAACAAACAGAAATAGTGGATAATTTTCTATTAAAAATTATCCACTTATAAAAATTAAAAAATAATCTTAAACCGTTTAGAACTTTTTAGTATAGGTCAAAAAAGCACGATTTTCCTGAAAGTCATTACCATGATCAACATTATAATCGACAAACATATACTGTACGCCAACCCCCTTAAACATCGGTTGTTGTAAGTTATAGCTCAGAATTAAATCAAGCTCAGTTTCTTTATTTTTACGCCCATCTGCCATTTTAATCTCATCACCATAAGAATATTTGGCAATGGTATTTAAACCTGGAATTTGGTCTTTAAAATTATAGGCATATACCACGTGATAAGACTTTTCTTCCTCTTTAGCAAAGCCTGTCACATTCCAGTTAATAAAATAAGTTTCTGGTAAAAAGCCATCTAATAACGGATAAGCATCACCCATAATTTGTTGATAACCTACAGCCAAACTATGGTTTTTATATTTTACAGTCTCTAATACACCAATATTTTGTGTATCAATAGAAACTGCTTTACCCGTATCTTGTGCATTAAAATACTTTAACTTCGAATTTAATGCCCATTCACCAGAAAATTTAAATGTGTGATCTAAACCAACATAATGCAAATTAAATAAATCAGACAAATTACCAAAATAATATTCAGCTTTTAAAGCATCATTAAATTTATAACGTACATCCAAATAATTTAAACCATCAGATTCATTTTTAATGCCATTTTTAGTATAGGAGAACTTTTCAAAATCCTCATCATTTCGTGCTGAAACCCGTGAAATATGCCCCACTTCGATCCCAAGTTGATCATTAACCTTACTATTAAAATTTATTCCCATATAGGATGACAATAATTGGCGACTACCATCGACAGAAGTAAGTGGTGTGTCTAACCATAATTCACCTGCACGTAATACATTGTCTTGATATTTAAATTTTAAAGTTCCACCATACTTTTGAAAATCATTGGCTTGGCTCTTAGACTGCGTATCAAAAGGTAAAATACTATCAGAAACATGCTTGTCTGAGCTTAAACGTACAGCATATTGTGCTGAAGCATCCAAGCCTATTTCTAACTGATCAAAAGGAGTTTTTTGATAATCTGAAGTATAAAATAAAGAGACTCCTTGCGACCAACTGCCCTGATCTTTTACTGCACTGTTATCAAAATCTCGATCAATATATGCATTTTTGAGTGATAATTTCCAATTATCTTCAGCATATATCGCTTGACTACATGTCACCCCAATTAACGTAGAATGTAAAACAATGGCACTCACTTGCCGTATTGCTATTTTTAAACTTGGCATAATTCATCCTTTGAAATATGTTTCTGTCTTTCTATTCTTTATTCCGAATAAAAATCCATTAAATAATAATTAATATATTAACTATTAATTTATTAATATATTAACTTAATGAAAAATAAAACTCTAGGGTTAAACTCTAGAGTTTTATGATTTTTTAAAAATTAGATTTTAAACTTGCTCTTGTTCAGCACGTTTCTTTAAATAAATGCGTGTTGCAACCGCAGGGGAATCACTTGCCACTGAATTCAAAATGATGTTGATCTCGATCATCAAGTACATCTTCTAAAGCCCCCAAACCCTCAACATCTTCCTGAAAAGCTGCAAATAATTGCTCATGCATAAATGCTTCAATATGCTCATCATCCAAAGCAAAATCACGTCCATGTACAATAAAATAATGCATCGTATTATTGGTTTCAGGCGTTAAAATATGTGCTGTATGAATTTTAAAAGTTTGCCGAGTATTTTCATCAAGTGCTGAGTCATAAAATGAAACACTGACTTGATGTAATCCTGGTGATAAAAACTCTGATGTAGCAATACGTGCAGCCGTTTCCTTAGCTGCAAGCCCTGTTGTTTCACCCCATACAGGTGACAAAGTTGTCGGTACAACTTCACGGATTAATTTATAGTGACCCTCTTTTAATTCTGTTTTATACGGTGCACTCGCATAGTCTGGTGTACCAATGGTATTGGCATGTAAAAACGTTAAATGGGTTAAATCCATTAAGTTTTCGTGCATACTGACATAGTTTCCAGGATGGAAAAAATAGCCTGAAGTACATGCCCACTGCTCGCTCTCTAACCATGGTAACTGAGGGATTTTTGACTCGTCCGCAAGTTGCTGATCACCTAACCAAATCCAAACTAAAGGACCTGTTTCAACCAATTTATAGCTTTGAATCCCAATCCCATGAGGGCATTGTTTTTGTGAAGGGATTTCGACTAAATCACCTGAGGTATTATATTTAAAACCATGATAACCACAGATGATATTATTTCCATCTAAATGGCTTTTTGACAATGGAAATGAGCGATGTGCACAACGATCCTCAAGTGCTACAGCTTGCCCTTCTAAAGTACGGTACATCACGACACGCTTATTTAAAATTTTACGTGCAAACAAACTTCTACCAATTTCTTCTTTAAATGCAGCGACATACCATTCATTTAAAATCAATGGTGTATCTTTGTTCGCCATTTTATCTGCGGCTTTACGGCATGCTTCGATAATATTTACGGTTGGAATGGTCATACAATATCATCCTGATGATGTCTGAATATTTTTAATTTAAAGATCAAGCTCAATCATTTGGCTTTTGGCTCTGGAAACACAAATCAACATGCTCTTATTTTCAGCACGTTCTTCATCACTTAAAATCATGTCTTGATGGTCAGGCGTTCCTGAACACACTGTAGTTTCACAGGTTCGGCAAATCCCTGCACGACAGGAAAATGGCAGCTCAAAGCCTTCTTGTTCTAGGGCATCTAAAATTGATTGGTCTGCCATCACCTGAATTTCTTTACCTAAACGTTTAAGCTTTACTGTAAATGAATCAGAAGTTTGTATCGTAGAATCTGCTAAAACAGGCGCACTGAACCATTCAAAATGCACACGTTCTTTCGGAAGATGTTGCGCAGCATGTTGCACACTTTGCATCATGGCATTTGGACCACAGCAATAAATATGTTCTTTTTCACTTAGATTTTGCACAATTTCGTCAACATTTAAATGCTGCTGTGCATGTTCATCATTGAAATAAAATTGAATATTTTCAGGTGCTAATTGCATTAAATCTTCATAAAAACTAGCACGTTGTTTATGTCTTAACGCATAAATTAAACGCCATTTTTTCTGGTTTTGAATACAGTAATGAATCATGGATAAAATAGGCGTAATCCCGATACCACCTGCAATAAAGCAATATTCCTCAGCATCAAGCAAAGGGAAATTATTACGAGGAGGACTGACTTTTAACGTATCGCCAACACAAATTTTTTGGTGAATATATTGTGAGCCACCACGACCATCCTGCACCAATCCAACCGCAATCACATAACGCTGTGTCTCACTGGAGCAATTCAACAAGGAGTAATGTCGAATCAAACCATTTTCAAGATAAACCTCTAAATGCGAACCTGCGCTAAATGCAGGTAAGGCATGTTGCTGCGGATGTTGTAATTCTAAAACAATTGTATCTTTGGCTTCCGCTTGAACTTGCGTCACCACCAATGCCAATAATGAACTTTCCATAGTTGCTGACTTCCTTTTCATATGGTCTATATGAATAAGATTCAGTATATGTAAACTGTACATAACACTTGTCCCCCAAAAGGAGGACAAAATCAAAAATAGCCACTACAAAAATAAGGCAAACAACTGGTTTTTAAAATTAATTCCTAATTTTTCAAAAGCTCTATTCCGATAGGTCTTAATGGTTGATTCTTTTAAATTTAAATCAGCAGCAATTCCCACATAACTCATGCCCTTTAAAATACGGCTACACACTTCTATTTCTTGTGTTGTCAGTAAAGGCTGATATTTTAATAACTGTTGTTTAATATTTTTTTGCTGACTTTTTTCTTGTAAAGCCAAATGACCTTGAATCATTTTTGCCAATGCAGGAATAATTCGTTCAAAATTTTCGATCTCATGATCAGAGTAAAATCCTTGTTCTTTATGACGATATAAATTAAATAAAATAGGTGAATTATCATCTTCTCGATACAAACCACATAGGCGCTGAATTAAACCATTTTTCTCATAAATTTCCTGCCGATAAGGTGAAAAAATGATTTCATCTGCACAAAGCTGCCCTGTAGTCGTTTGATGCTGCTGTATATTTTGCGTGGCTAAATTTTGATAGAGATCGTCATAGGCATGATAACGTTTGATATAGGATTGCCCACAATGCCATGCGATATTTTGCTGATCATTTTGTTGATCGCAAAGCAATAATGCAGGCACATTATCTTTGACCCGTAAAATAGAAAAATGTTTCGATTGTACCCATGTATTTAAATAAAATAATAAGGATGAATCGAAATCTGGTCGCCCCATGAGAGCAGCTAAGTCAATGAAATTTGAAAAATTCTGTTGATTATTCATCTTCTAAATCCGTTTAGATGATGGCTTATTAGTATATCAATCTTTACACCTTAGCAAGATTTATCCTCTAAAAATAAAAAAAGGATTTTAACTGACGATAAAATCCTTTTTGTTTTTGAATTGGATCAAATGCCAATTAAATCTTTTAACATCTTCTTAAATAACTCACGATCCTCTGCTGAGTATTGCGTAAATACTTCTTCCTGATGACTCTCTGCGATTTTATATAACATGTGTGCACAAGCATTGCCTTGGGCGGTCAACTCATAAGAATGACCTGTGTCTAACAGTAAGCCTTTTTGTGCCAAAATTTCAGTCGCTTGTTCAATTTCATGGATCGGCATCGCTACTTCACGTTGTAAGTCACTTTTACAAGTCGCTGTTTTACTTTCTAATACCAGCAATAAACGGGCTTCACTGGTTCTAAAACCACTTGCCAATTGTTTCGGCTGATAGTCATTTTGATAAGCACGCACCGCTTGAGTTAACAAATAATACATATTGTCATACAAACGTCCAGGGAATATGCTTTCATCAGGTGCAGCTTTGGTATTTAAACTCGGATGTGGCAATACCGCAGAATATGCACCTTGATGATAGAGCAATGGTGAGCGTCCATGATCATGAAATTGAATGACTTTTCCAATAATAATCCAATGGTCACCACCTTCAACAATATTAAACTTTTCACATTCAAAAACGGCTGAACAATTTTTCAGTACAGGGCTATTTCCAGCACCTACATCATATTCCACACCTGCAAACTTATCTTCGGCACGACGAGCAAATTTATTAGATAGTTCAATTTGCGCAGCAGATAAAATATTCACAGCAAAATGTGTGGCTTCTGCAAAAATACGGTAGCTTGATGAATTTTTATCAATGCTCCATAAAATTAAAGCAGGGTCTAAAGACACCGAATTAAAACTATTTGCAGTCACCCCAACACGTTCACCTTGGGAATTTTGTGCCGTCATAATGGTCACACCTGTGGCAAAATTACCTAAGGCACGACGAAACGCTTTGGGATCTAATGCTTGCTCAGTCACGACATTATTGATCATGCTATTCATTTCACAACTCCTTGTTTATTTGAATAAAAGATGAACTTAAACCATAGTAGGATCTGGTTCTAAGCCCATCAATTCACGACCTAAAATTTGTGCACAAACATCATAATCGGTATAAGCATGTGCACCTGTCATGTGCGAATCACGGAATAAGCGTTGTAATTCACTACTGTCTAACCAACTGGTTGCCCCCGCTCCTGCCATCAAGCGATCCACTGCCTCGATACACATTTTCACTGCATAAGCTTGATTGGTTCGCCAAAATGCCAAAGTTTCTTTATTCGGATAAACATGATTTACGCCATGTAAACGGTGGTCTTCCCAAGTTTTTTCCAATAATGCACGTGCTGCTGCAACTTGATGTGTTGATTCTGCAATACGCATTAATGCAGGTGTCGCCAAACCTACACTTGCTCCTGTATAAGCACGAATACGGTTGCGTTGTTTTTCTTTAAACGCTTCAATCATACGTTCTGCCACACCTAAACTTACCGCAGAGAAACCACTGGCAAAATAAGGACGATAAGGTGAATAGAAAATATTTGACTCAGGATATAAACCAAATCCTGCTGATTTTCCTTCCATCATGTCTTTGGCTTTTGAGATGCGATATTCAGGAATAAACACATCAACTAGTTTTAATTGTTTTGAACCACTGCTCTTAATCGCTTGTGCAAACCAATTATCTACAATTTCATAATCTTGACGTGGAATTACACCAAAACAATAAATTTTGTTGCCTTCTACATCAAAACGGTTAAAACCAACAATGGCATATTCAGCATGGTCACAACCACTACTCCAGCCATATTCACCATTTAAAACAATACCACCTTCAACTTCTTGTACTTTTCCAAATGGTGCAATTGAGCTACTTGCAGTTGCATCAGGATTGGCTAACCAAATTTCATCTTGCAATTGTTTGCTGAACATTGCGATTTGATGACTATGCGTACACAACAAACTAAATGCCCATGCTGTACCCGCACACGCACCAGCTAAAGTGACAATACAATTGGCAAAATCAGGTAAACTCATTTCCAAGCCACCATATACTTTTGGTTGGAATGCTCGATGGAAATTAATTTCTTTTAATAAAGTAATGTTTTCGTCAGGTACACGGCGTAATTGTTCTGCCTCTTCAGCACGTGCTGCGATTTGCGGTAAAATTTCCTTAATTTTTTCTAGCATGGTTTTTTCTGATGACACAGGCTTTGCAGCTTCTGTATAAATCAGTGAAATTGAATCAGTATTTTCATTGACATCATTGTCAAAAGCGACATGTGTTGAAATGGTATTTTCCATGACTATTATTCCTTAATCATCAGATATTTATCAAAAATATTTATTTAAACTTCCTAGTATTTTTCTATTATTCATGGAATTTTGTATTTAGTTAATGCATTTTTCACCTATTAATTTGTACTTTTCATGGCTTTTTATTTTTCTACTTATGCAAGTTTGTCATACATCTCATTTTGTGTTGTCATTAGCCATAAAAAAAACCAGCCGAAGCTGGTAAAAGGTGTTTTTTTAAATGCAATAGCAATTAATTTTTATGCCAAACAATCGGTGATTTCATCTGTTCAGCTTCATGGTCAGGACCTAAAGGAATCCCTGAACGATCACGTAAAGACAACGTCGACAATAACGCAACACTGGTCATCACTGCCAAATAAATCGTGACCGAAAATGTTGAACCCGTCACACTAACCAACCATGTACCAATCATCGGTGCAAAAGCTCCACCTAAAATTGCCCCTAAAGCATAAGAAATCGAAATCCCAGAAAAACGTACTGATGCAGGGAATAATTCAGAATAGAATGCTGATTGCACACCATAAGTCAAACCAATACCACTGGCAAGGAAACACAACCCCAAAGCAAATAACGGCATAACACCTGTATTCACCAAAGGAAATAGCGCAAAAACACCGCACAACTGAATGATCCAACCCATAATATAAGTCTTTTTACGCCCGATTTTGTCCGATAATGCGCCTGAAATATATGTGGTAATCAGCCAACAAAAAGAAGCGAGGGTCACACAAATTAAAACTGGTGTACGTTCAAGTTGCAAAGGTCCATTCGGATTTGTTGCATAATTTTGAATAAACCCCCCTGTAGTCATATAACCACATGCACTATTTCCTGCAAAAACCAAAGCCGCTAATAACACCAATAAAGCATGATTTTTAAATAAATCTCGAATAGGTGTTTGAGATGCACTTTTACGTTCTTTAATTTCTTCAAAAACGGGACTTTCTTCTACAGTACGACGAATCCAATGTCCTACAAATAATAAAACTATACTGAATAGAAATGGAATGCGCCAACCCCACTCAACAAAAGCATCACCAGGAGCAACCACACCTGTCATTAAAGCGAACATCGCAGAAGCCAGAATGAGTCCTAGAGGTACACCGATTTGTGGAAATGAACCAAAGCGCCCACGTTTATGTGTGGGTGCATGTTCTACTGCCATGAGCACAGCCCCGCCCCATTCTCCACCTGCGGCAAGCCCTTGTAAAATCCGTAGGATCAGTAACAAAATTGGTGCAGCAACACCAATGCTGGCATAAGTCGGTAATAAACCAATACAGGTTGTTGCGATCCCCATCAGCACTAAAGTCATGACTAATACGATACGGCGACCATATTTATCACCCAAATAGCCTGCTAAAAATGCGCCAAGTGGTCGAAATAAAAAGCTAATTCCAACCGTTGCAAAGGCAAGAATTGTACCGAGTGTATTACCTGCGGGCGCAAAAAAAAGATCTTTAAAAATCAGACCCGCTGCTGCTGCATAAATAAAGAAGTCATACCATTCTACAGTTGTACCCACGATTGTTGCATAGGCAACTTTACGTTCTTCCTTGGTCATTTTATCGGATGTAGACACATAGGTAGATGTTGTTTCCATTTCTATCTCCTTATAGAGAAACAATCAGCTTTATTCCATTCAACCTCATACAATTTAATTAACATATTAACAAATTAACAATAAAAACCCGTCATATATGAAAACTAGACGCATAGCTGAGGCATCCTTGAAGATCTAATATTCTAAAACACTAAATTGTTAATATATTAATTAATAGCACATACACTCTATGATGAAAATACTTTTCTGATTAAATAAGTGATTTTTTCAACAATGAGTGCAAATAAAAATGATTAGATGAAAATAAGCTGATTTAAATCAGCTTATTTTCCATCCAGATTTTTTTTAAAATTTAAAATAAGATAAGAATCGCTAAATCCTTATTTTAAATCATGATAAAGCAGTTTAAATACCCATACACATGTATTTCAGTTCTTGATAATCTTCAATGCCGTATTTTGAGCCTTCACGCCCACAGCCTGACTCTTTAATTCCACCAAATGGTGCAACTTCAGTGGAAATTAAGCCTTCATTGATCCCAACCATGCCATACTCAAGTGCTTCTCCCACACGCCAAGCTCGGCTTAAACTTTCGGTATAAATATAAGATGCCAAGCCAAACTCAGTATCATTCGCCATGTGGATGGCTTCTGCTTCAGTTGAAAATTTAAATACAGGTGCAAGTGGTCCAAAAGTTTCATCTCTTGCGACAAGCATTTCAGGGCTAACATCGGCTAAAACAGTGGGTTCAAAGAAGGTTTTCCCTAGCGCATGACGCTGTCCACCGACGACAATTTTTGCACCTTTTGCAGTCGCATCCGCAATGTGTTCTTGAATTTTTTCCACTGCTTTTTCATTAATCAATGGACCTTGTTCAGCCCCCTGTTCAAATGCAGGTGCAACTTTTAATTTTTTCACTGCGATTGCTAATTTTTCAATAAAAGCATCGTACACTTTTTCCTGCACCAAAATACGGTTGGTACAGACACAAGTTTGCCCGCTATTACGAAATTTTGAAGCAATTGCACCGTCTACCGCACGATCTAGATCAGCATCATCAAACACAATAAAAGGCGCATTGCCACCGAGTTCCATACTGACTTTTTTCATGGTCGATGAACACTGTTCCATGAGCAATTTACCAATTTGAGTCGACCCAGTGAAAGATACTTTTTTCACCGCAGGATGAGACGTTAACACTGCACCAATTTCACGAGCACTGCCTGTCACAACATTCACTACACCTTTTGGAATACCCGCTTGCTCTGCCAATGCCACCAAAGCCAATGCTGAAAGAGGCGTTTCTGATGCAGGTTTAATAACCACTGTACAGCCTGCTGCAAGTGCAGGACCGACTTTACGAGTGATCATGGCATTTGGAAAATTCCATGGGGTAATAGCAGCCACCACACCGACAGGCTGACGGATGACCACCAAACGGCGACCTTGTTTGTCGTGCGGAATCACATCACCATAAGTGCGTTTAGCTTCTTCAGCAAACCATTCGATAAAGCTCGCACCATACAAAATTTCACCACGACTTTCAGTGATTGATTTGCCTTGTTCAGTACTTAAAATAATGGCTAAATCTTCCTGATGTTCCAGCATTAACTGATACCACTTTTTCAGTAACAATGAACGCTCTTTGGCTGTAGTCAGTTTCCATGTTTTCAGTGCTTCATCCGCAGCTTCAACTGCTTGTTCAACTTGTAATGTACTTACGGTAGGTACATGTGCAATCACTTGACCTGTCGCAGGATTACTGACTTCAAAGCTTTTTTGCTCAGGCGCATCAAGCCATTGACCATCGATAAAAACCTGTTGTTTCAATAAGCTTGGATTTGAAAGTTGCATGCCTATGCTCCTTAATAAACGCTTGGCGTATCTGTTTGGGTGGTCGCTTGAGTGTTTTTAAATTTTCCGAGTAATTGGGTCATCGACTTCATTAACAAACTCGTATCCACACCCACAGCGACAAACTCAGTGCCTAATGCTAAATAGGTTTTTGCCAAGCTTTCATCCGCAGATAAAATACCTGCTGCCTTACCTGCTTGACGAATTTTTTGAATCGTATCATTAATAATTTTCTGCACTTCAGGATGACCTGCTTGACCACGATAGCCGAGTGCTGCGGATAAATCCGCAGGACCAATAAACACACCATCTATGCCATCCACAGCAAGGATTTCATCTAAATTTTCAAGCCCTTTTTTTGACTCAACTTGAACTAAAACACAAATTTCATCCTCTGCATGTTGTAAATAATCTGTAATATTATTCCAACGTGAAGCACGTGCTAATGCTGCGCCTACACCACGAATCCCTTCAGGTGGATAACGTGTTGCACTCACCATCAGTTCTGCTTGCTGCGCAGATTCAACCATAGGAATCAGCAAAGTTTGCGCACCAACATCCAATAGTTGTTTAATGATCGGTACACTGCCCGTAACAGGACGCACCACCGCCTGACTCGCATAAGGTGCAATGGCTTGTAATTGTTCTAAAATACTACGTACATCATTCGGTGCATGTTCACCATCAATCAACAACCAATCATAGCCTGCATTGGCAGCAATTTCGGCACAATAGCTATTCGCCAATCCGACCCACATGCCAATCTGCTGTTCCGTTTTCAGCTTTTGTTTAAATGTATTTTTGGGATTTAACATCCTGTCAGCCTCAAATATGAATCAAAATTGAATTACACAAAACGGAATGCCACCGACCCTAATTGATCATAATCAATATGGAAAGTATCGCCCGCTTGTGCAGCAACAGGACGGGTAAATGAACCGCCTAAAATAATTTGTCCTGCTTCTAAAGTCACCCCATAAGGATGTAATTTATTCGCCAACCACGCCACACCTTTGGCAGGATGATTCAGCACCGCTGCCGATACCCCTGATTCTTCAATCACACCATTGCGGTACAAAATCGCAGAGATACGGCGTAAATCAAGTTCATTCGGCTTGATTGGACGACCACCTAATACGATGCCCGCATTGGCTGCATTATCCGAAATCGTGTCAAATACTTTACGGGTAATCTTGGTTTCAGGATCGACATTATGTAAACGAGCATCAATGATTTCGATAGCAGGAATCACATAATCAGTCGCATCTAACACATCAAAAATCGTGCAATTTGGACCTGACAATGGCTTGCCTAAAATAAATGCCAACTCCACTTCCACACGTGGCACGATAAAACGTGACATCGGGATATCTGTGCCTTCGTCAAATACCATATCATCAAGCAATGCACCATAATCAGGCTCGGTAATATTAGATGACACTTGCATAGCACGAGAAGTTAGACCAATTTTATGCCCAACCAATTTACGCCCATTGGCAATTTTATGCGCCACCCATGCTTTTTGAATTTCATAAGCATCTTCGATGGTGATCTCAGGGTATTGCAAAGAAAATTGGCGAATTTGTTGACCTGATTGTTCGGCTGCATCAAGTTCTAATGCCAAAGCTTGAATTTTTGCTTGATCTAACATGCTTAAATCCTTTTAACTGTTATTTTTTAAAAATTGATGAATATTGTTGGATTTGAAATTCAACACAGGATCAAGTTCCGTCATTTCAAAAGAAATCGCCAATAAACGCTGATCTTTTAATGGTTGAAAAAATGCCTCAATCTTTTCAAACAATTCTGCCGCCACACGCTGTCGTGTTTCCAAATCTCGCCCTGAACCAACTTTGAGCGTCATATGTACAAATGCATAATCATGCTTGGCATCTGCCATACGAAATTTGTCCATACGAATGGCACGACTACGGATTCCACCCAAAGGGAAAATTCCCGTACCACCTAAAAAGTTATTCACGATTTCAAATAAATCTTGAAATTCAATTGAATCTTCTAAGTTTGCACTGTATTCAGCAATAAAATGTGGCATGGGAATGCTCCTTTTCGTTTTTCCGTCATGTCTGAATCTAGACAAAAAATGCTTATTTTAAATGCTCAGGTAATGGGAAAATAGCGTTGATCTGCCCTGTGCCTGAACTTGGGAATGCAGGGGTAATAATTTCCACTGCTTGATCGTATTGATCCCAACCCAACACGCCCAATAACATCGCTGTGTCATGCATGCCACCTTCGCCATAACAATAGTCAGCATATTCAGGTAGCATTGCTGTAAATTCAGCCCACTCGCCACGCTCCCACATACCGACCACATGTTTATCCACTTGGCGATCCCACTCACGCGTATATTGATCCATACCACGTTGATATTCACGATCCCAAATAAAACGATGTGACAACGAACCACTGGCAAATACTGCAACTGTGCCTTCATAGCGTTCAATGGCTTTCACTAAGCCTTCGCCAAATTTACGGCTGTCTTCAAGTTCATGCGAGGTTAAAAATGCGGATACTGAAACCACTTTAAAATGCTTGTCTTCATTCATATAACGCATTGGAACCAATGTGCCATATTCAAGTTCAAGGCTTTGAATATTATGCGCTTGGGCACGAATGCCAGTTTTGCAAATTTCTTCTTGCATCAACTGACCGAGTTCAGGATTACCATCATAATCAAATTCCATATTTTGAATAAAATGCGGTAACTCATTGCTGGTATAAATGCCGCTAAAATTTGCACCTGCATTGATATGAAAAGCACTATTGACTAACCAATGGCTGTCAAATACCACAATAGTATCTACACCAAGCTCACGACAACGGCGACCTATCTCTTTATGCCCATCAATTGCAGCCTGACGAATACCATTAGTGGGTCCTGGCAGTTCTGATAAATACATTGAGGGAACGTGTGTAATTTTTGCCGCTAAAGCCAACTTACCCATTTTTTAATCATCCTGAATATTAAATTTACTGTCCTAATATTTTGTCTAAGCTTTTTAAAAGGAGTGTCTTATACACCCCATTTCGGCACATGATGAGCACCCATTGAAATGCTGACATTTTTCAATTCAGTAAAGACTTCAAAGCTATATTCACCACCTTCACGCCCTGTTCCTGAACCTTTTATGCCACCAAATGGTTGACGTAAATCACGCACGTTTTGACTGTTAATAAAGACCATGCCTGCTTCAATACCTGCCGCTAAACGATGTGCTTTACCGATGTCTTGCGTCCAAATATAAGATGCTAAGCCATATTCAGTTTCATTGGCTAAACGTAACGCATCTGCTTCATCTTTAAATTTGATCAAGCACACCACAGGACCAAAAATTTCTTCTTGGGCAATACGCATACGGTTGTCAACATCTGCAAAAACTGTAGGCTGAATAAATTGACCATTTTTCAAATGTTCAGGTAGATTTGCAGGACGCTCTAAACCACCTGCAAGTAAGTTTGCACCCTCTTCAATCCCGATTTTGATATAACCTGTTACTTTGTCATAATGCGCTTGAGTGATCATAGAACCAACTTGGGTATTTGGATCTTGCGGATCACCGACAATAATATTTTTCGCACGGCGAGCAAATTCTGCGACAAACTCGTCATATACTGACTCTTGAATAAAGATACGGCTACCCGCGGTACAACGCTCACCATTCAATGAGAAAATCGTGAATAATGCAGCATCTAAAGCACGCTCAAGGTCTGCATCTGCAAAAATCAGAACGGGTGATTTGCCCCCTAATTCCATCGAATATTTTTTCAGCCCTGCATTCGCCATGATTCGACGACCTGTTGCTGTGCCACCAGTAAAGGAAATAGCACGCACATCAGGATGTTTCACCAAAGCATCACCTGCCGTTGCGCCATAGCCTTGTACTACGTTAAACACACCTTCAGGAATACCTGCTTCAAGCGCCAAACGTCCCAATTCATTAGCCGTAATTGGTGACAATTCCGACATTTTTAACACCGCAGTATTACCCAGTGCTAAACACGGCGCTGTTTTCCATGTTGCTGTCATGAACGGTACATTCCAAGGCGATACCAAACCACAAACACCCACAGGTTGATGCAAAGTGTAATTGAGGAATTGATCATCCACAGGATAAGTATGACCATTCATTCGAGTACACACTTCAGCAAAAAAATTGAAGTTATGCGATGCACGAGGAATCAGTACATTTTTAGTTTGATGAATTGGCAAACCTGTATCTAAGGTTTCCAACTCCGCAATTTTTGCTACGTTTTGGTCGATTAAATCACCCAAATTACGCATTAAACGTGCACGTTCTTTGGCAGGGGTTTTTGCCCATTGCGGGGCTGCACGTTTTGCTGCTGCTACTGCTAAATTAATTTCTTCTTGTCCACCGCTTGCTACTTCGCCAATGGCTTGGTTAGTCGCAGGGTTATAATTGGTAAATGTTTCTTTGCTTTCAACTTCTTTACCGTCAATCCAATGCTTAATCATGTTCAAATTCCTTCTCTATTCTTAATTTTTAAAAAATTCTGTTTCTGAAACGATGTAGTTACGTAAGCGTCCGATGCCTTCAATTTCTACAATCACTTCATCGCCTGGAACCACATCCGATAAGCCTTCAGGTGTACCAGTAGCAATCATGTCACCCACTTGTAAGGTCATAAATGATGAGATGTATTCAATCAAAAATGGCACATCAAAAATCATGTCAGCGGTTGTGCCTTCTTGACGTAATTCACCATTGACCCATGTCCGTAAAGTCAGGTTATTTGGGCTCGGAACAGTCGCCGTATCCACAATATAAGGACCAACAGGCGTTGTTGAATGACGGTTCTTCACCCGTAAATTTGGACGATAGTAATTTTCTAAATAGTCACGAATCGCATAGTCATTACACAATGTATAACCTGCAACATAGTCCAACGCATCTTCACGTTTAACGTTCTTTGCTGTTTTACCAATCACTGCAACCAATTCACATTCATAGTGCATATAGTCAACATTGTCAGGACGCCATGTGTTGTGGTTATGACCTGTATAAGTATTCGGTGCTTTGATGAAAATCAGGGGCTCTTTGGGTGGCTCAAAAGCCAATTCACGAGCATGATCAGCATAGTTCAAACCCAAGGCAAACATCGTGCCATTTGCAGGTGGCAACCATTCCACAGCTTGTTCGCTGAGAATGTCACCATTGGGCAATTTAACCTGTAAATCATCCAAAACTTCGACATTTAAAACTTGATCTTGATAACGGATACGTGCTGTTTTCATGGCTTAAACTCCTTGTTCCTGAATGGTATTTTCCACCGCACCGACTTGGTCGATTTCAATACGCACCACATCACCCGCTTGTAGATCAATACGACCCAATGGCGTTCCTGTTAAAATAATGTCACCTTCATTTAAAGGCATATAATCTGAAATTTCGGCAATAATCTGTTCAGGTGTACGCAGCCAATTTGAAGTATTACCTCTTTGTTTAAGTTCACCATTAACCAAAACACGTAATTCTAAATGGTTCACATCTGCCACTTGCTCACGTGCAACCACATCACCAAGCGCACAAAAACCATCCTGACATTTAGCTTTGATTGCAGGACGGTAATAACTGTCCTCAGGTAAGCTGAGTTCATTGACCACCACATAACCCGCAATATGATCACTAGCATCACTTTCCTGCACACGACTGGTACTTTTCCCAATCACAATGCCAAGGCTTGGACCAGCTTGTAAAACATCACCTGCTTGCTTCACCACAACAGCACCTGAGTGATTGCGTGTATTTGGAGTTTTAATGAAAAGAACAGGTTTGATCGGTTCTTTAACATACGGCTTTTCGTTAAATTGCATTTTTAATGTTTCATACAAACATTTGTAATTTAAAGCGATTCCAAAAATATTACCGTTTGTATCAATCTTCTTTAGATCATTCATTTGATACTCTCATCCTTGGGTCAGCATAATTTTGCTAGACATTTTAAAAATTAGTTAATATATTAACTTTATAGTTAACATCATAACCAATTGCAAGCACTTTTTACGTTATGCTATAAAAAATTATACTTTTCATGGATTAAAAGGTATGAAAACAGCCACAATTCCAAATCTACATATGGGTGAGGTTTATGATCAGCGTTATGCTGATGAAGAAATCCACTATGAAGCGCAAGCAAAGCTGGCTAATTTTTTTGGACAACACATGCCACCGCATCGGCACGATCGCTTTTTTCAGCTTCATTTTTTCACGCAAGGGACAGTGCGTATTTTTTTAGATGACATGAAATATATTTTTCAAGCACCTGTATTTTTTCTCACTCCACCTTCCGTAGCACATTCTTTCATCACGGATCCCGGCTGCGAGGGTCATGTCCTGACCATTCAGCAAAATATCGTGTGGCCACTTTTACAAGTCGATTTAAAAATTCAACATATTGATCCAATTTGTGTTTCAGCACAGCAATTAAATGACAAAAATATCCAAGAACTGAACTTATTAGAGGACTATTTGAATAAATTAAAAAATGAATTTGATACCAATAAACAAGGTAAAAAATTTGCGCTAAGAAATCTTATTAATCTGATTTTTTTGCAAATCGTATATCTAGCCGAAGCTGTTCCACCACGCATTAAAAACGGCTGTAACGATCTAAAAATATTTAGAAAATTCAATGAATTGATCGAATCAAATTATGATAAACATTGGTCACTCACCCAATATGCTGACGATTTAGCTATTACCGAAGCACGACTCAATGATATTTGTCGCAGATTGGCAGAAATATCCTCTAAAAAATTAATTTTTGATCGTCAAATGCAAGAGGCTAAAAGATTATTAATTTTTACCAATACATCCATCAATCATATTTGCTATCAACTTGGCTTTAAAGATCCCGCTTATTTCAGTCGTTTTTTCCAACGACATGCAGGTATAAGACCTTCTGATTTTAGGCAAAGGCATTTACAACCTTAATTTATTCAGTTTTCAAAAGAAAATATTCTGTCTACAACTTAGTGATAAAAAATCATTTCATGATGCGAAAAACTTAATTGGCTGAATATTTAATTTGCTCTGGACGAGGTTGATTTAAAAATACCGTATCATAACTATTATTTAAATGACCAATGTCTAAAGCCCGAAGACCTTGGTGATGTAATCTTGCTGCCAATGCTGTACCTGCTGGACCTAAAGCAATTAAAAATAAATCAATTTGTTTTTGCTCCAAACATTGTTGCATGACATGATCAATCTCTGTGTAAGCATCTTGATTTTTAGAGTAAATATAATGTGCACGAGCAATATTTGAAAAAATAGTATGTTCCGCATTTAAACGTGAATTTTGCCCTGTAATAAAACACACCTTTTTCCCTTCCCAAATTGCCTTCCATAAATCAACAATTTCGTTGCCATAAAAATAAAATGCTTCAGGTCGTGTAATCATGGCATCACCGAACTGTGATTGTTTTAAATAAAACTTACATTTTGCCCAAAATTCTGTCCAAAAGTCATTCCAAAATGAATCTTCAATTAATAAGCTCGGATAGCACACCATCATTCCCGTCCCATCACGACTAATATCACGTAATTCCTGCATTAATTTCCAATCATGCTTTTGAAAAATACAACCTCCTGTTGTGACCATGCAACGAATTTCACCATCACCAAAGCGTACTAAACTGAGTTCTTTTTCTTTAATCTGTATTAATGTTTCTCGTATAGTTAAAAATTTATCACCTAAGGTATTTGCCATATCTAAATAGATATTATTCATTGTCGTGGCTTTGAGCTGCTTATTTAATTGTGTAACTTGATCGCTCAAGGTGTTTAGTAAATAGGTTTGATTTTTTGTATATGCCAGTAATTGTTGTATGATTTTTTCAATGACTTTATCAATATTAGTATCGTTTTTAATATCTAAAAAGCTGACTAATATTTCATTTTCAGCATAAATTTTTAATTTAAAGTCTATAAAACACTGAAAATATTGCGATAAAAATTTCTGCGTTGCTTTATTACGACACACGAGAAATATTTCATATTGTTCATTTAAATCAAGTGCAAAAAAGATATGCTCGGTTTTTATATCAATATAAACTACCTGATGTTGATATATTTCAATACGCTCCACATATTGCATATATAAAAATTTTTCTTTGAGATGATTTAATAATTCAATTAAAGCCATATTTTCTCAATCCATAAATAAAATACTGAAATTTAAATCGACTATTATTCATACATATTTAAAATCATATCAGCTTGTTCCTTAAAATCTAAGCCCTGCAAATCCTGAATTAAATTTTTCACATCCAAATAATGATCTTGCTGAATCAATTCCTGATAATGATCAAGTTGATGAATCACCCGATTGACCAAGCCTTTTGAGGCATTTTCAACCAATTGTTTAAAAGCCATATAAGCTTGTTCTATATGCCCCAACTGAAAAGCATTAATACATAATTCATAATGGCACCAGAACTTATAAATATCCTGATTTAAAAATAGTTTATTCCCTATAGGAAGCATTAATTTTTGTGCACGTTCGGCATAGCATAATGCCAAGTGGTAGTTTTTATCCCAATTATTACGGCGTGCAAGGTGATACCAACATTCAGCACGTTCAGGTACAGCCGCAACACCACATTGCCAATAGTATAATGCTTGCATGGTCTGCTTTTTCGCTTCAAATAAAGAACCTAAACGCATGAAACTTACATAAACTTCTTCTTTCCAATCCCCTAGTTCAGTACGCTTTTGATACCATTCAATTGCCTTTTCTGTTTGACCTGCATCTTGATATGACTGTGCACAATAAAAGCTATACCGTGCTTCTAGATCAGGATCAATTTTCTCTGCTATTGCTTTTTCAAGCATTTGTGCATCTTTTAAATATTTATTTGGGTCTAGACTTCTGTTGCCTTTACGCCCTGAAACAACGGCATAATCACCTTCAATAGTCTCTGTAGAATAATCTGTTTTATTGGATAAAAACTCATGTAATACCCCTTTCCAAAAGAAGTGACCATTATTTTTCACAATGAGTTTTCTGACATATTTTGTGCCACCACTTTCATTGGTCATATTGAGGAAGTAACTGTCTTTTTGTAAAACAGGCAGTTTAAAATCACCCGTAAAATGATCATCGGCATCAAAGAATAATATGTAATCACTTTTACCAATACATGCCTGCAAGGCTGCGTCTCGGTTATGCCCAAAATTTACCCAAGCATGATGCTGTATCTCGCCTTGAATATTTTTTTCTTTAAAAAAATTTTCAATAATTTCAACTGTATTATCCGTTGAGCCAGTATCTGAAATTAGCCAATAATCGAGTGTAATGTGTTGGTAAATATTTTCTAATGTTTCAGCAATAATATGACTTTCATTTTTAACAATCATATTGAGGCAAATTGTTGACATATAAATGCACCTAAATCCTTTCAATCACATTAGATAAGCGGAAAAACCGCCTTTTGACAAAGACGGTTTTCTGGTATGAATTACGATCTATCCTTAGAACAATAATTGTTGGTTGCGAACCAGTTCTTCTAAGGTGGTATCGGTATTGTCTAAGGTTAATAACACTTGAGCACTATAGTTTGCACCACTACCATCTCGATCAATACTAATCACGGTATTGTTACCACTTTTACCGACTTGAATAAACTGAGACAGATAATTTAAAGCACCAGCTAAATCGCCATTACCTACAGCCAAATGCTCGTAATTAGAGTGATCAAATTTTGTTAATAACTCTTGTACATCAATGATATCTGCATTCTGATTTAGTTCTGTTGCACCTTTTTGGAAACCAAACCAAGTATCAGAACCATGACCACCTCTTGCATCCGCATTATTCAATAAATCATAAATGACTGTATCTCGTCCTACAGCTTGACTATAAAACTCGTCATTGCCTGCACCACCATTGAAGATATTATTACCTAAATCCCCGTAGAGTTTATCGTTTCCATCATTACCAAAGAGAATGTCATGACCTGCTCCACCATAAATAATGTCACTGCCAGCTCCACCTGATACATAGTCATTTCCTGCACCTGCATGAATCGTATCGTTGCCTACACCGCCATAGATCGCATCGTTATAATGACTACCAGTCAATACATCATCACCACCATAACCATACATCACCACTGAGCGATCAGCAGTAGAAGCATCTAAAGAATCATTCCCGACATTGCCTTCTATGAGTTTTAAGCGACCATTCAAACTTGAGTCTTGTGTGACTAAGCTTAAATCAAGCAATTTACCCAAAGATTCAGTAGTTGAAATATTTTGGCTATCTGTTGCTGTCACTTTAATATTATTTAATAAATCAAGTGAAAGTAGATTACCGTCCACGATACCCAAAGCCCCATCTTCCGTGGTAAAGCGTACTGTTGCTAGAAGTTGGTTAATTGCAGCATTGCTAATATTTGGCTGCAATGGATTGGTACTGGTAAGTGTAATTGTCACAGAAGATGCGATCAGCCCTAAAACACCAGCATTTGCACTTATTTCCGCTTTAATACCCAATTCCGTAGCAAGTTGTGTTGAATAAGTAAATGTTGGTTTAGTGACATTAACGCCAAGTAATTGCTCAAATTTCAAGCTAACCGTTCTTAAGTCTTGATCTGCATCAAAAATGTAAACATCTTGTGCACCTAGTTCAATTAAGCCTAAAACATCTAAACCAACCAACCCTAAAAGCGACGTATCTTTACCAAAAACCAATGGTGCTTGGTTATTTGGATTAAAGCTTATATCTTCCAAATTAGAGGTATCAAAGTTGAGGTCTGTTTGCGATGTATCACCATCATTGTCTTCGACCACAATTTCAACATTCGTATTGTTACTGCTTGAACTTGCTACATCTAACTTAGGTACTATCAATTTACCATTCGAAATGAGTGAACCAATCACTTCATAATCTGAATTAAAACGTGTTGCATAATCACCTTCACCTTGTAAAAGTAAATTTACATTATCCAGTTTAATAATTTGATTAACACTATCCATGTGGAGATCAGCATTAAATCCGCCAACAAAGTCACCATCTACACTGATATAAATCAAGGTCTGATTGGTCGTTGCATCAAACTCAAAGTGTAAGTAATTAATCAAATTACCTGCACCAAAGCCTAGGCGACCTGCGCCGACTAACATATCAGAAAGGTCGATGACATCCCCACCTAAAGTCACTGCACGCATATCAAAGTCAGTAATACGATCTACAGCACCTAAGAAACCATTGAGATAATCTTTCTTCTCCCAACGGAACACATCAGAACCATCACCACCTGTTAGCACATCATTGCCTTGACCACCAACAATCAAGTCATTACCTGCGCCACCAAAAATTGTGTCGTTGCCTGAACCACCGTATAAAATGTCATTTTTATTGCCACCGTACAGCGTATCATTCCCACCCAAACCATAGAGTGAATATGCCTGATTATTGTCCAGTGGCTGCAGTTCTGAACTTGCTGAGCCAGAGTCCATAATCACGGTACTTGCTTCAGCACCTGATAATAAATCACCAAGTAAACCTACATTGGCAAGTTCAGTATTACCTTTTGATGCCAGTGTATTTCCAGAAGCGCCTTTTGCTGTGATGTTCACTGTTGGTAATACAGATAAATCAAGTATTCCACCTAAAGCACCACCATCCACAGTGACTGTTTTTAATAACTGATTGACTTTTAATGCGTCTAAAGGTGTACCATCTGGATTGCTAATGGTTAACTTCATTTCTGCTAGACCTAGCGTTGCTTTTTGTGACACAACTTTTAGACCCAACTCATTTTTAAGAATGTCATTAAACAGTAATTCTTTAGATTTACCCAAAAGCGAACCCAGCAAACCTCCCAAATCTACAGCCCAAATACTGACCTCAACCGAATATATTCCCTCACCTTGTACTGAGAATAATTGCTCATTTTGTAAGTCAATTAAACCTGCGACATTTAAGCCAACCGTACCAAGTAAGCTATCTGACTGACCACCCAATGACACAGATACAGGTTCAGCTTTGTTATAAATCGTTGGGTCAACTTCAAACACTGAATAATGATATTGACCTGTTGCGAGATTGACTGTGATGGTTTCACCCGACAATGTTGTGACGAGTAACTCACCACCTTCTAAGCCTTTATAGTTATAGGCATAGGTGATAATTTCAGGCGATGAACCTGTTTTCGTAATGGTATTGGCAACTGGATCAAACTCAAACGTGACACCTGAAACTTTCACTGTTTTTACGAAGCCACCATCTGCACCAATACTATGTACAGTATTGATTACACTACCATCAGGTTGGGATACTTTTTCAATAAAGACATTGCCCTCAACCTCATAGCTATTGGTCAATACATAGTTTTCAGTCGTATTCGTTGTTGGCTGATCATCTGTTACTTTCACAGTGATATATTCAGACTCAGAAACATCACCACGATGATTGGCAAAGTTCATACGAATATCAAAAGCAAGCACGTCATCCAAACTTGTACCAACTTTGCCATGACCGATGGCTTGTTTTAAGTTCACAGTATATGTGCCGTCATCTTTGATCGAAACAACGATCACTTCAGACTTAACAACCTGACCATTTTCAACGTTATTCACATAACCGATTAAGTCACCATCTGTATTGTGTTCCCACAGTACATCTTGTCCTTTAGAAGTTAATGCCGTTGCAGGTGGCTCTAGATAAATACGGCTATACGCAACATTTGGTAGATCAAACTGACCTGTATAGCTTAGACCTGTAGTCGCATTGGTTGCGAGTAATAAATCTTTCTCATCAAACTCAACGATCGTGCCTGATTGGTCTAAGTCATTGTCTTTGTAATGTAAATCTACAGTCGTTACTTCTGAAATGTTGCCTGCTCGATCTGTGACAACAGCCTCGATACTAAACTGTGTATCATCACTCCAAGTGATATCATCCAATAATGTACTTGGAACATTGGCAGTCCATTCACCATTCATCACTACAGCATCAACAGGACCTAACCCATTTACAGTGACTTGCACAATTTGACCGTCTTCTGCATCTGTTTTACCACTGACCGTAAGACCTTGTTGTAACTCCACTGCGGTCAAAATATCATCTACAGCAATTGGTTGATCAATCGTGATTTCTGGCACAACTGTATCAACAATCATTTGGTGTGATGATGAGTTTTGATTACCAGCACTATCAGTCACTTGAACTATGACATTATTTGTGCCCTCAGGCAGCGGTTGTTGTGCTGTTATACTCCATGAACCATCTTCGCCTGCCACAACCGTACCATAGGAAATATTACCGACTTTGATTTCAACAATCGCTTTTGGCTCAGTTGTACCAGACCATGTTGGTGTTGGATCATTACTATAGCCTGCTTTATCCGTCAGGATATTTTGTGCTGAATCATCACGAACTTCAAATGTCGGCACTGCAATACTTTTCTTCACCGTAAAATCACGGCTAGCAAGTCTAGTTGATCCATTGTCGTTATAAACTTCAATACGATATTTACCATCCGTCATTGTTGCGAGCTGTATAGCTGTTAAATCTGCGCTCCATGTATTTTGAGATGTAATTTGTGAACTTATTAGGCTACCTGTCTTCCATCCAGAACCATCGAGTTGGAAAATTTGTGTACCTTTCGTACCATCTGCATTGACTTTGAAAATACGTGCGTAGGTTAATCCAAGATTGGTATCACCATAAATCTTCACCGCAGCAGCACTTTCTGCACCATTTATGATGTTATCTCCTGCAACCACACCAATGGTTGCATTTGCAGCAACAAGTAAGCCATTATCAAGATCAGTCACTACTTCAGTTCTGCTCACAGACGCTGATACATTACCCGCACTGTCTTTTGCTACAGCACTAATTGAAATAGTATTCTCCGAACTTGGATATGTCACTGCATTGGCAGGAACTTTATAGCTCCAGTTGCCCTTAGCATCTGTCATCACAGTTGCGGTATGCGGATTACCACTTGCACCTGTAACCGTAATAGTGATTTGTACATTGGCTTCTTTTATTCCGTTGGCTTCGCTTGTTCCCTTAACTTCATAGCCAAACTGACGCTCTGCCTGATCAATCCCATCCCCATCAGCAACTTCTGTAATGCTTACAGTAGGTGCTTGAGTATCAAGCGTCACAACCTTATCAAATATGCTCACTGTGGTATTTGCATCATTTGCAGATGCACCATCGTATTGACGGACAAGGATGTCACCTAATTCATACTTGCCAGCAGCAGGTAAATTAAACTGACCTGTCGTTGCAGTACTTCCTTTTGCAGCACCTTCAAGCCATGTTAGACCACCATCCGTTGAATATTCCCAACCTAGTTCTGCCTCTAAACCGCTGACTTTAATCGTTGGATTATTGGTAATACCATCTTGTTTTTGATGCTCTGAAATAGCCCCAGAAGTCACTGCAAAAGTATCTTCTAATAAACTTAATTCAACTGATGCAGGTGCAACAACATCGCCAGTAATCTCTCCTGGTGCTGCAAGTGAGGCTGTTTGATCATTACTCTTACCTGTAGTCACACTATGAAATGCATTTGGATCTACGGAGATTTTACCCACAACATTGTTACTTTGATTTGGTGTAAATACTGCCGTATAAATTTCAGGATTGTTTACATCTTGACGTAAATTCGACAATGTACCACCCGTAACTTTGACATCGCTCAAGTCAAAGCCAGTGATTAGTTCAGAGAATTCAAATGTAATAATCGTCGTATCGTCAGTTGCATCCACCACATAACGATCAGAAGTAATGGTTAATGTTGGTGGCAAGCTCATATCGACAGTCACGGCTGAACTTTGCCCTGCAAGATTTCCATTGCCAACTTCATCTGTAAATGTATCTATTGCAAGATCAACAGTCACAGGTCCATAAAAATCAACCTTTGCCAAATCAACAGTTGTCGGATCAATGGCACTATTTGGATCCATTGGAACGAACTGAATATAAGGTTGTACAGACCCTGTTGGAGTCACAACAATAAATTTACCTTGGTCACTCGTGAGCTGATCCGCAATGTCTTGTAAATCAACAGGAGTCACCGCACCATTATCCAGTTTAAACAATGGCTCTGTTGTAACGATTTCAACCACACCTTTTGCATTAATCTGAATGGTAACTTCAGGTGCTTCCGTATCTAAGACTATAGAATCATCTTGAACAATTGCACTCACATTACCTACAGTATCTGTTGCTGTAATTTCAATATTTAATGATGCATCTGCTTGTTGCTGTTGATAGCTATTTAAAGTTGTTAAATCGCTTGTTGTAAGCGGCACACTCCAAACACCTGTTGCATTTGCAGTCACAGTAAACGGTGTATTTAAACCCGCTATCGATACCACAACAGTTGCATTTGGCTCAGCAGTCCCTTGAATAATCACTGGATTTGCAAGCTCATCCGCATTAATGGCTTGGTCATTTCCATATGTCCCTCCACCAATTGTGGTAATACCCGTCACCACAGGATTGACAGTCTTAGTATCAACAAGGAAAGTTAATGCGGAGCTATCTACATTACCTTGTTGATCAGTGGCTTTCACTACAACTTGATTATTGCCTTCACGGACAGTGATAGATACTTCTATTTGTCCTGCATTAATATCCGCTTGTTGTAGAACATAATTATCACCATTGACATTGATAATATCGCCCGCTTGATTTGCATTGGTGAGTGCAATTGAAATATCAACTTTATTGTCATTGCCCAATTCTTTTTGATTAATTGCACCATCCGTTGGATCAAGGTCATCCAATAAACCAATTGCTCCAACCAAATCTGTAGCTATCGTATTAACGATAAAGTCAAGTTTTTCACTGTCAACATTACCTTGAGCATCGGTCATGCTTGCTGTAATCGTATTAGCATCCGCATTAATTGGAACATCTTTAATGACTTTGCCAGCCAACCATTCACTTTGTGTAATTGTATAAGTTTGCCCATTAATGGTAATGGTATCGCCTGCTTGGGCATCTTGTCCTAAAAGTACTTCAACTTTTGTAGAGGTCGTATTTGTACCTAGCTCTTTGAGATTAAGTACACCATCTCCATTTTGGTCTTGTACAAGTCTAATTTGATCAATCAAATCAGTTGCTTTGGTATCTACAACTACAGGAATGATCATTTCCTCAATCAACTGACCTGCCGCATCTTTTAAGCTGATTTCAAAATTGTTGATCCCTTCTTTTAGAGGTCCAACATTTTCAATTAATGCAAAACCTTGATCCAAATCAGCTTGTGTAACAGTGTGCGTAATTCCTTCCACTTCGATAATGTCACCGACTTGAATGTCAGCACCTAACTCAACGCTGAGGTCTACTAAATTATCTGTAGGTTTTTCACTGCTATTTAAAATATTATCGCTATTCAAATCTTCGACAACTGTTACAGTACCGATTAGATCTGAATTAATCACTTCAACAACTTTAATATCTCGCTCAACTTGACCTTTACTATTGGTCACTTCAACGACAATTGCATTCATTCCTGATTTAACTGCAACCAATACATCAAGCTCTGCTGCCGCAATCTCTGCCGTAGTTAAAATATGTGGTTGACCATTAATCACCACAACATTTCCAGCAACCAATTGATTCATTGTAGGATCGTTAAGCTGAATTTTAATACTGGTTAAACCGTCATGACCAACTTCTCTTGTATCTAATTTTCCAGAAGCATCTACATCATCATTCAATGTGACAGATTTAATTAAATCTGCAATAGAACCTTCACCTGTAGCACCC
>NZ_LQXQ01000030.1 GCF_003268395.1 Acinetobacter sp. CFCC 10889 | reverse complement strand
AGATGCTGCTGCAAAAGCCAAGCAAGAGGCAAATGAAAAAGCCAAAGCAGATGCTGCTGCAAAAGCTGAAGCAAAACGTAAAGCCGATGCAGAAGCGAAAGAAAATGCAGCAGCTGAAGCTAAAGCCTCTGCTGCCCAAAAAGCCAAAGAAGAAGCGGCAACTAAACGTGCTGAAGCGAAGAAAATTGCTTCTTCTGCAAAACGTGATTTTGAAAATAAAGTCCGTAGTGCATGGCGTATGCCAAGTGGCTCTTCAGGACAAAAAGCTTCTGCACGCGTGACATTAACTGAAAGTGGTGCTGTTGCCTCTGTGGTTGTGAATGCTTCTGATCCAGATGTAAAAGCAAGTGTGGAACAAGCAGTACGAAATGCTGCACCATTCCCGATGCCTTCTGATCCAGATGCACGACGTGAAGCTCGAAGCTTTACTGCAAGCTTTACAGTAAAATAATCATGAAAAATAAACCCTGTTTCGACAGGGTTTGTTTTTCTTTATATCAGGAAAATATCTTTGAAAAATTAGGGGCTATTGATACTTTAAGTATAGAATCTACCCGATAAAAGTGCCAAACAAATATACAGACTAAAGCAACCTCCCCCTCATAACTACACTTTAACTTATCGTATTAAAATCTCCCAAAAGGAAGTCTCCTATAATTTCAGCACACATCACAAAGCAAAGGTGTAAATTAAATGTGAAGTTGAATTTTTGGGTTTATGATAATTTCGATTTCACATTTGAAACTGAAACCCAATTCAAGATTAAAGTCATCCAATGCTTAATGTAGTTTAGGTTATGGGAAAATATATAGACAATAAAAAAGCCCTTGTTTTCACAAGGGCTTTTTGAATTTGGCGGAAGCGGTGAGATTCGAACTCACGGAGGACTCGCACCCTCGTCGGTTTTCAAGACCGGTGCATTAAACCGCTCTGCCACGCTTCCATGTGCGCCATAATACGAAGCTTTTTCGATTATGACAAGTAAAAATTACAGCCAAAGCATTCAAATGCATAATGTTTCATCAAATGCCTCGGTTTTTCTTAAAGTTTGGCTGCTATTTCAGCACCTTCACGAATTGCACGCTTTGCATCAAGCTCACCAGCCAACTTCGCACCACCAATAATATGATACTGTGCTAAGGTAGATTCACCCTCTTGCGGCATTAAATCTTTTACAGATTCCTGTCCTGCACACACCACGATTGTGTCTACACGAAGCAATTGATCATGCCCATTGGTTTCAATCCATAAACCTTCATTGGTCACTGCTTTATACTGCACACCACGCATCATACGGACTGCATGCTTTTTCAACTGTGCACGATGTACCCAACCTGAGGTTTTTCCTAAGCCAATACCCAATGGCGTAGTTTTTCGTTGCATCAAATAAATCTGACGAATTGGTGCTTCAACTTCAGCAGGCACAGAACCGCCTTCGGTCATATAGTTTGGATTTGGGTCTACGCCCCATTCACGTTGCCAATCTGCCAAAGGCTGTGGTTGAGGCTGATGTTCAGGTTTCAACAAAAATTCTGATACGTCAAAACCAATCCCGCCCGCACCGATCACAGCAACACTATGACCCACAGGCGCACCGCGCAATACTTCTGCATACGACAACACTTGTGGTGCATCACTGCCTTCAATTTTCAGACCACGCGGCACAACACCTGTTGCAATCACGACTTCATCAAAGCCTTCACGTTCCAATTGTTCACGATTCACTTTGGTATTTAAGCGTAAGTCCACACCTGTTTTTTCGATTTGAACTTTGAAATAACGAATAGTTTCATGGAATTCTTCTTTCCCCGGTACCACTTTCGCCAAGTTAAACTGACCACCCACTTCACTCGAAGCTTCAAACAAAGTCACTTGATGACCACGTTCAGCCGCTACAGTTGCCGCAGACATCCCCGCTACACCACCACCAACAACTGCAATTTTCTTCGGCTTTTTAACTTTTAAATAAACCAATTCAGTTTCATGTGCTGCACGAGGATTCACTAAACAACTTGCACGTTTATTTTGGAATGAGTGATCTAAACATGCTTGGTTACAAGCGATACAGGTGTTAATTTCATCAACACGATTGGTCGCAGTTTTATTCACCCAAAATGCATCAGCAAGTAATGGGCGTGCCATTTGCACCATATCCGCTTTGCCTGCTGCCAAAATTTCTTCAGCAGTTTCAGGCATATTAATACGATTCGATGCAATTACAGGCACAGAAACATGCTTTTTTACTTCTGCGGTGTAATCAACAAATGCCGCTCGAGGTACCGAAGTCACAATCGTAGGAATGCGTGCTTCGTGCCAACCGATACCTGTATTTAACAAGGTAATGCCTGCTTTTTCCAAAGCCTGCGCAACAGTGATCACTTCATCCATGGTGTTGCCATCATGAACTAAATCAAGCAATGACAAACGGAAACAAATAATAAACTTTTCACCGACTTTTTCACGAATCGCTTTCACGATTTCCACAGCAAAACGCATACGGTTTTCAATCGGACCACCCCAACGGTCTTCACGCTGATTGACATGGCGACTTAAAAATTGGTTGAGTAAATAGCCTTCTGAACCCATGATTTCTACGCCATCATAGCCGGCTTTTTTCGCTAAACTCGCTGTTTTTGCATAATCCTGAATAGTATCCAAAATCAGACTATCGCTCATTTGACGTGGTTTAAACATCGAAATCGGTGATTTGATCGGGCTTGCAGACACCACAAAAGGTTGGTAGCCATAACGCCCTGAGTGCAAAATTTGCATCAGAATTTTCGCACCATGCTTATGAACTGCATGCGTCACAAGGCGATGTGGTGCAACATCACCCAAGGTATTCATCGTACCACCTGCGGGTAACAACCAACCTTGGCGGTTTGGCGAAATACCACCTGTGATAATCAGCCCAACACCACCTTTGGCACGTTCACCAAAATAGGCTGCAAGTTTTGGATAATTATAAAAACGATCTTCCAAACCTGTATGCATCGAACCCATCACGACACGGTTTTTGATGGTCGTAAATCCCAAATGCAATGGCTTTAAAATATGTGCATAGCTAGTTGTCATGATGAATCCTTTTAGTTTGGCTTTGCAACTTGTTGCATACTACTTTATCGAGTTTTAGAAATTTTGTGATGACTATTTATGATTTTTTCATTGTTGATTTTGTCAATTCAGTCAATCCTGTCAAGTCCAATCGCAGTCTTATCAAAGAGATCAATACAGCTTTACAACAATCACGTATAAAAGTTCAGTTAGGCTAAATACACGAATAAAACTTAGAAATGAGAAGATCTTCCCGATGAGCCATCCTGTTTTTTTAACACATTCAATCTTTAACCACATGCCAATGGGCAGTGAAAATCAGTGGCATGATTTTTTTCATACTGCATCCTTTGAATTGGAAGCTGATGCTTTTATTCCGATTTTATGGTTAATGCTATTTCGTCAGGAAAATTTAAAATGGGCAAAATATACGGATGAATTTGATATTTCTAATGCCGATGCTCAAGTGGATTTAGAAGAATACCACGATCAATTTGGCGATGCACAATATGCCTATTTGGTGATTGATCAACAACAAGCTTTGGCAAATTTAACTGAACAAAAATATGTATTTATAGAATTTTTTAGTGCTGAGAATATTGTACATTTTGAACAGTTTAAAACACTCATTGAACAACATTTTCCACAATATATTTTACTTAGACCAAGTGGTTTGGCTTTAGATTTAAATGATGCTGAATTTTTATTGCAACCTTTACAACAACTTGAACATTTTCAGCAAGATCCATCACAGCACTTAGGTTTTGCGGAGTTTCATCGCCAAGATTTCGCTCGTTTTAATGATCATCCTTATTATTTTTATGGCTCAAATCCGATGGAGATGATTACACCCTCTCTCAAAGAAAATGTTGATGAATTAAAAGATATTGAGGATATTAACACCACAACTGAATCATCAAATTGGGCGATTTGGATCTGCACAGCAATTGTTGTTTTAGCCACTTTAGCCGTTTATTTTATGACACAATCAGTGCTGTATTCCGCTGTTGTATTTTTTGTCAGTGCATTTATTTTAGGTTTTATTTCATCGAAAATAGGGAACAAAGAAAATTAATCCAAAACATGAGTAGTGATTCGAAATAAACTCAATGTGAATTTCAAAATCAATATGAGAATAATAAGATGGGATTGTATGCATTTTTAGACAGCTGTGAATTGGATCATATGCCAAATGGCAGTCTAAACGAGTGGGACAGCTTAAAGCCGAATGCATTTTCATTGGAATGTAAGTCTTTTATTCCACTGATGTGGTGGTTACTCTATCAACAGGATAGTATCCAACATGCACGCTATGTCGATGAATTTGATATAGATGACCCACAATCCGATATGGCTCGTGAGGAATGTATCGAGGATTATGGTGATGCAACCTATCCCTATTTTGTTATTTCTCAATCTCAAGCCTTACACAATCTTATACGACGTAAACAGGGATTTTTAAGTATTTTCGGGCAAGATTTCTCAGCATATTATGATGATTTTTATCAGCTCATTGAAATATATTATCCGAACTATATTTTATTCAGACCCAATTATTTAGATTTATCTGAGCAATCAGAACAAGAGTTTCGAGATAAACTTTCTATTTATGAAGCCTTAGAATCCATGCAGATCGAAGCTCATCAAAATTATTGGGACACAGTTCAAACTGATCTATCACATTGGGAAAGCGATTTAAGATATTTTCTGTTGGGTACACGCTATTCAGGCGAAGAAATCGAGCAACTTCAATACATTCAAAACCAATATTATATTGAATCTGCATCTAAAAAGAATGAACTGCCCGAATGGTTATCATGGCTATTCGCTATAATCATAGCAATCCCTGCTATCTTCGTTTGGTTCAAAACCCATTCTACTTTTTATACTGTTATGGCTTTTAGTGTGAGTGCATTCCTCATCGGTATATTACTCATCCGATTTTCATCACATAAATAAAAAACAGTCTGATTAATCAAACTGTTTCGACTATACACAAACAAATATTAATGAACGACTATTTCCAATTTTTTAACTTCGATGTATGCCCAATTCCCACATTAAAGCTATTGGTTGGATCAAGCTTCTGATAATGATTTTTCAAAGCAGGCTTCGCCACATATAAATGTCCGACATTATGTTCCGCAGGATACTCCGCGCCACGATCATCGAGTAAATGCCACATTTCATGTTCCATTGCCAAAGGATCAACACCTTTTTGCACAATATAATCCTGATGAAACACATGGCACAGAAAATGTCCGTAATACAATTTATGGATAATTTTTTCATCCATCGCTTTAGGTAAAGTTTCTACCCATTCACGATCATTACGGCGTAGCGCAATATCAAGCGCGACAATATCTTCCACTTCGGAGCGATGCGTATCACGATAACGAATTGCTGCGCCTGCTACCGCAAAACGATGTAAAAAGGCTTTACGCCCTTCTTCATCGGTACATTTAAAATAATTGCCCGAAGTCTTATCTGAAAAATACGTTTTTAAATATTGCTCAACCTGATCAACATCCTGATTTTCAATCCGAATCATCAAATGATGTTCATATAAATCACGAAACTCATTCATACGTTGTGGTAAATGATTTGGCATGAGTTTGGTCACGAGTTGCAGAACTTTATCCGACAAACCACGCAAGCCAACTTTTTCCAGATAACCATCCACTTTATCTTTCATCGCAAATGCAGCAGGTACTTTTGCCGTACCGAATTTTTCAATAAACATAAAACTGTCTTTGCCATATTCTGCACCAATATCATAAGCAACACGGTGAATATACTCGCCTGCAATCGGCAACCGTGGCAAATCTTTCAATAAGAAACGACGAATTTCGGTCAAATCATCCTGTGAGTTTGTACCTACATAAAACACCTGACTTGGAATCTTTTCAAAGGTATCCAGACGCACTGCAAATACACAGACTTTCCCTGCCGAACCTGATGCTTCAAATAGGCGTGATGGATCTGCATTAAAACGTGCAGGGGTATTTTCATCGACCTGTTTCACATCATGTGAATAACGTTGATCGGAAGCACAGCAACTTGAATTGTTAATAATGTCATGGCTTTGATAATTTTTATTTTCAAGCGAAGTTAGAATTTGCTCAGGCGTTTCACCCAAATTTACACCTAAATGATTTACTAACTCCAATTCGCCTAAATCATTAACTCGTGCATATAAAGCCAACTCAGTATAAGCAGGACCACGGCGCACCAATGCACCACCTGAGTTATTACAAACCCCACCAAGCACCGATGCACCAATGCATGAAGAACCAATCACTGAATGCGGTTCACGATTAAATGGTGCTAAATCTTTTTCAAGTTTATCCAGTGTCGCACCCGGTAAACAAATCACTTGTTTACCCTCATTAATGACCTGAATGCCCACCAATCTTCGGGTACTGATTAACACCACAGGACGGTCATAGTCATCACCAAATGGCGTTGACCCACCTGTCAACCCTGTATTGGCAGCCTGCATGATCACCACACAATCCGCTTCAACAGCCGTTTTTAAAACCTGCCATTGTTCTAGTAAACTGCCTGGTGCAACAACTGCAAGCACTTGTCCTGCACCATAACGACGACCTTGTCGGTATAGGCGTGTATCAGCATCGTCGGTTAAAACATGCTGTTTCCCAACAATGTTAATGAGATTTTGAATGGTGTTTGAAGCTGAGGTTTGCATAGTCGATTCATTCCATAAAATGACAGATCGAAAATTTTTTTAATATTAATTTCAGGGCTTTTAATCCACCCCAACCCTCCTTTTAAAAGGAGGGAGTTCCCCTCTTTCATAAAGAGGGGTTAGGGGAGATTTATACGATTTGAATAATCATAATGAATGATGATCAAATCACCCCACCAACTCTTTCTCTAACTTCACCAAACAATCCTCAGTAATATCTGCAATTGTTTTCGCACCTGTTAAAGTCATCGCTACACGCATTTCTTTATCAATCAAATCAAGTAGATTTGAAACACCCTCACCGCCTGCTGCACCCAATGCATAAACAAATGCACGACCGAGCATACAAGTATCCGCACCCAAAGCTAACATACGCACCACATCCAGACCGTTACGAATACCTGAATCCGCTAAGATTTTAATGTCGCCTTTGACTGCATCTGCAATTGGAGGTAACGCACGTGCAGACGATAAAACACCATCCAACTGACGACCACCGTGGTTCGATACCACAATACCATCTGCACCGAAACGTACCGCATCTTTAGCATCTTCAGGATCAAGAATACCTTTGATCACCATTGGACCATCCCAAAATTCACGGATCCACTCAAGGTCTTTCCATGAAATAGAAGGATCAAAGTTATTACCTAACCAACCAATATAATCTTCCAAACCTGTAGGTTTACCGAGGTATTTAGAAATATTACCCAAGTCATGTGGACGCCCCATCATGCCAACATTCCATGCCCAATGTGGATGAAAACAAGATTGCATATAACGGCGCATCGCTGCATTTGGACCACTCATACCAGAGTGTGCATCACGATAACGTGCACCTGGTACAGGCATATCCACAGTAAAAACCAATGTTGAACAACCTGCTGCTTTAGCACGTTCCAAGGCATTTTTCATAAAACCACGGTCACGCAGTACATATAACTGAAACCACATCGGACGGTTAATTGCAGGAGCAACTTCTTCAATTGGACATACAGATACAGTGGATAAAGTAAATGGAATACCCTTTTTATCTGCTGCAACTGCCGCCTGAACTTCACCACGACGCGCATACATACCTGTCAAACCCACAGGTGACAAAGCCACAGGCATCGACAAAGTTTCATCAAACAGTTTGGTTTCTAAACTGAGCTGTGACATGTCATTTAAAACACGTTGTCTTAACGCAATTTTTGATAAATCTTCTACATTACGCTTTAAGGTATATTCAGCATACGCACCACCATCAATATAGTGGAATAAAAATGGCGGTAAACGACGACGCGCGGCTTCACGGTAATCATTCGCAGAAGAAATAATCATAACTATATCCTGTTCAATCGGCTGGCACGCTGACGACGGGCTTCTTCCTCATCAATCATCCGAACCTGCTGTACTACAAATTCTATATGTCCACAAACTGCATTCCGCGCAGCTTCTGGATCATGACGTTCAATTGCATCCATGACCTGAAAATGTTGATCACGTAACTGATCATAACGACGTGCTTCGGTATAGACTTTGCGTCGTCCCAAAACCACGTTGAATTGCAACAAATCGAATAAACCACGCATCATCTGAATCAGCACCAGATTATGTGATGCCTCTGCAATCGCCAGATGAAACTCAGCATCTGCCCTTGAGGCTTTATCATCATCACCCAAAGATTGAAAATGGGTAATCTGATCATAGCAATAGCGAATCTTTTCAAGGTCTGCCTGGGTTGCTCGCTTGGCTGCATACCAAGCTGAGCCTCCCTCTAAAATCAATCGTGCTTCCTGTACATCAAAACGATAAGCAGGATCTTCATCAATCAAATTGCTTAAAGGGTCAACAATCTGGTTTTGCGACCAATTTACCGGCAATTGTTGCAAAAATGTTCCCGCTCCAACTTTGCTGACCAGCATGCCCGTACTGGTCAATTGCGAAATGGCCTCTCTCAAAGAGGAACGGGATACCTCAAGTTGTTCACATAGCTTACGTTCCGCAGGTAAACGGTCTCCGACTTGCATATTGTTGCTTTCAATCAACAACTTTAACTTTTGTACAATTTTGTCGGAGACTTTCATCTGCTTTCCTCAGCTCACATTCAAAGTCGTGTTATGGAATCATCCATGGGAACACATAGGCTTGTAATGTGATAATAATACCAATCATCACCGTAAAGGTAATACTGTGCTTGACGGTAAAACGGAACAAATCAGATTCTTTCCCCACTAAGCCGACTGCTGCACAAGCAATTGCAATCGACTGCGGGGAAATCATTTTACCTGTCACACCGCCACTGGTATTGGCTGCGACAAGAAGCACTTCAGGCACACCGATTTGCTGTGCTGTAGTGGCTTGTAAAGCTGAAAACAATGCATTTGCTGATGTATCCGAACCTGTCAAGAACACACCCAGCCAACCTAAGAATGGCGAGAAGAATGTAAATGCTTGACCTGTATGTGCAAGTGCCAAAGCAAGTGTTGCCGACATCCCTGAATAGTTCGCAATGAAAGCAAAAGCCAACACCATACCAATTGAATAGACTGGAATTTTTAATTCATTGACAGTTTCAGCAAATGTTGCCACCGCATCTTTAGGCTTCATTTTCAAGTAAATGATGGTAATGATCGCTGCAATAAAAATCGCAGTACCTGTTGCTGACAACCAATCAAACTTATAAATGGCATCATAGTCTTTGATTTCATTGACTACGGGTGGCATTTTTTGCACAAGCTGATGCAAAAATGGCACTTTGATCGAAATCACCAAATCCGCAAGCGCACCATCTTTGGCAAATAAAGCTTTAAATGGCTGAATACTCCACACTGTTACCATCGCAGTTAAAATCGCAAATGGTGACCATGCTTTGGCAATTTGACCAATCGTATATTTTTGCTGTTTTTGCTCAGCTAAATTTTCCTGAATCTCAGCATCTTCATTGGCAAAACGGAAAATATGTTTCGGCTGCCAAAATTTCAATAAAATCGTCAATGACACCAAAGCTGCAATTGCGGCAGTAATATCAGGCAATTCTGGACCGACGAAGTTTGAAGTCAGGTATTGTGCCAAAGCAAAAGAACCACCACCAACAATGACTGCTGGCCAAGTTTCTTTCACACCACGCCAACCATCCATGATTGCCATGATCCAGAACAAAACAATAATGACCATAAATGGCAACTGACGACCCACCATTTGACTGATTTCCATGGTGTCCACACCCGAAACCTGCCCTGCCACAATAATTGGAATACCCATCGCACCAAATGCCACAGGTGCAGTATTCACAATCAAACACAAACCTGCTGCATAAAGTGGTTTAAATCCAAGCCCGACCAATAATGCTGCGGTAATTGCCACGGGTGCGCCAAAACCAGCTGCACCTTCAAGGAAGGTACCAAAAGCAAAACCAACGAATAGCATCTGTAAACGCTGATCTTCAGTAATCGACAGGATTGATGAACGAATAATATCGAACTGCCCTGTTTTTACTGAAATTTTATACAGGAATACCGCCCCAATAATGATCCAGGCGATTGGCCACAGACCATATAGAAAACCGTAGACCATTGAAGCAAATGCCATTGCGACAGGCATTTGATAGGCAAATAGCGACACCAAAAGTGCCAATACCACAGTAATTGTGCCCGCTACACTTCCTTTCATACGGAACACAGCAAGTGCAAGAAAGAAGAAAATAATCGGGATTAGAGCAATTGCACTGGAAATCCAGATATTACCCATAGGATCATAAATCTGTTGCCACTGTTGAAGCATTGTCATCTCCTTGAAATGCTTGCTAAAACATTAAAATCGGTCTAAATGCAAACACAAAATCACAATATTGGTCATACCAATATTGTGATTAATAATAAATTCACATCAATATAATGCAATAATTGTAATTTACAGTCGAATAAAAGATCAATAATAAAATTAAAACTCCATATTGGTCATACCAATTTATGATTAATTTTTGAATGCTATATCTTATAAATATTTAAATAAATAATTGATTTTTCTTATATTGAATTTGAAATATCATCTAGCATTAGACTTTAGTCTAGCTTAAATTTTTCTGTATAGATTCAATGCAATGATGTTTCTTGAAGAATTGGTTAACCACTTTTTCAAATCTCTATAATCTGCACTTTATAAAATATCAATGAACTTTCCAAAATCTGTTGCACCCTGTACTCATTCTGTAAACGAAATACTTTTATTTTCTGCATAAATACTTAGGCTATTTAAAAAACTTAGCTCAAATCTAAAATATTGCTTCTTACTTTGCTTAATTTTTCAAGTAATCATCAATAATTTGTGCAGAAAAAAATACTGAATGTTAAAGTAGACAAATTGACTTTTAATAAATATGGAATAGGTTATGCAAGCCATTATTCTTGATACAGAAACACATACATTAAATGGTTTACCCATTGAGATTGCGTATGCACCTATTCAAATCGAACAAGGCAAACTTAGTTTAGACCGTGAGCAAATTTTTGATCAACTTTATAGTATTGGTGATGAGAAAATTTCATATGCGTCTATGGCAGTACATCATATTTTAGAATCAGATTTAGTTGGGCAACCTGACTTTTCTACTTTTACGTTACCAACAGAAACGACTTATATCATTGGTCATAATATTGATTATGACATTCATGCCATTGAAAAATGTGGTGTCGATACATCAAAAATTAAAGCGATTTGTACCCTTGCATTGGCACGTTTAGTCTGGCCAAATGCAGAAGCTCATAATATTTCAGCCTTAATTTATCAAATCAGTAAAGGCAGTGACAAAGCCCGTACTATGCTTAAAGGCGCACATCGTGCAGATGCAGACATTATTTTAACAGCGAATATTTTGATGCACATCATTCATCAGTTGAACATTCAAAGCATTGAAGAACTATTTACTGCATCTGAAGACGCACGTATTCCACGCACAATTAATTTTGGTAAACACCGTGGTACAGCGATTTCCGAGCTACCCCCTGACTATACAAAATGGTTACTCAAGCAAGATGACCTTGATCCTTACCTGCGTAAAGCACTCGAAAATAGCGCAATTATTACATTATAAATTATGGTATTTGTCATCAAAATGACACCTTATTGTCATTTTGATCCTCTATCCTAACGATTGCTTTTCGGGGGATAGAGCAACATGAATCATTATATAAAAACTGAACTTGGCAAACAGGCTTTAAAACAACGTTTATTTGATTTAAGCCCAAAGCTTCGGCGACTTTTACTTTTAATTGGTACATCTGACTTTCAAAAATTAACGATACAATTACAACAAAATATTGCTACACCAGAGATGTTGCAATATTTAGAACAACTCGGCTTAATCCAAAACCCTCAAATCAAGCTAACTGAAATTAATGAAAAATCTGAAAGCATTCCGTCACAAGAAAATATTGAACAAGATATTGTTGTTCAAAATGCTGCCGTTGAATTACAAATTTCAGAATCTAGTCAGACACTTGCCCCGCAAATCAACCTTGCCCTTGAAAATGAAATTATTTTGCCGAAATTAAATTTTCATGAAACCAAACATTTAATGGTGCAATTGTTACGTCAAAATTGCGGCTTAATGGCAAAAATGCTGATTCAAAAAATTGAAAATGCCGAACATTCTCAAGCCTTAAAACACTGTCAAATGCAGTGGTTAACGGCTTTACAAGAAACTCGGATTTCACCTATAGAATTAAATAAAAATTTGCAAATGATCAATCATTCCATGCGTCATTTTTAATCCACTGAATAGTACAAATTATTGTTAATTTTACTTAATCCAGAGTTTTTACATCTCAATAAAATACATAATTACCTTATAAAACAAATGTTTTTGTTGATTATCTCCATTTAAAAGCAGAGTTCATTTTATTCATACCACTTAAGCATGATCCACAATTTGGCAAAAAACTTTTATAAGCTCGCTAAAGAGGGAGAATTGCAATGAATTTGACACACTGCTTACACTTTTCAACATTTGATAATCCAACCCAACTGAGTAAAATCGGAAATTGGGTGATTACTTTTTTAAATACCACAGAGAATTCCCCGACTCAACTGGCGATTAGCAATGTCATTCCACGTCAAATTTCCAATGATTTACAATTGCGTACATTACATATTCAACAGACAGAACAAGAACTTGTATGGCAAGTGCTCAAACTGGAATATTTTGATAGTGCTCATGCGCAAATGTTTGAAGCAGATTTAAATACTGATTTAACCCAAAATTTTATACAACAGCTCATGCATGAGTTTGCTCGTTATGATGTTGAACTATGCTATTCATAAGAGAAAGTTCTCATAAAAATAAATCAGGCATGAAAAAGCTCGCATTTCTGCGAGCTTTTTATGTTGGAAAGCTAGTGCCTATTTCTTATCTGAACTTAAAGTTGCAAATTCAACAAGCTGTCATTGATCTGTCCAACTTCTTCGTAGCATCTTGATGATCTACTGTAGTTTTAATATAAATCTACACTTCAAAATAGGCAAGACTGCTTAACATTTCAGCACAAAGCTAGTATTAAAATCCAATTGAATCATCGACTATTCAGCCTTATAATTTTGCGAGTTTAAAATATTATTCATTACATTACTTTTTAAAATTACCCATATTCAAGTTATCTATAGACATTTGAATCAAAAACCATTTGCTTTTAAACGCTGCCTTAATGGATCTGTTACCTCTTTCATACTTTGCTTTAATTCTTTAGTCATAGAGATACCTATTTCAGGAAAAATTAAATATGCCATTTTTTCTGATAAATCTGCATAATTTTGACCATCATTGGTTTTAAAAGCTGCCAATTTTACCTTTTTTGATAAATTTGGAAAAAACTCATCCATATCAGTTTTTAATTCCACACCGCTATACACCAAATTTCGCCATTGATTAGTTTTTAGATCTCGTACAAAAATTACATCATACTGAGAGGAAATTTTTTCTTGATAAATCTGATCTATCGCAGAAATAGGAATCACGCAAACTTCACCATAATCTGCCAGAAAATTGGCTTTTGCTGCATGAAACTGGATATGTTGTGAGCTATATGCATCTTTAAGTAGATTAAAACTTTCTTCTGTATTCTCTAAGTAGGCTTTTTCATCAATCCAATCCTCACCATCAAATACTTGACCAGCATGATGAGTACGAAAAACCTGAGCATAATCGGTATCTTGATAATGCTTAATTAACTCTTCAACTGTGCCTGTTTGAATAATCTTTATTTCATCATTCATTTGTTTTTCAAGCTTTGGATAATCCGTTTTGCAACTTAAATCTTGGGCAAATGAAAATGTTGAAAACGTCAGTGCTGATAGTAAAAAACAGATTTTTTTCATTAAAATTTAACCTATAAATGTATTTTTAATTGATGTGAATATTACAAGAAATTGTCAATAGAATAAGTATTTTTATAATGGTGCGCCCAGCGAGACTCGAACTCACTCCACAGGCTTCGGAAACCCGTACTCTATCCAGTTAAGCTATGGGCGCTTAAAAGAAGTGGGCACATCATATCAAAAAAATAACTTAGGTAAAGCATATATCTACCATTCTCATGTTTCGCTGTCTAAGCTTTGTACAATGTTCCATTTGCGCAACGCACAATTCCATGTAATGCACTTGGTTTATTTGCCAAGTTCACTCACAATATAGCCTCCTCCATCCATGTGAGAATTTCATGACTGATGCATTGACGTTAAGAGATTTATCTAAAACTTATCGCAACGGCTTTCAAGCACTGAAAGGTATTAATTTAACTGTGCCAGAAGGCGAATTCTATGCACTTTTGGGACCAAATGGTGCGGGAAAATCAACAACGATTGGAATTATCAGCTCTCTTACACGTAAAACGTCAGGTACAGTTGAAATTTTCGGGCATGATTTAGATATACATCCATCCCATGCAAAACAATGCCTAGGGGTTGTTCCTCAAGAGTTTAACTTTGGACAATTCGAAAAAACCTTTGATATTTTAGTCACTCAGGCAGGTTATTACGGCATTCCTAAAAAAATTGCGGAACAACGTGCCGAACATTATCTGGAAAAACTGGGGCTGTGGGAAAAACGTAATACCCAAGGACGCATGCTTTCAGGTGGTATGAAACGCCGTTTAATGATCGCCCGTGCGATGATGCATGAACCCAAACTGCTAATTTTGGATGAACCTACAGCAGGCGTGGACATCGAATTACGTCGTTCGATGTGGGATTTCCTGACTGAAATGAATGACAATGGTACATCGATTATTTTGACCACGCATTATTTGGAAGAAGCTGAAATGCTGTGTCGTCAGATTGCCATCATCGACCGAGGTGTCATTAAAGAAGACACAACAATGAAAGCCTTTTTAAATCAGCTCAGTGAAGAGTCTTTTATTTTCGATCTGGAACATCCGATTGAACCGCTGCATATTGAAATTATTGGACTGAAATTTAACTTGATTGACCCTGTCACCTTAGAAGTGACGATGGATAAAGCTCATTCTATGAATGATTTATTCCAATTATTAGAAGCACAGGGCATTCGAGTACGCAGTATGCGTAACAAGTCCAACCGTTTAGAAGAATTATTTGTAAAAATGGTCGAAAAAAATCTTGAGGAGAAAGCGCAATGAATTTCACCCAAATGAGAGTTGCGCTCTATACGCTCGTGGTTAAAGAAATTCGCCGTTTTATGCGAATTTGGCCACAAACGCTGCTACCACCTGCGATCACCATGAGTCTGTATTTTGTGATTTTCGGGAATTTGGTGGGTTCTCGAATTGGACAAATGGGCGGTTTCAGCTACATGCAGTTCATCGTACCTGGTCTGATCATGATGGCAGTGATTACCAACAGTTATGCCAACGTATCTTCAAGTTTTTTCAGTGCTAAATTTCAAAAAAGCATTGAAGAACTGACCATGAGTCCCGTACCATTACATATGGTTCTGTGGGGTTATGTGATTGGTGGCGTGTGTCGTGGTGTCTTAGTTGGACTGATTGTGACTATTATGAGCCTATTTTTCACAGACTTAGCCATTCATAATATTTTCGTCACAATCTATACCGTCATTATTACTTCGCTGCTATTTTCTTTAGGTGGTTTTATTAATGCGGTCTATGCCAAATCATTTGATGATATTTCCATTATCCCGACCTTTGTATTAACCCCCCTCACCTATTTAGGTGGTGTATTCTATTCAATTAGTGCTTTAAGCCCATTTTGGCAAAATCTCTCTTTAATCAACCCGATTGTCTATATGGTCAATGCTTTCCGTTACGGCATCTTAGGTCATAGTGATGTGAATGTCTCATTATCATTAATCGTTGTGACATTATTTTGTGCTGTACTGTATGGCGTGGCTTACTATTTACTTTCTCGTGGTTCAGGAATGCGTGAATAATGACTGTTGTTGAACAATCTCTTTTAGGTAAAGATACCGAATATCCTACCACTTACAGCCCTGAAGTTCTTTTCCCAATTTCACGTGCACAAGCACGTGAAAACTACAAACATGTAGAAGGCATTTATACAGGCAAAGATTGGTGGCATATTTTTGAAATTTCTTGGTTAAATGCACATGGCATTCCACAAGTTGCGATTGGTCGTATGACTTTGCCTGCATCTTCTGAGTTTTTGATCGAATCAAAATCATTAAAGCTGTACTTTAACAGTCTGAACTTTACTCAGTTTGCCTCCAAACAAGCATTTATTGACACCGTCGAAAAAGATTTGTCAAATGCAGCGCAAGCACCTGTAACACTGACCTTATTTCAAGTGGATGCGCTGGACATTACCAAACCACAAGGAATCTGTATTGATGATCAAGAACCTGACTGCTTAGTCAATCATCCTGATGCTTCTTTATTACAGTTTGATCCATCCGAAGAAATCGTTGAAGAACAAGTGTTTTCACATCTTTTAAGAAGTAATTGCCCTGTGACAGGACAGCCTGACTGGGGAACGGTTTTTATTCGTTATCGTGGTAAAAAACCTTGTTATCGCAGCATTTTAGCTTATATTATCTCTTATCGTCAGCACAATGGTTTTCACGAACAATGCGTGGAGCAAATCTTTGCCGATCTTTGGCAAAATTTGCAACCTGAAAAGTTGATGGTCTATGCAACTTATACACGCCGTGGTGGTTTAGATATTAATCCATGCCGTGTGTCCGATGAATCATGGATGCCAAGCCCAATCCGATTGGCGAGACAATAAGATAAAACATTGAGGTTTTAACATGCCCTTTTTTGGTTTTGTACCATCTGATGAACTTTTAAAGAATATTCAGACTGGTATTGAGAAAAAAAAATTCTAATGAACCACTGTATCCACTACGTGATCAAACTGCACTCTTAATTAATGATGAAATTATAGATGCATTGCTCGTAAAGCTTGTTCAGCATTTTCCTGCAAGTGAAAAACGCGATACTGCCGAAAAATTAGCAGGTTATGTCAAATCGACTGTTTCTGTTTTACTGAAGCAACTGTTAAGCAAAGCAGATAATAATGTCGTGCGTCAGTCTGTAGAGTTTTCTGAGCGTAGCTTGTTTAAAGATCCAGCAGGTGAAAATCGAGTTGGAGCAACGCTTGATGCAGCTTTAGTGACAAATTTAAAGCTTACTTTTGCTGAAATTAAAGCAGGCAATAAAATCGACAAAGAAGCTTTAGCTGAACTGTATAAACAGTTTGCTGATGCTGCGATTCGTCATTTTATGATTGATTTTAATAAAACCTTAGACCTCGGCATGATCAAGCGTAAAGCATCTGACATTGGTGCAGCGGCTGTGACCAAAGCAGTACATATCGCCATTAATAAACTTATTCCAAGCCTCAGCCGAGATGAGTTAAAGGCGGTTGCGGAATATCACGACACTCTATTCTTTAACTAAGTTTATTCTTTAATTCAGACCACTCTTAAACTTAACTTGTGATTTGTAAAAATGCTCTTTTCTAAGGGCATTTTTTATGCGTAAAATTTTTATACTATATATAGCAGCATCAGTCCTATTTACACGATATTGCTAAAAATAAACGCTATAGCCAATGTTTAATGACATTGTTATGGCAAATTAACAGATATCTAAAAGTCTATTCACAAATACACAGTAAAACAAAAATGTTATAGGTAAAATAATGCTCAAAAATATCACTAAGCAATCACAAAAATATCAACAGCGTTTAACCTCTGCGATTCAAATCCGTAAAACTCGCTTTAATGCTCAATCTGTCCAACATCACTATACTGATGCAACTCTCATCTCACACTTTCTCACTGCTCTCTCAATTACATTTCCACAAGGCGAACGCTTTTTTGTAGAAACAGTACGAAATGTACGTGATCAAATCGAAGATCCACAACTACAAGCTGATATTTCTGGTTTTATTGGGCAAGAAGCACATCATGCCCAAGCACATGAACAATTTAATGCTGCTGTACAATCAGCACAATACAATCTAAAAAAGTATGATGCTGCATTTGAAAAAGAAATGTTACGTTTAAGAACACTCACTCAACGCCGCCAATTGGCTGCAACTGTTGCTTTAGAGCATTTTACTGCATTGATGGCAGGTTATATGCTGAAATACCCTGAATTTATGTTTAAAGGCTTATCTGCAAACATGAAACAACTGTGGTTGTGGCATGCTGTTGAAGAAATTGAACATAAACATGTGGCTTTTGATGTATACCAGACCATTTTTAATAACCTAGCACAGCGCCGTAGAAGTATGCGTACTATTAGCATTGGTTTTATCAGTGGCACAACGATGATGACGGCAGACTTACTGTGGCAAGATCGCAAACAAAGTCTCTACCAGCCTGTAGAATTACTTAAAAATATCAAAGCTTTGTTTGGCTTAACACTCATGATGGTTCGATTATTTTCTGAATATATCGCATTTTATGATGAGGATTTTCATCCTAAGCAGCTTGATCAGCAAGAGCTACTCGACATGGGACGCCAACTACTTAACCCAAACTAAAAATTGATTAATTTTAATATGTTAGACTCAAAAAATCAGGTGATCTCTTAAAATTGGAATACTACAGTTGAGAAGCTTCATGAATGGAGAGTCTACATATTATATTCGTTAAATAAATATTTTTTACCAAATAGTAAAATTAATCTTAAACAATGAGTGAATTTTTTGACCATAAAATATACATCAAGGAATAACATTCATTTAAAATAAATCAATAATTGTCATACCCAGATGTGGGTCAAATAGAATATTGACCTTTTATTCTAAATAACTTCATTTAAACCATCACGACAAACCAATATCAAACTTTCTTTTTTAACTTTACAATACTTATTCTGTACACATCTTAATCATTCTCACTTTTCATATCTTTTTATACATTTAACTTTTGAATGGATCTATATCCATAATTCATAAAAATATGTTGATTGATGCATAGGCTTTGTCATGTTTTGTTTATGTATTTGTAAAGTACAGTCAATGCAATGGTATGTTAGCAAAAGTCGTTCAGTTGTGTCGTTTTTAGCATGATTTTGCAACACAAAGCATTACATTGTCAGCGACTTTTGGTATGGTGATGTCCATCACATTTACACTTATTTATACCCATAGAAAATTAGGAAATAATATTTCATGTTAAATTTTGGGCTTTTTCAGAAAGTAAGAAATATCGGCTTCTGTGCGGCAGCATTATCCATTACCAGTTTTTGTCAAGCAAATGACTTTGCCAATGATCCGAACTATAACAATTTTAAATTAAAGACAATGCAAACCTATGGTCTAAGCAGTGAACAAATTGACTGGGCAATGAATGGTTCACGAAATTTACCAAATATTATCAATATCATGAATAGACCAGGTGAAAGTAAACCTTGGTATCAATATAAAACTAATTTTTTAGCAGAAGGTACAATTCAACGTGGTGTTCGCTTTAAAAACCAGTATGCCGATACATTAAATCGTGCAGAACAACAATATGGCGTTCCACAAGCGATTATTTTGGGGATTTTAGGCGTTGAAACAGGTTATGGTGCAAATAAAGGCTCTTTTGTGACTCGTGATGCTCTCGCAACATTAGGTTTTGGCTATGAGCGTCGTGCGCAATATTTCCAAGATGAACTTTCAGCATTAATTGCTTGGTCATATAAAGATGGGGTTCCAACCAATTCAATTGTAGGGTCTTATGCAGGAGCTGTCGGCTATCCACAATTTATGCCAAGTAACATTCCACTTTATGGCGTAGATTATGATGGCAATGGTCATGTTGACCTACGAAATTCAGCTGTAGATGCCATTGGTTCCATCGCAAATTATCTTGCACAAAAAGGTTGGCAGCGAAATCAACCCATTGCATTTCAAGCACGTTATACAGGCAACAATCCTGATGCCATTATTGCTAAAGATTTAACACAGCCAACCCCCTATGGCGCCCTGAAAAATCAAGGTATCACCCCAATGAATCCGATTGTAAAAATTGATGATTTAGACCTAGTCAATGTCATCCAATTACAAGAAAGTTATGGTCCTGCTTACTACATCACTTACCCAAATTTTCAAGTGATTACGACCTATAATAAAAGCCGTATGTATGCGACTGCTTTATGGCTTTTAGGCACAGAAATCGTCAGCCGTTAAGACTTATTTTCTTCCCGAGTAAATAAGTCAAGAATTATTTTCATTAAAATGATTTGTTTTTAATCATTTTACATATATAGTTACAATTATGGTTATTTTTCATACTATTTCCGTAAGATTTTGTCCTTTTTGTAACTATTCATCAAATATTAGTAGACACATTCGTTACTGCATGAATATTATCCCCTACCGTTAAATGTGGTTGCAAAAGTAAATTTACAGACTTTAAATTTTATTTTTGAGTTTTAAAAATAGCTTTTTAAGGTTCCCAGGAGTTAAACAATGCATGCTTCACTAAAATATATGATCGCCCTGACCATGGGGTTGAGTATGACGCAAGTCAACTCAGAAATGGTTCAGTCATCATACTTAAACAACGATTCAGATAGTTCAAGTCTTGCTTCACGCGTTGTAAGTAAAGATTCAACTAACTTTAATTCACACTTTTCAAACTTAAACAGTTTGTCAATTACTGAACGTTCTAGCGATAAAATCCGCCGCGATACACTCGCAGCAAAAGTTCAAGTGCGAGAAGACGAGCCTTCAGTCATTGATAAATTAAATGCTGTTGCATCAAATACTGTTCGTAAATTTTCACAAACAGGTGTTGCATCTTGGTATGGTCGTCAATTCCATGGTCGTAAGACTGCAAGTGGCGAAACTTTTGATATGAACCAATTAACCGCAGCACATCGCAGCCTGCCATTAAACTGTTACATTCGTGTGACGAATAAAAATAATGGCAAAAGTGTTGTGGTAAAAGTAAATGACCGTGGTCCTTTCCATGGTAACCGTGTACTTGATTTATCTTATGGCGCTGCAAAACGCCTAGGTATTACTAACTCAGGTACAGCAAGCGTAAGTATTGAACGTGTAGATGGTCCTAACTCTTAAGTTTGCTACCCCCATTTAACGGAAAAAACCACATTTCTTGTGGTTTTTTTATTAAATGGCTTTTTTCCACTCATGGTCCATCTAAAATAAAAATATAATATTTCAAATTAAAAACATTTCTATTTCTAAAACCACTGTCACTTTGCTATAAAATACATTGACCAAATAGACCTAAAACTTTGCACATCCACCCTTTGACCATTTTGCTTTTCTCGTTTATATTTTTCATAGTAGCTAAAAATAAATGAAAGAAGTCTAGTGCGCACGGAGTGCAATATGAAATCAATTACTGAATGGTTTCATATTTTAAAATTATAAAATAAATTCAACTATTTATATTAATCTATTATTTTATGGTGTAAATACAGCGTAAATTAACGAGAGTTATTTACGCACTGCACACAAACAGTCACATGAACTTTTGTGTTGATCGAATGAGCTGTGCAACTTGTGAGTAAGATGCACAGCAATAAAATAAGACTATTTTGCATAGTAAAGCGCATTAAGCCTCACTCACCTTCGTCGCACTCACACCACTCAACACTGGCAACTTATAGCGAAATTCCGCAGGTCGGCTCGTTTTACCATACCAACGGAACTCTTGAAAATCGCTGTCATTATATAAAGCATAAGAAACAGCATTGCCTTGATTACCACCAATACAAACTAATTTCCCTGTTTTTTGATCACGACCAACAACGAAACAAACATGACCACCGCCCTTGCGAGTTTTGATCGCAACACAACCGTAGGCAGGTTTTACGAGTTTAGATCCGTAGTTCACATAGTCGAGTGCCCGGTACCAATGCTTTGGATATTTCACACCTGCGACTTTTAAGCAATGAGCAACAAACGTCCCACACCACGGGGTTTCATCATCAGTGAACCAGCCGCCCAAGCCTTTAATCCATCCCAAAATGGTTTTGTTATGTTGCTTACCCGCAATTTCACGTAAACCAAGATGTTTTTTGGCTTCAATCATCCACGCTAAATCGTTTGAATTTTGTGGTGTGGTCAAAAGACTGTTGATGCCATTTAACTGCGGTGCATGTAGCTCAGGTTGATAGATTTTCTTGCCAATCAAGCCGAGTACTGGAATTACAATTCCAACAACGACAGCTTCATATTCTTTCGGAATGAGCTGAAAATCTAATGCCCACTGCAGCAATGGAATAAGCACAAGCATAAAAAAAGCTCCCAGCATTGGGAGCTTCACTGACAAATATTGCCACGGGTTTTCATTGATTAGTTTCATTTTTTGACTCACTTTTTAAATTTTCATTCGTTGCTTATCTTTAGCTTCACGCATTTCAATCTCATGTAGCTCTTGTTCACGTTTATCTTTGCGTTTTTGAAATTGGCGATTTGATAAAAAGTTCATAAAGCTAATGATTAAGCCCGCCAAACCAATACCCACACCAATTAAAAACCCCCAGTCTAATGCTGCCGCCCATGACACTAATGTCACCCCTGTACCTGTTACTGTTGTTACTTTCCCCGCAATTGCTGCTGATGTTTCTGCAACTGCGGTTGTGGTTTCCGACATAGGTTTCTCCTTAATTTTTGGCAATAAAAAACCACCCGAAGGTGGTATGTAATTCAGTTCTGTATCTAAATTTAGATCATTTACATTGATTGAGTAATGATTTCTTTAAAGAACCATCTCCATCAATAATGTCAGAAATTTTGCAATTATTCCCCTGACAAACGACTTTGTAAGTTACTTTCACTAGATTTTGTCCCACTTTTTGAAAAGAAGGTTTTTGACGATATTCAGGATCTTGACTTTGCCACATTTGATCCTGCCAAGCTTGACTGCAATTTTGCCAATTTCCCTCTCTTAAATTATTTTGAGCTTGCTCTAGGCCATTATCATAATACAAAGCTAATAACTCATCTCCTTTTTCCAGTTTCTTACCTTGCTGATAAATTTCCTTCAACAGTTGAATCTGCGGATCTGTATTTGCGAAAGCACTACCACTTACACTAAATACGAATGCTGATACCAAACAGATAATTTTATTTTTCAAAACCCACACCACATTAAAATAAAAATATGATTATAAATGCTATTTTGAAAATTCAAACTTCTATTTGAATGACCTCTCCATTTGGCGCAAGCCGCTTAATCTCTTGATTTGATACAAATACTCGGTCATTTAATTTATAAACAGCACTACTGGTACACATCACTAGCCCTGAATCATCTGCAACTAAAACCTTGTAATTCGGATGATCAACACTGGTAACTGTGCCGACGAATTCGGGTGCTTTGGGCATCAAATCAATTAGACGCTGTAAAACATTACTCATTGAGAACACGCTCCACGGTTAGATTCTGATTGACCACAGCATGTGAAAATGACACTGAAACACTTTCTACAATGCCCCACCACTCGGCATTAAATGCAATCACATCACCCGGTTCACATTCCCCAACATCTTTTTGCATGGGAATTTCCAAACTATGCGTTTCAATCATCCCTGCCTTAGCAAGTAATGCCTTTCCATAACCACCCATCGAAACTGCAGTAAATAGCGAATTACTCACTGTTTCTTGCAATGTATCACCTGCTGTACCTGTACGTTTGACTTGACCTGTAAATCCTGTGCGGTCATTGGTTAGTGTTACGCCATTGTAGTCAGGATAAGGTTCATAATCAGTGGATTGACTTGTCACTAAGCCCTCAGGCAACAATCGATCATAGTCGTCGAATTGCATTGCATCCCAAAAAGTCTTTTTATATTTAGGTTTAACACTTAATGTGTTAGAGCCTTTTTCACTATAAACAAAGCCACCACCCGCTTCGGCAATCTGTTTAATGGTTGCGATTGGGGTTTGATTGGCATAGCTTAAGCTGTTGGTGGGTACGATCCAACCGAGTTCATCAATCAGTTGCCAATTTAATTGTGTATCACTATTCACACGATCTAGTTCAGCTTGTGCAAGTTGTACTGATGTTCGCTCATTCTCTTGAAGAAATGAACGTGTTGGTGAATAAGGTGCGTCAAGTAATGCGGTTTGACTTCGCCCTGTTAATTTCCACACGTCTTCAGCAAAGCGTCTGGAACGACTACGATTTTCAAGCAGCATGTGATGAATATTGTCATTGACTTGAATTTTCAGAATTACAGGTTGTGCGTTGATGGGTTCTAATTTGCTAATCTCAGATGCAGGCACAGTTAAATTATAGGACCAACACCATTGGCTTCGACTTGTGTTGTAGTCTCCATCGATTACAGTGATTTTTTCGCCATTATCTAGACGACTGACTTCAATATTATTCACGATATACCACCAATTACGTGGCGCAAGACTGGGAATACAATCTTCATCGCCAAAGTTTAAAACAACATTGTGTGGATCTACTTCATGCAATAAGCAGATAAAATTCAGATTTGGATCACCGATATATTCTTTCGGTTTAAGTTTTAGCCATGGCAAAATCGGATGCTTGCGATAGTAAATTGATTGTGCTTGCTGCCAAGGAATATCGGATTTAGTAACGAGTTCTAAGCCTTTATCCCAACTAAAACCAATCCGCTTTTCAAAGACATGTGCGACTTCATGTGAAAAAGTGAATTGCTTACGCTTTCTAATCAATTCATCCCAATGGTTGTTGCGTTGAACTCTTAATTTTTTGCTTTCATCAAACAATACATTGCGAGCAATGACGCACTTTTCAGCATGATTCCAAGACACATTTTTCGCAGTATTTAACCCTGTACTTTCTTCAAAAACTGTCCGAATATCACGCTGTAAAACTTGTGTTCGATCATATCGATTTGAAATGTAACGACTCAGGCTTTGTGCTTGCTCAAAATAAAAAGCACTGTTTTGCGCTCTAAAATTTGGCTTAGCATAGCGTGCGGTCAGTGAGATTTCAGTGCCAACCGCTTTTTGAAACATCGTTGTTAAAAAAGAGCAAATACCCTGATTAAAATTAAGATCATAAGTCCCGAGAATATCAGTAAAGAACGATAGATCTACAACTGCATCAATTCGATTCTGATCAGTAGGTACAGCATCTTGATATGTGCCTACAATTTTAGCGATAAAGCTTAGATCAACTTCAACATCAACAATGTTTAAAACAACTTGTTCGCCAAAATTTAAATCTGTGCTGCCAGTGCTGAGTTCATCAAAATTCAGAACAACATTATGCGAATCAGGCGGTGTATAGTTCGACACATGTACACCTCATTATGTTGATGGTTTTAGAGTAATAGAGTCAAGTTTAAATGAACCACCCAACACTAAGTCTCGTGTATTGAGCACCATATCAACAACACAATCAAAGTCCGCAACCACTTGCCCTTCGCCATTCAGCAACCTTGTCCAGACTGCTGTCCCTGTTTTAATCACGGTTTCTTCTGAGCTTGGCATTAAGTCGATACTGTCCGTATTGATTTGCTTAAAACAAGGTTTGGGTAATGTCACAGTGACGAGTTTTGCGGATTCATTGGCTGCAATGGCGGTGTTTACAGGTTTGGCATCATCATAAAAAGTAAAGGTAGCATTGGCGCTACCTTTGTCTATAAACAGGATTAAAGCCTGTAGTAATGACAGACTTGCATTTAAAGACGGTCTAATCATTTCGGCACCACATTATCTTGAATGACTGCGTTGTATTGCTTGGTATCATCAAAAGCAACAACAAATGTTTTTAAGTCTGTATTTAATCCATATATTTGGTAATCACCATTTGCATTGGGCTTTCTAACTGCAAGTGGTTGCAAGTTTGCCTTGTTATATAAAACCACCAAACAATTTCTATATTTCTCACCTAGTTTTTTGGTTGATCCCTTGATGCTTGCAGCCGTGTTTTTTGAACCAAAACCAATATCTTGCAATAAATTTCCACCTGGCATGACTTTTCGAGAAACGGGTTTCACTCCAACTCTCCTAAATGAAAATAAAGACCACCAATTGCATTCGTATCATCCTGTGCAAAGCACAAAGAATCATATACATACATATTATTTTCTGAAAAAATAGGGGTCGTTTGTTGTATATTATGATTTTTTCCAGACCAAGCAACATGCTTTAAACTCCCAAGTAATCTCGCATTACTCGAAATAGGGATTTCTAGTGCCGATACCATCCCTCCATTGTAAATATTTGAATAACCTGAAGAGTAATCAGGAAGAATACCATAGCATTGCTGGTGTGGTGATTTCTTTAATGAGATATCGTATTTCGGCGTTATTATATAGCCTGAATTTGCATTATAAACAAATGCATTTGTTTCATTATAAGCTGCATCATTCACACTTGCATTTCTCAATGTTAATGTTGAAGCTAAAAACCAATTCGGAATTACATCATTTGGCAAAGCATTATTAAATACACCTAATCCATATAAAAATTTTCGGGCTGTATGTTGTGAATACCCTCGGTTTTGCAACACTAAATACAAGGAATCGACACCACCAATGAGGGTAAATCTATTATTAAAATTAGGTGGCTCAAAATAATCAGGGGCGTTATACACAAAATTACCTGAATTTAATAAACCTCTCGACCAATACCATCTTGCCCACCCTCTTACCACACCCTCACCTGTACCTGTGATTTTCCAATTCTTGGCAGGATCAGTCGGATCAAAAGGTAACTGTAAAACTTCAGGATTTTCATAATCATCAATATGCGTCATGTTTTCAAGCAAGCCCACCATTGCATACTTTGCATAGCTTGAATCGTAAACACCTGTTGTACCATCTGGGCTTGTGAGTGACTCATCCACCCGAATGAATGGATGTTCAGCACGTGGGTTTTTAGCACGATACACACGCTTTACATCGCCTGTATCACGAAAAATAATTTCATAACCGAGTGATGCGAGTTTCCCTGTGCCTTTGGTGGTGATATTTTTCTCAGTGATTGCAGTACTTGGTTTTAAAATCAACTCGGTTGCACTTGGTGTGCCTTTGATTCGATATTTTTGATTCAAAGAACTTGGTGTAAAACCTGATAATTCTACAACTTGAAATAACAGCGCATTATGTGCTGAATACAGCGTGATATGCACATCACCTTGATCATCAATTGAAGCTGCTGTGATTTCTGTAAAATCAATGCCCGTAACCAATGCTTTATCAAGCAAGCGAATCATATCGCCCCAATTATTATCTAAGACCAAGCCATTTAAATGGCTAAAAAATTGTACATCAACATCAGTCGCCATAATTTTTACTCATAAAAAAGACCGCACAAAGCGGTCATAAGATTCATTTGAATATCAAACAATACGATCAATATCACCACGTAACATAATCTGGAATTGATCTGAAATTTGACTTGGTTCTGATTGTTTTACAGTACGAATCGCCCAAATCGGGAACGTTGCCGCAACGGTGTTAAAGCGTAAGGTATTGCCTGATGCCCAACCTGCACCCCATCCCTCTTTTTTTACGATAAAGTATGGTGCGCCTGTGACAGGGTTAATTGGCTCACAATCCGCATTAATATTTCCTGTACCAATTTGCCCCGACGTTTCGCCAATGATTCTGAAATTAGTGCCATCACCAGTCAACACCAAAGTCCAACGTTCCTGCGTTGCACCATTGTTAGTGACTTCAATCGGATATAAAGCATCATTGTACTGCGCTGAAATTGCACCACCTGACGCTTCATCTTCCCATACGCTATTCCATGTTTGCTGTACAAACTTTCGTGTATAACGTGCTTGCATATCACCAATGACCAAAGCAGATCCAACAATTGAATCCTCTTTAGGGTAATTATGTGTGACAGGTTTGGTAAATGTGATTTGACCGTTAATCTGCACATCCTTGATCAAACCCATGTCTTGATAACGATATTTTGCAGAAAGCGGTGGTACTAAGGCATTTAGCGCAAAGTCACCACTTAAAGTGAACTTACCATAATCATAGTCCACGACATACATGTCATAAGGCACTTTAACGCCATTACTGTCTTCGAGTTCACAGTAAGCAATACGCTGATCATCTAACTCATACGTTTTCCCTGCCACATGATCAGGCATTTGATACATTTTCGTTGCACTGATAATTCCAATGTCACCCGTGCGGAAAATCGGAACGCGCCCATCAAGGGGTAAGCGTGTTGCAGATAAACCCAGTATTTCAGCGTCAAGCGGAATATAACTATAGGCTACAGCGTTATAACGCACAGATTCAGGGGCAACCCAAACAGGATAATTGATATATTGTTTGCCTGACTCTTCATATTCAAGCTCTACGCTATACCAATTCTTTGCTTCAATGTCTTCACGGTTTGCAGCAGTAATTTCAGTCTTTTTATAGAAATACAGATCCACAAAACCTGTATCGTAATTAATCCCGCCATGTGCCTCGGCAGTTTCAATCACACCATTATCATTCGCTCGCAATGTGAGTTGACCAAATTCCAAAGTTCCCACAACTACAGTTAAAGAACTCGGGCGAATCGGAATGGCAGGTGTGCGAAAACTGACTTGGTTGATTGGTGGAATATCAGTGGTTGTTGTTAAACTCTGCAAAACAAGATTATTGTCAGTATTGGGTGTCCAACTACTTAGCTCAATCTTGCCTGTGCCATATTGCACCGTGCCTGATAATGTTCCGCTGTTGTTCGATGGATCCACATCACGATACAACGTCCCCACACGATCAATAAAAGTATTATTGCCCAATTTAAAGCGTACCGAACCTGCAATAATCTGCTCGTCAAAGCCATTGGTGATGTCAAACTTTAAGCTATTGGCAATAACTTGCTTTGTGCTTTGTGTTGAGCCTAATGCACTGACAAAAGTTGCTTGAATATCTGTGATAGAGCGTGCTTTTAATTCAACTAATTTCTCAGAAACATCACTAATTTTGGGTAATTTAAAAAAACTCATAACTCACCTATGCAGAAGCATAAACAGCAGTTGAATACTGATTTGCCACATATGATTGTGTATATTCTTTTGCCATCAGCACAGGGGTAATCACAACTTGATTGGTTGTGTAGTTTACTGTGCCAAATACTGTGCCACTGCTATCAACCAGATTTCCTGTTGTGCCATTTACAGGTACATCAAACACATCCAAATACTCACGCTCAAGACCATTTTCAGCAGTCAAAGGAATAGTGAGTTGAATGCTGCCTGGTTGTTTGGTCCCGCTTGGTAAAGAAAATGTCAGTTTATTCGCACTATCAGGAACAACATTACTAATATCTGCTTTTGACGATGTGCTGAAATTAAATTCAAAATTAAATACAGTGCCTTTTTGTGGCAGCTTATTCGGTACCAAGCGACCTGTATTATTAAATGGGTTAAATGTGCCTGTTGCATCGCCTGTAAATTTATTACCACTGGTTGTTGCTGTCTTCTCTACACCTTCAAGCAGCCATTTCACAGTCAAGCCGCTTACCCATGCATTTTCTAAACTATGCTCGGGCGTGCCTAAATCAAATTCAAATGCTGCAGCTTGAACTGCTAAATTTGATCGAATGAATGTGGTGATCGGTGTGCCCCAAAGTAGCAAGATCGGCGTATCCACATCAGGCAAAGCACCTGTAGTCAGTAACCATGATCCTGTTTCATAATTGATTGTGCCTGAGCCGAAAGATGAACTTGCACCAGTGAGCATGCCTGAACCGTCGTCTTTCAACACGTAGAATTTACCTTGTGCCATGTAAGAGATCGTTAAAGAACCTGGTGCAGGAATCGGAGTAATCACGCCCGTCCAATTTGCACTTTGATTATTCTGAGTAACTGGCAAAGCATAGGAGTGATACGGCTGCACAGGTGCAGAAGCAGGCTTAAAACTAATATTTAATGTTGTATTTCCTGCACCTGCAGATTGCGTCCAGCGAATCAAGCCGCGTTGATAATCAATCGTACCAACCTGAATGCCATTGCTGTTTTTTAAAATACCACCCTGATCCGTGATCGATTGGTTGAAAAGCGTAAAAGCCACTGTACCCGGCATTACACTCGATGCTAAATACAGATTTTGATTTTCACCAATACTCGTTGGATAACTCGCTGAGATGGTCCCGTTATTCCCTGCAATTAATGTCATATTTTCCGAGTTGGCATTCACATCAATAATCGGGGTTTCAGACTGAGCCGCAGGAATAAGTTGAGTAAACATACTCTTTGCATTGACTGTGTATGTGCCCACATTCACATCATCAGCAACACCTACACTTGAGTAATAATTGCCTGTATCTGCAACAAGTGTTTCACGTAGTATCGAAGTGGACTTTTGCCCGTTATACCACTGTTGAACCGACACCCCGACAAAGTCAATTAAAAGAGGATCATTTAAAGTATAAGTTGCAACTTTATATTCGACTTCTTTACCATCAATGATCATCTTAGCAATACGTGTTTCAACTTTTGTGATACGCACATATTGCTCAAACTCTAAAGCACCACCTTCATTTGAAATAATTACGAAAGAATTCCCTGCACTGAGTTCAGTTTCACTCGGAAACATCACAGTTTGTAGAATCTTCATGCCTTTCCAGTGGGTGTCGAGTGGCAAACCCACTGCTTGACCACCTTTTGCTAAATAGCTTTCTACACGGTTTTGCGCACTTTGGCGTTCATCTGTCCAGTCTTTGGTGCTGAACAATGTTGCTGATACATTTGGATCTTCGGGCAGTTCAGAAATAAATACTGTGGCACCCATAAGTACATCAGTGTCATTGGTGGTCACGGCGGGGAAAATCTTCCGCATCGACACATCACCCATCGTACGGTCGAGTTCTGAGATATCAGCAAATAGATTATTGCTTTGACCATCGATAAGTTGCTGACCTGAGTATTTTCCACCACCATCAGCAGTATCACTCAAACGTTCAGACTTATAAATGACAAGGTTATTGGTTTCAATCGGCATCTTTTAGCTCCAAAAATTTGATCGTGACTGAGTAATAGTCATCTTCTGAAACAGTCGGAATATCTTTGACAGTTTTAGGATTTGAAATCGCACCGTCTTGATGATTAAAAATCACATTAAAACGGCGGTTGTCGTGTGGATAATCAAACTCAAGTGTGAATTTCTCATCTTGCAATGCTGACCAGTCTTGCAGTTTTGACAACTCACGGCGTTTGATCCATCCCATGCCATCATTAGCAGGAACTAAAGTGATCGGTCGCCCCGACTTCTTTTTTCCCTCTTGAACAATTAAAGAGCCATCAATCGCAAACTGTTGTTTCTGCTCAATCGGCTTGTAATCAAATTCATCAGACCAAAAAAAACCGTTCTCAATAAGAACGGTTTCGCTTGTTGCTATACGTATTAGTTTCATTTAACTACTCTTTTTGATTGTTTCTAAGCGCCCAAGCATGTCTTCAAGCGCATCAACATCAGTAGAACTTCCCGATAGTGTTGTTGTTTGTTGACCATTGGTGATTTCGATTTTGCGAGTCGGTGCGGGGTTGGACATGGTTGCCAATCCATTACCATTTGCTAATTCTGCTAAACGTTTTTGAATTGCTGCCGAACCTGCTGATGCTGTTAAGCCTTGCCCAAGTATTTTATTAAATTCAGCATTCATAAAAGGATCAATGTTTTTACTCATTGTTGCTTTATCAGCATCGCGAGCTGAACTCATAATTGAACCAGCAAGTCTATTTGCCATTTTATCGTCATAACCCATTCCTTTAAGTTCAGCTAAAACTTCAGCTTTACTATATGATTTAAATGAGCCTCCAACAGCTTTACTACTGCTGCTTTTGTCACGCTCAGCTTTCTGAGCATCTGATTTAGCTGTAAGCGCATCATTCCATTCATCAATCGAGTTTTTCGCCTCCCTTGCGGCATCTTTAGCGGCATCACCCATTGCTCTAAAGCCTTGCACGGCGCTACCGCCTGCTGTGCGACTTAGGCGCTCAACAGATGATGTAAGGTTATCCATTGATTGAACAGAAGCTTTACCTGTTTCATCAACCTGAATCTGTAATTTATGGCTTGCACCTGCTGCGTTGGCTGTTGCAATTGAAGCAGCATCACCCGATAAAGCTGCGGCTTGTGCTGCTTTTTCGTACGCTTTTTGCACACCTTCTGCTGTAGCTTGCCCACTATCACGTACATTAATAAAATCCATCATCGCTTGTTGTGCAGCAAGTTTTAAATTTTCTTTGGTTTCAATACCAAGGCGTTTAAAAGATTCAGTCACAGGATTAATATCATCTGGTAATTCTTGTGCTTGCATGCGAATTGCAATTAAACCCTGCTCCACCTGACTCGTTGAAATTTTTCCTTGATCGCCAAATTCTTTTAGCTTGGCTTTTGCTGCATCAATCTCAACCTGAGATTTGGCAGTTTCAAGCCATTTAAGCCATGCTTGATATGTAATGTCGGCAGCTTGTTGACCTGTTGCGCCTAATTGACCAAGCCCGCCTGAAAAAGTATCTAAATCTCTTTGCCCTTTATTAAAACCCTCTGAAACTCGATTAAAAGCAACATCCAAATCTAAACCCAAGGCAACACCTGCTTTACGTGCTTGATCTATAGATGATTGAGTTCCCTGTGTTACTTCCGCACTTCGTGCAATACGAGCAGTATTTAATTCACGCTCTTTCGCATCAATAGCCGCTAATGATGTTTGAGCTGATAGTAAAGCATTCAAATCACCTGATTTTTTTGCATCTTCGATTTGCTTTGTAAGTAAAATTCTCTCCACGGCGCTAGTGCGCAAAAAGTTTTGATAATCTGTTTCAGCTTGTTTGGCGCGCCCAACAGCAAGTTCATTCGCCTTTGCGGTTTCTTCAGATGTCTTTTTAGCCTCAGCAAGCGATGCAACTGCAACTTTGCCTGATTGATCAAGTGTGACCATATAGCCTTTAGCCAATAGATCTGCTTGAACAGTTCCATCCATCACGCCTTTATTTGCTGCAATTGCAGCCTCAGCATAAGCTTGCACAGCCTTAATTTTTTCAGCTTCAGTGGTTTTTTTAGCTGTGGCTTCGGTATTTTGGTCTGCTAAGAGCTTTTCTAATTTCTCTTTTGATGATGCAACAGCATCAGCATCTTTCTGCGCTTGAGTTTTTGAAATTTCATCTAAAGCTAAACGTGCTTTAGATTCAAAACCCATAACCCCATCAGTAGCTTTATTGTAGTATTCTTGGGCTTTTTTAGACATAGCATCCATGTTTGCTATGGCTTCTTCCTTCCAAGACCCCCATGTCACTTGAGATTTAAGCTGATACCATGCAGAAGATAAATCAAACATTAATCCAGTGAATTGATTTACAGCTATTCCTATTGTAGTAAAACCATCACTAAGTAACCCAATTGCAACATTGAGAATCTGAACGAATTTTGTAAACCCATTTGTTTTAGCTGCCGCCTCATCAACACCATTAGAAAATGAAAAGAACATATCTAAGTTGCTATTTAATCTATCAAACAGCGCCTCAAGCGTTAAACCTACGGTTGATGCAAGTTCTTTTAGTGCATCATAGGCTGACAATAATGCTGTCTTTAACGCCTCAATTGTCGCAGGGTCGATCTTTTTAAGTTGATCCCCCACCCAAATAAAACCTTCACCAATATCTTCTAAAACAACATCCAGCTCTTGAATATTATCTGCAAGCGTTACAAGCCATTGCGCTACTGTTGCACTTGCGCCATTCGCTTGATCCATCTGACCAATAAGAATTTCCCAACTCGTTGAGATGCGTTGTAAAGCATTGCCAATGGTGGTTGGGAATTTATCATACGTTGCTTGAACAGATGCAGCTTGACTGCTGATCGCTGTAACAACACGTTCAGAAGACAGCTCTCCCGCCTCTGCCATTTTTCGCAATTCGCCAGTCGTTACGCCCAAGCCTTTCGCCAATGCTTCAGCAAGACCATAACCACCCTCCATGATTGAGTTAAATTCTTCTCCACGAAGCACACCACCTTGCATTGCCTGAATAAATTGGGTTACTGCTGCGTCCGCAGCCTCGGCAGAACCACCGCCAATTTGAATCGCTTGGGTGACTGTTTTAGTTAAATCCAACGCCTGTTGCTGCGACATCCCCATGTCTTTTGTGACAGTGTTTAAGCGGGTAAATAAGTCAGCAGTTGTGGTTAAATTTGAGTTTGTGCTTAATGCGATCTGATGCACACCCGAAATCGCTTGCTCAAAGTTACCACTTTCTTTTGTTGCAATGCTGATACGAGTTGAGAGGTTTGTATAAGAATCTGCTGCTTGAGCTAAGCCCTGCACACTTAAGCCCACACCAACGGCAGCCATGGCAGCAACTAAGGCATTTACAGCAAACTTTGCGCCATTCATGCCTTGTTGCAAGCCAGTCGTATTGGCTAACAGGTTTAAGCTAAAATCCATTGAATTTGAAGCCATTTAATTTCCTCAGCTTTTCTTTAGGCAATAAAAAACCTCCATTAAGGAGGTGGATGGATGGCTGAATGGTCATTTTGACCATGTAGGTTTTTAATGAATTAAGTCATTATCTTTATTTTCTAAATCCAAGGATGGTTGTGCCTCTTTAATCAGCTCATCCAATTCTTTAAGCATGGCTGGTTTAGTCTGTTTACCCTCTACAGACAAAAACCGTCCTGCTTCAGACAGGCATTGTGTGATTAATTCAACTTGTGCCGAAAGTTTGCCAATACGCACTTGCAAACCATCTTTAAGTTGGCGAGCCAACTCCTCTTGTTCGATGTAGTATTTACGGATCTCATGACCCTTTTCATTACGCTCCATCATTCCGAGATGCTTAGTCATATCTACTGAGATAATGTATTCGTTTAAATATTTTGCCCCTGATACCTGCTCGTCTTTTTTGACGACAAGGGTGTAATCATAATTTTCTTCAAATTTACACTGCTTAATTCGACGCTTAATCCAATGAGAGAATTCTGCTTTCACTTCAAGCATCTTGTGTAAGTCACGAGCATTCACACCAAGTTGAACTTTTCCATTTAATTCAACTTCAGTAAATGGGGTTTGGTTTTCAATTTTTACAATTGCATTCATATCGTTTACCTCGTTACCAAATAAAAAAGCCACACAGACATGTGGTAACGAGACACATCTGTATAGCAAAACTTAAACGCAAATTTTCGCTTAGCTTTAAAATCAGCTAGTTATAAAAACCCCGAACAAAAAGTTCAGGGTTTGAAAAGGTTTAAAAAATTTAGGTAATAAAAAACCACTCTTTCGAGTGGTCTTAATTTATTTAAAAACTATATAGGTAACTTTTGCTGATATGTTCCAGTGAACCAATCAAAGTCTCTCACACAATTTTCCAATTTTTGCTTTTGATCAGCTTTCACAAACCGCCATGCGAGACTTGAGCCATCTGTAAAGTGATCAACCACTCTACTGTAAAGTGTTGGGTTTAATTTCTTAATTGATTCACCATATACACGCCACCACTCTCGTACCCAAATCATGTGAGTTGCCAAGGCGTGGATGTTTTGTATATCTGCATCAGTGAATTTTTGTTTCTCCGCATTACTATATAAAGCAATCAAATGATGCACATATTCCACGGCGACAGGAATCGCATCGTATGGAATGAGCGCTATATCATCAACATTAAAGCGCTGATGAATTAACTTCCATGCATCACTAGAACTTAAATGCTTGGTTTTAGCAACAAGCATAGTATGAGCATCGTGTAAAGCGGTGCGTTCCGATTTGTGGGTTTTAGCTAAAATCTCTTGGCGGTGAAAGTAGCAATCCTCTAATTGTTCAAAGATATCCCATGCTTGATCAGTATCAAGCATCTTGGCGTGTCGTGCTGCACCACGCTCTGTCCAGAGGGTTAAAACACGAGTTTTGCTTGAAATTTGTGCGTGAACATTATTCACGAGCAAATCACTTGTAACTGTCTTCAAGCTAGTCATAAAGTCCTTTAATTCCTGACCAACGATTTTGAAGAAGTGCTTACCCTCAATAAAACGAGCCTTATTATTTGAGTAGTTTTTACGAATATTACTTGCATCCGTACCATAAAAATTAGCCAACATTTCATTAGTAACAACTGGAATGGATTTGAAGTTAATGATCGACACTTCAATATCATTAATTTGTGCTATATTTGACATATCAATTTTTCTCTAAGAATGTTGATAGAAGCCCTTGCATTTGGTTGGTAGCCCGCAAGGGCTTTGTTGTTTCAGGTTACATTCAAACCTCAACCTGATATATGTATCTTATTTAATAATTTTAAATATTGCAAGACTTAAAATTATTAATAAATAAAAATATTGCAACTTTTTTATGATATAGTTTTTCTTATTAACTCAGAGGTATTTAAAATGGTTGTGAATAATAAAATTACTAACTTGCGAGAACAGGCTGGTATGACCATCTATGAGCTATCAAAAAGATGCGGCTTTATTAGTAATGGAAAGGTTGTAAGTGGCGCACTACTTAATGCTGAAAAAGGTAAAAATATCACCATTGAAACAGCATTTTTGATCTACACCGAACTCAAAAATGCAGGCGTATGCGAAAATTTTGAAGATGTTTTTTGGCTTGATGATTCCTCTGAGTTAAAAAAAGCACCCTAGGGTGCTTTTATTGCTAATCACCACACTGAGAACACACCCAGCGATTAACAGCAGCTGAGGCTGGTTTTGCAATTGCATGCCACATCAAAATCAACACCCAAACAATTAACCACAACCCACCTGTAAAAATAGTTAAAACTAAATGCATTAACCAACTTATTTCTTTTGTATTCTTTTGATGGAGTGTTTTTCTTCCACAAGAATTACACATCATCATTTGTTGAGCTACTTTTTTAGCCACCTTTATCACCCTTTATAAAAAATTAACAGTAATCAATTAATGTATTAGCATTCCCTTGGTAATTAGAACTGATTCTTATAAATGTGTCTGAAATACCTTCATTTTTTGCATAAACTGCAAAAAACCATCGATAGCATAATCATAAGAATTTAGTAACTCTTGTTTTAACTTTATCTCACAATCGGTGGTTGGTTGGCGTGCTTCTAGGTCACGCTTAATCTGCTGCATATCTTTTACAGGTTGAGATAATGCAACCCTAGATGTTGAGCCAGCTACCCTAAATGCATCACTCCATCTGCTAGCTAGATTTGCATAAAATTTCCTACCCTCAGTATTCATCTTTTGAGACTCGATTACTTTTTTAGCCTCAAGGTAATCCATCATGTATTTGCTCTGCAACGCTTTAATTTTTAAATCCGTTTCAGCTTTTTGCGCTTCCTTTTGCTCATTCTTACGTATTGCTGCTTTTTCAGCTTCCAATTTTTGCTGATGTGTAATCTCTGCTTGTTTTAATCGCTCAACATCTTCTTTGTTACTCTTATTCAAAAAGTAACCCACAACCAATACAACAATTACAAGAGCGCCAACAAAATACCTCATCACCGCACCCATTCGATTTTATAAACACTACCATTTACAATGGTGACAATATAATTTTCATTATCGACTTTATAACTCAAATCAGTAGCAGCACGTGGGCGATCCTGACGATCTCGTAACACATAATGATGTACATTACTTGGATGACCAAGCTTACTTTGCACTTGTGCTTGCGAGTTCCCAATCTCAACAAAATCATTTGATGTACGAATAGAACGAACTTCGGTAGCAGTAGCCAATGTCGAAACACACAATAGGCACGCTAAAAACAACTTTTTCATAAATACCCCCTTATTTTTAAACAAGAGTATCTAAAAGTTAAATTTTGAGCAATGCCATTTTAGTCTTTGCTCACTTCTTTTGTATAACCGCTAAAGCCTTTTTTATCGGCATGATAAGCAACTCGCATCGCAGAGCTTTGACTTAGAATACTGTTGCGCTCATGACGTTGAGCAGCCTTTAAATATTCTAAAAATGCACCAAAGCTGTAGTTTAAAATATCCTTATGCTGATGCCCTTTACTAATGAGAAACTGAAACGAATCAAACCATGTTGTTTTATCTTTTTTGTCTTGCGGCTTTTTAGCATTCTCTTGCTCAAAGTATGCTTTATTCACAACCAAAAGCATTTCAAAGATTTCAATAAGCTTGTCTGGGTAATCTTCTTTTAATTTAATGACCAAATCTTTTGATAGTGTTGTTAATTCACTAACCAACATAATCACGGCGATTTGATTTGTATTGATAAGTGGGTGCAAGTCTTCAGTACACCAGTCTTTTTTCAGAGCTAAACGAATCTGATTTGCAAAGATCTCAATCTTATCTAATTCACAAACGAGAAATTGACGAACCACCACAGCGCTATCTTCATCAATTTCAACACTATATGTTCTATTTTCAGCAAGAAAAAAATCATTCATTAATGTTACTCACTATTTTGAACTACATTCCCATTGTTAATTTAATCAAACCCACAACAGCAACAATTAATCCTGCAAGACTTCCTAGAATAAGAGAAATCGCTTTACCATACGCCATAATTACAGCAACTCGACCAGCATCTTTAGTGTTCATTTTACCCTCTATACTTATATTGGGATTGGGTTTTTCTTTAGGTATAAAAAAACCACCCGAAGGTGGCACTGATTTGAATCACATTTGTAATGTGAGTAAAAATTACTATTTGATTACTTCAACCAATTTAGCAACTGCACTAACAATACTGGAAAGTTGCCACAAAATAATTGATAACAAGAAAACTCCCGTTACTTTCCAAAAACCATATTTTTCCATGATAACCTCTACTTTTTGCAATATTACTGCTATAATTTCAGGCATAGATTTCTTTCCTCTTGCTTTTCTCGGTAAGTTGAAATACAAAACCCTGATAGCGACCAACTATCAGGGTTTTTCTTTGGACTAATAAAACTATAAGTTTGATTCTTTAATTAACGAATCAAATAAAGTCTGGTTAAGCTCTAATCAGGATTAAAGTTAAACTCACACTAAAAAACAGGCACAAAAAAAGACGCTAAATGCGCCATCGTTTGTGCCTGTATTGCTTAAATGCGGAAACGCTCAATATGCCCAAAGATACTTAACTCAGCATCATTGGCTTTACTGATATCAGCTAAACATGCACCTGAAATATCACAACTCCCCCATTCGTCATTGATTAAGCCAAGCTCTGTTTCAGGAGAGAATTCAACTCGCCACAATGTCACGGCGATTTTGTCGCCTGAATATGTGTCGATTCCTTTGAAAAAGAAGCGGTATTCTTCACCAAGATTATTGGCAATCGTGACTCGATCCACAGCACCTGCTGTACCAGACCACTTTACAGCACCCGTTATTGCTTCATTAAATACCACAGTACCAAATGCTTCATCCACTTCATATTTTGTATCTGGAATTGCAACATCAGAGCCATCTTTAAACGTCACATTACTCAAGTTGCGATGACCAAGATCAATCATCAGATCTTTTTCAACACTTCCAAGCGATACATCTACAATTGGACTACTTGCAACTTCAATTGATTTACCACTCACAACCAACGCAATATTTTCTTTATTCAGTTCTTCAAGTGTTCCACTGATTTCAACACCTGTTTGCTTGCGAAGTACTGCATCTTTGGCACGATTACCTGTTTTACTTTCAAAATGATCAACACTTTCAGAAGTAATACTTAATGTTAATTCAGGCGCATTACCAACAGATCGTAAACCTGCAGGTGCACCATTCACCATTTTTGCCAAAAACAACTCACCTTGTAGCGAGATTAAATCAGGTTTATTCGACATTTTTTACCTCTGCTGCCTTTTTAAGTGTTGGCTTAGCTTCCACTTCTTCAATATTGCCTTTTGCCAAATGATGTTTAATTTCGGCTTCAGTGAAGCCGCCGACATAGTCGCCTTTTTTAAAGCGACCGATTGGCTTTAAAGCCTTGTATTGTTTACTCATTGCTTACCTATGTTTTAAATGATGATTCAAAAAGAAATGGGAAATACACCCGTCCTGCTTTGCCTGCAAAGTTCACACCTGCAGAAACACGTACAAATGGTGTTACCCCCACAAGATTAGGTCTAAACCCCTGCATTGCATTTAAAATATTACGAATGTGTGGGTCTGCGAGCTTGCGAATATTGGATGTTTGACCTGATTGGGCTGTTGGATCGTAGATCATTAAGACTACTAGCCATTGCTGATGCACTGTTGTAGCACGCCCATTCGCTGCACTTTCACCAACCCGATCACCTACATAAATTATCGCAACAGCAGTATTTTGTGGGCTTATTGAAAATAGGCTTTCCACAAAAAATGGGGTGAGCACTTCACCAATGTTGGGCACTTCGCCTTCAATTCGTTTTTTTATCTCATCTTCCAATGCGAAATAATCATTTAGCACTATTTAATGCCTCCCTTAAATATTCCTCTATTTCAAATAAAATCTCTTGTGAATCATCTACTGAAATACCAAGGAATGGACGTGCAGGAATCGTGACTGACTTCAATTGAACCCAGCCTCCAAGCGGTGTCTTAAACTTCAAGTAAGTGCCATTCTTTGGCTTAATCGTGCCACCAAAATGCATAAGGGGTGCATAAACAACATTGGTTCCGACAACAATCTTGTTGCCACTAATTCTGACAAGTATTGAGTTATGCAAACGTCCTGTATCACGTAACGTTTGCCCTCCTTGCACTTGAGCACGCCATGACTTTTGCCATGGCTTATCATCTGTGCCAATTCCTGTTTGAATACGTTGTTGTGTGTTATGAACAAGAATATCGCCAATATCACGCCAAAGATCAGATGGATCTTCAACTTGTTTCTCAACACGGCGCATAAACTCAATAAGCTTATCTTGTCCATGCATCTGAATAGCATCAACCATAAGACCTCACTTAATGTTTGGCATCATATCCAAAACAGCATCAGCAAACACGCCACCTCGATACGTTGTGCCAATCGGCATGGTTGCGGGTGATGTATCTGCTTTCACGACTTCTTCTTGACCTGTCGAATCAGTGATCTTGATTGTTAAAATTGCCTTACCATCTGCAACACGCTTTAGAAATGCGATTGCATCCTCATAGCGTTTACGTGCTTCTTCACTTGCTTCATTTTTCCAGAGAAAGTAGCGAGCAATATCACAAATGATAATTTTCAGATTCTTGGGAACTTCAGGTAATGGGATGGGATATTTCACTCCCACATAGCCATCCGCTATATCCGATGCATCCTGAATAGCAGAATTGATTGATTCAACTCCGCCTAAGGTGCTTTCAAGATTGGCAATTTCATATTCACTGAAACGCAGGACCATATCATTACGATCCGCGTACATAGATCACCTATTTTTCAGGTGCTGCTGTCTTTTTAATTTCAGCAGCGAGTTTCTTTTCGGATGCTGCAAGCGACTTTTCAAGTTCTGTCACTTTGGCTTTCAGCTCAGCATTCTCAGTGGTTAAGCTCGCAATCTGAGCTGCTGAACCATCATCCTTTTCAAGCTCTGGCTCTTTCGGCTCTGCGATAGCACCAGATACTAAAAGGGCTTGAATGCGTTCATCACTCAAGCCCTTAATTTCATCACCTGGCATAAAATGCCCGATGGATTGTTGCGCAATATACTTTGGCATTTTTACCCCTTACACAATAAAGCCCGTACCACCGCACACACCATTTTTATTTGATGGCACAGCAAGTGGGGCAGATTCGGTCATTAAGAAAATACCGCTTGGATCTTCGTTATACCATTGGCGGTCAAAGTATTTCTGTACAGCGCCATTTGCTAATGTGTTTTTAATTTTACACTGAGCAATAGAGCCATTTAAGTCCGAGATAGCACCAAAATAATCATCAGGAATAAAACGCTTAACGCCTGATTTCAAGCGATAGGTGCCGTCATAAACCCAAATTTCTTTGTCATCAATATACCCCTTGAAAGAAGCATCCTCTTGAACATTTAGGCTTGGTTTATATGGCACGGCAATACCTGCATAAGGCTTAATGAAACATTCTTTGAACTCTTCATTTGCAAATAACGCAGCCCAAACTTTGCCCGACATCAAATAAGCTTTCGAGCTTCCACCATTTGCATCAAGTAGTAGCTTTTCGATCAACTCCATATCTGAAACTGGTTTTGCACCAGGTTGGTTCCATGGGGTTGCAGGCGTAAATGTCAAAGATGCGTCACGCTCATAATCAACCATGTTGTACTCATAGTCATCTGACTGAAGCAGATACTTACCATTTAACAATAACTCTGTCGCCATCAGTAAAATTGAGTTATCAATCGCATCATGGTTGCGCTTCATTACCGCAATTTGAGCAATGATCATTTTCTCTTGATCAGATAATTTTTGACTACCTGTTGAGATAATACCTGCAGTACGCAAACGCTCCATTAAAGCTTCATCAAATGACGTTGCAGCAGTAACCATATTTTTAGGTTTGTAGTATGCAGGTTTAACAAAATCAACTTTTGCAGCGCGTTTAGTGTCAAATGGTTTACCAGGTTGTTGTGGTGAGACCAATGGGGCAAGATCATGGACTGTATTGAGTTCAGCCAGTGGGACTTCATCACGATCAAATGCAGGGCGATTTGGATAAAACTTTTCTAAAATCCAAGTGCTCATTGGTTTATAGTTTGAGTGAATCAACGCCAACTCACCTACATCGAGTAATTCGAGTGGTGCACCATCAATAATAAATGATTGAGCCATTAATTTAGATCCTTATACTTTTGAGAATTCAATATGGTTTAGGGTTGCTTTGGCGCGTGCTGCATCATATTTAGCAGTGTCTAAATACACACCTGCTAAACAGATCGCTTCAATACTGAACACGCCACCAAAATAAATTGGGATTTCTATCCCGTCTGCTGCCATTTTGGTTGCCTGAGCAGCTGTTACATCTTGACCACACACAACATTCCATGTTTTTTCATCAAGCGCATGATCAACTACATTGGCTTCAGATAGTGTTAATAGATCACCTGCTTTATATGCCTTTGCGGTTGTAACTTTGGCATTCGCACGGCGCAGCTTGGAAACATCTAAATTAAATAAGCGTGTCTCGCGAGTTACTGTGCCTAAGTATGTTGTATTACCCATGGATTAAGCTCCCTTGTTTTGCGCTGCAAATGCTTGAGCACCTGTTGTAAATTGGTGTTTATCTTCACCACCCTGTTGCCCGCCACCTTGTCCACCTGTTGCTTGATGTTGGAACAAGTGCGCCAAATGCGGTGGCACTGCATTGTTTTGCTGTGGTGCAGGTGCAGGCTGCCCACCCGCAAACTGCTTCATTTGTTGCGACATGAATGCAAAAGATGAATCATCCATATTGGTATAGGATGCTTTTTCTTCTGCGCTAAATTGTTTATTCAGTGCAGTTTCAAGTGATTTAATGCCTTCCTCACGCTTATCTGCTTTGAACTTTTGGATATCTTTTTCAAGATTTGTATTTTTACCTTCTAGCTCCGTAATGCGAGCTTTTGCTTGTTCGAGTTCGGTCACGTCTGTGTCCTCTTGATTAAAATTAGTTTTAGGGGTGTGGCTTGCTGCCACAGCGTTGGTATTGTCATCTGCACCCAATGCACAAAATGACACTTCACGAATACGACCACCACGGAACACGGTGATAGGTCCTTGATGCATCTTTCCATTCACTGAGACAGATGCACCTGCTTGAATTTCTTCGACTGCCTTAGGCTCAATTCGCACAGACATCTGCCATGGAAAACCATCATCAGAATCTTGTGCAACCTGAGTCCCGAACTCGTTACTCATCAAGTCACCTGAAACGGTTAAACCTGTTTGATGATCAATAGAATGGGTATTGATCGCACCGGCACGCTGTCGTGGTGAATGTTCGAGCAGTGCAGGAATACGACCTTTTAATTCCATTGAATCCAAATCAAAAATGATTCGATCCCAATACCAATGATCTGTGATGGGTTCACCACTGTAGGCAACACCTGAAAAAGTACGTTTTTTCTTGCCGTCTTCAGCATTATCAATACTCAGTTGCCCGAGCTGAAAACAGTACTGATTGGGCTTTTCATCTTCTGGCATTTTTCATGCTCCAATAAAAAAACCACCTGTTAAGGTGGCTTCAAATTTAATTTCTTCGTCTTTTTGGATACATTTAATAGCATGTCGCATTAACAACATGTGGTATCTAATTTCATCCCACACACTTGGATATATATCACTATCTTGATATCCGCTTTGCATTACATCCCAGTCAGTCATAGCACCTTTCCTAGCAAAATACCTATTACTAAACCAAGCGAGAAAATAAACGATGCTCGCTGATAAAATGAAGGAATATATCGAAACTTTTGATTGTGCTCAGGAATAATAAACAGGCGTGGCGGCACAACAAATTCAGGTTTTGGTTCAATCTGAATTCTTTTTGAATACAGTGGATTGTCTAGTAGATCTTGATCCATAGTTTTTCTAAATTTGACTTTCGCTTCAGCTATCTCAGCCTCGCTCATAGGTTTTACATACACGGCGCAACCACAAGGGTTGTAACCGTTGCCATTGCGTCCATTAAAACCATGGCGACATGAATTACATTTGACTACCACAAACCACCTCACTTAATTCACCATTCGCCACAAACAACCGCTTTGCAACTTCATCAGTGCGTTTCAACACAATATCTGTATCAGTCACACTCACCACTTCAAGATTTAAATCAGGTGCAAGCAGTGAGCCATTCAGACCATTAATTTTAGACAAATCAATTGCATGACCTTTCATATCCAAAATCGTGATATTTCTGCCTGCCTGCTCCGCTGTTTTAAACAGTGTTGGTGTTTGAATGCCAATGACATTACCCTTTTGCAAATTAAATGAATCAAATCCTTTCAGGTTATTGCCTGTAAGTTTATTCTTTAGATTCTTTGCAAAACCAAACATCGACTTAAAAGAATCCATCATCCAATCAACAATAGATTTAGACTTCAAATCAATGTCTTTTTTCTGCACTGAATCACGCAGTAGATCTGTGAGCGTTTCATCTTCAGTTGTAAGCTCAACCACAAAACGAGCTGCAGACGGCGCAATATCTTTGCTTTTACTCGCCACACCTTCCATAAAATCATCCAACACTTTGCGATTGGCTTGATCAAGCGGCTTTAGTGAATCAACAATCGCCTTTTCAACTTCATGCTCAAGTAAAGCTTTACTTTTAATCTCAAGAATTTCAGTTGAATACGGGATGTCGATTAGGTTATCTACTATTTTTCGTTCAAGCACTTCATTTAAATGCTTTCCATAAGTCGCAGGGTTAAAGCTCCAACCTGATTTACGCTCAACATTTGGCAACTTATCATCTGGCGTAATGCCTTGCTTTTGAGCTTGCTTTTCAGTCAAAGCAGAAACACCACAACGACACATGAAATCAATTGGCGGATAGTGTGTCTTCCAGAAATCATCATCAATATGTCTAATGATTCGATCTAGAGCCAAATGTGTTGGACGTGTTCGACTATCATTGATAGCGCTATACATCAAATAAGGTCGAGATTCCTTATTTCCCTGTTGTTGCTCCCATTGACCGTGTGCATACGCCATTTGCATATTGGTACGATAAATATTTGCAAGATGATGTTCGGAAAGCTCAATACCCTCCAATTCAATCTGCTTTTTGAAATCTGCAAAAGTACTACCACTTTCGAGTGATTTATTGACAAGCTCAAGTACAGTCTTGATTTGATCAATTGAAGCTAATCGACTTACGGTCGCTGCATAATGACGAGACTTTAAATCAAGTAGGTAAAAATCATCAGGCAACACAACATTGCGACCACGTGCATAGCGTAGCGCTTCAACATAATCGACCATGTTTATTTCCCTTGCTGTGCGTGCACATACCCCATTACATCTGCCATAAACAAGGCTTTTGACATGATGATTTCAAACTCATCCACAGATGCACCCTTGGTAGCCGAATAAAGCTTGGTTGTTAAATCATTTGTGTCTTTGGAGTCAGCGACAATCTGCTTTAAGTCATCTTCATTCAGCAAAACTTTAGGCTGATCAGTTGCAAGTTGCTCAAGTTCTACCTGTTCAGGCTTTAGATTTTGAGTTTGCGCTTTAAAGCCAAAAGCATTTTTAGGTAATGCGTGGAATTGTGTTTGTGGTATCTGCGCAGGTTCAGCAATGTCACCATCTTGCAAGCCATATTCACGTTGGAAGTATTGTGGTGTGAGGTTTGCGCCTGCATTCTTCAAGTGCACATCACGCTCAGCCTGCTCTTTATTAAGCGGCTTAGACTCCTCACCCAATATTACTTTGTGGTCACCCCAATTATTTAGCTTACAGAGAGCATTAACAATCGCCTGCAATGTTGGCGTGATTAAGCGCATATCAGATTTCAATTTGTCACGTCGAACATTTTCATGCACTTGACCCAATGCACGACTTCCTGTGCCATCAGTCCCACTTGTTAAGGTTTGTCCTAAAACAACTTTTTGAATCTGGCGTAGCAATTGATTATTGAATGATTCAAATGAAGAACCAGCTGTGCCACTACCTGGTGTTGAGAGTATTTGAACATCATCCGCACCATCAATCGATAGGACGCTTTGCGCATGAGCGTTCAATAATGCGTTATTCATGTCGTCAGTCGTTGTGTTTTTGCTTTTGACTTTGCCTAGTAAAATTGGTGTGCCAAACCGCTCTAAAAATTTAGCCCAAAATTTAAAACCATTTTGCTTAAAAAAGAACAACCAATACAAAGTGGCCAACAATGCTTTTCCATACGGCTGCTCATAACTCGCTTTACGGCGTGTAAGGAAAAACTTGAAAGTTTGATCAACCTCTCTCTCATCAACAGTACCTTCTTGCCGATAGATTAAGCGCCCGTCATTTTTTGGCTCAAACCACTGCATTGGTTTTTCACCAATCCACTCAAATCCGATATATCCCTCTTTCTTGATTTCATATACCGCCTCTTGCACAGAATAACCAAGCAAAAGTGCACCAAAGCAACATGATGCAATTTCAAAATACCATTCCAGTAATTCTTTTAAGATATGTGCTGCTTCAGGGGTGTTATTTGGCTCGATTCGAATTGGCTCAGCAAGCAATGCATCTAATCGTGTTTCGATTGTTTGTGCAATCTCTTCATCATCCATGATGACTTTGAGTTTATGCCGCTGAATACCTGCCTTTCTTAAAACCTCATCTGTGTCAGGTTGACGACCAAAATTCACCAAAAACCGTGTAACGGCTTCTTGAGAGTATAAGCTCCCTTGAGACAAAGCCTTTTTTGACGCTTTGTCTTTATTTGACTTTGCCATGTATTTACCTATGAATTAGAAAACTCGACCACCCGCACCTGCAGGTTTAAGACCTTTGCGCCCCTGAACACCACTAAAGCAAATCATTACGCTGTCTGCTCGGTTTGGAGATGAGGCACCATCAGGTTGTTTATTGACTAGAATCTTACCTGCACCATTTTTTGTGTATGTAGGTTGTGACAGTTCAGTTGTTAAGGCTTCTAATTCAGCCTTTGGTAGATCTTCACTGGACAATGAAATAATCGAATCAGAATCAAACTCCATCCCCTTCAGCGCACGATATGTGTTTTGGAATCGTAAACGGAGTGACCACCATGCTTGCGCTTTCAAGTTTGCAAAGAAATCAATATTCTTTCGCGCTTCAACCATTTCTTCATCTGGCTCAAATACAGAACCTGAACCCCTAAATGGATCCACATCAACCTCAGGAATGCCTTTTTCTTGATTTAGCTCATTAATCACACGCGCATCGCCTCGACATCCAGCTCCCAACCCATCAGCATCGTAAAGAAAATGATCTAAATTACGCTCAAGACTAATATCAATGGCTTTTTGCGTAGTTCCAAATATGTCATCCCCAACACCTGACCATGTAACTAAATACTGCAAGACAATACCGTGACGATCAGCAAATGAATTCTTATCTTTACCTTCATCTGCAACATCGAGACCACCTATGCGTTCGCCCGATGGTTGAATTTTAAGTTTAATATGAGCATCAATTGCGGCTTGAACCCAAGCACTTGGAATCAACACGCCTTCTACAGATGCAGCATAATTAATATCGACCTCTTGTGCTAAAACCACATCATCCAAAGTTGCGATTTGCTTTTCATACCATGGATGAATCAATTTTCCATGTAGCTCAACTCGCCAATTCTTATCAGGATTAGCACGCCAAGGCATAGTAAAAATAGAATAGCGACCACTGAAACGGTCTCGGTAGAATCGATCACCAATACCATTGGGTGTAGAACCCTTAATATGCACGTTGGTATTCTGTGATATTGCTGCATCTACTGCTTCTTGATGTTCTACGAATGCCCATTCATCAAGAAAGTACATTGTGGTACGTCCACCACGACCAATGTTATCGCCAGACTCACCTGTGATGGTTGCACCATTGTCCGGGTTGATGATTCGCATATAGTTGTCATGAACTTTTTCGACAAACTTTTTAGGCTTCATCCAATCAGGCATTTTTGAGAACATGTCACGGAACTTATGAAATAGGGTTTTAGGATCTCCCTTTTTATCTACAAGTTCTTCTTTACGACTTCCCACACCGCCTGCAAAGCCTTCGACAAACAACCAGCGATGCAGGAAGAAACCTAAAACAACGTAAGACATCCCCTCATCACGGCTTTTTTCAATTAAGCCATGGGTTTGGGTGTTCTCACGCTCCAATAACCAATCAACCAACTCAACTTGCTTAGGGCGCAGTACAAACGGAATGTTTGCAGGTAGACCAAATGCCATACCACGTGGATCGTATGTCCATATCCAATTATTAAACCAATGTATTGGATCGGTTTTGCATTTATATATTTCTGCCTGAATGCTTGCCTCGTTCTGTTCTATAACTGCTTTGTAGTAATAACGGCGTGTCATCTCCGCAACAACTTCAGGCAAGCGTGTATTAATCGTCCACGCTTTGATAAGCGGGGCGATTTCATCTAATGCGTATGTCATAACTTGCCTGTAATTGCTAAACGTGAAAGCTCAGTTGGTGTGAGATTCGCTATTTCTTCAGGTGTGTATTTTGGTAGAGATTGTTTTTGCTCATTCTCGGTTTTTATTGGTCCACCATCTTTCCCATAGATCTCTATTTTCTTCTCGTAATGACCTTTCATAATCTTCTGAATCTGATCAATGAGTTTTATGGCCAAAATGGTATTGCCTTTCTTTGACACCAAAAGATCACTCAAGATTTGTAATTGAACAATGTCATTTGCACCAATGATGTTGTGCAAAGGCTGGGCTAAATATTCCTTACGAGCCTCATTAAATAGATCTACAAATTCTTGCTGTAATTTAGCTCCAGCCACCTTAGTTGGGTCGTAATACTCAACTTGTTGTGGTGTAACATCGAGGTTGAAATTTTTCTTGATGTCCTTCGCCACTTCTGTGGGGGTCATAAACTGTGCAAGTGACCGTACTATAAAGATTTTTTCAGCTTTTTTAAGCCTTGCCATAATTCACCATCCATCAAGATTCATCAAGAATAGTGGGCAAAAAAATTTGAAACTATCCTACTACACACGTCCCACAACACTTAGAAATATCAACATCAGGAACAAACGGCGCATTCTTGGTGATTTCGACCAAACGCTTGACGCTTT
>NZ_LQXQ01000029.1 GCF_003268395.1 Acinetobacter sp. CFCC 10889 | reverse complement strand
AGAAAATAAAAAGCCCACTTTACAGTAGGCTTGAATTTCATCAAAAATAATCCGAACAGAATTAATGGGCTGCACCAGGTCCAACAGTATTTTTTGGCTTAGGGCACAGCCAAATGATCAATCCTGCAAAAATGAAAATCATGGCAAAAATCAGAAACACATGATTGACTGAAACCGTCAATGCTTCTTTATCAACTAAGTTAGAAATTGTTCCTAATGCCATTTCAGGACTAAAACCACTATTGACCAAATTGCGCTGCGTTTCTTCAACATGCATGCTTGAGACGATTTCACTGCGAGCAAGCTTGGTATGATCATCCCAAATGGTTACCGCAACAGATGCACCGATTGCCCCTGCCATAGTTCTCATAAAGTTCATCAAACCTGCTGCCGAAGCCACTTCATCAGGTCGTACCACCCCCAAAGCGATATTGGATAAAGGAATAAAAAAGAATGGAACGGCAAAACCTTGAATAATCTGTGGCAATGCCAATGCCATAAAGTCAGCATCACTCGTCCAAAATGAGCGCATTAACGTCACACAACCTAAAATCATCAGACCAAAGCTCGACAATGCTCTTGGGTCATACTTGGTTGCCATTTTCGCCACAATTGGTGACATCATCAGACTTCCAAAGCCCATTGTTGCAGTCAGATAACCCGCCCACGAAGCTGTATAACCCAAGTTAATCTGCAACCATTGCGGGATCAGGACAATACTGCCAAAGAATGCTGCAAAGGCAAATGCCAAAGAAGTTGTGGCAATGGTAAATCCTCGATAGCGGAAGATTTGGATATTTACGATTGGATGCTTTTCATAATATTCCCAAATGAAAAAGGCAATAAATCCAATCACCAAAATCACAGCGAGAATACAAATCAAGGTACTATTGAACCAATCTCGTTCATGTCCCAAATCAAGGATTAGCTGTAACGCACCAATCCAAACCACCAGTAAAGTTAAACCAATGGTATCAATTGGTAGTTTATTAATCGGGGTTTCAGCCGTTTTCAACAAACGCATTACACCTACTGCGCACAGTATTCCAACAGGAATATTAATAAAGAAAATCCAATGCCATGAAAAGTTATCACTGATCGTACCACCAAGAATAGGTCCTAAAATTGGACCCACCACTGTAGTCATTGCCCACATGCCCATTGCTTGCGAATGCTTTTCAGGTGGGAAAATATGCATCAACAAAGTTTGACTCAGTGGCATGATCGGACCACCAAACAAACCTTGCCCGATACGACAGATCACCAACATTGCCAAACTATTGGATAAACCACATAAAATGGAAAATGTGGTAAAACCAATCAAACACACGGTAAATACACGAACCGCACCAAAACGTCCAACCAGCCATCCTGTGAGTGGCACACAAATTGCCTCAGCCACTGCATAGGAGGTAATCACCCATGTTCCTTGTGTACTAGAAACAGCCAAACTTCCTGTAATGTGTGGCACAGAGACGTTGGCAATGGTCATGTCTAACACGACCATAAAATTAGCAAGAGCTAAGAAAAATGCAGCTAAAAGTAAGCGCCCACCTTTCAACTCGCCTGAAAAAGTTGCTGTATTCATAAGCGATTACTTCGCTGATGAGGTATCAACCTCAGCATTCATCGACAAGCCAACACGTAAAGGGTGTTTAGCCAATTCTTTTGGATCAAGTTGAATACGTACAGGCAAACGTTGCACGACTTTGATCCAATTCCCTGTTGCATTTTGTGCAGGAATTAAAGCAAATGCCGAACCTGTTCCACCTGAAAAACCAATCACAGTACCGTGATATTCAACTTTTTTTCCATATAAATCTGAAGTTAATGTCGCTTTCTGCCCAACTTTAACATCTTTCAATTGGCTTTCTTTAAAATTGGCATCGACATAAAGCGCTGAAATTGGGACAATTTTCATCAGGCTTGAACCTGCGGTCACACGCTGCCCAACTTGAATACTACGGCGAGCAATCACCCCATCTAAAGGTGCTTTAATTTCAGTACGTTGTAAATCTAAAAGTGCTTGATCCAATTTGGCTTGAGCCACCAAAACATCAGGTGTTGAACTTTCCGAAGTACCACGAATCAAAGCTTCATTGGCATCTAAGTTACTTTGTGCAGCTTTACGTTTTGATTCAGTTTGTGCCAATGCCGCTTTTGCCACATCGACACTGGCTTTGGCATTGTCTAGAGCACTTTGTGATTTGGTAAATTCTTCTTTGGAAATTGCACCTGAAGCACTCAACTGCTGACGGCGTGCAAATTCCTGTTTAGCTTGTTGCAAAGCAACTTCAGCTTGTGCCACTTGTGCTTTAGCGCTGTTAATATCATCAGCACTAATCAAAATCTGTGAAGATAAAGAACTACTATTCGCTGAGCTTTGTGTATATTGACGTTTGGCTTTCGCTAATTGAGCTTCCGCTTGCGCTAAGGCAATTTTGGCATCACGATTGTCAATGACAGCCAAGACCTCACCTTTTTTGACTTGCTGTGTATCACTGACCAGAACTTTTTCCACCTGACCGCTAACCATTGAAGTAATTTCAGCAGTTTCAGCGCCAACATAAGCATTATCTGTTTCAACAGTATTGCCAAAGAATAACACCCAAATGGCATATAAAATTGCAACAACAATAATGAGGAGGGCAAAAATTTTTAATGCCTTTTTACGTTTTTTTTTGGCTTCTACATCAGCTCGCGCTTCATTTACATCGTTTGAAGAAGCATGGGGGTTTTGCGCATCAGTCATCGCATTTTCCTAACTTTTCAACTCACCCAAGCCATCAAAGTCCATGAATGTATAAGTAAAAATACAGCCAAATCATTCATGCAATTTTGATACAGTTGGATAGGTCAATTTCTTTAAATTTTGATGGTTAATTTTACAGATAAAAATCATATGATGAGAATAAAAATATAACTCTAGAGTTTATCTCTATTTTTTGAATAATGTTATTGATTTTAATCTTATTTTATTAAGAAAAGAAGTCACCAAAATGTTCATTTTAATGACTTCTATTGACATAAATAATACAAAATGTACCGCTGAGTACATTTATGCAGATAGATCAATAGGCATAAGATGCAATTGCTGTCGCAATCGCCTTACCCTCATCATTGACCATCGTCATACGCATAGTGCAGCCCTTACGTCCCATACGTAAAGTTTCTGCTTTAGCAATAAAATACTGACCACGACCTGGAGCTAAATAGTCCACACGCATATCAACTGTCGCCAAACGTGATACTTTTTTCAAAGTATCTGCCAATTGATCAGGTTCAGCTTTTTTGTACAGCTCCCCCATTGCCACAATACCACCGATACTGTCCAGCAAGGTTGCAGCAACACCACCATGTAAAATTTGAAAAGCAACATTGCCAATCAAAAACGGTTTCATTTCGATATAACCTTCAATTTCATCATCCACCACACGCATTTGCATCGCATTATGAGAAAAATAAGGTGAAGTATTAAAGGCTTTGGTGAGTTGACCAAGGACAACTTCTAAATTTGCTTTACTACCTAAATGCAAATTACCTGTCCATTTTTTTTGTGATTCACTTTTATTTGAATCAGCTTTGGGAGAATCAGTTGTCATAATTTAAAAACCAATACAGAGAAAAACTTTCAGCTTTTTGCCAAAAATGAGATGAAAGGGCTACAATGAGTGACTTAGTTTAATACTGAATATCGAGATTGTTATGACTTATACGTTCAATCGTCCTGCTTTTCCAGCCACTCGCATGCGCCGTATCCGTAAAAACGATAAGCTTCGTGCAATGGTTAGAGAGACACAACTCACAGCAGACCATCTCATTTATCCAGTATTTGTATTGCCAGGGCAAAATCAAACTCAAGATGTGCCTAGTATGCCAAAGGTACAGCGTTTGTCTGCTGATTTATTGTTGAAAAAAGCAGAAACACTACTTGAACTGGGTGTATCTAAACTTGCGTTATTTCCAGTGACTCCTCAAGAAGATAAAAGTTTAACCGCTGAAGCTGCTTGGCATGAAGATGGTTTAGTACAAAATACTTTACGTCTTTTGAAAAAAGAATTACCAGAAATGGTATTGATTACTGATGGCGCACTCGACCCATATACCACACATGGTCAAGATGGCATCATTGATGAAACAGGCTATGTGCTGAACGATGAAACTGTACAATGCCTCATCAAACAAGCTTTAAGCCATGCTGAAGCAGGTGCAGATGTGGTTGCACCAAGTGATATGATGGATGGTCGTATCGGTGCGATTCGCCAAGCTCTAGAAAGCAATGGTCATATCTATACCAATATTATGGCGTATTCAGCGAAATATGCATCTAGCTTCTATGGTCCTTTCCGTGATGCTGTAGGTTCTTCTTCCAACCTTAAAGGCGGTAATAAATACAATTACCAAATGGATGTTGGCAACCGTGCTGAAGCACTACATGAAATCGCCCTTGATATTCAAGAAGGTGCGGACATGGTCATCGTCAAACCAGGTATGCCTTATTTGGATGTAGTCCGTGAAGTCAAAGATACCTTTGGCGTTCCAACATTTGTGTACCAAGTCAGTGGCGAATACGCGATGTTGGCTGCGGCGATCCAAAATGGTTGGTTATCTGACAGCGTGATCATGGAATCACTCATGTGCTTCCGCCGTGCAGGTGCAGATGGGATCTGGACTTATTTTGCAGAAGAAGCAGCACGTAAATTAAAAGAGATGAAGTAGTAATTTCTTCTTTCAAATCCATTACTTTTATCCCTTTAATAAATTTTAAAAATCTCCCCTAACCCCTCTTTGAAAAAGAGGGGGAATTCCACAAAACTAAGTAAATTTAGTATTGAAAGCTCCCTCTTTTTTAAAGGTGAGAAGCATTGCTTCGCAAGGGGTGGATTAAAAAAATAATGAACTAACTCATGTTAGAAACCTAAAGGGATGAGTAAGTTAAATTCGGTACAAAGCACACCATGCACATCGCAATCATCGGAGCTGGCGTCAGCGGCTTACTCACAGCCCTTGAACTCGTCGAACAAGGTTGTTCAGTCACTATATTTGACCAACAACAAGCAGGACATGCTGCCTCATGGGCAGGCGGTGGCATTTTGTCCCCAATGTATCCGTGGCGTTACCCACGTGAAGTCAATCACTTGGCACAATATGGCAAACAACTGTATCAACAATGGAATGAAAAACTAAAACCTGAAACAGGGATAGATTTTGAAATCCATAACACAGGTATGCTGATTTTTGATGAGACTGATTTTGAAATTGGGCTCAATTACAAAGATCAATACAATGAGCCGATGCAACATTGTGAATACTTAGAACGAGAAGCCCTCGAACAAGTCAATCCACATATTTCGGAACAATTTCAACACGCAATTTATTTTCCGCAATTGGCAAATGTGCGCAATCCACGCTTACTCAAATCGTTAATTCGCTATTTAAAACAACATCCCAAAGTCCAAGTTTTGGAAAATACATGGATTGAAAAATTTAAGCTTCAAAATAACCAAATCCAATCCATTCAAACTTCAAGTGGACAATATTTTGAAGCTGATCAATTTGTGATTACAACGGGGGCTTGGTCGAACTGCTGGTCTGAACAGCTGCAATTGTCAATTCCTGTCGAGCCTGTACAAGGTCAAATGCTCTTGTTCAAAACCCCTGAAAATTGGCTCCCCACCATGTGCATGAACAATGTCATGTACCTCATTCCGCGTATGGATGGTCATGTAGTCTGCGGTTCGAGTATGAATCATCTTGGTTTTGATCAGCGCCCAAGTGTACAAACACAGCAAAATATTTATAAAGCCTGTACCGAAATGGTACCTGAATTGGCGAATTTCCCGATCGTCAAACAATGGGCAGGATTACGTCCGAGCTCACCAACGGGGATTCCTTATATTGGGCAAATGCCTGAAATCGAAAATCTTTGGGCAAATTTTGGGCATTACCGTAATGGTCTGTGTATGGGACCTGCTTCTGCACAATTACTTCGTCAACTCATGCTTAAACAAAAGACTTTGGTGGATGCAACAGCTTATTCAACGGAACGTTTAAAACCTAGCTGAAAGCAGAACATTGCCTTAATGCTAGCCAGTTAAGGTTTTTTAATCCTCCCCCTTGCGGAACATGTTCCTCACCTTTTTCAAAGGAGGGATGAGTAGCTCAGCTAGGCAAGATTACTAAAAATCATTTTAGTTGCAAGAAGTTCCCCTCTTTTTCAAAGATGAGTAGCTAGACTACGCAAGAGGGGAGATTTTAGGAATTTTTTCCAATAATTTTGCTTAACTGATCAGCATTAGAACATTGCCTAGAATTTAATTGGGCAAATGTTGTGTAATCTGCCTTAAAGCACTTTCCAAATCTACATATTGAAAATCAAAGCCCTCAGCAAGCAAAGCTTTGGGCTGAACATACTGACCATTTAACACCAATTGCGATTGTTCACCCATCATTAAGCGCATTACAAAACTCGGTAATGGTAAAAATGGTTTACGTTTGAGTACTTTGCCTGCAACATTTACAAATTGCATTTGAACAATATGATCAGGTGCAACTACATTATAAATTTTCTGATCTGATGTGCTTTGAAATAAAAACAGAATCGCCTGAATCACATCATCAACATGTATCCAAGTCATTGGTTGCCGACCTGAGCCAATACGTCCAATCAAACCCATTTTAATGGGTAATAACATTTGTGGCAAAATGCCACCACCCTGCCCGAAAACCACACCTAAACGTATGATTTTGGTATTTTGGGTGAGATCTGCCAAAGCTTCTGCTTCCCATTTTTGGCAAAGTTCAGACATAAAAATAGCTTGTGATGGCGCATTTTCATCACATTTATTTTGCCATTGTTCTGTAGGATCTATTCCGTAATAACCAATTGCAGAACCTGACACAATACACTGAGGTTGAATCTGATAATTTTGTAAAGCCTGATACAGTTGTTGCGTCGTTTTAACACGACTTTCAATCAAGTGTTGTTTTCTTTTCTCTGTCCAGCGCCCTTCACCAATACTTTCCCCAGTTAAATTCACCACATAATCAATCTGTATATTTTCAAGTTCAGTAAAATTTTCAATCCATCTTAGCTTTACATTTTGTGAAGTTCGTTTTTGTCGAGAATAAGCAATCACATTAAAACCATGCGCAAGTAAGTATTTGATCAAGTGCGTACCAATAAAACCGCTTGCGCCTGTGAGTAAAATATTTTTATGTTCGATCTGACTTAACATCAATGAAATGCTCTGTTATTTTTCTTCATCCCATTCAAGCATAATTTTTAAACATTCTCAAAAATAGAAGCTTATTGATTGATAAACATTTTCGCTGCCATACGCTGTGCTTGCTTGCCATAAAACCAATAGGTAATAAGAAATAATGGCACAGCCAACATCAACAACATCATGGCAGAAATCATTAAAAATTGTGGGCTTTGCATATACATTAAGAAATTCTGCCAAACATCAGCATCATGACGTGCAAAAACCATCACACCAATCAATATCCCGATAAAATTATAAATCCAGAAAATTAAACTAAAACCAATCGAAAATTTTTTCTGCTCAGCTTTGCTCGGTGCACGTTTTTGTTGTTTTAAAAATAAATGTAAAACCACAATCATAGAAATTAAATAAGGTAATGCAGTTAAAACACCTGCGATTTGACTCGGTAATAAAGCGACTAAAACACCCACCAGCATTGTCAACACTAAACAAATTAAAAAAAACCATAAAAAATATTTACTTAGCGATGCCATAGCAGTATTTCCACAACTTAAAAATACATTATAGGAAAAATTTTTAATTTTTTTTAATTTTCTTGTCAACCAAATCAAAATAACTGTCGTTATATAAGTATAAGGTTGCAGCAACCGTGAATAATTTGCACCGGCATCCGCAGATTTGACTCGGTAACCTTAACTCCCATGAGACCTATAAACTCATGCTTCTACAATTGATTTGGAACAGCAGCCTAAATCAAATTGAGCGAAGTATTTTAACCGACGATTTATTCATCACTCGAATCGTCGGTTTATTTTTGTCTATAGATTTGGTTTTTCTTCTAAACGATCTATTTTCACATCAATCTAAACTTATTGTCTAGCTGTTTGAGCGTATAAAACGCTGACGAATTTTCCTATTTAAAGGCGTAGAATAATATTTTTCAATCGCCCAACTCAAAATAAAGACCAAAATAAAATACACTGGCAACAACATTAATTTTTCAATAGGCAAAGTTTCTTTTGGGAAATACAGCACTTTAAATAAACCCAAAACAATCAAATGAAACAAATACATTTCATAACTACGCTGCCCGATCCACACCATGATTTTAGAAAAAATAGATGAAGTTTGTGCTGTTGGGTTTTGTGCAAAACAAAAAATTAAAATGGCTGAAAGCAATGCAAATACACTAACTCCCCATGTGCTCACGGCTTTAATCGGTGCATAAAAATATAAAATGATCATCAGTACTGATACGATCCCGATCATGATATTTTTATTGGGCAATATACCTGAATAGTTTTGAGCAATCAGTGCAGTCAAACACCCAATTGCAATACCATCAAAGCTTGAGAAATAATGATAAAGATATGCCCCGCTTTCTTCGCCAAAATGTAATGATCGGAAATAAGGTGCATAAGCAATAATAGCAAGTAACAGTAAAATAAAACTTTTTTGGCTACGCCCCACAATTAAACACAGCAAAGGAAAAGCCAAATAAAAAACTTCTTCTACAGACAAAGACCACAACACACCCAATGCATAGTTAACCCAACCATTCTCAATGATCAGAATATTCATCCAAAAGGTGAAAGCTGAAAATACGGTCAGTCCATAAGACACTTCGATGTCATTGGGTGCTTGATTCATAAAAGGTTTTAAACCAAAACTGCCCAACACGGTGACCATCGCCACGAGTAAAACTAAACATGGCATAATCCGAGCAATACGCCGAATGTAGAAATTTTTTAAATCAATTTGCGCCAAAGAAGCATTACGCTGCAATGTATGTTGTGTGATCAAAAAGCCTGAAATGACAAAGAACATGGTCACACCATAATTACCATTTCGAGCAATCAGCGTACTCAAACTTTCGCCAAAAATTTGCACGCCTAAAAAAGTGTCATGCAGTTTATATGGAATATTAAAATGGTGAATTAACACCAATAAAATGGAAATTCCTCGTAACACATCTATTTTATAATTTCGCAAGCTTTGTACTCATTTTTTGCTTAAAACATTTTTAACCGTTTGTAAATTAGCACCAATTTAACATTGACACATCAGCACAATCCCATTTCAATGATATGAATTTTAACAACTCTAATTTGTGGTAATGCATAAAAATGTTCAATAAACTGATGTCAAATCTGGGCTTACAAGGTGTTGAAGTCAATACCTGTATCTATACCTCTACACCACAAGCAGGTCAAACTGTGAATGGCGAAGTGATTTTCAAAGGTGCATCATCCAATAAAAATATCAATGGCATTTACCTGAAGCTAATGACCACTGCCGAAGTAGAAACGGATGATCACGAATTTAACCAAGCACTGACCATCGCACAATGGCATATTAGCGGTGCATTTGAACTGAAAGCCAATCAATCACATAGTTTTCCATTTTCGATCCAATTGCCTTTTGAAACACCAATTACCGAAGTGCAATGCCGTCAAAACAAAACTAAAGTCTGGTTACATACGCATTTAGATGTAGACTGGGGTTTGGATGCAACCGATAAAGATTATTTACGCATTGCGCCTACACCTGCTATGCAAGCATTTTTACAAGCCATGCAACAGTGTGGCTTTGCTTTGGCAACTGTCGATGTTGAAAAAGGTCAACTGCGTGGGCATCATTATTTTTCAACCATTGGCTGTTATCAAGAATTAGAATTTGTGCCAATTCAACATTTTAGTGGCATCAATGAAGTGGAAGTATCTTTTGTAGCACAAGAACATCAAACTCATGTGATGTTAGAAATTGATCGTAAATTTAGAGATGATCAATTGCGCAGTATTAGCATTCCAAATCATGGGGTTTCAGTGCCAAACTTAGTACAAAATATTAAGCAAATTTTGAATATTGCTTAATATTTGAAAGCTGCTAAATCCGATTTAGCAGCTTGTTAAATTGAGAATGTCTTCAATCTAAATAGACATTTTTTATTCTCAAATATTTCTGTCTAATATCGTTAAAATCTCAGCAAATTTTGCAATTCTCGCCTTTGGCTTCGCTTCATCCAATTCATCTTTTGAACCATAACCATATTCTACGGCAATAGTTTCAATGTCATTTTTACGTGCACCAAAAATATCATGCTCACGGTCACCGACCATCAAGCATTCTTCAGGCTTGAGTTGCTCTTTCTCTAAAATATAAGCGATCAATTCGCCCTTATTGGTACGCTCACCCGTCAGTTCACTGCCGTAGGGATAGTCGAAGTATTTGAGTAAATCAAAATGATCCAGAATCTGACGTGCATAGATTTCGGGTTTAGCCGTGGCTAAAAATAGACGATAGCCTTTATTTTTCAATGCTTCCAACGTCGAAGCGACATCATCAAACACATGGTTTTCATACAAGCCTGTCACCGCAAAACGTTCTCTATATCCAAGCAAAGCTTGTTCTGCCAAATCATTATTCACATCGACATTCAACAATTTTGCCAAAGACGCTTTTAATGGAGGACCAATGATCCAATCAATATTTTCACTGTCAGGAATCGGATGACCCACTTTATTTAAACCATAACGTGCAGAGGTGGTAATCCCCTCTTTTGGATCGGTCAAAGTTCCGTCTAAATCAATCAAAATATTTTTAAGCACAGATTTACCTTTTACTAAATTCAAGCGATGCAAAATTACAGTCGAGAGTTTTGCTAAAGTTGCCTATACTAACTCAAATTTGTGAATTTAAGGACATCATCGTGCGCCCTACTGTATTGTGTTTTTCAGGTCTTGATCCATCAGGTGGCGCAGGTTTGCAAGCAGATATTGAAGCCATTGGTCAAAGTGGTGCACATGCAGCCATCGCCTGCACTGCCCTCACTGTTCAAAACTCACAACAAGTCTTTGGCTTTGAAGCGACTTCTAAAGAATTATTACTTGCGCAAGCCAATGCTGTAGTGAAAGATTTACCGATTAAAGCGGTTAAATCAGGCATGTTAGGAACTACAGATAATATTGCAGCCTTGGCTGAATTTTTACGTGAACATTCGGATTATCTGTATGTCCTTGATCCTGTTTTAGTGGCAAACAGTGGTGGCTCATTGGGCAATCAGGAAACCTTAGTCAAAGCCTTTGTAGAACTGATTCCTTTGGCAACTGTTTTAACCCCAAATACGGTTGAACTTCGTGCGTTAACAGGTGAGCAAGACCTCGATAAAGCCACAGCAAAACTGTTTGAAATGGGTGCAAAAGCAGTTCTAGTCAAAGGCGGACATGAAGATACACCTGACTATATCCGCAATGCACTTTATGTGAATGGTGAAATGGTTTCAGAAACTAAATGCCCGCGTTTAGAGGGTGAATATCACGGTTCAGGCTGTTCATTGGCAAGTTTTATTGCGGGTCGTTTGGCTTTGGGAGATGCATTACCCGTTGCTGTCAATCATGCTGAAACATGGTTATTTGGTGTGTTAAAAAATGCTGAAACACCTGTGGAAGGTGGTCAGAAAATTCCAAAGCGGTTTTGAGTTGAATTGCTTTTAATCCCTCATCCCAACCTTCTCCCAAAGGGAGAAGGAGCTTTCATTATTAATTTAGGTTCAAGTTAGTAATTTTTTAATCACTTGAATAAATACAAAGAATTAAAGTCCTTCTTATATTTCGCTATTTGTCTCATAACACTTTCAAAATTAGAGTAATTACTCTAAAATATTTTTTATCTACGATTCAAAGCTGATCACAGCGAATAAAAAGTTGCAGAGACAAAGTTAAGATCAAAATAAATGAAAAGGAATGACAGATGAATTACCCACAATATCAAGATGATCTGAATAAACTGTTAGAGTCTGAAATCTTTGGTGAAGCTGTTTTTCTTACTGCGGCAAAATACACCAAGTCTGAAGAACATAAGCAAAAATGGTTGGCTTTGTCAGCTTTGGAAACCCAGACCCTTGAGCGTTTTCAGGAATTTTTAAAGCAGAATAACTTAAAAGCCACATCTCGTTTACATATCAAAGCACAAGGTAATGCCACAGGTTTTGCATTGGCTAAAATGCCGTGGAAATTGGCAATGTTTTTACTTAAAGATGGTACACAGCCTTTTATGCAAGCCTTTGAACGCTTATGCAAACATGCAGATCAGGATACTCAAATGTTTTTTGAATATGTGCTGAATCATGAAAAAAGTATTTATGAGTTTGCAGATAAAGAGTTGAAAAAGCAAAAGACCACGTCATTGGACAAAGTCAAATATTTGCTTGATTAAGAAGTAGCTTCTTAATCACTAAGCCAGTTTTAATCAAACGGTTTTATCTGCATGACTGTCTTTCAAATTCTGTACATGCTGACGATTGGTTTTCCAAGACTTTTCCAACACTTCTTTTTCGATTCTGAGTTGAATTCGTTTCAGTTTTGTCGATGGAATCACTTCATCTCGAAAGCCTTTGACATAATCTGTCCAAGCTGCGCCACGAAAAACATTACTCGGCATTTGTGTTTTAAACTCACAATCAGGCATGAAAACTACGACTGAATGAATCAACACAGGATCAACAATATCAGCCAAAATATTTTCTAAAACCTTTTGATGTTTATAGTTTTGATGTAATGGATTTTGAAATTTATAAGATTTTTTATAAATTTTCTGTGTCCATGTTTTCTGACGCTCTCCACCAAAAATCCAACCTTTATAATTCTTGGTTTCAACGACAAAAATGCCATACGGACTCAATAAAATATGATCTATTTGTGTAGTCTGATTTTGTTCATCAGGCAAAGTACAGTCATTCAGCAAAGTGTATTTTTCTTTATCCAGATACAATTTTACATGCGCGCTGACGGCAAACTCACCCATTTTCCCTTTTAGAAAAGGCTTAAATGCTTTGATTGCCCCAACAATCAGGAATAATGGAATCATCCACCACAATTGCGAAAAAAGTGGTGCTAACATTTGTGATGTATTCATTTAAAATTTTAATATTATCAATAATTAAGTCTAGTTTATTGTAATTTCTCAATTTTTAAAAGAATATCCTTATTCTCCAACCCTCCTGCAAAGCCCACTAACTTGCCATTTGCACCAACAACCCGATGACACGGCGCAATAATCGAGATCGGGTTTTTACCATTAGCAGCGCCCACCGCACGAACAGCTTTGACATTACCAACCTGTTCTGCAATCTGTTTATAACTACGGGTTTCACCAAAAGGAATGGTCAACAACGCTTGCCAAACTTTTTGCTGAAACTCAGTGCCCTCAAAATCTAAAGGCAAATCAAAAACCTGACGTTGCCCTGCAAAGTATTCATTCAACTGCTTTTGTGTTTCGAGCAAAACTGAATGTTGTTTATTTTCAATCAACTCTGCCAAACGAACACGATTGGGATTTTCATTTTCCCAAAGTACAGCGACCAAAGCAGTTTCAGTCGCAACCAACTTGAGCTGACCAACAGGAGAAGCCATTTCCATAAAAGACAGTTTCATCGACTTCTCCTTGAACCAATACGCATTAAGATGATGAGAGTTTCATCAATATTAACCCAGAAATGATTAAAACCGCAGCCAACATACGCATAGCCGATGCAGGTTCACCTAAGAAAAATATCCCGACTGCAAATGACCCAATCGCACCAATGCCTGTCCATACGGTATATGCTGTACCGAGTGGCAATGTTTTCATGGCATAGGACAATAATGCAAAACTTGCGATCATAAAAACAATGGTCAAAATACTTGGTGTCAGTTTGCTGAAACCGTCAGACACTTTCATACAGTATGCCCAAACCACTTCCAACAAACCTGCAACAATCAATAATGCCCAAGCCATAATCTATTCCTCACATCAGAAAAACAGTAAGGTGAATGCTTCAACCTTACTGTTCGAAAATTGATTTAAATTTAGAAACTTATGAAGATGAGAGTTTCATCAATACCAAACCTGAAATGATCAAAACCGCAGCAAGCATACGCATGGCAGAGGTTGGCTCACCTAAAATAAAGATCCCGACCAGAAATGAACCAATCGCGCCGATTCCTGTCCAGATGGTATAGGCAGTCCCCAACGGCAATGTTTTCATCGCATACGCCAAAAGACCAAAACTTAAGATCATGAAAAATATAGTGATAATGCTCGGTGTGAGCTTGGTGAAACCCTCGGACATTTTCATGGTATATGCCCAAACGATTTCAAAGACACCTGCAAAAATAAGAACGATCCAAGCCATGACGACCTCCAAATTTTAATTAGAGTCAGGTCGTCCTGACGATTTTTCTTGGTGCAGTTTTTAGAAATAAAGCACTAAGGGAGGTCGTTCCTCCACTGAATGATTAAATACTAACTTATTTGCGACATATTTGGGCATGATTTACAAAACTTGACCCAAAATACACCTATAAAAATTAGGGCTTTAATTATAAAAGCCCTAAAATAGTACATTATTTAAAACATCAAAGTTCAGGTTTAAAACTTAAACCTGACCCCTGCACCATAAAGCCAACCCTTTTCAGAATCGCTTTCCACTTGCCACGGCGTTGCATCATTACCTTTTGAATATTCATAAGCAATATCAATATACGGCATGACTTTTTTACTGATCTCATAACGGGTTTCAATACCTGCTGTCACGCCACTCAGACCTGATTTTTTGGCATATTTAGACTCGTCTGAAAATACGACATCGACATTCAAATACGGTTGAAAAATCAACTTCTGCGTCAGCAATAAATCACGTTCAGTTTCCAGACTAAAGCCTGAATAATTGTCCTCACCTACATAGAGATAAGCATCGGTTTCAAAAAAATACGGTGCCATACCATGCAAGCCAATCACACCATCCAGTTTTTCTTCTGTATCAGTACCTCTCTGATCACGTTCAACTTTTTCCACACGATAGCGTGCACCAATCTGTGCATCCCAAAAATCAGAGATCATGCGACTGTAGAGCATTTTAAAGTCATATTCAGCATCGTGTGATTCATGCTTATCGATATGCGCTTTCAGGAAAATCTTATTTTCATCTGTCCCAATTCGAGTTTCTATTTCAGACTTTAAAGCACCCTTGCCATCTTCATTGAGCAACCATTTATTATCTACGGTGGTCACCGCATAAATTTGCGCACCGTGTTCTTTGCGGTGATCATGCCCTTGATGGGCAGTGTGATCTGTAGCAGAAACTGCTTTTTGCTGATGTTGTGAATGATCCATTGCGCCATGATTCATAGATGCGTGATTCATATTTTCATGATTCATCTGTGAATGGTTCATTGCAGGCATCGCTGTCGTTTGGGTTTCAGTCGATGTATCTGAATGATGCCCTTCATGTGCCACAGCCCAAGCACTGACTAAAAATAACGAACTTGCCAATACTGTTTTTGGAAATAACTTAATGATGTGCATGATTATCTCCTTTTAAGTCTTGGCTTTTCGTATCAGTTGAGCCTTTTTGATCCGCTTGATTTTTAGGTTGAGCTGTTTTGCAATGTGTTACATGTTCAGCATTGCTCATATGCGCATGCTCACCCTGACGATGTTGTGTACATTCTGCTTCTGACATGGTTGCATGACTCACCACATGACCTTGTGGCATTTGCTGATTTGGCATTTGATGGTTCGGCATATGCTGATGTTCAGCATGTTGCATACCATGTGTATGTCCTTCATGTGCCATCGTCCAAGCACTGATTAAAAATAGCGAACTTAGCAATACAGCTTTTGAAAATAACTTAGTGATGTGCATGTTGATCTCCTTGCTGTACTGCATTGCTGCTTTTATCTACATTACTTGTTTGGCTATTTGAAGTATTTTTTTGAATTGGTGTCGTGGTCGTTTCACCCTCTGAAACATTGGCAACGATCAATTTATTCATCATGCCTGCGCTCATGTGATACAACAGGTGACAGTGAATTGCCCATTCACCCAATTCATCCGCAGTGAGTAGTGCCGTCACAGTTTTGGCAGGTGGCACAACGATGGTGTGTTTGTTCGGCATATCCACCGCAGGCTGACCATTTTCCAGTTGCATAAACATGCCATGTAAATGCATTGGATGTGCCATCATGCTGTCATTGATAAATTTGATTCGGATGCGCTCGCCATATTTCACTTTTAATGGCTCTGCATCGCTGAATTTTTTACCATTAATTGTCCAGATATAACGCTCCATCGTACCGCCCAAACGAACAACCAATTCACTTGTCGCTTCACGGGTATCAGACTGTGGGGTTAACGATTTTAAATCACTGTATTGCAGAGCTTTATCACCTTGTGGCGTTGCAGCATTTGCCCAGCCCTCTACAACTGCATCAGATTTTTGCGCTGTTTTTGCTGCAGGCATTTGATGTTGTGAATGATCCATCCCCTGCATTTCGCCATGATCCATCTTCGAATGATCCATGCCTTGCATTGCACCATGATTCATCTTTGAGTGATCCATACTTTGCATTGCACCGTGGTTCATCTGTGAATGATCCATTTTTGAATGATCCATACCTGCATGTTCAGTACCATGCCCCATATCATCCATAGTTAAAATGGCACGAGGACGTGCTTGTGGCATGTGAATACCATGCGATTGTGGCGTCAATTCATTGTGCAATGTGCCAATGGCAAAACCTGAACGGTCAATCGACTCTGCTTCGATCTGATAATGCCCTGTCTTTGGCTCAACCACGACATCGTAAGTTTCTGCCGTACCAATACGGAACTCATCCACAGGTACAGGTTTCACAGGCTGACCATCTGCACCGACCACTGTCATTTTCAGGTTTGGAATGCGCACATCAAAGAATGACATCGCAGAGGCATTGATAAAACGCAGACGCACTTTTTCATTCGGCTTAAACATGCCTGTCCAGTTCTGCTCAGGCGTTTTACCATTGATCAGGAATGTATAACCCGTGACATCAGACATGTCGGTTTTTAACATGCGCATCTGATTCCACATTTTGCGATCAGACCAAGTGGCTTTTAAACCATCACGTTTCACTTGCTTCCACACATCGCCCAAAGTTTCACGCTGATCCTGATAATATTCAGCGGAAATTTTCAGGTCTTTTTGAATCTGGTCGCTGGTTTTTTCATGGAAATCCGACAGCATCACCACATAGTCACGCTCAGTTTTTTCATGCTCAGAAAGTGGTTTCTTGTCCTTTGGATAAATCACCAAAGCACCGTATAAACCGTCCTGTTCCTGACCTTTGGAATGCGCGTGATACCAGTAAGTTCCGCTTTGACGCACTTTGAATTTATAGACAAAATCGCCTTTCGGTTTAATGCCATTAAAACCGTTAAATCCTGGTACTCCATCCATCAAACCAGGTAATAACAAGCCGTGCCAATGAATCGAAGAATCCTGATTTTTTAAATTGTTATGTACATGAATGACTGCATCATCACCTTCCTCAAATTCGAGCAAAGGCGCAGGAAACTGACCATTTACAGTAATGCGTTTTAGAGATTTACCTGTGACATTGACCATTCCTTCATCAATGGTCAGATGATATTCCTTGACTGCTGCAAAGCCCCAAGTAGACGAGAATAAAGCAACAGCGACGACGATGCCTTTTGAAAATTGAATAGACATAACTCAACCTTAATTTCTGAATTTATTTAAAAAAATAATGCTTCGGGAAATTGGTTAAGCTTTTGGAGGACGTAGAATTTCTTGCCAATGCCCTGCGAGATGCTGTGCTTGGTAATGAATTTGTAGAGGATTTTGTTCGAGATGATCTTGCGGAACACTCAATTTTGGAATGTCAGTATTGAACCAAACAATTGAGGACTGACAGGAGAATAAAGCACAGTTTTGACAATCCGCATGTTGTATGTGCTGAGATTGAATCAGTTGCTTATGACAATCCGTTAGATTCTGTTCAGAGTCATCGTTCTGCTGATTCTGCGCTTCCAAATCTGCACAATGCTGCTTCATATCCTGTACTGACATATTTTGCATCAGCGTTGCATGGTGTGTATTTTGCAGATTTTGGGTTTGATTCAGTTGCATCTCTTGATGTTGCATTTGCATACTGATCTGCATGGTTTTTACAGAAGCAACAGATACACCACTCCACCCTATGGCAAAAACCATAAGACAAACAAACCAAGCCTGTTTGCAGAGTTGTGTGAACATGATCCATCAATCAAGTGAGAATTAACTTGTTTTAGCATACCCAATAATTTGAGGAGTAGCAAATAGCGCAATGACATTCAATACATATTTAAAGTCTAAAACTGTATTCATACAAAATCATTTATAAAGTAAATTATGCCAATGAAAAATCATCAACCGCTTATCCTGTCAGTATTTAGCGCCTAATAATCAAACAGCATGTTTGTAAAATACAGATTAAAAATAAAACAGCAATTTTCTTGATATTTAAATTAAAAAAAGAGCCCGTTTGGACTCTTTTTAAACTTATTTTGTATAAGTCATAAGCAATTGATCTTATTTTGCTTAAACTATAAACAGTTTATCAGCAAGCTTATCTACACAGTTATCCATATAGTTATCTTCAAACTTATCCACAATTTTATCCATATTATTGTGTAAAAGTCTAAGCCTTCTGTGAACCTGCCAATGCCAATTCAGCACGCATTTCATCAATCACCGCTTTATAATCAGGCTTACCAAAAATCGCTGAACCTGCCACAAACATATCTGCACCCGCTTCTGCAATTTCACGGATATTGGCCGGTGTTACGCCACCATCGACTTCCAAACGAATATCACGACCTGAGGCATCAATGATTTTACGTGCCTGACGTAATTTATCCAAAGTGCCAGGAATGAATTTTTGCCCACCAAAACCAGGGTTCACACTCATCAACAGTACTTGATCAACTTTGTCTAAAACATAGTCCAGGTAATGCAAAGGTGTTGCAGGGTTAAAAACTAAACCTGCTTTTGCGCCACCATCTTTGATCAATTGCAAAGAACGATCGATATGATGTGTTGCTTCAGGATGGAAAGTAATAATATCCGCACCTGCTTCGAGGAAATCACCGATCATACGATCTACAGGTGAAACCATGAGATGCACATCAATTGGTGCTTGAATACCATATTTTTTCAATGCCTTACATATACCAGCACCAAAAGTTAAGTTCGGTACATAGTGGTTATCCATCACATCAAAATGCACAACATCTGCACCTGCGGCTAATACATTGTCAACCTCTTCACCCAAACGAGCAAAATCAGCAGATAAAATAGAGGGTGCAATTAAAAATGGCTTGGACATGGATCAACCTGGCTTGAAATATGGATTTTCTCAATTATAGCAAATTTCTAACTGAACTTTGCTGAAAGCCTGCGATAAATCGTCCAAGCCATGATTGGCATTGCAATAATGCAACGAAGCGTTCTATTTAAATAACAGCCTGAGCCATATTTTTTTGCTAGTTTTAAGTGGGCTCAGGAGTAAATGAGAATGAAAAGCAATACAACTATTCAAACTGATGATGCAAAACGCATTGCCAAACGTTTATTGAATCATTGGAAACACAAATTTGAAGTGGCTGAAACAGATGAGCAATTCAGTATTTTCATGCCTGATGCGACTGTGATTTTACGTCCACACATAGATGGTCTTATTGTCGAATTAGAGACCACGCAAGAAGATGATGCTCATTTACAGCATGTGATTGTTGAACATTTAAATCGAATGGCACAGCAAGAATTTACGGTGGAGTGGCAACATCAAGCTTAAAACCTCACTCGATGTTGCGATGTTGGATTGCAGAATAAAATAGCCACTTAAAGCAACGCCTTCAAATAGCGTTATTTTTTCTGCTGTTTTTCAAAATCACGTACCATTTGAATCCGTTCGTCTATGGCAGGATGTGATTCAAATACTTCAAAAATACGATCTAGCTTTGAACCTTCTTTCGATTCATCCGTATTTTTTTGTGCTTTTTCAGAGTTTTCTTTATCCGTCTCGCTATTTTCTTTTTCATATTCCTCATTTAAACGCTGTAAGAAATTAGCGAAATGTGTAACTTCTATGCCTTTCCGATCCATGAGTTTTAAAGCATATAAGTCCGCCTGTTGTTCAAATTTACGAGAATATTTTGCACTCAACATTGCCGCAGGCAGTGAACTAAAAAGGTCAGAACTATCCCCTGTAATCGCAATATACAATGCACTCATTCCCAAGCTCGATAAGCCTTGCTGTAAGCTATGACGCTCAATCAAATGCCCTTGCTCATGCGCCAGTACACCTAAAATCTCCTGATCACTATGTGCAAGTTCAACCAATTCATCTGTGACAATAATAGTATTATTGGGCAATGCCAAAGCATTTGCACCTAAACCAGTACCCTTTCTAAACAATACTCTTGCAGGGCGACCTTCTGCAATTTTTTCAATATACTGCTTACGAATCTGTTCTTGCTGTCCTTTTGCCAATTGACTTGGTTCTGTATAATACTTATTCAGATAATTTTCAGCTTCATCACCTAAACGTTCCATGCTGTTTTCAGGCAATTGATAAGCAATATAATGTGAAGCTGTTGGAATCCCCCATTTCACTAAGGCAAAGCCAAAAAACACCACAAAAACCACACTAAATATAATTAACGTAGGAGAACGTTCAAGTTTCCAAATCGAACTATAGACTTTTTTACTTTCTAAATGAAACCATTCTGGTAAATCATCCAAAAACTCAATACGAGCATCATCATGTAACTCGATCGCTGGTTTAAGTTGCCCCAAAGCTCCAATCAACTGCATATCCGCATAACGATACTGTTTGACGACTTGCTGATGATCACCATAACGCACCTGTATCGTCTGCTCATCTACAGAAAAAATTTGAGCTTGGTGGGGTTTTGACACCACACCATCATAAAAAATGACCTGTACAGATTGTGTCATATGGTTTTCAGCTCATTCAATTAAAGTGAAACATCTATGTCAAAAATATCGCTAATTTCTTCTGCCAACGCACTATGATCACTTTGTGCTAAATTCATCATCTGATTAGGATCATCAAGTAGAGTAAGGCTAAGAGAATCTACTTTATAACGATGAATACGGATTGCAGCCCAAGCAGACATGAGACCTAAAGACAAAATTTTAACAACCCAATTACTGCCCACAATCCATGCAAAACGCCATTGGTTGCAGTCTGTGGCAAATTTACTATTCCCAATCACCGTATTATTCCATGTGGTGATAAAAGTACGTGCGCTAATTAATGGGAAAACGAATAATCCACCTACGATATAAGCAAGTCCAATAATAACAACAAACACCTCAGGGCTAGATAAACTCCCTAATATCCCACCAAAAATTCCAGCAACAAACATAATGCCCATAAACATAAACATCGGGATATATACCGCACGCATATAATCTGGCCAATCAGCTTGCAGTTCAAATTTTAACTGACCTGCATATAAATTATTGATACAATAACGTTTATACAACCAAATCAACACAGGATAAAATACACCTAAGCTGATAATATAAATGCCGATACATTTTAAAAAGACTTTATAGGCTTCTTTGGTTGTCCCTGCAAAATAAAAACGGCTATTGGCATATTTACTATTCCGTGCGGTAAAACGCAGTGTGGCACGAATCAACCAAGGAACTGCCAAATAAAGAACAAGAAAGCCAATCAGTGTAGCAGTAATCGAGTACTGTGAAACCACTGAAATTGCCCCATAAATCCCAAGAGCAATCAAACGACCAATAAGGATTTTTTTCGGTATACCTGTAAAGTCAAAACGCCGTCTAAAAAATTCAGTATTACCATAAAAATAACGTAAACGGCGGACTTTAGCCCAAGGTGCATATAAACTCAGTGTGACAATGGTGAGTAAGATATTCACGATCCAAATGCCAAAATACTCCATTGCATCGCCATGAAATTTGAAACGATGCACTTGTGAAAATTGTGGCGTGGGTTCGATATGTTCAGATGAGATATCTGTATTTTTGGTCAGGCTTAAACCACCCTGACTTGGAAATGGTGGTGGTATTTGCTCTTGCATCATTTTCTCTTATTTTTAATATGTCAGAATCATAAAGACCATTGTAAAACTGTATTTTTCACTTTTAACAAATTCAGTGTATAGCGTTTTTTAATGAAAATAAATAGCCTACATTTTGTTCGAGCAATGTCTCTAAAGCCACATTACTCGACATTATTTTTATTACTTTTGCAATTGTGTAGCATGAAACTGTAAATGCTCATCCACAAAAGTTTGAATAAAGAAATATCCGTGATCATAACCATCATGCATGCGCAAAGTCAGTTTTTGCCCGACTTGATGACATGCTTTTTGTAAAGCTTCAGGATGTAACTGACTATAAAATTGATCATTAACACCTTGGTCAATCAGTACTTCATTAAATAATGCACCTTTGACTAAAACCAACTGTGTTGCATCATGCTTTGCCCACTCAGCTTGGTCATCGCCTAAATAATTTGAGAATGCCTTTTCACCCCATGGACATACACTTGGCGCACAAATTGGTGCAAAAGCCGAAACAGATTTAAATTTCTCAGGATATTTCCATGCTAAGGTTAATGCTCCATGTCCACCCATTGAATGCCCAAAAATTCCAACTTTCTGATTTAAAATCGGTAATTTTTGCAATAACAATGGATACAATTCATTAATCAGAAAAGATTCCATTTGAAAATGCTCAGCCCAAGGTTGCTGTGTAGCATTCAAATAAAATCCTGCCCCTTGCCCAATGTCCCATGAATCGCCTTGTTCAACATCTTCACCACGTGGTGAAGTATCTGGTGTAATTAAAATCAATCCCAATTGTGCTGCTAAACGTTGTGCATGTGCCTTAATCACAAAAGTTTCTTCAGTACAAGTTAAACCCGCAAGATAAATTAATGCTGGACATTTCTGAGTAGTGGCTTGTGGTGGTACAAACACCCCAAATTTACTTGGATGTTTTAAATATTTTGAATCCATTTGATAAATGCGTTGCTCACCCTCAAAGCATTTATTTTTTTGTAATAATTCCATTATCTATTCCTTATTGCTCAGCAAGTGCTTGATTATTTGGCGGCATTACTGTTTCTGGTGTAGCTGTTACTTGGTTCACTTGTGGAAATAAATGTTGTTCCAACTGCGGCAATACCAATTCAATATTTTTTCCAATCACCCATTGTGGTTCAGAGGGTTCAAAGCCTTGTGCATTTTCCCATTTTGCAACTGTTTCAGAAGCTTGTTGAAATACAGCTTTTAGTGAAGTTTGCTCACGCATTGCTTGATCAAAAAATGCCCGACCAAAATAAGTATAATCTGCTTCATTTGAACATCCAAAAGATGCACGATCTGCTGCTGAAGCAGTGATGATTAAAGTATCAGGTGCTTGCAACGCAGGAATAAAACTCCCTGAATAACATGCCGAAATCACGATCACTTTCCAACGTGCACCCGATTTATCTAAAGTATCACGCAGCCATTTTGGGTCAACATCATCTAAGTCTAATGGATCATTTTCCATTTCAAACTGATTTTGTAAGCCATGCGAAGTCATGTATAAAAATAACACATCACTTTCACGGTTCATTTGCTGCCCAATACGGCGTAGTGCAAGCTCCATACTGGTTTTAGAGGCTAATGGAATTGTTGTGCGTGTTTCAGGATTATTAATTAACTCGATTGAACGTCCAAATGTACCAAAACGCGTATCAAATTGTTCTTTAATCCGTTCTATTTCATACTTAAAGACATCTTGAGTTCCCCCTGCGACGCCTAAAAAGTACCAATGGGTTTGGGCAAATTCACCATATTGCACTTGCTCTAATGCTTTATTCAACACAGTGCTTTGTGCATAAAATGCATCTTCTGCAAATGTTGGTGGAATGTCTTCAACTTTCCAAATTGGTTGATCTTGGATCGAAGTTTGCCACACCACCAAAGTAAACAATGTTCCCAAAATAATCAGCGCACGTTCCCACCACGGCCATTGCAGCTCACGCGCAAAAACCCAAACGACAGCCAAACTTTGCCAAACAAACAACACCATAAAAATAATAGGCAGATAGTCATAGCTAAAATTGGGTAAATAATCTAAAGAACCCAAAAACTGAATAAAACTTTGTAAAAATGCAATATGTGTATCTAAAACCAACCACAATAAGGCGGGTACAAGCATTAAGCGAGGATTTTCAGTACGCTGGGATAAGAAAATTCCGACAATCAAAGCAATAAAAGGCCAAAGTGCGTAACTGATCAATCCTTGTCGGTTAAAAATACCGCCCTCACCTGCAACCAACCAACTGAATAATGTATTGGCACAACCACCTAAAATTCCCCAGAAAATTAACTGTAAAATTGAAGGTCTAACGATTTGTAATGCTTTACGTGATCCCAGAAACAGCCAAAGTCCTGCACGTTGATTACTTTTTAAATCATGCCAAAAATTAATGGAAGGTTTGAGGTCTATCATAAAGATTCTGTAATTGCAGGTGGCTTAAATCAGCACAGCTAGTTTATGCTTGCTTAAAATATTATCAATGCGTATTTAGACTATATAACAATTTTTTGATGTTTTTTGAGGCAGTTACCAAACTCCTCATAAGCCATCAGTTAAAATATGCATCGAAGCGACAAGCATCCCCTTGCCATTGATGATCAGGCTGCTGATTATTTAAAAAAACAGCAAGTCTTGGTCTTTTTACCACAACACGCTTAGCAATCGCTTGAGCTAAGACTAAAAGATGATCACCCAAATCCATTTCTCCATCTTCAGGTAAAAGTAAATGTAAGAGCTGCATTTGCTTTTTCACTTGGGCTTGTTTCTTTATGGCTTGCTGATTTTGATCACGTTGAGGAAACATAGGATCTAAATACACCACATCAAAATGATGTTGTTCTTGATTTTGCAGTGCTAAAAATGCATGTGAATCGGAAAAAACCAAATGGATACGAGCCACAATTTGACTCAGAAATGGATCGGTCTCAGCTTGCGTTTTGGAATCTTCAAGTAAGGTAAATAAAATCGGATGACGTTCAACCAAAGTAATCTCAGCACCCAAATGCGCCATCAATAAGCTGTCATGCCCAAGTCCTGCGGTTGCATCAATCAATTTGGGTTTTTCTGCTAAATTACATGCTCTTGCAATCATTTCCGACTTGATACTGGCACGTTTTAAACGCGCAATTTCCGCATTCCAATCCGGCTGCATTTTCATGCCATTGGCACAAAGCCATAGACCATTTTCATCCACACACAATGCGATTTCAGGATTTAATCTTAAAAATCGTGCATTCAATTTTTCAATCTGCACCAACTTTACCTCGACTCCACGTAAAGAAAGCACAGACTGGTAAGACTGTGCTTTCTCTAAATATGCAATTTCGGTAAATAAGCGAATTTCGCTTACCATAATTTCCAACCTGTTAATGCAAATAATAAAATAATCAAACCTGAGGCTATCCGATACCAAGCAAACACCATGAAATCACGCTTTGCCACATAAGCGACTAACACACGAATCAAAATTAAAGCGGATACAAATGACACCAATGTACCAAAAGCCAAAACCACCCAATCCTGTGTTCCCTCAAAGACATGATAGCTTTGATACAAATCTAATATACCTGCACCTACAATCACAGGAATACCCAAGAAGAATGAAAACTCTGTTGCTGCTTTACGTGAAACACCCAACATCATTGCGCCAATAATGGTTGCACCTGAACGAGATGTTCCTGGCACTAAAGCCAATACTTGAATCAAACCAATATAAATCGCTTCTTTAATGGAAATATTTTCAACTTCTTCCGCATTGACTTTAGGCGGGTTTTTCTCTACCCACCAAATAATTAAACCACCAATGATTAAGCCTAAAGCAATGGAAATATCATTAAATAAGTATGCTTTTACTTGTTGCCCAAGAGTAAGCCCCACCAACATGATTGGAATAGACGCAAGAATTAAACTAATGCCTAAATGACGTCCTTTTGGCTCACCAGAAACTAATCCTGTTGCTGCCCCCCAAAGCTTTGTCCAGTATTCATAAATAACAGCAGCAATCGCTCCCATCTGGATTGCGATTACAAAGACATCACTTTTTTCTTTGGTCCAAAAGTTCATGAATTCAGAAGCAAGAATTAAATGCCCTGTACTTGAGATGGGAAGGAATTCGGTAATCCCTTCAACGATCCCCATAATGGCTGCTTTTAAGAGCAGTAAAAGATCCATATTCAATCCTAAAAATTAAGGTTTACCCTGGTCTGGAATTTTTTTCCACGCATCATCCCGCAAATAAACAGGTAAGGCAAGTTCTGCACTTAACCCTTGTTTTTGTTGCGCTTGTTGACGTGCAAGTGTTGCAATATCTTCAGCATTTGCAATTGCAGATTGGAACTCTACTGCATCTTCCTTAACTAAAGATGAACCAGAACCCACCAAGGTAAATTTTTGATACTCAGAAGCTTGCTGATAATCTAGTAATTTTTCTTCGTCTACAAGTTGCATAATGTTATTTTCATCTAAACGAAAACTTGCCATATAGACTTCTTTCATGCGTGCATCTAACACAGCAGACACTTCAACTAAACCATACAAACGATAAGCCGCTTGAGCTAAAGCTTGCAAAGTAGACACAGGAATCACAGGAATATCGTTTGCCCAAGCCAAAGCTTGGGTGACTGCGGCATTGATCCGCACACCACTAAAAGAACCTGGACCACGACTAAAAGCAATAGCAGCTAAATCAGAATTTTGGGTTTGAGTTTGCGCAAAACCTTGCTCAATCATCGGCAAAATGGTTTGAGTTTGTGCCTTTGCTCGCGTATCAAGTTGAAAAAAAAGTGTTTTTGTTTCATCAACAATTGAAACGGAACACTGCTCATTGGCAGTTTCCAATGCCAGCAATTTCATGCACAACCTAATTAGTCTTAAAAATGTCGACTATGATACTCCACTCATATCATTCATGCGACTATTTCCAATCAGATTCTGACATGCAAAATACAAAAAAAGCCAAGTTTCAACTTGGCTTTAATGAACTAAAAATGAAAATTAAAAATGCACTTCTTCTAAATCTATAAAATCCTGAAAGTGCTGTGCATAATGCATTGCGCTCATTTTCAAACGCACTTCTGCTTGATCATCTAAGGTTTTGACTACACGTGCAGGTGAACCTACCACCAAAGAATTATCAGGAATCACTTTCCCCTCAGGAACAAGTGCATTTGCCCCCACAATACAGTTTTTCCCAATCACCGCATTATTTAAGACTACTGCATTGATTCCAATCAGGCTATTATCCCCAATCGTACAACCATGTAGCATCGCCTGATGCCCAATAGTCACATATTCCCCAATATTTAAATCAATACCCGCATCGGTATGTAGTACAGCATTTTCTTGAACATTACTAAAATTTCCAATACGAATGCAGCTATTATCTCCACGAATCACCGCACCAAACCAAATACTGACTTTTTGTCCAAGCTCAACTTGACCAATCACTGTCGCATTGTCCGCAATCCAACCATCAAATGGTACATGTAAAGCCCTTGGTGCATGTCCTTTAAATTTATACATCATGTGCAATATTCCTGTGTGAAGTTTCTATGTAAATATTCTTGTCGCAAAATCCTATTTTTTATTTTTTATTTGAGAATGAAAATTGGGTGAATTGAGTAGGAATGGCCAATTTTTTTGATAATTCAAACCATATTGAAATAACGATATTAAAATACGTGCAGTTAAACCCCAAACAATCTCATTTTCCACTCTTAAACTCGGAAAATAAACTGATTGATGTGCCAAACGTACTTCATATGGAATCGGTTGAGACTCCATTAACTTTTTCAGTGGTGCATAAAAAATACGATCAATTTCTGTAGGTTGAGCAATCAGTTTTACATCTGGTGGAATCAAACCGACTACAGGTTTAACTGTCATACCACTACGTGCCCGCTCCATAGGTAAATCACCTAACAAAGTCACTTCAAATGGATTTAATGCCGTTTCTTCCCATGCTTCACGCAAAGCTACCACGATATTACTGGTATCATTCGGATCACGTTCCCTCCAGGAAATGAAACTTCACCAGCATGATTTTTTAAATACACTGAACGCCGAGTTAATAAAATTTTAGGATCTTTTTCTTGGGTGATTGCGATTAATACAGCAGCTTGAGCAGGATAAGTCCTTTTCGCAAAACGTAACCGTTGTTGCAATACCTGTGTTAATAATTGCTCCTGCATAAACCCTCTCTCAGTGTTTTTGTTATTTTCCCATCATATATGAAATTTTACACATAAGGCTATAAATGATGCGAAAGTACTAAAATTCGGTTATGCTGAGTTATCTTTTTACTTCAAGCAAGCCTATGCGTTTTTGTACTGCCTGTGGACATACAACAATAGATAAAATTCCCTTGGGTGATCATCAAGTCAGAAAGGTCTGTACCCATTGTGGGACGATTCATTATGTCAATCCCAAAGTAATTTGTGGCGCACTTGCACTTTGGGGAGATAAAGTTCTGCTGTGTCGCAGAGCAATAGAACCACGCTATGGTTTATGGACACTCCCTGCGGGCTATATGGAATTGTTTGAAACCATGGAGCAAGGTGCTGCACGAGAAACTCGTGAAGAGTCTGAAGCTGAGATCGAAATCGAACAACTCTATTGTATGTACAATATTCCACGAATTGGACAAATCTATGTCTTATTTAAAGGCAATATCATTGATGGGCACTTTGGCGCAGGTGAAGAAACCATTGAAAGTCGTTTATTTGAAGAAAAAGATATTCCTTGGAATGAATTGGCTTTTCCAAGTGTAGAACGGACCTTGCGTCATTATTTTGCAGATCGTAAAAATAACCAATTTCCTACCCATTTAGAAACTCTAGGTACACGTTTAGATCATACAGGCTAATTTAAAAAAAAACCTTAAAGCATAAAAAACCATCTCGCAAGATGTTTTTTTATTTTATCTATGTATTGAAGATTACTTGGTTTGAATTTTATAACAGCTTGGTAACTCAACACCTAAACTACCAAAAGTACGTTTTGCTAATGCTTTTTGTGCATCATTTACTTTATCTTCATTGGCTGCATTATAAATGCTTTGATAAACAGCCTGCATATTTGCCCATTGTGCTGTAGTTGCCTGATCACCATTCCAACCTGTGATATTAATACCACGCTCTGTGGTTTCATCACTTAATAAACGCTGTAAATTCAAACGTACACCACCTGGCGTCAATGTATTATCTGTTCCAACAGTTTCACCTGGTAAGTAGACAATTGCATCATTTAGCCCGACCAAAGCACCATCAATATTACCAAAAATTGGATTGGCTAAAATCATACGAATGGTGATCGATTTATCTGGATCAGTTGTAGTGTAGTTCGCAGCACCTGTTGTACCAATTCTATACTGTTGAACACCTGTTGTTTCATCCTTATATGTAGAAGCATTCACATTTGTACATTGATTAGATGTCAAATCATTCACTGTGGCATTTGGACCAATATTGGTACGAATATCCCCATGCTCATCAATCACAATACCTAATTTCACAGGGGCAATGCTTTTATCATTAAAGTTAAAGATAATATTTGCATACAATGGGAAAATATATTTCTGTCCCGTTTTCACCGTATTCACTGTACGGAAAATTTTATTGGTTAAATAAGTTGCAGGATTTGATTTATAAACATCAATCGTTCCCGTAAAGGTTTCAGTCCCTTGGGTTTGACGCCATTCACCATATACAGTTTTATCAGTTGGTGCCTTCTCTGTATTTAAAACCCGCTTGTACATATCTTCAGTACCCGCAATATTGGTACCATTCATTAAAACGCCTTGAGTTAATTGCAAATTATCAGTTGTACTATTTGCTGCTTTAAATATAAAAGGCTTTGTCACTTTATTATTAAATTGACTCAACAATGCACCTTGAGCATCTGCGTTTAATTTCTTCGGCTCTGCCTGAGTCAATAACAAATATTTTAAGATCGAACTGCTTATCTCTGTACCCGTATCCTTTTGTGTTGGCACACCCGTCCACTGAATAGCATAGCCTGTGCTATAACCTTGACGTGTGGTGAGCAAGTACATATTTGCAATAGTTTCTTTTTTACTATTGCTTGCACTCTTACCACTAAAGCCACGAATATCAACATTTGAGCTACTAAAAATTAAGAAGTTTGTAGTATAAATACCCACTTGATTTTGTTTAATTAAACGATCAGCTGCTTGTTGTGCAGATGTTTCTGTAATTGCAGAAACATCTAGCCATGGTTTAATAAGCTCTACATAAGTACTGTCTTTAAAATTTTGTGCTGCAATATCAGACTTAATATTTTTTAAATCTTCTTTTAAGTCTTTTGATAATGTCACAGGTTGAATATCACCCGCAACAACCTCTATATCTTGTTTAATCCCTGCTGTTTGCAGTACCCGTACAAGAGCAGTGAGAACCCTAAAGGTTTCATCATTAGCATTTGCACTGCTTATGCCTTTGCCTGTTAAACCACTTGCCATATCCATCAAGCTAATTTGAGCTGGCTGACTATTCACTTTCAATGGACGAATCTTGCCTAAGTCCACAGTACCTAGATCTATTTTTTTAGCAGACTGAGCACCTTGAATATAAAAACTTACTTTATCACCAGAAGGACAAGCACCCATTGCGACACTACTAACAATCTCAGTAACAAAGTGATTATTCTTATCACTACTACAATCAAAATTTAGACCCGCAACTGGATAATCCACCACAAAAGATTGACATTTATTTGCTGCTGTATCTTCACAACCATTGGTTGAAGTCGTAACACCTTTGTTTGGATCTTCGTGGATCGTGACACTTTCTCCACCGCCACCACATGCTGTCAGGGCAGCCATTAAACCCGTTAAAGCAAAAGGCAATATAATTTTTTTGTTCATTGTTGATGATCCTTACTGAATAACACTCAGTTTAATTTGTCCTTGATTTGTTAATTCATGATTTTGAATATCAATCGCTTCTGATAGTGGTGTCATAAATAAATAACGTGCTGAATCTGGTTTTTTAAGTACACCTTCAAGTGAAGCGTAATGTGTTGCACTTTCATTTTGCTCTTCATTTTTAAATCCACTCACGCCTTCGACAACACAGCCTTTTTCATCTAAAAATACTGCCAAAGGCCAGTAATAACTCGGTTTTTTCTGTGAAGAAGCAAATGAGGCAAATAAAATATTTTGAATCTCTGGCTCTAATTTAACCACTTCATAGGCGAAATTTTCTTTGATTGGTGCAACTGGGAAAAAACTCACTTCTTGATTTTTCATCGACATTGTTTTGGCTTTTTCTATTTTTTTACCTGTAAAACACGCTTGCTCTAAAGTTTGCACAACTTCTTCTTTAGGTAGTCGATAATATGTTGTTGCGAGTGCTATTGCCTTATTCGCTACAGGCTTAGGTTGACGAATTCTATCAAGAAGACTTTTACTTAACCCCTTTTGTCGCTCAACCGTTTCAAAACGCCCACCTGCCATTGCACCAGTTTCAGGCATCACATAAAAACGTTTTTTACCTTCTAGGTTAAACTCACGATCTTCCAAATATTCATTGTTGACGTATTTAACACCATCAATTTCAGTAATATTTTGATTTGTCTTTGCTGTCTCTTCAACTTTTTGAATGTCATCTGTTGTTTTTGCCCCTTGTTGCACAATTTGTTTAGGGACTAAAACTGATGCAGCTTCAGATTCAGACTTTTCTTTTGTTGCTTCAAGTATTTTCTGTGCTTGTGGTTGTACTTGAATTTGTGCTTTAGGTGCAATCTGGTGAGTCTCTATTTCTACGGGTTTCTGTTGTTCTTGTTTTTTAACTGTGGTTACAGAAACTCCAATATCAACGTTCTGATCACTTGGCTTTATATTTTTTGAAGTATTTTCAGACACAGATTCTAAAGCTTTCTGCTGTTCCATCGGTTTTGCAGCAACTATAGGTGAAGTAACTTGAGGTTGCACTTTTACTGCTATTTCTGGTGTTGTAGCATTATTCTTTTGCTCAGACTGGGCTTTAACTTTTTCTTTTTTCTCAGTTTCAATTGGTTTTTGGACGACAATAGGTCGTCCATCAGGTCCAATAATCGTATAGAAATTAGCAGCATAAGTGATAGGTACAATACTCATTGCTAAACATATTAAACTTAATCTCATGCTGCCTATTCCCTTATTCTGCAATGACTTTACCATCTTGTTCTATAATTCAAACCTAAAATGGTCACTTTAGTATTGGTTTTCACATCCAAACCGGCATAAGGATTTAATAAAATATTATCTACACCCGTTTTATTCGACATGCTACTGGTATTTGCAGGAATATTGTCTCGGCTACGTAAAAAACCCACAGATAAATCAATATCTGTATCCTCATCAAAACGATACCCTAAACCTAGACCAAACAATTGTGCATTGTTAATTGGCACCAAAGTATTACGTTTATCATTCGGAATTGCACTTGCACGTGGTTCATAACCCGCACGAAGTTTTAAACGATCTGTTGCTGAATACTCAACCCCGATCCCCCAACTCCAAGGTGACTTAAAACCTAAAGGAATGGATAATGAACTGTCTGTAACTTCATTCGAAAGCAATTTGGCAATTTTAAGTGCTGAGATTTGACGATCAAACTCAAATTGGAATTTCTCCCACGCTTTAAAATCTGTCCAACCTAAGTCAAAGTTCACTTGTAAATCAGGCATTACTTTATATTTAATACCCGCTTGGAAATGCGCTGGATATTCCAAATCCATCGCAATTAAACCTGATTCTGTTGGTGGAATATAGCCTGGAAAACCTAAAATCGCAGCTAAAATCTGACCTGTTGCTGATGAATTTAAACCTTTAATTAACTCACGTGGCGCATTGGCAGTCTCAATAAAATACTTCCCTTTCATACGCATTTTTGCAGCACTTTGATAGACCATACCAAAACCAAACTCTTCAGTCGGTTCCCAAAGTACACCTAAGTTATAACTTGGACTTAAACTCTGCTCCAAAGAGACTTCCATTGCTGCAAATTTATTAAAAGGGCTTACTGCTTCATTGGCATTACATAGACCAAATAACAGCAAATCTGTAATAACGTTAGAATTTTCTCTAAAAGGTGCACAAACGGCTTCATCCACCATGCGCAATACCCCGACCATTTCATTCGGGAAACGTAAATCTGTTTTTAACGCCACAGCGTTATAAGACATACCTACCGAAGCACCAATTGAAAGCTCATCATTGACTTCATAAGCAATCGAAGGTGATAAATAAGTAATACGTTCAATCGCAACCTGTTGCCCCATAAAATTTCCAGCATTGCCATTCTCTGAACCAAAACCTGCAACCATAGGGGCATAAACTGCTGTTGCATAAGTCAGTTTTGAACCAGGTGGGTTATATGAAATCCCGCCTGTAGGTGCTAAAACTGGCCAACCTGCACCCAAATCAACCACTTTCTTTAAAATAGGAACATATAAACTTGCATATTCCACATCACCTTTCACTGAATCTTTATAATCTGTACAAAGATTAGACGGATTATCAGGTGCATCATTACAAATTAAAGGATCATCAGAATAACCAAAAACGTTATAACCTTCAGGTGCGGAAAACTCTCGTTGTACATCAAAGTTTGCCACAATCACCTGTACATCAGTTTGTAAACCTTTCAATTTCGTCAATGCTGCTGGGTTAAAGTGAATTGCACTAATCCCTGGCGGATCTGCAGTCACTGCATTTCCCATAGACAAAGAACGAATATCAACAGATAAGTTTAAGCCCAGATGTGCAAAAACTTGCGTCGAACAGCCCGTTAAAAAAATTGCGGTCACTAACGGGCGTAAGCGTGGATATTTCATACCAGCTCTCCATTAGCTCGCTTTTTTCTTACCAAAACCTAAAATATCTAGTGGGAATGATAAACCTAAAGAAATATCAGGTGAATCTTCTGTCAGACCTATGCCCAAAGTACCATTTACAATCGTTTCAGGTGATACACGTACACCTAAAGCAATGGAGAACATACCACTCGATTGGTCAGCAGCCTTATATGACTCACCATTTGTATAGGTGAATGAAGTATTGGTATTAAATGTTTGCTGATATGACATTGTCATCGAAACATCATAGTTAAAGGAATATGCGAAACCAAATGAGAAACCACCTGTAATCCCTGGTTCGAACTCATCTAAAATACGTGGACCTTCATCACCACCACCACGGATTTGATTTAAACCCGTTTCTTTAAAGCCATAATTTCCTGAAATCGAAGCAAACAAAACAACTGGATCAATATATTTACGAGTACTTGCACCAACACCAACAGAATAATAGCCTTTACCTGTAGATAGATCTGTTGTTGGATTAATTTCGTAAGGACTATCGCCTGTTTTCGTCGAAAGATTACCAAATAAAATGAGAGGTAAACGTCCTGCTTTTAAAGGAAATGGCTCCCAACGTGCACCAAAGTTAATATCGCCCAAACCTGCTGCCGTTGTATCTTTGATATTGTCAGACTTTGCAACAAAAGGCACTGAAGCACTAAAAGTTAAATTATCAAGTACACCATACTGTGCAGTAAATGTATTTGTAATCGTATGACTCGCATCCTCATCCACACGAAGTTGGTACAGATCACCATCATTCAATGCAGCATTGATTTGTTGATCACGATAATATGAATAATCTAAATCATAAAATGCTGAAATTTCGCCTTTTTTAATCAATGAATATTGACGCTCATTAGAAGTAAATACTTCTTGTAAATTGGTTTCTTGAGTTGCATCACCTTCTTTTTGCTGTAAAGCATTTGCCGCTTGCGAACCCGCAGATGGAACTAAGGAAGGTGTAGCATCTTTATCAATTTCTACAGCCTGACTTGAAGATGCTACCTGAGCTTCTGTATTTACAGCAGGCACTACGGTCTCTGTAGTTACAGCCTCTTCTACAACTTGACTAGCATCTTGTACTGCTTCAGTTGTATCTGTTACATTTTCAGAAGTTTCAGCTGCATATACTCCACCGATCGCAAGTTGAATACTAACAGCTAGTAAAGTTCGTCTCATCCAATGATTATTCATTTTATTCCTACCTAAAAGTGTGATTATTCGATTTTTTCTAATCTGCTTTTACTTACGTTTATAATATAGTCGCATGAATGATGTAATTGGCTGACCTTTAGTATCAGAGTTATCATCATGGTCAATTACTCGACGCATCGTAGATGCTTTATCAGCGATTTTATTCATATAATCATATGAGTATTGTGTATCAACCAAAGCATATCTATTAATTGTTGCATCCTCAACATGCCTTAAATCTGCATCTTGTAATGCTAAATAATCTTTTTTCTGATCTGCAGGCACATTAATTAAGAATAAAGTATTATTTTCCCAAATCTCTTTAAAGCGCTCTTGGTCAAAGCTAATATTTCCTAAAGCAGGATCAGCAACATACACTCGACCATCCTTATATGCTTTAAAAACAACAAAATGTTTAAAACCTGCATAAGAAATTGGCACAATCGCTGGTTGTTGTTGCTTAATTAAATCTGAAAACTCACCCTTATAACCACCACTATCAAAACCAATTGCAGTCACAAAACGTTTCATATCTAATAAAGAAAAACTACGTCGCTCAACGATTCGATTATATTCGCCATAGCGTAATAAACCTTCCATCGTTTGCTGTTCCGTTAGGCTTGTTCCAACATAACCATTCAATAGGGTCGTTAAAGCAGCAGAACCACAACTATAATCGTAGGCTTGGCGAACAATACCTCGAAATTGATTTTCCAAGGCCGGCTTCACTTGCACCATTTCACGATGATTTCGAGTAAAAGAAGCATTACGAGGATCAGCGAGCTCTGTATAATACACAGCATCGGTAGGTTTTTCTTTTATGTCTAATGCGTGGCTGGCAAAATAGTAAATTAATGCCGAACCTAAAGTAATCTCTAACATATTTTTAAACTATTCAAGTATCGGCAATAAACTGCCCGAAGTGTTAATTTTATTTTTAGAGTGAACACTCTACTTCCGTGTGTCTTTAAGATACCCGTTTTTTCAAAAAAAACAGCTTTTTTTTACTTTTGTTTGATTTGACCATTTTTGTAAAAAAAAAACGCGTGAATATCACGCGTCTTTTTCAAATCAGATCAGATTAGTGACCAGAGATTTTGATAACTGCACCAGCACCAGCACTGTTGGTAATCGTCATACCAGAGATTGCAACATCACCAATTGAACCAGAACCTGCTACTGTTGCATTATAAACTGGCATACCTACACCTGTATAACCAGCACCACCACCTAACACAACTTGTTTAATATAAATATCTGTACCAGTTGTTCCTTTAAGTGCAGTGATTGCTAAACCTTCTGGTTTAACCGCAATATCTGCATCAAGCGCTAAATCACTATTGGCATTACCAGTATCGCTAATTTTGATACCACCGATAGCGATATAACCACCTGCTGCTTCATCTTTAAGTGCTAAATTATTGATAGCAAGACCACCAGTCATTGTACCATTCAACTTAATCATTGCACCTTGTGGTGTATTACCTAATTGGATATTTGCTGTTAAAGAACCTGTAGACAATGTCAATCCACTTAAGATAGTAGCAGATGCAGTACCCACTTTATATGCACCAGCAGCACCTGTTGCGTCATTTACTTCAATTTTACCAAGATCAATATCTAAACCCGCAACAGAAGCTGCTACATTTAAAAATGGACTACCTGAACCACCATCTGTATCAATTGCTACATCCGCTAAGTTACCGCTAGCCAAAGTATTAGCATTTTTTTGCAAAACAACATCATTAACAGTAATCGCACCTGTTGTACCAGTACCACCTAAACCTGCTTGAGCTGTAGGTAAGCCGTCACCATCAAAAACATGAAGTTTGCTAATATTAACAGTATCAATATCAATACCAATCGAAATACCGTCTTGACCAGTTGTAGCGCTCAATGCAGCATCATCCATCGCTTGCATTGCCATTGCATTTGAACTGATTGCAACTGCAGAAACTAAAGCAACTTTAGTAAATAATTTCATTTGTACTCTCCCAAGAGCATTTTTTTTCATTTTTAACCACTCGCCGCTGCTTCATGTTGTTTTTGTTTTTTTACAACAGAAACTTTCTTCCTTGAGTAGTCCGATTTGCACTCTTAAATTAACCTTATGTTATTTTTTGTTCAATAGTTGTTTATCAAAAAGTCTCAATTCCCGATAAACGGTATTTTTGTGACAGAGTGTACAAAAAAATAATATGCAAAAATATTGTATAATTTTCTGAATTGTTTTATTAGTTTACATGATGCTAACTCAATCTATTTTCAGTCAAAATTTAGATATACACACTCTAAACTCTACTATTATTCTACAAAAATTGAATGATCTATTTGGCTGTGTCTATTTAGAAAATAACCACCAACCAGTCATTGCATTTTTACCCACTCAATATGTACTCAACCAATCTGGTCATTCTTATTTTTTTGAACGGACCCACCATCACCAATACACTCAAATAAAAAAAACAACCTTATTAGAAAAATTTATAAAATTTAATAAAATAGGTCAAAAAAATATCAACAAAATGAGTTTTAATGGGGGGTATATTGGTTTTATTGACTATAATTTTTCAGCGCAATTTAATATAAACAACACATTTAAATCTCAACCAAATTTATTTTTAGGTCTCTATAAAAGTTATTTAAAATACCATGATGGAAAATGGATATTTTATAGCCATGAAGAAAATGCCACTGATATTTTTCATATTATTCATTCTAAATTAGTCACCCATAAAGCATATATTCATAATTTTAAATTAACACACAAATGCCAAGCACGTTGGTCAAAACAACAATATGATCAAGCATTTAATCAAATTCAAAATTATATTAAAGCGGGTGATTGTTATCAGATTAATTTAACCCAAGAATTCATTGCAAAAGCACAGGGTCTTTTGTTGAATACTGCTGAAAAATTTTGGCAATTGACTAATGCACCTTATTCTGGTTATTTAAAAATAGATGATTTTGAACTGCTGAGTTGCTCACCTGAATTATTTATTGACTTTGAAGCCAATCGTAAAATCACCACAAAACCGATCAAAGGCACAATGCCACGCTATGATGATCCTGTGTTGGATGAGCAATCAAAAAATACCTTGATACATTCACAAAAAGATCAAGCGGAAAACGTCATGATCGTGGATTTACTACGCAATGATCTCAGTGTTTATGCAGAAACTGGCTCCGTAAAAACGCCAAAACTTTTTAATATTGAATCCTTTAATCAAGTACATCATATGGTCAGTGAAGTCACAGCGATATTAAAAGAAGATGTCAATCCATTTGAAATGTTGCTGTCTGCCCTTCCTGGCGGTTCGATTACAGGTGCACCGAAAATTCGTGCCATGCAAATTATTGAGGAACTCGAAGGTGCACCACGAGGGGCTTATTGTGGTTCGATGGGCTATTTTAATTTTGATGGTACAGGTTCCTGGAATATTCTGATTCGTTCCATTCAAAAATATCAGGACAATGTGTCTTTGTGGGCAGGCGGCGGAATCACCATTGCATCGGATTGTGATGCTGAATATCAGGAATGTTTTGATAAAGTTTCAGCAATGTTAGACCTACTCAATACATGGTATCAACCTGAAAATACTCAAGAAAAAAGCGAATCCTAAGATTCGCTTTTTGTGTATTTTAAATATTGAATTATTTTAAAATATCATTTTTCAATGTATCGACAAGGCGTTGATTTTGCTCATCTGTGCCAACCGTAATACGCAAAAATTGGTTAATTCTTGGTTTATTGAAATAACGCACAATAATGCCTTTTTCACGTAAAGCTGTTGCCAATTCCCCTGCATCATGATTTGGCAATGTCGCGAAAATAAAGTTCGCACTTGAAGGTAAAACCTTAAAGCCAAGTTCTGTCAATTGAGCAACCAACTTTTCACGATTGGCTATAACTTTTTGACATTGCGCCGAAAAATAGTCTTGATCTTCAAATGAAGCAACCGCAGCTGCAATCGCAAAACGATCAATCGGATAAGAGTTAAAACTGTTTTTCACGGCTTCAAGTGCAGCAATCAAATGTGGCTGTGCAATCGCAAATCCAACACGTAAACCAGCAAGAGAACGTGATTTCGAAGTAGTTTGACATACGACTAAGTTGTCATATTTTTCAACCAATTTCACTGCAGATTCTGCACCAAAATCTACATAAGCTTCATCAACCAATACCACTGAATCAGGATTGGCTTGCAATACTTCTTCAATCGCTGACAATCCTAATGCAATACTGGTTGGTGCATTTGGATTGGTGATGATAATCCCGCCATTGGGTTGCTTATAATCATCTACTACAATTTCAAAATCATCATTCAACGGAATAATTTTTGATTGTGCTGAAATTCCAAAAAACTGACTATAAACAGGATAAAAACTGTAGGTAATATCAGGATATAAAATCGGTTTATCTTGCACAAAAAAAGCCTTAAAAATATGTGCTAAAACTTCATCCGAACCATTTCCGACAAAAACTTGCTCTACAGGAACGTGCTGTTGCTTGGCGATCGCTTGTTTTAATGCAGTCGCATCAGGGTCAGGATATAGACGTAATGCATCAGCTGAATTTTCTAATACCGCTTGTACCGCAGCGACCACTTTTGGCGATGGTGGATACGGATTTTCATTGGTATTTAACTTTAATAAATTTTGAATTTTCGGTTGTTCGCCTGGTACATAAGGTTCTAACTCACGTACATCCGGACTCCAAAAACGCATTTGTTCAGGGGTGATGTTTGGCATTTTATTTTCTCATTTATGTACTCAACTTACGATCACGTAAGCCCTCTCCTTCCAGGAGAGGGTTTGGGAGAGGTCATCTTCCAAACCAAATTCAATATTTCCCCTTATCCTCTTGCGTAGCCTTGCTACTCATCCCTGAGCCATATATGGCGCAAGAGAGAAGGACATACAATATTAATTATTTAGTGAATAACTTATTGATAACGATATCTCGCAGATCTCGCATGTGCATCCAAGTTTTCTTGTTGCGCTAAAATATCTGCAGTTTTGGCAAGTGGTTTTACCCCTTGCTCAGAACACATGATCAAACTTGAACGCTTTTGAAAGTCATAAACACCTAATGGTGACGAGAAACGTGCTGTACCCGAAGTCGGTAAGACATGGTTTGGACCTGCACAATAATCACCAATTGCTTCAGGTGTATATCGTCCCATGAAGATTGCACCTGCATGGCGAATATCTTCTGACATTTCCTGTGCTTCATCTAAACACAACATCAAATGTTCAGGTGCAACTTGGTTAATAAGTTCTGCACCTTCAGCGCGATCTTTTACCAAGACCAATGCACCACGATTGGCAATCGAAGTACGTGCAATTTCAGCTTTTGGTAAGGCTTCTAAATGTTCTTCAATGGCTTGCGCAACATCATTCAATAATTGTTCATCAGGGGTAATAAACACTGCTTGTGCAACAGTATCATGTTCAGCTTGTGACAATAAATCCATTGCTAACCATTTGGCATTATTCTGCCCTTCCGCATAGACTAAAATCTCAGATGGTCCTGCGATCATGTCAATACCAACCTGACCAAATACCGCACGTTTTGCCGCAGCGACGAAACGATTGCCCGGCCCCGTGATTTTATCGACTTGCGGAATCGTTTCAGTTCCGTATGCCAATGCTGCAACAGCTTGCGCACCGCCTATAGTAAATACACGATGTACACCTGCAAGATAAGCAGCAGCAAGCACCAATGGATTTAAATCACCATTTGGCGCTGGAACCACCATGATAATTTCTTGTACACCTGCAACATGTGCAGGAACAGCATTCATAAGCACTGATGATGGATAAGATGCTAAGCCACCTGGCACATAGATTCCAACACGATCTAATGGTGTTACTTTTTGACCGAGTGTATTACCCAACGCATCGACATAAGTCCAACCATCTTGCTTCTGTGCTTGATGAAATTCACGTACCCGATTGGCTGCCATTTCAAGTGCTTCACGTACTTCAGACGTTAAACCTTCAAATGCTGCTTTCAATTGCTCTTGTGACAGTTCTAAATCTGAAAATTGATGCGCTGGATGTCGATCGAACTGTTGAGTGAGTTTTAGTACATGTGCATCACCATGTTGGCGTACATCTGCAATAATTTGGTCTACGGTTTTTAAAAGCTCAGGATCACTCACTGTTTCAAAAGCCAATAAGTCAGCAAAGACTTGTTTAAAGTCTGGCTCTTGAGTCGATAAACGTCGCATCAATTTACCCACAAGGTTGTTTAAGAAAGATTTAGTTTACCTTGTTTTGAGTGACTTGTGGGCAAGTTCGCATGGTCAATTTTATTAAGTTTAATAGGAAAGCTTGATTAAAAAAGTATAATCGTATTAAACCTTAACTTAAGTGCTCACATCTGGATGATCCCAATCACTATCGGATTGGATTAACCAATTCAATGCACCATGCCTTTCTACAACAACAGCCGAGTTTAATTGTGCAGGTGCTTGTTCTTGCTTTAATCGCGCATTTACACATGCCCAATCATAGCGATAGATTAAATCCGCCTGATCTAAAATTTCTTCAATATCACGTAACTTTACTTTTGCCATAAATTCTTCAAAAGTTTTAGCAGATACAACTGCTTGAATTGCAAAATCACAATCTACAATATTTTCAGGATAATTTAGTTCTTCTACAATTCCTAAAGCCCACAATAAAACCCAATAGGCTTCATATTTCCACACCATGTTAATTACATCTTGTTGAGATACATCCTCATGTAAAATCGCCTTTTCATTTTCAGTTAAAGCATCCATGACTTGCATTTTTGCCAGAACATTTAAGACAAAGTCTTTAATTTCATCATTATATCTTCCATTATCAATATCACACGCAACTTGTATGACCCACAAGCAGGCAATCGCACGTTGAGCAATACTTTCAGCAGTTCGAACTTCAACATCTTCGACTGACTCAATCATAGGTAACCAATCTATATATGGAATATCTCTATGTTTAAGTATTTCAATGGATTGTTCTTTTCGTTGTTGTGGTGTTTTCATTTTCAATCATAATTCAAGTTATTGTTCATGACTTATTTTTAACATTCTCAATAAAAACTTTCTTTATCAATTCTGTGAATAAATCATGTATTGCATTTTCCAAATAAAAAACCGCCCTTGTGGACGGTCATTTATTTTCTAATAATTTATCAAAAAATTACTTTTTCGCTTCACGTTCTTCTACAGCTTTTTCAAGCTGTGCAAGGATTGGATTAAGCAAAGTCTGCTTTCGTTTAAAGCTAGCTTTATTGACAATCAAACGTGAAGACACTTTGCAAATTTCTTCCAAAGGCTCTAAACCATTGGCACGCAAAGTATTTCCTGTATCCACCACATCGACAATGTAATCACCTAAACCAACCAATGGTGCAAGCTCCATTGAACCGTAAAGTTTAATAACATCAACTTGCTCACCTAAGCTTGCATAGTATTGACGGGTTAAATTGACATATTTAGTGGCAATTTTTAAACGACCTTTTGGACGTTCCATTCCCACTTTGCCTGCTGTCATTAACTTACAGTTGGCAATTTTTAAGTCCAATGGCTCATAAACGTTTTGCGCGCCATGCTCCATCAATACATCTTTACCTGCTACACCAATATCCGCCGCACCATTTTCAACATAAGTCGGTACATCAGAAGCACGTAAAATCAAGATACGCACCTGTTTATGTGTGGTTGGGAAAATTAACTTACGAGATTTTTCAGGATCTTCCAATAAGTTAATTCCAGCAGTTTCAAGCAAAGGCAATGTCTCTTTTAAAATACGACCTTTACTCAATGCCAAAGTTAAACCATGATCAAAATTGCCCATTACGTCAAGTTTGGATCATCGTTTCTCATATCGCTCATTAACTTGTCTCGCTCACTCGCTTAATTTGGACACCCAGACCTTGCAATTTTGCTTCAATATCTTCATAACCACGATCAATGTGATAAATACGATCAATGGTGGTTTCACCTTCAGCAACCAAAGCTGCTAAAACTAAAGAGAATGAAGCACGCAGGTCAGTTGCCATCACTGGGGCTGCGGATAATTTTTCCACACCGGTGACTACAGCATCATTACCTTCGACCTGAATATTTGCACCCATTCGTGCTAATTCAGGTACATGCATAAAACGATTTTCAAAAATCGTTTCTGAAATTGTTGCAAAACCACGACCAATGGCATTCACCGCCATTAACTGTGCTTGCATATCTGTTGGAAATTCTGGATGTGGCAAGGTCTGGAAGCTGACAGCTTTCGGACGTTTACCCATCATGTCGAGTTCAATCCAGTCATCACCACGGGTCACTTCTGCACCCATTTCTTCAAACTTATCCAACACCGCTTCAAGCAGGTTTGGATCAGTATGTGTGGTTTTGACTTTACCGCCTGTAATCGCTGCAGCCGCTAAATATGAACCAGTTTCAATACGGTCAGCAACGACAGAATATTCACAGCCATGCAGGCTTTCAACACCTGTTACTACAAGTGTATCTGTGTCCAAACCTTCAATTTTTGCACCCATCTTAATCAGCATTTGTGCAAGATCGGTGATTTCAGGTTCACGGGCTGCATTACGGATTGTGGTTACACCATCTGCAAGAACCGCAGCGGTCAGAATATTTTCTGTACCACCTACAGTCACCATATCAAAGATGACTTCCCCGCCTTTTAAGCGACCATCGACACTGGCAATTACATAACCATTTTCAACTTCAATGTGTGCACCCAAAGCTTCCAAAGCTTTTAAATGCTGATCTACAGGGCGTGAACCAATCGCACAACCGCCTGGAAGTGATACTTTTGCACTACCATAGCGCGCCAATAATGGACCAAGCACCAAAATAGATGCACGCATGGTTTTCACCAATTCATACGGTGCAAATTGATTGTCTAATGTAGATGTATCTGCAGTAACAGTTTCGCCTTCATAAGTCATAGTGATGCCTAAACCACTGATGAGTTTAACCAATGTTCTGACGTCTTTCAGATTCGGTACATTTTTTAGCGTAATTGGTGAATCAGCAAGAATCATTGCTGCTAGTAAAGGTAAAGCTGCATTTTTCGCACCCGAAATACGCACTTCACCTTCAACTTTTGCACCGCCTTGAATGACAAATTTATCCATTGACGCTTAAGCTCCAAACATACTGGCTTTGCGCCATTCTTCTTTAGTCATTGCACGAATAGTTACAGCGTGTACTTCACCACTGGCAATATACGAATTGAGTGGTTGATAAACAGTTTGCTGACGAGCAACAGGACGTTTACCTTCAAATTGTTCATCAACAATACGGAGGTCAAACTTACCTGCTTGTCCACTAACAGCGACTTCTGCATCAGGAAAAGCTGCTTTAAGGATTTCAGTGAGCTGTTCACTATTCATGGCATCGACCTCATTATAGGACTGTCAGTGTAAAAACCGAATATTTTACTATAAACTCATCAAAATAATGCATTATCTTGTACAAAAATTATTGATAAAAAAAAGAGGTTTTTTCAACCTCTTTTTCAGTGGAACTATAAAATTATTCAGCAATCAAAACAGGTTGATAATCGAGCTGCATTTTACGATGTCGGTGCAATTGTTTTTTTAATTTTTCAGTGAGTTTTTTAATAGAAGTATACATGTCATCTGCGCTTGCTTGAGCAAATAGCTCTACCCCCGGTAAACGTACAATCGCCTCAGCAATATGGTTTGCACTGCCTTTTTTAGAAATTTTGTCTAGTTGATGATCTTTACTCAGCTTTACTTGCATACTATTTACTTGATCAAGATGCTTGACCATTTGGGTAAATTTACAACGAATATCATCTTCAATCGCAGGTGTAATACTTAAATGATGTCCACGAATTGTAATTTGCATAATTATAACCCTCTCCTTATCAAAGGATGTGACACGTCATAGCCGAAATGATCGAATGACAGAATTCACTCAGGAAAAATTCTGCTTCATAACATCATGCAATCATTGGGGCTACTCCAGAAACCATAAAAAGTGACTCATTATTTTCGTCAAATCGTCATAATGAGCCTTTAGAATACTCACACTTTAAAACTCAGATCAAGACTTTTCTATCAGAAGATGATGGAATATTTAAAGACTCACGATACTTAGCAACAGTCCGCCGTGCTACATCAATGCCATCTTCTTTCAATAAATTTGCAATCGTATTATCTGACAATGGTTTACGTGGATTTTCCTCTGCAACCAATTTCTTAATTTTTGCTCGAATCGCAGTTGAAGATGCCTCGCCTCCTGATGTTGTCCCCACATGACTTGAAAAGAAATATTTCAGTTCAAATAAACCACGTGGTGTAAGTAAATATTTATTGGTTGTGACACGTGAGACGGTTGATTCGTGCAATTCAACTTCTTCAGCTACTTCACGTAGCACTAAAGGTTTCATCCCTTCAGCACCAATTTCTAAAAATTCACGTTGATGTTGCACAATACAAGTTGCCACTTTTAATAAGGTTTTATGACGCTCATCCACACTTTTAATAAAGTTTTTCGCTTCCAGCATTTGATTACGCAAATACTGATTATCATCACTCTGATCCGCACGTCTAATCATGCCTGAATAAAACGAGTTAATTCTCAACTTAGGTAATATGTCTGGGTTGAGCTGAACATGCCAATGCCCATTTTTTTGTGATACGACGACATCAGGAATCTGATAATCTGAATCTTTTTCAGCAAATTCTGCACCTGGATAAGCTTTTAATGTCTTTAATAATTCAACAGCAGATTTTAATTGGTCTGTATTTAAACCCGTTTGTTTGAGTAATTTTGCCAATTCATTACTTATCAAAAGTTCATAATGCTTTAACAACAGCAATGCTTCATGTCGATAGTTTACTGTTTGAGGTAAAGCCTCAACTTGTAAAAATAAACATTCCGCCAAATTGCGTGATCCAACACCCACAGGATCTAATCGTTGAATATGTTTGAGTACAACTAAAACCTCATCTTCTTCAACCTCAATGTCATAATCCATTTGCGCCAATAAATGCGCAACAGACTGTACAATTTCAGACACTTCAGCATCTAAAAAGCCTTTTTCATCCAATGCATCCACAATGCAATAGGCTGTTAGTTTATCCACAGGTGAAAAATGCAATAAATTAATTTGCGCCAACATGTGTTCTTTTAATGAAGTATGTCCTTGACGATTATCTTCACGCTCTTCGAATTCTGGACGTTCCATTGCCGTCGACTGATGGGTATACACATCATCCCAATCAGTATCTACAGGTAAATCATCAGGTAAATGATCTGCATTTAGCGCTTTAGTTAAATCTTTAGCATCTTGTTCTTGTAATTGTTCCAAGCTTTCTATTGAAGATTCTTCCTCAACTTTCTCAAGCAGTGGGTTGCTGTCGAGTTGAATTTGGATTTCTTGCTCCAATTCTAAACTCGAAAGTTGTAACAATCGAATAGCCTGTTGCAATTGTGGTGTTAATGACAATGTATTTGCAACTTTTAACCCGACTGATAACTTCATTTAGCAACACCCTCAGAATCACACTTTATAATAAGCAAAAATCATGCCTTTTTATTGTTATAGCATAGGAATTCAGCACTTCATAGTAAAAATATGAGAATTAAATTTAAATTTTTAGTCAAAAATGAATCATTTATGAAAATTAAATGGAAAAATCCCCCTATTCCACATACAAAAAATATATTGCTTACACAAAATTTGAAATAGCACTCTCATCAAGTTTTAAAACACCTATCATCATTTTTTATGATCACCTGTCGATGATTTTTGCACAAAATTTATATGGTTTATCACTTTACTTCTGAGAGGTGAAAGTATAAAAATAAATGTATAAAGAAATATGAAGGATCTATATTTCTAAAAAAATTGTTGGCATGCTAAGTGCTTTATTCAAATAAATGTACTAACACATGACATAAACAAAACACGATTGGAGAAATCAGAATGAAAAAAATTTCAACTCAACTACTGACAACAACTTTAGGTATTTTGATTGCAGGCGGTGCATTTTCTCAGGTACAGGCAGCTGACACTTTGGCAAAAATCAAAAAATCAGGCAAGTTGTGATTGGCTACCGTGAATCTTCAGATCCGATTTCTTATGTTGTGGGTGGAAAACCCTTAGGTTATGCAGTTGATATTTGTAATGTCTTTGCAGCAGAGCTGAAAAAAAGACTTAAAAATGCCTAACCTAAAAGTTGAATACAAAGCAGTAACATCATCAACACGTATTCCTGAAATGTTAGCAGGCAATATTGATATGGAATGCGGTACAACCACAAACTCCATCCAACGCCAACAACAAGTTGGTTTCTCCACCAATTATTATGCAACTGAAGTTCGCATGGTGGTCAAAGCCAATTCCCCAATCAAAACAATTGCCGATTTAAACGGAAAGGCTGTTGTCACAACACAAGGCACCACCTCTGATAAATACATCAAAATGGGCGAAAAGGGTCAAAAAGTAAATGTAAATAATGTTTACGGAAAAGATCATTCAGACTCTTTTGCGATGGTTGCATCAGGACGTGCAGCGGCATTTGTGATGGATGATAATATTCTTGCAGGTTTAATCGCAAAATCATCAAATCCAAAAGATTTTAAAATTGTTGGCCCAGTACTTTCATCGGAGCCATACGGTATTATGATTCCAAAAGATGATGCAGCATATAAAGCCATTGCTGACCGTGTTGTAACAGGAATGTGGAAAAATGGTCAAATGGCAAACCTGTATAAAAAGTGGTTTCAATCTCCAATCGCACCTAAAAATGTCAATATGAACATGCCTATGAGTACTTCATATAAAGCCCTTATGGCAAAGCCAAATGATGCTGGTATTAAATAATACCTTATAAAAAATAGCTTATTACAGATCAAAATACATTTTTTGTATTTTGATCTGTATGTATTTAAAGACTAAAAATACAAGGAGCACACATGTCAGTTGGCTCACTTAATTGGACGGCTTATTGCCTCCCCTCAAATGAATACAGCTTAGATAAAGCAACTTGGGCTGAATCAGTTTGTAAAGCTATTGGCGGTGAAAGTTATTCACCTGTAGCTGATGCACCAACGTGGTTGCAACTTCTAGGTTCTGGGGTTTGGACAATGATTTGGACTGCTGTAGCAGCCTTTTTTATTGCCTTTCTATTGGGTTCACTCATCGGCATCATGCGAACACTCCCCAATAAACCCCTGTCTTTTATTGGCACATGTTATGTTGAATTATTTCGTAATATCCCCTTAATTGTTCAATTATTTTTCTGGGCTTTTGTATTTCCAGAATTACTTCCGCTCAGCTTAAGTACAGGCAGTGGAGAAATGGTGAATGGAGGATGGTGGCAAAATATTCTCAATGATAATCCAGCTATCATTGGTGTATTTGCATTAGGTTTATACACTGCTGCACGAATCGCAGAACAAATCCGTTCAGGCATCAACACAGTTTCTCGTGGTCAAAAAAATGCAGCCTTTGCAATTGGTTTAGACCAAAGCCAAAGTTATCGCTATGTCATTTTACCTGTTGCTTATCGGATCGTTTGGCCAACGTTAACCTCTGAAGCAATGAATATTTTCAAAAATTCTGCAGTTCTCTATGCATTGAGTATTTTAAATTTCTTTGCTTATACCAAAACCATGCGTGAAGAAACATCTCAAGATATTGTTATTTTAATTTTATCTACACCTGTCTACCTCGTCATCACCTATTGCATTAAATATTTAATGTCTTGGGTCGAAAAGCGCATGGCTGTTCCTGGTCTTGGTTCAGGAGGTAAATAATTATGGATTTCAGTGTATTACAAAATGAAGATGTAATTAGTACATTACTTTATGGTTTTAAATTCACCATAACAGTCACTGTACTATCGATTATTGGTGGTATCTTAATTGGTACACCACTTGCCATGATGCGCCTATCAAGCAATAAATTTTTAAGTAATATTGCCAAATTTTATGTTGATTTTTTTCGTGGCGTTCCGCTCATTCAAGTGATCTTCATATTTTATTTCTTATTACCTAAATATTTTGACTTCCAATATGACACATATTATGGACCACTCTTTTCAAGCGTCGTAACATTTGCCATTTTTGAAGCTGCTTTTTTCTCAGAAATTGTCCGCTCTGGAATTCAATCCGTTTCTAAAGGTCAAGTAAATGCAGGTTATGCCTTAGGTTTTACCTATGGTCAAACCATGTCCAATGTCATACTGCCACAAGCTTTTAGAAATATGTTACCTATTTTACTTACGCAGTCCATTGTACTTTTCCAAGATGTATCACTGGTTTACGTAATTAGTGCACCAGATTTTGTAGGTAATGCAAACACCTTAGCAAACACCTACGGCTCAGAAACCAAAGCAACATTCTATCTACTTGTTGCTGTCATTTATTTCTGTATTTCTTTTGCGTTATCTTGTTTAGTGAAACGTTTACACCAAAAAATAGCAATCATAAGATAAGGAGAATCTATATGCCTATGATAGAAATACAACATATCTCAAAATGGTATGGCGATTTTCAAGTTCTAACTGATTGCACAACCAGTATTGAAAAAGGTGAAGTTGTCGTTGTTTGTGGTCCATCTGGATCAGGAAAATCCACACTCATCAAAACAGTGAATGCACTAGAACCTTTCCAAGAAGGCAATATCATTGTTGATGGTACTGCATTAAAAGACCCCAAAACAGATCTTGCTAAATTTCGTTCGCGTGTCGGCATGGTGTTCCAACACTTTGAGCTTTTTCCGCATATGACTGTTTTAGACAATTTAACTATTGGGCAAATCAAAGTCTTAAAACGCTCTAAAGAGGAAGCAAAAAAGAAAGCTTTACAATATTTAGACCGTGTAGGACTTGCGGCACATAAAGATAAATTCCCAGGTCAACTTTCTGGCGGACAACAGCAACGTGTTGCGATTGCACGTGGTCTCTGTATGGATCCTGTCTGTATGCTTTTTGATGAACCTACTTCCGCTCTTGATCCTGAAATGGTTGGGGAAGTACTTGAAGTGATGAGCCAATTGGCAAAAGAAGGCATGACCATGATGTGTGTAACCCATGAAATGGGCTTTGCAAGAAAAGTCTCAAGTCGTGTAATTTTTATGGATCAAGGCAAAATTTTAGAAGACTGTAAAACCAACGATTTCTTTAATAAACCTGAAGAACGGCATGAAAGAACTAAGTTTTTCTTAGATAAAATAGCAATGGTCGTTTGATATTTTTTAACATGTACGTTTTTTAAGCTTAAGGATTATACAGATTCATTCGCTTCCATTGCTTTTTCTGCCTTCTTAATAAATATTTTCTCCAACCAATAAAAAAACAT
>NZ_LQXQ01000028.1 GCF_003268395.1 Acinetobacter sp. CFCC 10889 | reverse complement strand
CTCTAAATTCAACATTAAAGCTTGGTGGGCGCTGACGGGATCGAACCGCCGACATTCTGCTTGTAAGGCAGACGCTCTACCAACTGAGCTAAGCGCCCTAACGACTTCATCGTTTGTGAGGTGCATTATAGAGAAACTTCACAGCGTGTCAAACGCTTTTCTCAATGATTTTCACTTTTTGCGTTTGAGTGATTAAAAAATAGATCATTTTGATATATTTTAAGCTTTTTTGTTTATTATTTATCTATTTATCATCATTTAAAATAAATCTATTCGGAATTATTTTAGGGCTGTTTTTCATTTCTGCTGACTTTTCACTCACACTTTGTATTCAAATATGATTTAGATATTTTCTGAATCTTTATTTTTAACCTTACTTTTAAATCAATTGACTTTAATATTTGAAAAAGCTGTGGATATTTTACGCAAACTTACTTTGCTTTCTGCATTTATTTCTTAATTGTCTATTTTATTTTGAACTTCTGGTCGTGTCCAAAGCCAGATCGCAACAATAAACATGGTTAAATTCGTAAAAATTTTGACTGCTAATGGTGCATTGGTAAAAAGCATGAGTATCGCACTTCCTGTCATCATAATGCTTGCTAACCATTTTGCTTTACGAGGTACAGTTCCATTTTCACGCCATGCTCTCAGTGTTGCGCCATATTTAGGATGATTCAACAACCAATCATGGACTTGCGGCCAACCTTTCGATGCTGCCCACAAGGCTAAAATCAGAAAAACTGTTGTTGGCATACCTGGTAATATTGCCCCGATAAAACCCAGTACAATAAAAATCACCACAAGGCTACGCCAAAACAAAATTCGCATACATCAACTCAATTTTTCGAACTTCATTAGTATATATGTTTTATGATTGAACACCGTATTTTCTTTCTCATCGGATGATTACTTTGAATGCCATGAGTCATATTACTTATTTTGAACCTTGGTTAAATTTTAAAACCTCCATCGTTCGACAGCTCGCTTTTGTTGTGGCAAGTCCAAATATTATTGCGCAAGTCCCAACAGATTTAACAATCAAGCATGCTTTTCAATTACATCCTGATCATTTTTGGCAACAGCTATATCTGCAATATGAGCCACGCTTACAGCAATTAGATCAAGATCCAAGTGAACTCATTCATTTTCTTACTCAGCTTAAAAGTACACGTTTGGGTTTACGCTTTGAATATTTAATGTGGTTTTGGTTGAAAGATCATACATTTCATCATTTAAAATTACTGGGTCATAGTATTCAAATATTTCAAGGACAACAAACTTTAGGGGAAATAGATTTTCTTATTTTGAATCAGCACACCTCACAAATCGAGCATTGGGAAGTTGCTTTAAAGTATTATTTGGCTGAAGCTAATTTTCAACTACAACATTGGTATGGTTTAAACCGACAAGATACATTACTTAGAAAACTAACCCATTTCACAGAAAAACAATTTCAATTTAAATCTGTACAATCGCATGAAATTCAACAACGTTTTACTATCTTAAAAGGACAACTCTATTATCCTACTGCGCGCTTTCCAACTCAAACCCACTCTTGGGTCAACCATTTCCGCCGTCTTGGTCGGTGGGGACGAGTTATTCCACAACAAAATTATCATGCACTAACACGTCAAGAATGGATCTGTCCTGATCTTTTACAAAGCACATGTACGACAAAATGGTGGACAAATGGGCTGTATAAACAAGAAAATCAGCAAGAATTTTACATGTATCGTCAACCGAATATGCTCGATATTCCTGTGAGAAAAATGTAAAAATCAACCAAAAAATATACAAAATATAACCAAGCTCTCTTAAAATTCTTGTATTCAATAAGCAATAATCTTCTTACTCTATTTAAGCATGAAAAGAATTTTAATGGAGATAAACGATGAAAAAAGTTTTAGCTGCTTCACTACTATTAACATTTGTTTTAACGGGTTGTAACACGATTAAAGGTGCAGGTCAGGACGTATCTAAAGCAGGTGATGCTGTTACAAATACAGCTGAAAAAGTTGAAAATAAACTTTAAATTCTCACACTCAATTAAGCCTTATCTTTGATAAGGTTTTTTTGTAACTGTAATACGGCACTAAAGATAATTTGCACAGATTAGGTTTTCATTCAAAAACTTCTTCTCTATTATATTCTTCTCATTTCATATTTTATTTTACAGCCATGAACGCCTCAGAAACTTTAGATCTTAGCCTAACACTTTTACGTCAACCCTCCGTTACACCCGTCGATCATACATGCCAAAACATTATGGCGGAGCGTTTGGCTGCTGTTGGTTTTAACATTGAAAATATGCGCTTTGAAGATGTAGACAATCTGTGGGCACGTCGTGGTACAGAAGCACCTGTATTTTGTTTTGCAGGGCATACTGATGTCGTTCCAACAGGTCATTTAGATGCTTGGGAATCTGATCCATTTTTACCAGAAATCCGTGATGGTAAGCTATATGGTCGTGGCAGTGCTGACATGAAAACAGCATTAGCAGCAATGGTTGTAGCATCTGAGCGTTTTGTAAAAAAACATCCTGATCATAAAGGCTCAATTGCATTTTTAATCACTTCTGATGAAGAAGGCCCATCCGTTAATGGTACAGTAAAAGTGATTGAAACACTTGAGGCACGTCATGAGAAAATGACTTGGTGTTTGGTGGGTGAACCTTCAAGCACTTCAACATTAGGAGATATTATTAAAAATGGTCGTCGTGGCTCTTTAAACTGTGTACTCACTGTGAAAGGCAAACAAGGTCATGTCGCTTATCCACATTTAGCGGTTAATCCAATTCATACTGCATCAAAAGCATTAGCAGAAATGTGTGAAACAGTATGGGACAACGGTAATGAATACTTCCCAGCTACAACATTTCAAATCTCCAATATCCAAGCAGGTACAGGTGCAACCAATGTTGTTCCAGGTACAATGACAGTAACTTTTAATTTCCGTTATTCAACTGAAGTCACAGCAGAACAATTAAAAGTACGTGTTTTAGAGATTTTAGATCGCCACCAAGTTGATTATGACGCACAATGGACATTATCAGGTTTACCATTTTTAACGCCTGTGGGTGAATTAGTTAATGCAGCAACAACTGCTATTAAAAATGTTACAGGGACAGATGCTGAGCTTTCAACGAGTGGAGGCACTTCTGATGGACGTTTTATCGCACCAACAGGTGCACAAGTCCTTGAACTTGGAGTATTAAACGCAACAATTCATCAAATTAACGAACATGTAAACATCGAGGAATTAGATCCTTTAACCGATATTTATGAGCAAATTTTAGAGCAGTTATTGACCTAAAATATATTAAAAAGGAATGCAAATGCATTCCTTTTTTTAAGTAATTAAACCCAAATCTTTTTGGATCTTGGCTAAGTTAGGTATATGAAAATGTTCTTCTCCAACCTTAACCCAGTATAGAATCGTTTCATCTTTGGATTGCTGCTCTTCATCTACAACCTCCGAGATCCGTAGACGAATAGAACGTGGCATTTCATTACATAATAATGCAAAACGCTCTTCACTAGACTCACCCTCGATCACCAAAGCCACGCCCAATGTGGTTTGTGGATCACTCACACGAAATGCAGGTAACTTGCGCTCATGCCACTCTACTGTTTTCACTTGAGTTGGACTATCCAATGCTGAAATTACAATATTTTGTGGTAATAGCATTGCTGCTTTACCATAACAATCAATAATATAAGCATCAATAAAACCCGTTGACACCGTAATAAGATGCTGGAGCTCCTGTGTATTGGTTTGATCTAAAATCGATCCTTTGCCATTTTGCGACATCATCACTCCTTATTGTGCAACCAATAAATTCTGAATATTTTCCAATAACTCAGCTTCTTGGAATGGTTTACCCATATAGTTCGTCACACCTAAACTAAATGCACGTTCACGATGTTTCTCGCCCGTTCTTGAGGTAATCATAATGATTGGTAACTCATGATGAAGTTCATGATGACGAATCCAATTGGTCACCTCAAAACCATCCATGCGTGGCATTTCAATATCAAGTAACATTAAGTCTGGCTTAACATTTTCCAATTGCTCAATCGCATCAACACCGTCTTTAGCAGTAATGACATCAAAGTTATGACGCTCAAGTAAACGTGAAGTCACTTTACGTACTGTGACTGAGTCATCCACAATCATAATCAAATGACGCTGATCACGATTACGGCTTAATTCTCGTTGATCACTTGTGACTTGACGTTTATTACTCAGCGTTTGACGTGCAATATTTTGTGCATCTAAAATCAAACAGACTTGACCATCACCGAGAATTGTTGCTCCCGCCACAGCACCAATCGACATAAATTGCTTACCGATTGGTTTCACAACAATTTGTGAACGAGAACCAATGAGCTGATCTACCAATAATGCTGTATTTTTACCGCTATTATTTTTAATTAATAAGACCGGTAAAGAGTGTGCAATGCCTGTAAAACGAGGTATAGGTTGATGTGCTACAAACTCTGCCAAATAACGCAAGTTATAAGGTTGCTGATCAATCACAAAGTCTTGTTTCTTACTATGGAAATACTCTTCCAAGGTACTCGGTGCAATACGTACAATACGATCAATTTGTGATAAAGGTACAGCAAATTGCTGATCTCCCACTTTCACCATTAAGGCATCACTTACGGCTACAGTCGTTGGTACACGAATAGTAAATATCGAACCCTGACCAAGCGTCGAAGCTACTGTGACTTGCCCACCTAATAGTTTAATCTCACTCTGTACAACATCTAGCCCAACACCACGTCCAGAAATTTGCGTGACTTGCTGTGCAGTACTGAAACCATGATGGAAAATATATTGTAATATCTCTTCATCAGAAAGACTTTGATCCGCTTGAATCAAGCCATTTTGTAAGGCTTTGGCTCTGATAATCTTTGGATCAATACCTTTACCATCATCTTTAAACTCAACTAGAACATCTGTACCTTGACGACTAATATTTAGCTCAATTTGCCCAGTAGATGGTTTATTTAACCGTTCACGTACTGAAGTTTCTTCAATACCATGGTCAATCGCGTTACGTAGCATATGCTCTAATGGCGACATCAACTTTTCAAGAATATTCCGATCCAATTCACCTTCTGTATTATGTACAATCAGCTCAGTTGGTCGATTTAAAGTAGACGCTGTTTGACGTACCAAACGCTGCAATCGTGGTAATAAACGTGTAAATGGTACTAAACGAGTACGCATCAAACCTTCTTGAATTTCAGCTTGAATACGTGCTTGCTGTAACAGCAAACCCTCTGTATCTCGAATTTTTTCAGCCAAAGTACTCTTAAAATCCACCAAATCCGATGCAGACTCAGCGAGTGATTTCGATAACTGATTTAATGATGAATACTGATCCATCTCTAATGGGTCAAAATCTGCATAACGAGAGTTTGAATCACCATGTTTAGCAATAATTTGTGATTCTAATTCACCTTCCATTCGGCGTAACTGGTCAGCCAAACGCTGAATTGCCAATTCCATTTCCGATAATGTATTTCCAAATTGACCTAAGTCCATCTCGATACGTGAACGGTTAATTGAATTTTCACCCGACAAATCAATCATTTTCTCAATCAGATCTGCCGAGATACGAATCATCTCATTATTATTTTCAGCTTGCTCAACTTGCCCCCATTCACCCAACATTGATGGTGGTTCTGCACCATCACCTTGAATAAATTCAACAGCTTGATTATCCCAAAGCACATCACTACTGGTAATTTTTTCAGGAAGTTGCGCTGAAACATCTACATATTGAATATTTCTCAGACCATTTCGTATCGAATCAAAATGTTCATATTTATCCAATAAAATAGCATTTTTTAACCAATCAAATGCTTTACTCAGTAGATGATCATATGCATTTGAGTTAAAGCTATGCAAACCAAAACGTTCAAATGTATTTTCTAGCTCATATGCAATGTCAGAAACTTGTGAATTATTAACCATCTTCGCCCCACCTTTTAAGGTATGGGCTATACGTTGTAATTGTAATAACAAACTACGACTACTACGTTCTTCAAACCATTTTTCTAAAATATCATGCGCATTGAGTAATAATTCTTCCGATTCCTCAGCAAAAGCATCTTGAGCAATATTCTCAGTTAACTGTTCATCAGATACAGTGTCCGAGCCAACACTTTGCTCATCAGCAATAGCCTGTGCCTCAACGGCTTCAACTGTCGACACTTGCTCTTTTTCAACAAATGACTCGACAAGGTTTGACCCAACATTTGTTGTAGTAGAAAGTGGTATAGGCTGCTGCTTTTCAATAGCCTGTAAAATCTCTAAAAGGTTAATAGCAGGATAATCTATACCTTGTTCACGAATTACTTGAATACGTTCAGCAATCTCATCCTGAACCATACGAATTGTCTGCATCAAAGCTGTATTGACAGTAATTTGCTGCTTAATAATTCGCTCATAAATCGATTCTAAGTGATGGGCAATCAAACCAATATGTTCAGCTTGCACCATATTTGCACCACCCTTTAAGGTATGCAAATAACGCATTAGATTATTTAGAGAGGTTAGATTTTGTGGTTCTGCAAACCATACGGTTAAGTCCTCATCAATTCCCACTAAAAGCTCATCAGCTTCTTCAAGGAAAATATCCAAGACCTCTTCATCAAAATCTTTAAAACTATCTGCTGAATGTAGATATTGTTGATCTTTGGCAATTAAGTTAAAGAGTTGATTACTATTAAATTCAGACGATGAAACTGGTTCAGATACTGCAACTGCTTCAATCTGTTGAACAACAGGTTCATCTTCTAAAGTCGTAGGCTCAAGCTCAACACTAGATTCTGTTTCAACTTCAAGTTGCTCAATGTCTTGTGTTACATAATCATGTAACTGTTCTAAAACACTTTGACTACTTTCATTTAAAACAACACGTTGTCCTGATGCCAACGCATCAAATAAATGAATAAACTCTTGGTGAGCCTGATTAAACAGTTCAAAAGCATAATCAGTATTCAGCAAACTTTTTTCTGCTAAAACATGCTCATAAGCAACTTTTAACGCCAAACTAATATCATGAATACCTTGCGCTGCACGATTGTCTGTATGCTCAATCAATACATTCGCTTCATGCAGTAAGCTTTCAAAATATGTTGGATAATCTACTTTTGCCCTTTGATCAAAATCAAATTCAGCATCAAGTAAATGTTCAATATCCAACTCAACCAGTTGTGAAACTAAGTCTTGTTGATGCTCATTACTCTCAAAATATTCTGTTTGGAAATCATAGCGTTCCCAAGCTTCATTAAACTTTTGGTAAATAATACTCTGCTGTTCAGACGCATTATCTTGCCCTAATGTATGTAAATAATCTCGAACAAACTCAGTATAATGCGTTAATAATGCATTTTCGTTCGTACTATGCTGTGTATCATCCTTTAACAAGATTTTAAACAACTGTTCAACTTTACTACTGGCTTGAAATACATCATCCACATGCGCCATAGCGGAGCTACCACGCAAGGTATGTAGCGCACGAATTAGGCGGTTATAGTGATCTGAAGTATGTTTTTCTATGCTTAAGAACGTGTCAATTGACGCCAGATGTTCTTCAGACTCTTCAATAAAGATTGCAATAGTCTCGGCCAGAAATCGACGATCCTCAGCTTCGTCAACCCCCTCCTTGTGATTCTCAAGGGAAGCTGTTGCAGGTGCAATCACTTCAGGTTGAACTGGTGTAGTCACAGGGCTTTCTGTTACGACAGGTGCTGTAATCTCTTCTTCAGCTACTTGAACAACTGGTTCTTCTGCAACAACTACTGGTGCATCTTCAGTATCCACTGAATCCTCTAAACCTGTAAGTATGCTTGAACTGTTTAAACGTGCTGAAAGTGTCAGTAATTCTTCAAGTGCAGGTTCAATACTTGTATTTTGTTGAATTTGCTGCCCAAGTAAAACCAAAGGTCTTAAATCTAATTGGTGTGTTTGTGCTTTAGCAAAATCATCATACAATTTAAATTTGTAAATATTAAACACTGTACTTACATATTGTTGTACAGGTTCTGACAAACTGATTGTTTTTGCGATCACACGATTTAATGTATCTTCAACGGTCCAAGCCAACTCACCTGATGACTTTGCCCCAACCATACGACCAGACCCTTTCAGAGTATGGAAATTACGGCGAATCACAGTCAAAAGCTCAGCATTTGATGGGTCGCTTAACCATTGATCCAATAATGGTTGAACATTCTCGATGATCTCTTCGATTTCCTCCACAAAGATTTCTAAAATTTCTGGATCTTGATCCACAAACTCATCTTTGGGAAGATTTATATTTTCAACTAAATCTTTTAATATTTTTTTCATAGCTCAGGCTTCTATCATAGTTCCTTACAGGGACTAAAACCTATCAACACTTTAATTTTATTAAATCCAAATTAAGTGATCTAAGCGTGATTAATATTCCAAAAATGTTTCAATAAAACATTTTTGGAATTGCTAAATTATTGCTCTGGTAATTTAAAGTCAGATACAGATTGACGTAATGAGTCTGCCATACTTGCCAACTCAGAAACTGAACGTGCTGTATCAAATGTCGCTGTAGTCGTTTGCGAAGTAATTTCTTGTACAATATTCATTGTATTTGCAATATGACCTGCTGACGCTGACTGTAATTTCGCTGAATCAGAAATGTTTTCAATCAATTTCGCCAAGCTATTTGATACGCTTTGAATTTCATCCAAAGCAACCCCCGCATCTTTCGCCAAGTGAGCACCACGAACAACTTCCGATGTCGTTTGCTCCATTGAGATTACGGCTTCGTTGGTATCTGTTTGAATGGTTTTTACCAGTGTTTCAATCTGTTTTGTTGCAGATGCTGAACGTTCCGCAAGACGCTGTACCTCATCGGCTACGACCGCAAAGCCTCGACCAGCTTCACCTGCCATCGATGCTTGAATTGCAGCATTCAATGCCAAGATGTTCGTTTGATCGGCAATATCGTTAATCAACGAGACAATATTACCAATCTCTTGTGAAGACTCACCCAAACGTTTAATACGTTTAGAGGTTTCTTGAATCTGCTCACGGATCGTATCCATACCTTCAATTGAACGGTTTACCACTTCAGCACCATTTGATGCGATTTGTACTGAACGTTGTGCTACGTCTGCTGATTCGGTTGCGTTCGCAGATACGTGTTCAATAGATTGGGCAATTTCATTAATCGCTGTCGATGCACCCGCAATTTCTTGCGCCTGATGCTCAGATGCCTCAGCTAACTGGTTAGTAATCGACTGCGTATTTTGAGTATAAGTTGCAACTTCTTGTGAAGTTTCATTGATTCGAGATACAAGATCACGTAATTGGTCGATAGCGAAGTTAATCGAATCGGCAATTGCACCTGTAAAGTCCTCAGATACCGTTGCATACGAACTCAAGTCACCATCTGCTAAATCGGCAATCTCATCAAGTAAACGTAAAATTGCGTTTTGGTTACGGTCATATTCATCCTGTAAACGTGTTACACGAACCTTATCCGCATCTGTACGTAAAGTTAAAAGTTTAAATACCGCAAATAAGAAAATACCTAAAACTAAAACTAAAACTACACCTGGGACAACTGTCGTCAACCAAGAACTACTACTCAAATTATTCAAATCTTTTAATAATTGATCTGATTTGGCAAAAATATTGGTAGATGCTTGACGTACTTTTACAATTTTTGAAGAGTTATTCAAAATATTAGTCGAAGCTGTTTTTAGAACATCATTATAGTCTGCTTGAATACTTTGTAATGACTCACGCATAGATGGTTGGTCAATACGAACAACACCAAGCTCCGTACTTCCTTTTAATTGCGCATCAAGATAAGCACCAAAAGTTTCTGTATCTGCACTAAAATCATCTGCTGACGCACGAGCATTTTCAGATCCACTGAGTACAGATGAGATAGAACGTAAAATACGTTCAGCAATAAACACTTGGTTTTTCGCCAGTACAACCTGAGAACTTGGCATATTTTCACGTGCCATCTGGTTAACCATCAAGTTATATTCAGCCTGAATACCAGGAATAACATCACTCATTGTGACGTTAGTATCATAGAGTTGATTAATTACTTTTTGCTCAGACTCAATCAAACTAATATCTTTTGAGACCTCTGACCACAGCGTTTCAACTTTTTTCATTTCGGCATTTGATGAGTGAATATCTTTTACGATTTCTAAGTTTTCATCAAATTTCTTTTGTGAAGCAACCAGATCTTTGATCGCATCTTCTTTACCTGAAGCGGTTGCCTCTGTTGCCTGACGAGACATGGTTTGCGAAAGTAATTTTAATTCACCGATACTACGTGTTAAGTCATTGTTTCGTGGAACATTATACAATAATGCAAGCAAACAAATTACTGCAACAATGATGCTAGACAAAGCCATAATCAGATATGGTTTGGATTTACCACTGTCACCGAATAACTTTGAAAATTGATCCAATTGCGTTTGCAGTTTAGATGCAGCAACTGGATTATTTTTCTGCGTATTTTCAGATGTATTTTTCTTTTTTAGCTTAAAGCCCATTCAGCTTCTCCCCGAAACGCTTAACCTACTTGAGCGTAGAAGCTCGTTTATTTAAATTTTTCCGATGCATTCATGTATTTAGGATCACTCAGCAACTGGCTAAACAAAAATATATTCCACGCACGATTATGCTGTTGAAAATATCCTTGGCAGTATGTATTTAGCTTTTTTTCTAAATTTTTATTTTCCGAAAAAAAACTTTTTTTATTAAAATGCTGAATTCCTAAAACTTGATCTACAATCAAACCGACATAATGATCATTATGGCTGATGCATAAAACTTTTTGTGTGGGTGTAAACTGACTTCGTTGTCCAGAAATAAACTGTGTTAAATCTGATACTGACAGTAAACGTCCCCGAATATTGGCTAATCCTTTCACCCAGTTTTGTACATTTGGAACTGTTGTACATTTTGGTGGATAGATAACTTCGGTGACTTCACCTAATGGAGCAACAAAATATTGCCCCATCATTTCAAATGCAATGCCTGACCATCTATTTACTTCACTTTCTTTATCAACGTAGTTTTGGTTACCACGTTTTGACAGTCGAAGTAATTCGATAAATCCATTTGCTGCCATAATTATCCCGCAGTGAGATGTTGTTTAATCACATTGATTAAGACGTTCTCATCAATTGGTTTAGTTAAATAATCACATGCACCTTGGCGTTTTCCCCAAACACGATCGGTGTCTTGATCTTTTGTACTGACAATCACTACAGGGATATGCTTGGTTGTTGCACCACGTGCGATTTGGCGTGTTGCTTGAAAGCCATTCACACCGGGCATAACTACATCCATCAAAACCAAATCAGGCTGCTCAGCTTGTGCTAATGTGACCCCATCAGCACCATTGTTGGCTTCTAAAACGTCATAACCATGCTTACTTAAAATTTCTTTAAATCGATACATCTCTGTAGGAGAGTCATCAACTATTAAAATTCGCGCCATCTCATTCTCCCATTCAGAATTAAAAATTAAACATGCTTCCGAATAGCATTTAATAGTTCATCTTTACTAAATGGTTTGGTTAAATATTCATCAGAACCAACAACTTTTCCTTTCGCTTGATCAAACAAGCCATCTTTACTTGACAGCATGATCACAGGAATATTTTGATAATTCTGAGAGTTTTTAATGAGAGCACAAGTTTGGTAACCATCTAAGCGTGGCATCATAATATCAACAAAAACAATATCAGGATTTGCATCAGCAATTTTTGAAAGTGCTTCAAACCCATCTACAGCAGTGATGACCTCACATCCTTCACGTTGTAACAATGTTTCAGCCGTTCGACGAATCGTCTTAGAATCATCAATAACCATGACTTTTAAATTTTGGAATTTTTCTTCCATTTAATGCCCTTCCCCATAAATCCAGAATTTTGATGTTCTGAATACATTTATTTTTTGAAATTTATCAGCCTTATTTAACATGCATTTGCTCACTTTATCAATCAAGATTTCGAAGAAACTTGGGAATCGCGATTAAAAGCTCTATAAAACATCGTTAAATGTAGATTTACAGTTGATTAAGGAACTTATATATTCTTAAAATAGGTCACAATTTATAGTCTACTATTGACGTAATTAAAAATAATTATTGAGTCATGTTTTGCTTCAATTTGGGGAATTAACAATGCTACAGGCGGTTTCTTGGCATGTGTCGTATAAAAAGTACATCAAAGTACTTTCTTTCGCACTTGTTATAGGAGTTTTAAATATCATGATCCTTGTACAGTCTTTCGCTGCAGATGCGCAGCCTAAAGCTGTTTGGTATCGTTATTATGATAAAGGTGTCGCAAATATCAGCAGCACAGTCACGCCTGCGCATATTCGTCATGGCTATGAAGCACTTGATGCCAACATGCAAATCATTCGCCGTAATCGCCCATATAGTGCCGAAAAAGATGCACAACAGTCCACCGCTCGTGCAGCACAAGCAAAACAAAATGAACAGAATGCCCGCCTCAAGCGTGCTTATGGCAATAGTTCAGTTGCCATTAATAAGCGTAATGAGCAATTGGCGAGCATTAAAAAACAGATTTCTTTACAACAGACTCAAGTCAAACAGTTACAAAATGATCGTATCTTACTCAAAAGACAAGAAATGGAGCATTTTCGTAAGGGATCAACTGTACCTATTGAGCTCAAACAATCTATTCAATACAACAGTGATCGTATTAACCAGACCAAAAAGAATATTGAAGTTTTGCAAAATAATTATCAAAAAACACAGGACTCTTATAACAGTATTATCCAGCGCTTAAAAGCAATGGAATAATATTGAATTTGGTCATCATTCTTTTCATTGCATAAACCATAATTTTGATATCAGTCTCTCGGTTTATTTGTCATTCTGACAACGATAAAGATTATTTGCAGCAAAAGAACATTATCAAATGTTCCCATCTCGGTTTTATCGTATAATCTCCATTTTAATGCTTAAATTTTTAGGACAGTTTCCATGCGCGCGAGTCGCTTTTTATTTGCAACGTTAAGAGAAACCCCAAATGATGCGGAAGTGATTTCACATCAGTTGATGCTACGTGCGGGGATGATTCGTAAATTGGCTTCAGGTTTGTACTCTTGGTTGCCGATGGGTGTACGTGTGCTCAATAAAGTTGAAGCGATTGTACGTGAAGAAATGGATCGTGCTGGCTCTCTACAAGTGCTTATGCCCGTAACACAACCTGCTTCTCTATGGGAAGAATCAGGTCGTTATGTCCAATATGGTCCTGAACTTTTACGTTTTAAAGACCGCCATAACAATGACTTTGTACTTGGTCCAACACATGAAGAGGTCATTACTGACTTAGCACGTAATGAGCTTAAAAGTTATAAACAACTTCCTGCAAATTTCTACCAAGTACAAACCAAGTTTCGTGACGAAATTCGTCCACGTTTTGGTGTAATGCGTTCACGTGAATTTGTGATGAAAGACGCTTACTCTTTTCACGTTGACCAAGCATCTTTACAAGAAACTTATGATGTGATGTACGATGCATACTGCAAAATTTTCACACGCCTAGGTTTAAACTTCCGCCCTGTTCAAGCGGATACAGGTTCTATTGGTGGCTCAGGCTCTCATGAATTCCATGTGTTGGCTTCAAGTGGTGAAGATGATATTGCGTTCTCAACTGAATCTGACTATGCAGCCAATGTTGAAATGGCTGAAGCTGTGCTTGTCGGTGAACGTGCTGCACCAACTCAAGAATTAAAAATTGTTGATACACCTGAGCAAAAAACCATTGCAGATGTTTCAGCATTTTTAGGTACTGATCCTGCACATTCAGTCAAAGCATTATTGGTTCAAGGTATTGCAGATGAAAAAGGTCATGTGCCTGTGGTTGCATTATTCTTACGTGGTGATCACGAACTTAATGAAATCAAAGCTGAAAAACATGCTCTAATCGCTGCACCATTGACCTTTGCAACTGAAACTCAATTGCAAGAAAATGGCTTAACCGCAGGTTTCTGTGGTCCACAAGGTCTCGTTGAAAAAGGCTTAACAGTCATCATTGACCGTGCAGCTTCTGTTCTTTCTGACTTTGTTGCAGGTGCAAACATTGTTGACAAACATGCGACGGGTTTAAACTGGGAACGTGATGCCAAATTTACCGAAGTTTATGACTTACGTAATGTGGTTGAAGGTGATCCATCTCCAGATGGCAAAGGTACAATTCTGATCAAACGTGGTATCGAAGTCGGTCATATTTTCCAACTCGGTAAAAAATACTCTGAAGCACTTGGCTGTAAAGTTTTAGGTGAAGATGGTAAGCCAATGGTTGTGACAATGGGTTGTTATGGCATTGGTGTAACTCGTGTTGTTGCTTCTGCCATTGAGCAGAACTATGACGAAAAAGGCATCATTTGGCCTGCTGCAATTGCACCTTTTGAAGTCGCAATCGTACCGATGAATGCCCACAAATCACCTCGTACTTTAGAGGCAGCAGAAGCATTGTATGCTGAGCTGCAAGCTGCGGGTTATGATGTGTTGTTGGATGATCGTAACGAACGCCCAGGGGTGAAATTCTCTGATTTAGAGCTGACAGGGATTCCACATCGCATCGTGATCGGTGAGAAAGGTTTGGATGCGGATACTTTTGAGTACAAAGGTCGCCGTGATGCTGAATCTGTCAATATTTCCAAAGAAGAACTTTTGGTAAAAATTGCAAAATAATTTTTAAGTTAAAATGAAAATCCCGCTGAATGCGGGATTTTTTCTGTCTGCATAATTAAAAGTTAGCAGAATTTAAGAGAGCCATAGCAGTTATGTACTGGTCGCTGCCCTAAATCTATAGCAGGAAATTGGATAGTACTACCTAAAATCCCCCCAGCTGCCTCAGACACTTTTATTCTAACTTGTGAACCATCAACATTTAGATTATCAAAACTAACTTGTGGAATAGACATCCACCATCCTTTTTTCGCTGCAACTGAATTTAATTGACCCGTTTCAACATTCATCCACGTAATATCTTTACTTTGCAATGATAGATATGCACCACTGGTCGCTGAGCCATCAGCATTAGCAACTTTTAAACGATGAATCGTTGCAAAAGGAATATTGTTCAAATTTGCATTCAACTTTAGACCTAAAGGTAAGTCAAGTACTCCAAGCAAATAAATTGAATCTGTCACAGCAGTAAGCCCAATAAGAGATAGCGTTGGCGATCGATCAAATACCAATCTTTTATTATAGGGATCAATTGTTGCATCAATAGTTGCTAATTGTGTTCCCAAAATATCCCCTACAATCTTTACACCTCTAATTTTTGCATTACTCACCCCAACACCAATATCCGCACTAATACTATTAATCCCTTTATCATCATCTAAGGTATCTGTACGATCATTCTCACCAAAACTCATCATACCTAGAGCTTTTAATGCGCCAAGTCTAAAACCTGAGATTGAACGTGTTGAAGCTTTATCCGCATCTGTAATCGCAAATTCAATAAATGGGTTTGTCAATTTAAAATCCGTTGGTACCCCAGCACTCCCACCGATTACTTCTGTAATTCCGGTCAATGCGACATTATCAATATCAATATCACAACCTGAACCTTTTGAGCCTCCACAGCCAAGTTGTAACTTTTTAATATTGGCATTGATATCAATATTTGCTTCCATTCCTAAACGATAAAAACTTAAACCTTGATTAGAATCATTTGTCCTCGTCAAATTATACAATGCTTGCCCTTGAGTTGCGGACAACTCTTCATCCGTCATTTGTACCAAATGCGTATTGGCTGAATTACTCACTTCAGATACAGCATCTAAAGTTGTTGAATTTGCATAAGCGAATGATGTCATGATCGACAGTATCGCTATAGATAAACTTTTCATCAGTTCACCATTCCTTAAATTTTTGTTTTTCTTGTTGATCTCAACCATGAGACAACTGTTTATTTTTTACTCCCTTATAAATTAGCATAACTTTATGATAATGAATTAGCATAAATATACTTTCTGATATATGGCACAATAAAAAAGCGCCAATCATGGCGCTTATCACATTTTTTAAAAATTTAGCAGAACGTCAAACTACCATAACAATTTCGATAAGAGGACTGGAGCATGGTAATATTACCATTACGTGCATCAGGTTGACTGGCAATATTATTAACTAAATTACTCAATTTATCATTGATATTTAAGGTAAAAGCATTTTGTAAATACATACTCCAACCTCTATTCACTGATGATGCATAACCAGGATACTTGATCGCTTGTTTTGATAAGGCAATACCAAAACTTTTTGAATCTACATCAAGCTGATGAACATTATTTAAATTAAATGGTAACTGATAAGCCTGTAACCAATTATGAATATCAGTAGATGAACTTCCACTCATATTTGTCCCTGACAAGCCATTTGCAAGGTCTAGTTTAATTTTATTGGTCACTTGTGTTCTTAAAATATTTAAAATAGCACCTTTTACACTATCTAGTGACCCACTTCCCAATGTAATATCAGTACATAAAATCAGAGCACATACATTTACATTTACATCAGCAAGTGCAAGACTCTGCATCACTTCATCTACAATACCACCAAACTGTAAACCACTGATTTTTGCTTGTTTGATTCTGTTCCCAGTTACTACAACATCCAAGTTATTTCGTGAGATTCCGCCATAGTTTGCACTAACATCTCGATACTTCACAGTACCTCGCCCAAGAATGACATTAATATCAAGTACTGTACCATCAGATAAACCTAAATAAGCATCCAAACCTTTATATCTTGAAACACTTTCCGAAGTTACACCTACTTGATTTTGAGCTTGTGTTACCAAGTTGGCTTTACCTGTTAAATAACCACTAAACGAGCTTAAATCTCCAAAACTCAAAGGTCCTTTTGCCTCCGCAGCGCCAATACGCACACCAAGCACTTCACGGGTTGAAGCTTTATCTGCATCTTTAATCGCAAACTGAAAAAATGGATTGGTTAAATTAAAGTCTTTCATTTGTGACTGAGTAGGTTGGACACCAGATGCAGTTTCTTGCACCGTACCATTGGGCTGTCGACTATTGGTTTTAGGCAGTGTAATACACGTCCCTGATCCATTTGCAATACAGCCAAATGACACATTACTGGCATCAATATCACAGCTTCCTGCACCATTTATACCGCCACAGCCAAGTTGCAAACTTTTAATATTCGCATTTAAGGCAATATTCGCTTCCATGCTTAATGTATAAAAAGATAAACCATCTTGTTCTTGACGACCCAATGAATACAAAGCCTGACCTTGTACTTCGGATAATTCTTCATCTGTCATTGCAGACATTTTAGACTGCTGTACAACTTGATCTGTAATAGGTTCTAAAGAGGGTTCAATCGGTAACAATTCATTGGCATAAAGGGCTGAACTCAAAATAGATAAAATAAAAATATAAAAGTAATTCACATCAAAAGCCCCATTTTTTGTATTAATACTTTAAACATTGCACAAACAATCACAATTTATGGCAAATATTAACATAGTTGTTACTTTATGTTAATTGAATCACATTTAATACATGTGACTTTATGGTTCAAAGTCGTCTTTTTTAATTTTTAGGTATACACAAAGTACAGATACAAAAAAAGCGCCGAGTGTGGCGCTTAAAATTTTAAAAATATTAGCAAAATGTCAGTGTTCCATAGCAGTTACGGTATGGGGCTGCTAATTGTGTAATATTACCATCACGAGCAAAACTATTGCTTGCAATATTTGATACTAAAGAACTGGTTTTTTCATTAATATTTAAGGAAAATCCATTAGGAATGTACATACTCCAACCTGTACTTACAGCGGCGTTATAACCAGGATACTGTATATTTTGCTTAGAAAACGCCAAGCCAAATGCATTAGAATTTACATATAACTGGTGAACATTGTTTAAATTAAAAGGTAATTGATAGGTGCTTAATCCACTTACTGTCGTCCCTAGTCCAGTAGCTAATTGCTGTTTAACATAACCCAATGCAGAAGGCTTTACGATTCCTAAAATTGCATCTTTAATTCCCTGACTCCATCCACTGATATTGGTTGAATCAATTCCACCACAAATAAATAAAGCACATATTCCCGCTGTGCCTTGATTAAGGGATAAATTCGTCCCAATATCATCTACCACCGCTGATAAATTCAATCCTTGAATTTTTGCTTGAGTGACTCGATTCCCATTGACCAACACGTTTAACCCACTACGACTTACTGTGCCATAGTTAATTGTTAAATGTGTAAAGTTTGTTCTTGCTCCTGCAACAGGAGGTCCCAAAACATCTACTGCTTGTGGGCTTAGCCCCATATAAGCACTAGCATTTTGCCAATAACTATTTGCTTTGGATGTCATACCAACATTTGTTTCACCCTGCATCGTTAAATTTGCAACTCCACTCAAATACCCGCTAAAAGTATTTAATGCTCCAAAACTCATTGGTCCACTTACATTCGCCCCTCCCAATCGAACACCCACAATTTCACGTGTTGAAGGGCTATCAGCATTTTTAATTGCAAATTGGAAAAATGGATTTTTAATCACAAAATCTAAAAGCTGACTTTGGGTAATATCCCCTACAGCAGGGCTATTTGTTTTATCACCATTTAATATTGAAGTAGGAATGTTTGTTGAAGCCTCTTGCGAAGTTACGAGTTGGTTTTGACTGTTAACATATTGTCCATTCGGTTGACTTGCATATGATTTTGGTAATGTAATACAAATACCTGCTGCATTTGCTACACAACCTAATGAAAAATTTTGAATATCAAGATCACATCCATTTGCACCATTAATACCACCACAACCTACTTGCAATGACTTAATATTTGCATTTAACCCAACTTCCGCTTCCATACTTAAAGTATAAAATGACAACCCGCCCTGATCTTGTCTATTTAATGAATATAACGCCTGCCCTTGAACTTCCGACAGTTCTTCATCTGTCATCGCTAACATTGGACTCTGTGCTATTTGATGCTCATCAACATCATTTAAAGATAATTCACTTGATACCACTTCACTTGCATAAACCAATGAACTTGAAATACAGAACACAAAAATGTAAAAAAACCTTAGCATCCCTGACCACCCCATCTTTTTTGTATTAATACGGATTTTTTGTGTAATTCACTATATTACTCACAGGAATACTACCATAGCTACAAAAAACAAAATAAATTTAAAAAAACTTAACAATAAAATATATTAATTAATTTCAATTACTTATATTAAAATCTATTTATTACCATTCATCTATTTTATTACAACAACAAGAAATAATATTTATTTATATAAAAATATCTCCACTTTAAAAGACAAAAATAACCATACTTTTACTTTAATAAACCTCAGGTATAAAAAAAGCGCCAATCATGGCGCTTCTTATACTTTTAAAATGAAATCAGCGTGGTGTAATTCCAAAATTACTGCGGATATTCCCACCTGTAAATACAATCTCACCTAATTTCTGTGGTGTTGTAATATTCGTAGGATATAAATTAACATCTGCACGTAAAACATTTTCTGGCGCTTTAGCTTTGATTGCTGAACTTGCATCATTTCTTGCACTATTTAAATTCACGGTATTTGCAAAAGTTATTGTATTGGCATTCATACCTATTTTACTATCTAAACTCATTTGCCCAGAAAGATTATCCAAACCGAGTTGTGGTGCAGAAGTTGCTGCTACAGATTTATCACTTATTCTTAAATAACTGCTCGTTGCTTTAGTATTTGAACCCAAAGTCATATCACCTTTGATTCCCAAACTACCATCACCTGTAGCTGAACTTGGAATCAAGGTAAGATTTGCTGAGCCTACAAGACGAGCCATGATACCAAATAAAACATCAGTATTTTTAGTAAAACTATCACTTGCTATAAAGCAGTTACTTGCAGTAGAGCTTGCACATCCTGATGTCACTATACGAGAACCTGGTAATTGACCAATCGCTAATTCACCATCTAAACCGATCAGGAACTGAGGTAATGCAATTTTAAGTCCATCATCTTCAAGGCTTAAAGAACCTGTCAAGTCTGCAAGCAAATTAATATTTCTTAAGCCTGCATAATAGTTCACTGTATCACTTGTACCTGCAATTGGTGCACCATCAATCAACAACATAGATGTAGTTTTTGAACCTGCAGCATCTCGTCCTGTTGTGCTCATCGTAATACCAAAACCAATGCTCTGTTTTTTGGTAGTTGCATCATTAATTCCATATAATCCAACATTTGAGTTAAGATTATAAATCGGTAGCCCTAAGCCCCATGTACTATTTGGTGTAGTTGCAACAGCATTCGCACTATTATCTGCAACAAGCTGACCTTGACGTGCAATGGCTTGGAAGTCCATCCCACGTATAGCCACAATCAATGCATTTGCAGGTGTAGCACTTGGTGAGTTATATAAAGCTGTTTTTATGGTTGAACTCGATAAATTTCCACTATAAATTTTATTTAATACATCACTTAATGGAAAATTCACTGTATTTGTTTGAGCTGCATTAACATATACATGACCAAAATTAATATACGCTGAATCAGGATTCAAAGCTGAGCTTGTTGCTGCATTTTTACGAACCTGTAATGGTGTCAAATTACCATAACGTAAAGCATAGGCATTTTTTCCAGACATTCCTAGATCTAAATAGGTTTTTTGAGTCGCTGCAGGATCTGAGTCTTTAACAAAATCAGCTTTCATTTGCAAATGCAAACCACCCTTGCCTACCAAATTTCCAGTGCCTGTATTTGTAGTACCTGAAGTTGTAGGACCTAAAGGTATATCTTGTGTTCCATTGACCTTAATATACGCATTTTTTAACGTACCCGATGCACCAAGTCGACCAAAACTATAAATATCAGTATCTACCCCTGTCGCGGTATAAGCTGTATATACATTTTTTACATCTTTTTTATAGCGTAGATCTACATTTAAACCTGGCTGCTTTTGCCCACTAAAATCAGGATCATCTACATCCGCAAGCACCACAGTATTTGTGCTTGAAGCTCCACCTTTCTGATTTGTAGATAAGACCAAACCTTCTGCAGGATCTAGATACAAATACCCTTTACCTGAAAAATTAAAATTAAAATCCTTTAAAATAAATTGGTTATACTTACCACCATTATTTAATGTATAAAAAAGATTAGCATTCTTTAAACCAAAGCCTAGAGTCGCAGGGCTACCACCATTAAATAAGCCACTGCCTGTCTCTAAAGAAAAAGTTAAATCTTTTCGATTCTGGAAAGTTAATGCCCCTAGAGATTGACTTGCCGTGCCAGTACAATTTGCAGTAATACCCGTACCATTCGGACATATAGCCAAACTACCAATATGCATCGTTGCAGGTCCGAAAACTGCACTCAAGCTTAATCCATTCGATGCTGTTGCACTTGCCCCAGCTTTTCCACCCACATCCGCAGTAAATTTTGCACTCAAACCACTAGAAGAACCATAAGGTGTAGTTTCATAAGGTGTAGTTTCTACATTGCGCATACTAACATTTAGTACACTGTCCGCACCGGCTGTTGTTTGCGTACTATCTTTCCAGTTTACTTCTCCGATCTGAACTTTATTTGCTTCGATCTGTAAACTAATACCATCTTGACCTGCTATTTGACTAAGAGAACTATCTTCCAACTCTTGTAATGCAAAACTCTGTTGAGCACATAAGATACTCAACGTTAAAATATTCAACTGTATTATTTTTTTTCTCATCACTCATCCCTACCTGTGATATTCATTTGCGCTTAAACATGAATAAGCAACTTAGCAACGACCATTAGACCCATTACAACCAAACACTTTAACTGTTCCTGCAATTGCTAAATTTCCGTGAATATTTAAACCTGTAAAACCTGTTTCCTTACCTTGATCAAAAACGGAGCTTGTTTTTACAGTATTAGCATCATCAACACCACCATAAACTTTTTTATTCAAATATCCCTTATTTGCAGGAGATGCTGCTGTTGTAGTCGTTGCACCTGAATCTTTTTCAATTTGCAATGCTGAATAACCAAAGTTACGTATTTTTAAAGGCTGTAAATAATTTCCTTTATCATCTATACCAAATCGTAACTGCAAAGCAGTACGTGTACCATCACCTATACTCACACCATCCAACTGAAACTTCTCTAACTGTAATGTGCCTTGTAATTGCTTAAAAACCAACCAATACATGTTCCCACTTGCATCTTTTCGATTATTCGGTGAAATCGCCAAACGACAATACTCTGTACTAGCACCAGAGCAATTATCATATTCTCGTGAAAGTGAGCCATCGGTCGTTATTTTATGATTCAAAGACAATGTCCAACTTAAATCCGCCCCACCTTGACCATTTATTTCACCCAACTCTTGATTGTCTAAACCTACCAAACCAGCATGTGCTGTTGAAACTAAAAGTAATAAAGAACTCAATAGTATTTTCATTCTTAAGCTCCTTATAAACCTGTAGTGGTCATTTTAAAATGCTGAATGAGTAAGCCATCTATGACAGCAGATCCAAGATTTACATCAGCACCTGTTCCCCTCATTACGATACCCGAAGTTGTTGATGCTTTATCAGCATTCATGATTCTATCATTGTTTGAAAAAGCGACCTTACCTATAGAAATACTACTATGTGTTGCTGCGGTTCCTTGATAATTAACCCCCCCAAAACTTTCTGTCTTACCACAATAACGTACATTACAAGTAGAACCTGTATACGTTGTACTATCTAGGTTTCCATAATCAGTATAAATTTTATTATAGACAGCAGCTTGATTTGGAATACGAGTTACTTCGAGTGTTAAGTTTTTCCCATCTGGTGTATCAATAATTAAAGGCTGATAAATACTTCCCAATACTAAGTTGATATTTGGACTATAAATATATAAACCCTCAGTGCCATCAAAGCTTGCAGCTGCTCCACCATCAATTGCAGGAGTTTTTAAATCTTTGGCTGTACCCGCTGTTTCCCTCGTACTAATACGCAATACTTTATCAGCCCAAGTTCCACCATCTCCATTATGATGTGTATTTAAACGTAATAATAATCCTGCACCCAAAGTATTATTATAGGTTGATGAAAGCCCTCCCGTACCCGTTACTGCCCCATCTAGGGTTTGAAACAATCGGATCTGAGAACCTTCCAATAACAAGCCATTCGCAATCATTTGCACACGAAGTTTTTCCTCTAAACCCTTTGCATCTGTTGGGGCACCTGTAATAGGATTTACAGTAGATATTGACCCTGCTGTTGCCTCATTACGTGCAAAAATATCTCCCCATAAACCAAGTTTGATAGTTGAACTATTTGGAGGTTGATAATTAACTCTAGCTAAAGGTGCTTCTAATTGTAAATAACTTAAACTTTTTGGCGTTCCTGCAAAGTTTGAAACACTTTTAGTATCTACACTCAACACCCAAGGATTAGTTTCTGTTCCAGAACTCACACCAACATTACTAAATCGACTATTTATATCTGCAATGTTAGTACCATCTACATTTTTAGACATAGTATTAGATAAGGCTAAACCATAGATAAAAATATCTGCTTTCTTAGCCCCTGCAGCTGTTGCGACAGGAGTAAGAGGACCGACTGGAATGATTCGAATCAACCCTGTATCCAAACTACGATCAGCCCAATTAGCTATTAATTTTGTTTGACTCTTTGACTCTAGCGTCAATGCATCATCAGCTTTTTGGAATACCATTTTGAAATTTTCAGGTAAAAAAGCCACACCTTCACCTGTTGCTTCACTCAGGCTTTCATCAGTCAAGGCTTCCAAGGCGAAACATGACTGCGCTAACCCAAGTCCTAGCAGTGAAGCCAGTACCGTTTTTTTAAACTTTACCGTATAACCGAGCTTAGTCATCTTGACCTTCCTATGTATACGATGCTCCGCACCATATTTTATTTTTCTAAAATTTCTTTGCTTTGAACAAATGACCGTCAATATTGTTCAAAATGTGGCAATAATCCAAAACTGCCAACCTTTTCTCATTTTCTATTATGCTTAAAAAACTAGCAAATGCAAAAAAAATACAACTTCTTATACACTTTTCCGACAAATGTATATTTTAAAATAAAAATCAATATTTAAATCAAATATTTAAATTTAAGCTTAATTATTCGATCACGACAAAGCGAATATATTTTCATCAAAGTTATATACAAAAAAAGCAAGTGATTTACACTTGCTTTTTAAAACAGAGCTCAGCTTTAAGCTTTTGGTAAAGTTACACCTGTTTGACCTTGGTATTTACCCCCACGGTCTTTATAAGATGTTTCACATACTTCATCAGACTCAAAAAATAGCATTTGAGCAACACCTTCACCTGCATAAATTCGTGCAGGTAGATTTGTTGTGTTGGAAAACTCTAAGGTAACATGCCCTTCCCACTCTGGCTCTAACGGCGTAACGTTGACGATAATACCGCAACGTGCATAAGTCGATTTACCTAAACATACAGTCAAAACATTACGTGGAATGCGGAAGTACTCAACTGTACGAGCTAAAGCAAATGAGTTTGGTGGAATGATACACACATCTGATTCGATATCGATAAAGCTTCGATCATCAAAGTTTTTTGGATCAACAATTGCAGAATGCACATTGGTAAATACTTTAAACTCACGTGCACAACGAACATCATAACCGTAGCTAGATACACCGTATGAAATCAGCTTTTCACCATTTTCATCTAAACGAACTTGGTTCTCAGCATACGGTTCGATCATGCCGTGTTTTTCGCTCATTTCACGAATCCAACGATCAGACTTAATTGCCATGTATATTTCCCAAATTGTTTAACTGAATAACTGAGCGTACTTTAACTGAAAATGCGTTTGATTGAAATGTTCAACGCCTTAAAATACAAGATTGTGCTGTATTCCCACAGCCATCTATAAACTTAAAAATGCTGAATAACCAATAGGTACAGAAAAACCGACCAAGATTAAAGAAGCTGTGCGCTGCATGTTGAATGGGTTTAGCCAAGAAATTTTATTTGAAGTTAATTTCTTACCTATAAATATCCAAAAAAATGCAATCGGAATAATTAAAATCAAAAAAGCCAACATGTGCGACACATACGCAGCAAAATTATGCCAAACAAAGCTTGGGAAAATTGCTGATGCGAACAATAAAGCTTTAGGGTTTAACAGTGTTGCACAAAATAATGCTTTTGCGCTAATCGTTGCCTGATCATAATCTTGTTGCGGTTGTGCTTTATGCCAAAGTTTAAATGCCAAATAAATAATAAATACAGCACTAAATAATTTTAAAATCACAGGAATCATCGGAAATTGCTTGGCTAAACTGCCAATCAAAGCCCCCCAAATCGTGATCGAAACAAAATAGCCCAGTGCTTCTGCAGGAATCAAACTCAAAGACTTACGTACACCCACTTGGATGCCAGAAGATGCCAACAAAGTGTTGGTTGGACCTGGTGTCAATAAAATGGTGACAATCAGCCCAATAAAAAACCATGAAATCATTAAATGACCTCACTAAATCATTGAACGCAGATTAAATCAGTTCAATTCAGTTATCAAAAAAATAATTGTAAGTAGAGATATAACTTTTGGTTATTTAAATAAAATATAATGATTAATTAATAAGTTACAATAAAAAACATTTTCATACTTAAAAGTCATTTATTTGCAACAATTCATATAAACACTTAATTTTGAATATTTTTTACACAAAAATCATGATTACCAGTCTCTATTTAAGTTTTTATTCAGGAGAAATTGCTAATTTTATCGCCTATATTTATTCATGTGCTTATTTTGCTGTTGTTTTTCTACACATTCATGCAAAATGATCTTCTACTTGTTAATCTTCTTATTATGGCAAAACATTTTTTCCAAGCATGGCTCCCATCTCCTGAAAAAATCAACAACATGAAAATCATGCGGATTTTTGGTCAACGTGTTTTAACGCCTCAACTTTGGTATATCAATCGAAAATCTATTTCCAAAGCCATGTTTATTGGTACATTTTGGGGAATTTTACCCATTCCATTACATAGTGCATTGATTATTTTGACGATACTGATTTTTGAAGCAAATTTACCCATTGGTTTACTCATGGCATGGATTATGAATCCTTTGACCATTGTGCCAATTTTATTTTTTGCTTTTTGGATTGGCTCTAAAATTTATGGTGTACACATGATTAACAAAGATATGTTACTTGGTGTTTTTCATCAAATTGTGCATTGGATCGAAAATTTTGGACATGGGCATATTGACCTGAGTTTGGCTAAAATTTTAGCCACAGGCTTATTACTCGAAGCATTATTATTTGCTTTTTTGTTCTTTGTATTTACCCGTTTATATTGGCGTTGGAGTGTGGTGAAAAAATGGCGCAGTCGGCAAATGAAGTAATTATGTTTGCAATGAATCATCATTCATCTGATCATCTATCAAAGTTATCTAAGATTAATGATAAATACTGGATCGCTGTGCTATATCAACAACACAGCCAAATCATATTGATAAGTCAAAAATAAAAATGCACATCATCTTTTAGTTTAAAACGACTTCTATCAACTCCGAATGCCCTGTCGACAAATCACCATTTAGCCATTGCCAATTTTCAACCAGTTTAATCACATCATTTTCCAATAATTCAATTTTGGTTTGACATTGTCCAGTGCGTAATTCACCTGTCACGGTTAAATGCTGATAGCAAATTTCAAAACTGTCTTCTGTCAGCATTTGCCCAACGATTGAGCCGACTTCAACAACTCCACCTTCATATTTTGCGGTAATCACTTTACCCTTTTGGGTGTAATAAAAACGTGTTGCGCCGTTTACATCACCATTGGCAGTATTGGCGAGGCTCATGAATACTTTGTTATTCAGTAAATTTAAATTTTTCATTATATGATCCATTCTTCATTGTTTTCCAAAGCCCCTCTAGACATCCTGAGAGGCAATTGTATGACAATATCAGAAAATTCTCTGTGGGTCTTTTTCGACTTTGGTCAGAGATTGTGCGAGTTTTTCAGCGATTGCAATATAGCTTGCTGCTGCATCATCGCCCGCAACTACAGAGGGTTTACCTGCATCGACATTTTCACGAATTTGTACATTTAAAGGTAAACGTCCAAGCAATGGAATATCATATTGCTTGGACAATTGATCACCACCACCTTGTCCAAATATTTGTTCTTCATGACCACAATTCGAGCAAATGTGTGTAGACATATTTTCTACAACCCCCATCACAGGTATTTGCGCTTTATTAAACAATTCAATACCTTTGATCGCATCCATTAAGGCAACATTTTGTGGTGTAGTCACGATTACTGCACCTGTCACAGGGATACGTTGTGCCATCGTCAGTTGAATATCGCCTGTACCCGGTGGCATATCAATCATCAATACATCTAGATCAGGCCATAATGTCTGGTTAAAGAGCTGCATCAAAGCACCTGTTGCCTTTGGACCACGCCATGCGACAGGCGTATTTTCTTTGCCAATCAAATGCCCAATTGAAAGTACAGCCATGCCATATGCTTCAAGCGGGACAAAGTTTTCCGCTTCGATCATTGGCGTTTGTCCTGAATTTCCCAGCATGGTTGGTATACTTGGACCATAGATATCAGCATCCAACACGCCAACTTTTAGACCTAGCTTTTGTAATGCCAAGGCCAAATTGACAGTCGTTGTAGATTTGCCCACACCACCTTTACCTGAAGACACCAAAATCACATTTTGAATGCGTGGGTGTTTCGGTACATCACGTTGCTGTGGTGCAGCCTTTTGAATCGGTGGATTATTCGGATCTTGTTCCGCTTTAGCTTGTGGTGATGCATCAAGCACTGGTGGCAATTTTTGGTTTTTATTTTGCTGCTGAGCTTTAGCCTTGGGTTGAGATGAACAACTATGCCCATCTTTGCCATGCTCGTGACTTGAACAGCTATGACCAGCATGATCGTGCTGAATTTTTTGTTGGATCACATGCATGTTCAATTCTTGGATACCACATTTTTCTAAAGCATCCGCCAAATCATCATGAATTTTTTGTAAATGATCAGCTTCTTCAGGAAATGTATTAATCGTGATTTGTAAAACTCGCCCTTGTACATTGACCTGTGTAATGCGGTCTTTTAAGGCGTTGTTTGAGTTTGGCAAAATATAATTTTGAAGCACATTTTGGATTTCTTCCTCTTTCACCTCTTGTGCAGGAGAAAAAACCGATTTTAAAGAAGAAAGCCACGACATATATTTTGCTCCAAAAGTGGAAATGCATCTAATCCTATAGTCTAGCGGTAAATTGCACGTAGGTTAAGTCTAGTTGTATCAAGCTTTTTGAATGTGCTTATAAATCTTAGTCATTTAGTTGGTTTTAGCATTGTTTTATGACGCAAATATTTTCATAAATATCGTTACGATAAGATCATTATGTTCATAAAAAATGCGCTTTATGCTGACATAAAGCGCATTTAAATCCTCACAAATCTATAAATTAAACTTGTTGCTCTTTATCTTGTTCATCAGTTTTTGCTGCATCATCTTTTTTAAATGAATTAATTTTTTCTGTTGCAGCTTTCTTTAATTCATCAAATTTTGTCGTTGCTTGCTCTTTCAACTCATCAAATCGTTCAGTGGCTTGTACTTTCAATTCGTCAAGCTTGACTGAAGCCTCTTGTTTCAATTCAGTCGCTTTAACTTTGGCTTCTTCAAATTTATGTGTCGCTTCAGTTTTTAAATGATCGAATTTTTCCTGTGCCTGTTGCTGTGCATCATTCCATTTGGCTTTAGCACCATCCAATCCTGCATGTACAGCCTCAGACTGTTCCGCATGCTCTTCTTTAAGATCATGCTTTAATTCATTCAGTTTTTTCTCGCCTTCTAACTGCGCAGACTTGGCTTCATGTTTCACCTCATCAAGCACTTTTTCACCCGCAAGTTTGGCTTCATCTGCCTTGAGTTTCAAATCATCACCCAATTCAGATACTTTGGCTTTTAAATCGTCAACTTTATTTTCAATCGTCATGTCATCACCCTCTTTGAAATTATCTGGAATCAAATTTAAGCTGAATGAAGCTTGATCATTCAGTTATACACCGATTTTTTATTGATGAATTATCATACTGCAATTTGCAATAAATACCATACTCAATGTTACAAATGATCATTTATGCCAACCTTATTTATAATCTATTTTCAAATACAGTACGAATCATTTATAAAGATGATCTATTTCACTATAATGATAAATTTTGAATTCAAGAGCTTAGTCAAATGTCACCTATGATTATTCAAAAAATACGCCAAGTCTGTAATGAAAAAATCAGCAAAAAAGGTGAAAATGTCGGCTTGTCTTTTTATGCGTTCTTCGCCAACAAAAATGATGATCCTGAAACACTGATGCAAGTGGCGACATGGTGGATTCAAACCCATCAGTTGGATCATTTTGAAAAAGCAGTGAAAATTAAAAATATGATTGAAGATGAATATGGAAAATAAAAAACTGACTCATCTACGGTGGGGAATAGACTTACACAGTGCCGTGGTGACATACGATACGATCTCATGGTTGACAGAAGACGATCGTTTAAGCTCAGAATCTTTTTATGAACTCACTGATGACTTATTACAGATTGAATTTAAAGATAAAAATTTGCTCATTGATGTGGGTTGGTATAATCCGTTTCAAACCAAGCAAGGTTTTTTTCGGATTGAACTTATCCAAAATATGGATTGGGAAAGACCGCTGTTTAAACAAAATTTTAGAAAAATAAATACTTTAAAACGACAAATTTCTCAACTCATAAAATCAATTGAACAACAATAAGTCAGCAGATTCATCTCATCAATGCCTCATAACTTTGTAAATGGGTAAATACGCCATCTTGTCGTTTATGTGCATCAATCAAAGGAACAAGTCTTTGAAAATGCTCAGATTCAACATGTGCATCCAATGCAGCCCGATCTACCCATTCTTCTATAAAGACAAAATGTCCTCGCTGTTTTAAATCATGATAAAGATCGTAGGCGATACAGCCTTGTTCTTGTTTGGTTTTTTCAATCAATTCCTGATACAAAGGCAACACCACCTCTATTTTATCCTCTTGAATAAAATCTTCTGCAATCAATTTCAGCATATGTATTACCTTAAAATTCATTCTTTGCTATCAGTGTTATTTTTAGCATATTTTTTATAGTGGCGGAGTCTGAATCAGCTTATATTTAGCGACCTTTGTGGTGCGTTGATTTGGACTATGCATCGGTAAGAAACATTTTAAATACATGATATTGGCACTGATCAAACCGATCAAAAGTGGAACAGACAAAACGATTAGACTGATAATACCAAAGCCTAAACTTTCCTGAATTTCACCCATTCGACCATCAAGGAACTGGAAGAAAAAAATCAGGAAAAACCACAATATGCCTAATTTCAAAATAAGTTTAAACCACTGTTTCAGTTCAAATATTTTCTGTGGTTGGCTTAGACATCTTAAAATCAACCAAAAACAGATCATGCCCAATAGCATTAAAATCGGGGTGAGATAGAGCATCACTTCTATGCCCCGCTGTGCAGTTCGGTCTGATGCTGCGACAAATAAATCGCCATGATAAAAATTTAAAAACAAACAAAATGGAATCACCAAGCTGGAAACAGCCATCACACTGGCAAAGATTGCCGAGAAAAATAGTGTCCAAGATCGCATTAATATTCTCCTTTTTGATCTTGGATTGAGTGTGCATGGGTGACATGTGATTTAGATGAGCGCAATGTGAAATTTGGGTGAAGTTTTATTTTAATCGTACAGTGCATTACTCCGTTTTAAGCAAAATAATACGATTAAATCACGCACTAAGATTGCGATCACTAGAGGTATCATCATCAATAAAAATGGGATAAAAAGCATTGTAATCGCCTCTAAACCTAATTGAATAATATTCTGAAACTGTAAAAATAAAAAAGTCAAAAAATAGCATAGATACAATATTCCTAGAATTTTGAATATTCTGTTCTTTTCAATTATTTTTTTGGGTAATGTTGTGAAATAATAACTAATTAAGAAGAAAATAGTGTGTACCAAAACCAATATCGGATACATCATAAGCATTGCACCTATAGCACGAATATAACCATCGCTGATTTCATCGGGTGATGAAAAACCGATATCTATCCATGCTAAAAGTAAAATAATGGTTGAGCAATAACACCTGAAACTATTGCTCCAACTAACCAACACCAAAACCCTAAATATTCACCTTGAAAATTTTTCATCGTTATAATCTTTTCTTTTATTGATAAACCAATACATAGACTGTCCACCTAAAAAACCAATAAAGATTGGTGCTATAAAAAATATGTACAACATTGTCATTATTTTAAAAAACTCATACATAGATAAAAAATCCTTAAAACTACTTGCAGCACTGTCCAACGCAAGAGGAGCTAAAAAAGCTAACCAAAAAAAGCCAATAATTTTGATTGTTTTTTTTAATTCAATTATTTTTTCGGGCTTTTGCAATATTGCAAATAAAATTAAAAAGCATATGAAATTATAAATTAATGCAACAGGGGTGAAAAATATTATCATTTCAATACCACTGGTAAACATATGCTTACTAAAATTAGCGAAAGATAAAAACAAATAAATTTCTAAATCTGCAAAGAATACTGTAATCACACTGGCAAAGATTGCCGAGAAAAACAGTGTCCAAGATCGCATTAATATTCTCCTTTTTGATCTTGGATTCAGTGTGCATGGGTGACATGTGATTTAGATGAGCACAATGTGAAATTTGAGTGAAGTTTTTAATTGTGGTTTTCTTTTACATAATTCACCATCAGGATTTTTTGTTCGATATTCAGCAGCACATGCGCTTGCTTGAAGCTGGATTGCTTCAAGTGAAGCGTTGTCGTGATAAATAAATCATCTCGACAAAATTTCTCAACTTCCTCAAGGTGTTGATCTGATTCATATACTAAAAATGATTGGTAATCCTCTAAATAGTCGTTGGGTTGCGCAACATAATGCCGTGTAATCCGTGGCAGCAACCATTTGTGTCTGATGCTGGGGGCAATACAATAATTTTCAGGCATTGGAGCCATCTGTGCATGATGTTGTTGTAAATATTTTTCTGCCTGTGTGCTTTGTTGCGCAGTTAATTGATAGAAAAGTACATAATAATCCTCTTCATACTCTTTCTTTCTTACCTTTAAAATTGGCGCTTGCTCAGTGGGCATAAACGGTACAACTTTTTCAATTTTTTGTTCGGCATGCTGAAATTGACTGGCTAGATATTTTGTTTCCTGATAAACATCTTCTATATAAAACACCATAAGAATCAAAACAATAATTCCAATAAATGTACCAAGCATCGCCATAAAAAACAGCAACATAGTCCCCATGAGCTGTCTGAATAATTTGAAGTAATTTTTACTTTGCTGCATATCAAACCCCATTCAGAAATTGATATGCTAATTTGGTCATTTGAAATTGCTGTGTTTAAACGATGATTTTTAGATGAAATATGCGCTGATCAAGCCAATTACGATTTCACAGTCACCATAAAATTTACAGCACTCAACAACCAAATCCAAAGTACAAAACAACGTCCTTGATTAAAATGATTCAGTTCTGTGCCATGTAAAATATTATGCCGAGTTGCTGTCACAGTCGAACTATTATCCATTTTATAAGCTGCAAGTTCTGAAAAATATGGATTCAACTCATGTGCAATTTTGGCTTTATGCCACAAACTTTTAATTTCATGACCTTTTAAACCTGGGACGATTTTATAAACATCAACAAACTTGGTGTCTTGTTGTTTTAAATAGCCATGCTGAATCAAGACATCGGTAAGTAATCCTTCCAATTGTGCATATAAAATTGGCGTACAACCTGCATAAAAACCCAATTCATACAGTTTAAATGCTTCTTCAATCACACTCTTGCGTAATGCTTTATTTTCACCAATTTCAAGTGCATCAAAAGCTTCAAAAAATTCAGTTTGAAAATGTTGACCATTCACCACATTCAGAAGATTAAAACTTTTTAAATCTTCAACTTCATGAATCTCTTGCCAAAAATTCAGTAAATACAAAGCATCATTAGCCACTTTGGCATCCAATTCCTGATTGAGCTCATCCGCAAGTACATTGAAATAAGGCTCTTGCTCAGCCAATTGATGCAAGGTTTTCTGTAAATAAACATGCTCATCTTCAGCAATATCTTCAAGGTAGATTTGTGCTTCTTTTAAAATATTTTTTCCAAGTAGTTGCTGACTGCCTTTATTTTGCGGAATACGGGTGACAGGTTGGTCGAAATCAAAATCGTCATCATCAATCATTTTCTGCTTTCTCTTAAAAACTCAATAAAAAATAAAATATTTAATCCTAAGTCATCACATACAGGAAAATATTACTTACAAAATCGAGAACTTTTTATCACATGTAGATTAACATACTTATTTTCATTAAAATGCTTTTGATTCAGGTATAATAAAGACTAAGCAATTATGTTAATTAATAAACTTTTTAACGAGTTATCTGAGTTTTATTTAGATATAAAAGAAAGTATTAAAAATTGGAGGAACGGATATGGATTTGTTCCCACTTCATATTATTCTGACCCCAAAAGAGCTATTTCCTCAAAAATACTCCCAATTTTGAAATCATATAGAAATATGATTATTAAACGGAAAAATTGGTCTAGACCAACATGGGTTGTAACCGAAACAGATCTTGATAACTTCAATGATGATCAACTACGTGAGATTTGGTTGGAATATTTAAACAAAATGATTCGTTCTTTCGAACTGACAGAAATTGGTTGTTACGAACCTGAAGCAGAGATTAAAGAAGGTCTAGAATTATTTACGATCTATTATCAACATTTATGGGACTAAGCACACTGAGTGTATTTTTCATCATGAATATTCACAAAAATTAATCTATTAAATCTCTCAAGCAACTTTTCACCATTTACGCTAAAATTATTCATCTTGTATTAACTTTGAGAAAGAGAGTTATATCCGTGCGAAATATCTTAGTCACTAACGCCCTTCCATACGCAAATGGTCCTATTCACATGGGTCATTTACTCGGTTACATCCAAGCAGATATCTGGGTTCGTGCCATGCGTGCAATGGGTCATAACGTGACTTATGTCTGCGCGGATGATGCACACGGTACAGCGATCATGCTTCGTGCTGAAGCGAATGACATTAGCCCTGAAGCGCAAATCGCCAATGTTCAAAAAGAACATATCCGTGATTTTGATGGTTTTAATGTCATTTTTGATCATTATGATTCTACGCATAGCGAAGAAAATAAAAATCGCTCATCTGAGATTTATATCAAAAACCGTGAAGCAGGCAATATTGCAATTCGCCCAGTGACACAGTTATTTGACCCTGAAAAACAAATGTTTCTGTCTGACCGTTTCATCAAAGGCACATGTCCGAAATGTAAAGCGGAAGATCAGTATGGCGACTCATGCGAAGTTTGCGGTACAACATACAACGCAACTGAATTACTCAATCCAAAATCAACTTTGAGTGGTTCAACGCCTGTTGAAAAATCATCAGATCATTACTTCTTTAAACTACCTAACTTTGCAGAATATTTGCAGAAATGGACACGTGACGAAGGTCGTCTCCCTGTTTCTATCGCCAATAAGTTGGATGAATGGTTTGAAAATGGCTTGAATGATTGGGATATTTCCCGTGATGCGCCTTATTTCGGCTTTGAAATCCCTGATGCGCCAAACAAATATTTCTATGTTTGGGTTGATGCGCCAATTGGTTATATGTCGAGTTTCGAGAACTACGTTAAAACCAAACGTCCTGATCTAAGCTTTGACGATTATTGGAAGAAAGATTCTAAAAATGAAGTTTATCACTTCATTGGTAAAGACATCGTTTACTTCCATGCGCTGTTCTGGCCTGCAATGCTTGAAGGTGCAAACTACCGTACCCCTACAGGTTTGTTTGTGAATGGCTTCCTGACAGTCAATGGTCAGAAAATGTCGAAATCACGTGGGACATTCATCAAAGCTGAAACCTATCTCAACCATTTAAATCCTGAATATTTACGTTATTACTTTGCATCTAAACTTTCAGATAAAGTTGAAGATTCTGATTTGAATTTAGATGACTTCGTGCAAAAAGTGAATTCAGACTTGGTCGGTAAAGTGGTGAATATTGCAAGCCGTTGTGCAAAATTCATTAACACCAAATTTGACAATAAATTATCTGCAACCTGTGCAGAACCTGAACTGGTTCAAAGCTTTATTGATGCTGGTGATTCAATTGCCAAATCTTATGAAGCACGTGAATTCTCTACTGCAATCCGTGAAATCATGGCGCTTGCAGATAAAGCCAATCAATATATTGATGAGAAAAAGCCTTGGGCTTTAGCTAAAATTGAAGGTGAAGAGCAACAAGTTCATGATGTATGTTCTGTAGGGATTAACCTATTCCGTCAATTGGCTGTGTACCTTGCGCCTGTACTTCCTACACTTGCACAGCAAGTCCAAGATTTCTTAAAACTTGAATCTTTCGACTTTGTATCGAGTAAAACTGTATTGGTTGATCATGAAATTGCATTGTTCCAACCTTTAATGCAACGTGTAGATCCTAAGGCTGTGGCTGCAATGGTGGATGCTTCTAAAGATTCTTTAGCTGCTGCTGCCGAAGCTCCAAAAGTTGAGAAGAAGAAAGAAAAAGCTAAAGAGAAAAAGCCTGAACCTAAAGTCGGTGAAGCTGAAATTATCGGTATCGAAGATTTTATGAAAATTGATCTTCGTGTGGCAGAAGTTTTAGATGCTGCAACAGTTGAAGGTTCTGACAAACTTCTTCAACTGACTTTAAATGTCGGTGAAGCTGAACCACGTAATGTATTCAGTGGTATTCGTGAGTTTTACCAACCTGAAGACTTAAAAGGCAAATTAGTCGTGATGGTGGCGAACCTTGCACCTCGTAAGATGCGCTTTGGTATTTCTAACGGTATGGTTTTAGCTGCGGGCAATGGCGAAGGTGTTTGGGTAATTTCACCTGAAACTGGTGCGAAAGCAGGTGATAAGGTTTCTTAAAACTTAGTTATTTTAAAGAGAGCCTCTACTGATGTAGGGGCTTTTTTGCTTGTTATTTTTTGTTGATTTTTCACGTATTTTTATTAAAATATTCCCGCTTTATAATTTTAATTACCCGTGGGTTTATCATGAAAAATTTCATTGTTGTAGCTTTAGCTGTTAGTACATTAGCAACCAGTGGTTGTGCTATCAGAATGGCTGATATGACTGTAGCATCAACAAAAAATTATAATTTAAATTCTAATCAATTTGTTAAAGGTCAACGTGTAACCGGCGAAGATAAAGTACCTGTAGTTTTATTTCCTTTAGGAGTTCCAAACTTTAAAACAGCTATTGATAAAGCAATTGAAAAAGATCGTTGCACTGTTGCCCTTTCTGATGTTGTAATTACTCAACTGAATCAAGCATTTATTGTAGGGCAAATTGGCTATCGTGTTGAAGGAACACAAGTGATTGATCGTTCACAACCTGAATGTCAAAAATAATCTATAACAAATCCGCTTGCTTCAGCGGATTTTTTTTCATCAATAAAAAGCCCAAACAAAACCAAATCCATGTTAAAAAACAAACAACAATAATTCCCTTTGAACGATCATGAAAAAATCTATTTTAGCCATTACAGCCTCTATCGCACTTTTCAGCTCATTTTCGACTGTAGCGGAAACAACTAAAACCCTCCCGATTATTGAACAACAGACCCAAGTCGCAGGTTACTATCAACATCAAGTCGGCAATGCCCAAATCACAGCCCTCCTCGATGGCACAAATTTTATGTCACCGACTTTATTTAAAGATATTTCCCAAGACCAAGTCCATGAGATTTTAAAGAAATATCATGCAGATCAAGCCAAAGGTGTACAAACCTCAATTAATGCCTTTTTGGTCAATACAGGAAATTCTCTCGTATTGGTTGACAGTGGAACAGCCGATTGCTTTGGCGCACATCTAGGCTCTGTGCTGAAGAATCTCAAAGCCTCAGGCTATCAACCCGAACAAGTGGATACCATTTTGCTCACACATTTACACCCTGACCATTCTTGTGGTGTGAGTAAAGACGGCGTGGCAAATTATCCCAACGCCACAATTTATGTCTCTGAAGATGAAGCCAATTATTGGTTAGACCCAAAACAGCTCAATAAAATTCCAAAAGATAAAAAAGACGGCTACACAGGTACAGTTGAGAAAATTAAAGCAGCTCTTGCGCCGTATCAAGCTAAACAGCAATTTAAAACCTTTAAACTCGGTGACAACATCAAAAGCTTTGAAGTGATCAATACCGCAGGTCACACCCCTGGGCACTTTAGTTATAAGCTTAAAACAACAGGCGAAGATGTGATTTTTATTGGAGATATTGTACATTCTCATACCGTACAATTTGATAAACCTGAAACAGCGATTGAATATGATATTGATCCGAAAAAAGCGGTTCAAACTCGTTTAAAACAATTTGCTGGTTATGCTAAATATGGACAAACCATTGCAGCACCACATTTGCCATTTCCGGGCATTGGGCATATTTATTCAGTAGATGGGAAAAGCTATCAGTGGATTCCTGTACATTTTAAAGATTGATTTAAAATCGAAAGAAGCTCTTTTGAAAGAAGGGCTTCTTAATAATATAAAGCACCTTCCACCTGATTCACCTCTGTTTGATTTTGGTTTATTGGTATCAGTTTATTTGTTGATATTAAAAAATTGCTAATAAATTTAGTTTGCTTTTCATTTAGAATCATTCTACAAATATAACATTCGTAATTTTCCCAAATCCAATTATTTACAAAATAAAGTAAAAATGCACTCCCTCTTTTTTTAAAGAAAAGTTCATATGTAATATATTCATCGTGTAAACTCAGATAAAGATTATCATTCCAACTAAAATACTGAATAGAAGAATCCATTAAATTATTAAAATAACCTACGAACGAGTTATTCATACTCGGCTGAATACTTGGTAAACAATCCTGTAGTTTATTCACAGCCAAAATTTTTGCAATGAACTTACCCTCATATTGCTTTGAAAATTCGTTTACTAGACAATCACCTTTATCAAGTATTGCTTTAATTACATAAGATTTTTCAATTTCAGTAGATCTCTCATCAAACCCATTCAGTTCAGAGTGCGGTGGTAGCCAAAGTAAATAATGAATACCATTTTGGGTATGATCAGCTTCAGAACCTAGCAAAGTAATCTCATAACTTTCACCGACTTTCGGTAAAAGTTCATTTAAATCAATAACAGGTTGCCAACTTAAATCCCAGTTAGTTTTTGACCAATTCGCAGAAGCGAGTAGTTCAATTTTTTCCTCCAACTTAATAATTCCCTTTTTCCAACGCAACAAAAAAATTATAAGCTTGGTCATAGCCTAATGTACTTTCATTGAGTTTGAAATATTCTAATGTGAAGTTATGCTCAGACATCCACTGTTTCACCATTTCCATGAAATCCTGATATGCCTGACTGTCTTTAATTATTTGAAAATGTTGCTTTGTACTATATGCATCACAAAAATATAAAGCATAGAAATCGCTTGAGTTTTCTTCACTTTTTGTATGCTGATATTGCAAAGTGACGTAAAAATCCTGATCATCCTCAGTGAGCCAACTCGCTTCTAAAGATCCACCATCCGGAAAAATAACAGCATCTTTCAATTTTTTGAGTTTCATTTTCCTATTATTTATCCCAATCAGTTGGGATCAAGCCGATTACTTCATCCCAAAAATTAACTTTAACCCAAGCAAAGTCATGACTCCACCCGCAACACGATCAAATACTTTTTTAAATTTTAAATACACACGGCGTGGCTTTTCCGCAGACAGTGCAACCGCAACCAAAGAATACCAACCTGCATCAATAAAAAAACACAGCATCGGTAAAACCACATAAAAATAACTCGGAATTTCTTTCGGTAAAAGTGCAGTAAAAATACTGGCTAAAACAATCGCAATTTTCGGGTTACTCATTTGTGTGATCAAACCTAAACGATAGGCTTGTTTATAGCTCATCACTTGAGTTGTACCATCCGCCTGTTCCATGGGCTCTTTGGCATGTTTAATAATTTTATACGCCAAATAAAGTAGATACAGACCACCACAGATTTTCAAGGCTAAATAGGCTGATGGTACAGCCAATAGAATCGCTTGTAAGCCCATGACTGCCAACAAACCAAAAATCGCTGCACCTGTGCCTGTCCCCAAAGCAGTAAATAGACCATGTTTACGTGAAATCGCAATCGAATTTTTTGCTACATAAATAAATGTAGGACCGGGACTAATTGCACCGAGCATCAAAGCGATAGCAATCGAGCCTAAAACAATTAAAGATTCCACAAAATCTACCCAAACAAATTTTGAAGTATTTTAACCGATTGTAAAAATAAATAACGAACTTATTTACATTTTCTTGTTATTGTAAATCATTCAAATAAAAATGACTAAAACACAATGAAAAATATTAATTTAGGAAATCAGTTCACCATTTTTGGTTTCGCAATTGCAACCACAATTATCGTATTCGTTGGACATGCTCTCGCATATCAAGACCGACCGATGGAATTCTTTTCAGGTTTAATCGATCCTGCCACGATGTTGATGATGCTCATCCTCTTTCTCATTTCTTTAGTTGTAGGATGCTTTATAGGCGTGATCCCAACATTCATCACAGGACTTTGTTTTAAATACTTTTTTGAAAATAAATTTGAAAATGCCAACTATTTAAAAACTGGATTTTATGGCTTTTTAGTGAGCTTCATTTGGCTGCCAATGGTCCTTTTATTCTACTTCATTCATTCACCAACGTTTGACATGTTACTTATATTTTGGGCAATCGTCATTCTGCCCACCTGTATCATTTGTGCAATGTTGGAAAAAAGACAGTTAAATAAACTGCAACACGCTCAAAAATGAAATGCAGAATCAACTCACTGTTTAATTTTGTGCAAGTAAGCGATAGTCCTTGTCATGTACAGGCACACCACCAATAATCATCGTGCGGGAGTGTTGCTGTGCTTTGCTTGTTGTGGATTCTTGTGTGCTACAACCCACTATAATTACAGTGAATAATAAACTGAATATGGTTGATATTTTTTTCATGACATATCCCCTGTCATTTTCTTATCTATATCAGCATATCATTTCTGGCTAAAAATACAGCAAAACAATTCACAATAAAGTGTTTTTATTTTATACAAAAGTAGAAAATCTAATCCATCACAATGCGATAATTTGCCTGACAAGGATTTTGAATGATCACATCCTGCTGTCCATCTTCACCCGATTTGCCATTATCAAAGTTAAATGAAAAATCACCATTGTCCTCAAAATATGCAGTTAATGGATAGCTAAAACCCTTAAATTGAGGCACTTTATCATTTAAAACCAAACGTACTCTAAAATCAGGCACACTATAGAATACCAATGAATCAGGCATATTTTTTAAGCCTCGCTCATGTGTCACCATACAATTTTGTGCATCATTCATCGCCTTGAAATCAGCATATTGTTTCTGTTGGTTTTGATCATTGATCACAGTCAATATATGTCCCGAACCTGTTGCCCCAAACAAAAATCCCATTAATTTTGGGCTAAATTGGTAAACATTGGCAGTTCTTGACCAATCTTCAATTAAAATCTGTCTTTGCCCTTTGCCATCATATAAAACATAGTCACAATCATAGCCATCTGTATTGCAAAACTCTCGCTGAATTTTAACTTGACCTACCTGTCCTAACACTTCCGCTTTAACATCAACTTCATAAGCCGCAGGTTTTACTGAGTTTTTTGCTAAAGTGACATGACTATTCATCAAAATAAATGATGCAAAAAATGTTTTATAGATCCATTGAGACATGTATGCTCCTTGTTATCAATCACATCAATGCTTTAAGCAAGGTGATGTTTTAGCAGAGTAATCTTTTCCCCATGTCCGATAGGATTGGGTATCAATATGAAAGCGATTATTACCATATACGCCAAAGCCCATTCTATATTGCTTTCCCTCTTTACGCCAAAAATCACATAATTTCTGTTCTAATCTTTCACTATCTGTCTTGTGTGTTTCTTTCGGGTTTAAAATATGAAAATCGACTGCAAAATTTTGTATATGTTTGCTTTTTTTAGCTCCATCTACACAAGTATTTAACTCAGGATTACGATAAGTTGCAGTAATCGTATAGCTTTTAAAATATTCATTTTGATGTAATTTTTCTAGTAACAATAAACTTGACTTGAGATTATTCCAATATTTTTTGGGTGGAATGCTAAAGCGTTTATATTCACAATTTTTCGGTACAAAGTTTCGATTGGTCACCAGTTCCATGAGTGGTGGTGGCGCTTTCATAAAACTCGCAAAAAATTGCTGATATTCTTTTAATAGTTTAGGATCTTGCTTAACTTTCCATTCATCATATTGTTCTTTTAGTGCTGATTTTTCTTTTCCTTGTTGTGTATTTTTCTGTTCAGAATTAGGCTGTTTTGAACAGCTACTGAGTAAAAATATACTACTCAGTAGAAAAAAATGAATTATTATTTTATTCATCATATGAAAACTCTAGTTATTTTTAATCAACTTTTCTATTTTCCAACCAGACAATGGATGAAACTCCACATACCGTTCATTAGGTAAAAAAGCATGTGCTATTATTATATCCTGCATTTCTAATTCATTTCTTTCATAAAATCGAAGTACTATGTCATGATCAAATATAAAGGAGACACTAGTATTTGTATGGCATAACTCAATTTTAGTTATACAGCAAAGATTAATAACATCTAATTGTTGTTGTAATTCCATTGAGGTATTTTTTAATTTTTTATCTAAAATAATGTTCCCATCTTGCATAATTTCCCAATTTGCAAAGTAAGTACCAATTTCCCACTCCCCATAAAAGGGAGTACACAACCGTTCATTTGAATGATAAATTTTTTCTCCAAATCCTAAATGTAAACTATTCCATTCACCTAAATATTTTCTACAACATTTTTTCCCTATAATTTCTTGTAATATTGCAGGTATTTCTAATTGTTTATTCATTTAAAGCACCTTAAACTTTAGATTTTTTAATCTAACATAATGTTTAGTCACATCGCCCAAGATATTATAGATCAGCGGATTATTGTTGATGCACCGATTCAACTCACGATTCGTCGGCTTGATCAAATTCATCCGCAAATTTCAGGCAATAAGTTTTATAAGCTGAAATATAATTTTTTAGCTGCACAACAGCAAGGCAAAACGACAATCATCACTTTTGGCGGCGCTTATTCCAATCATATCGCTGCAACTGCTTATGCTGCACATCTTTTTGGCTTTCAAAGCATTGGCATCATTCGAGGAGAAGAACTCGCCTCTCAACCACTTAATCCAACCCTCGCTACAGCACAACAATTTGGCATGCAACTCAACTTTATTTCACGTAAACAATATCGCCTAAAAGATGATGCAGGCTATTTAACAACACTTACAACCCAATATTCAAACAGTTATATCATCCCTGAGGGTGGAACAAATCATCTTGCTATTCAAGGTTGTCGTGAAATATTGTCTAAGGATGATTTAAATCATTATGATGTCATTTGCTGTGCCGTTGGTACTGGAGGCACAATCACAGGTTTAATCGAATCCAGTACTTCACTACAACAGATTTTAGGATTTTCCGCTTTAAAAGGAGATTTTCTCAGCGCAGATGTAGCACACATGACGCAAAAAACTAATTGGAAAATTTTAGATGATTATTGTTGTGGTGGTTATGCTAAAACCACGCCTGAACTATTACAATTTATTGAAAATTTTGAAAAAAAATATCAAATTTCACTTGAGCACATTTATACAGGAAAAATGCTTTTTGGTATTTTTGATCTGATTACTCAAAATTATTTTAGGAAAAACAGTCGTATCTTAGTGATTCATAGTGGCGGTTTACAAGGCAAATCTTCACCATTTATAATTGCAAAGCGCCACTCAAAAACTGAATAAAATTAAATCTAATTTTGTACAAGCTTGTTATCATTCAAAGCAATCAAACCTTTGATTAAACGATAAACATCCCAAATAAAGACTGCCAGTAAAATCACAAAACCGACCACAATGATAGCCAAAAGTGCACCCACAATATAACCTGCAAAACTAATCCAAAAGGTTTTGATTTGATAATTCACATGACTTTCCAACCATGTACCACGCATATCATCACGTTTCACATAGTTCATAATAATTGCAATAAGCCATGTAAAACCAACAATATAGCCAGCAAGATATAAAATATACGTAATCTGATTATATTGTTTTAAAGATGCGATTTCTGCATCTGTCTTTGTTAAATTATTCATGAGTTTACCTTGTATTTATGTCTATTCTTTATACTACAAAAATATTTAAAATTGCATTTAAGCTGTCATACAAAAGCATATAATTTGCAACTTTGTTTTGCTTCAAGGCTTTTATTTCATGCTGCGATGACTGAAATTTCGTAGCATTTTGTCTATAATGCCCTGCTTTCCTAGTTCTATTTGAGTGTATTTATGTCTTCCAACGCCTATGATGTTGTTGTCCTTGGTGCAGGTGCGTCAGGCTTAATGCTTGCAGCCAAAGCCGCACAACGAGGTCGCAGAGTTTTAGTCGTTGAAAAAGCCAATAAAATTGGTAAAAAAATCCTCATGTCTGGCGGAGGAAAATGTAACTTTACCAACCTGTATGTCGAACCTGAAAATTTTATTTCACACAATCCTCACTTCGTCATTTCAGCACTGACTCGCTATACCAACTGGGATTTTATTGGCATGGTCTGTGACTATGGCATCGAGTATGAAGAACGTAAGCATGGGCAATTATTTACCTTAAATGGTGCCAAAGAAATTTTAGCCATGTTGTTAAATGAATGTGAAAAAACAGGATTGGTGGAGATCAAAACCAGTTGTGAAGTCAAAGCCGTCACACATGTCACTGCACAAAATTTTCAAGTTGCAACCAATATTGGCTATTTCCAAGCAGAATCAATCGTGATTGCAAGTGGTGGTTTGTCTATTCCAACATTGGGTGGATCAGATATTGGTTATAAAATTGCTCAACAATTTGGACATCATATTTTTCCAACACGTGCAGGTTTAGTCCCATTCACTTTTTCAGATCAATTCAAAGAAGTGACCACACGTTTAAGTGGTAATGCTGTTGAAGCGACATTATCTAATGAATTAAATCATTTTACCGAAGCACTATTATTTACCCATCGTGGACTCAGTGGACCTAGTTCATTGCAATTGTCCAATTATTGGGATGTGGGACAAAGCTTTAAAATTGATTTTTTACCCTCAAAAGAATTATTCGCATTTTTCAAAGCTAAAAAGCAAGCGCAGCCTAAAGTGCTTATTCGTACACTCTTGGTAGATTTGTTACCCAAAAGTGTGGTGCTTGAATTACAAAACTTAATTTGGGCAAAATTTGCAGATACAGCAATTGGGCAACTCAGTGATGAAAAGCTAGAAAATATTGCCAATAAACTACATCAATTTGAGGTTAAGCCTTCAGGCACAGAGGGTTATCGTACTGCCGAAGTGACTTTAGGTGGTGTAGATACCACAGAGATTTCATCAAAAACAATGGAAAGCAAAAAACAAAAAGGTTTATTTTTTATTGGTGAAATCTTAGATGTGACAGGACATTTGGGTGGTTTTAATTTTCAATGGGCTTGGGCTTCAGCACATGCTGCATCGGAATATGTATAATGCTGTATCACTAAAATGTAGCCAATACAACAATTTTTTGCTCTTTTTATCAGTGAATCCTATGAAACTTCGTCCCCAAATATGAAGTTTCATAGGCACTCATAGAGCAATGATTATTCTAAATAATCTGTTCTAAATAACATAATGTGTTGGTTGTCTTCAACACGTTGCATCGCAATATCCATTAACACATATTCTGCATTTTCGGATGCGTGTGCTTTACAAACACGTTGATAAATATGATGTACAAAAGCAATAATTTTCATTGTAATTCCTTTTTAAATTTCATGTTTATTAAAACTTCACATTTAGATTAAATCCAATTTATTTCATAAATATGAATAATTTAAATTTATCCAATAAAAATCAAATTGTCTAGCTTTTGTACAAAAATATTATCTATATACGAAATTAAATATTGTGAAGCTATTCACTGTTTCGGCATTTTTTCTGCTTGCTCTTCCTCTAACTGTGCAACTTCTTCTGCTTTCAGCTTTTTAGGCTTGGCAAAAACAAATTTATAAGCACTCGCTAAAAAGCCCACAGTAACACCCGCAATCACGATAGGAGCAATAAATTTATTGGGTTGTTTTTTTGACATCTAGATTCTCCTCATTCATGTTTTCATTTTTCAAATAAAAAAGACCGACCAGTAATCCTGATCGATCTTCAGTATAAATTACAGGTTAATTCAGGTCATCTTTTAACGGATGATCTGAATTTTCATCTGTTGCAGGCTTTGCTTGTTCCAAACTAGATTGATATTCGGACTCGATCGTAGGAGTATCCGTTGTCACTTGATTCGGTACAGGGCTTGCTGTTGCTGCTTGTTGTGTCAAAGGATTCGGTTGATTACCCTCTTTCTTTGCTTTATCAATCAAATCTGTCAATACTCGCTCCGCAGGTTGACGACCTCCTAAACCAAATGCCAAAGCAAAAGCGACCGCAACTGCACCTAAAGTTAAACCAAATGCAAGATTTACAATCGAATCTGCAATCCCCATTGCACGTAAACCCATTGCGATCACCAGTCCCATGATCAGAATACGCACCAAATTACCTAACCAACGTGAACTGTTATATTCACCACGTTGCACCACATTCGCCACAAGATTTGCTAACCAGAAACCGATCACCAAAATCACAGCACCTAACAGAATATCTGCACCAAATTGGATAAACATGGCAATTAAGCCACTGATTTGTTCGAAACCTAAACGGTTTGCAGCTTCTGATACCGCAAACAGCATAGTGAAAAATACAATCAGATAACCAACCACGCATGAAATTTTAGTTTGACCTAAAAAGCGTTGGATATCTAATTTTGCAGGAATCTCATCAACACCCGTACCTGCGATAATTTCTGCCACCAAACGCCCGACAAAACGAGAGACCACATATGCCACAATTAAGATCAGACCTGCTGCAATAATATGCGGGATGGCATTCATGATTTCAGCCAACATTGCAGTTGCAGGTTGTGAAATCGCTTGAATTCCTAAAGCTTCAAATGCCACGATCAATGAAGTAATCATCACGATGGCAAAAACAAATGAACCTAAAAGCTTTGATAAATTGCCATTTTTAAATAAACCAATTTTTTCAGCTTGCGTTTGTAGGTTTAGACTATTACTCAATCCCTCTACGATACCGCGTACAATTTTCGCCAAGATATAACCGACAAAAACGACCACGCCTGCAATGAAAATATTTGGTAAATAAGAAACTGCTTCATTCACCATATTTTGTATAGGAATCAACAAGCCTTGTAGACCTAAAATCGACAGTACAATTGGTAGAAAAAGCAATAAAATCAACCAATACACAATATCTGCAATATTATGACTAATTGGATTTACACCGACTTCCGCACTCAGTTTTTCATCTAACTGTGTACGATCTAATAAGTTTTTTAGCCCAACTTTAACAAGGTTGGCAACAATCCACCCTACAAAACCAATAGCGATTGCCGCAAGTAATTGTGGAATGAACAATAGGAATTGCTGAATCATATTACTGAATGGACTACTGATGCTACTGAGATTTAGCACATTTAATGCACCGATCACGGCAATGACCATCACCACCCAAAAGATCACTCTGGAGACAATATTTTCAATATTAGAGCGATGACCAGTCGCATTGGAAAGTTTTTCGTTTGTACCCAATTTGGTTAGTATTTTTTTTATACCTGCGGCAATAATCAGTGCAAGCACCCAACCCACTAATAAAATCGCAATTGCGGCAATGATCGGTTGGAATTGTTCCCAATAATACATGGCATTGAGTTTATCTCTTGCCTCTAAAAACTCATTCATTTTTATCCCCTTTTTATGCTGAGATTTTAAGCAGCTTAATTTGACTTCGTTTGATCATTTTTAAAGCACACCTTCACATTATCCCTTGTTGTTTTTTTATTCAATTTTTAGCAGCATAAATACAACAAAAACAAGTATAAATGCAAAAACTCTAACAAGCTTAAAGCTGTTAGAGTCTATTGAGCCATATATTCACACTATTTAAAATTTAAAACCACTTAATAAACAATGACTTAAAAATTATATATTACATCCAATCTGCGAGCATATACACAAGCAAAGCAACTAGAAATAAACCCACAAGAATCAGCATATACACAGGTAAACGTTTTTTCTGCGTAATTTCTTCAGCACTTATGGCATGTGATGGTCTAGAAAAGTCATGTTTCATGTCTTATTCTCCTTATCCATGTGTTGCTTTTTTATACTATCAGGCTTTGCTGTTGAGTTGTGTAATTTAATTTAAATGAAAGTAAATGGACGTTTTCATCGCAAGATTTTGAATATGAGCTATACTAACGACCCTCTTATTTGGCTATGGATCATATGGCTTATCAACGGCAAAGTGTCTCTTTAGACTTAGACACAGATGTCACTCATCAATGCTTTTTGCATACCACACGTGATGAACACTCTATTGGGATTATTGAATTTACCAAGCAAAGCTATGTTCTAAAATGGGGAGATTTAGAATATTTTCGCCGCCGTACTGAAGAACTATCAGTCATGCCATTTCCAGATTGTATTAATGCCATGATTATCGACATTCGTAATATCGCACCTTTTTTAGATGCCGAAGTGCCGATTATTCCTTGGCGTCTGATTGAAGAAGAATGCCCGATTCGAATCGTTGTCCCACAAGAACGTTTAGAATTTTATTCTGGTTTTTTTGAACCCACTTGGCTCAATACAGATACAGAGTCTGCCATCCATGAATTACGTGAATTTATGGATATGTTTGTGCATTGAGCATAAAAAAGAGCATTTATATGTGATATAAATGCTCTCATTGTAATATTTATTTTTTCAACAATTACAATAAATTACCAATAATTTTCAACTGCAATATTGCCCTCACCACGTCTATTCATGGTCAAACCACGTGCTTTTAACGCATCTTTAGTATCATCAACCATTTGTGGATTACCACATAACATCACATGTGTGGTGGCGGGATTCAGGGTTAAACCAACTGCTTTTTCCAATTCACCATTTTCAATCAAAATCGGCAAACGATCATGTAAAGCCGCCTGTGGATCACGGGTAATAATTGGCACAAATTTAAAGCCTGTATGCCCCTCACCAAATGTTGCTGCAATCTCTTGAATACGTTCGACATAAGCAAGTTCTGCAGCAGAACGTACACTATAAACTAATGTAATAAATTGATATTTTTGCCAAGTTTCAAAATCTTGCAGCATAGAAATAAAAGGTGCTAAACCTGTTCCTGTTGCCAATAACCATAAATCTTGTGGCAATGGTAACTGATAGCGGGTAAGCGTTAGAAAACCATAAGGAACCTTTTCCAAATATAATTCATCACCAACTTGTAGGTGTTGTAAATTTGAAGTGAATGCACCCTCTGGGACAACGATCGAAAAGAATTCCAAAGTCTCATCAAAGGGAGATGAAACCACAGAATATGCACGTACGACGAGATCATCTGCAACTTTAAGCCCAATCCGAGCGAACTGCCCTGCAGTAAATTTAAAATGGGCAGGTCGTGTCATGGTAAAACTAAATAAAGTATTGGTCCAACGGTGTACAGATAAAACCTTTTCGACGCTAAATTTTTCAATTGACATGATTTGAACGTGGCATGAATGACTACGCTCATGGTAGCATGTCAGCATAATTTATTCGTATTTTTTACATAGACTTCTTTCATAAATCCAGTTTTTGCTCATTAATGACAGATCAAACGGTTTTTAATTCTTATGAAAAACGTCTCAAGTTAAGGCTATTCATATGCGCATGACTTTACGCCAACTGGCTGTTTTCGTAGCAGTTGCTCAAGAAGGTACGGTAACGAAAGCCAGTGATGCTGTTCGGCTAACACAAAGTGCTGCAAGTATGGCACTGGCAGACCTTGAAGATGGTCTAGGCGCACCTTTATTTGATCGTTTGGGTAAAAGACTGCAACTTAATGATTTAGGTCGTTTTTTATTACCACAAGCTTTAGAAATCTTAGGACGTTGTGAGTCTTTTGAGCAAGCTGCTAAAGGTGAACTACAAAGTATTGATCTCAGAATCGGTGCAACACTCACGATCAGTGATTACTTAATGCCTGATTTGATGGCAGATTTTTTACAAATTCGCCCACAAGCTCATTTACAATTACAAGTGGGTAATACCCGTCAGATGATCGAAGCCGTAAATCAATTCCAACTTGATTTAGCCCTCATCGAAGGTTCTTGCCATTTGCCACAGTTGCAATGTATTCCTTGGCAAGATGATGAACTCGCTGTGTGTTGTTCACCTAGCCATCCTTTAGCACAACTTGATCGCCCATTAACACCTGAAGATTTTTATACCGTTGAATGGATTTTACGTGAAGAAGGTTCAGGAACACGTGAAGTTTTTGATAATGCGATTTTACAAGATCTACCCGATGCCAAGATCCGCTTAACTCTCGGTCACAATGAAGCGATTTTAAAAATTGTCGCAGGCGGTTTAGGTATGTCGTGTATTTCAAAATTAGCCATTGAGCCTTTGCTCGATAAACAACAATTGGTGATTTTAGAAACACCTTTTTGGACACTCACTCGCCCACTTTATATGCTTGTACATCGCCAAAAGTATCAAGGTCCTGGCTTGCGTGCATTCTTAAAGTTTTGCGAAGACCAAGTGAACAAATAAGTTTTTGCTTATTTAGAATACATATTTAAATCTAAATAGATCTGCAATTAAAAATGCTGCCAATTATCTCAAGGCAGCATTTTTTTGAGCAGCATTTTTCTTCTCTTGTTCTATTTTATACAGTTTTAATTTGTCCTCTTGTTCTTGCTGATATTTTTTATATTTACCATAACCTAAATAGCCGACATTCCCACCGAGTACTAGAATAACAAGAGCAATCACATAGAGTGGATTAATGTACAATTTCCGCTCTTTTTTCTCTTTAACAGGTTGCCATTTTCCATATAATATTTGTGTTTTCAGGTTTAAATATACTGAATTTTCTTTAAAAATCGACATTTCTTTGATGATTTGTTCCTCAGCAGCTTTAATCTGAGTATCTTTGTTCTCATTATTTATCATCGGAGTTTCTAAAGATTCTGTAGATTTTTGTACCTTAGGCAATGCTTCAGTCGTTTGTTCAGCTCCAAGCTTAGCTTCTGACAAGTTTTCTACTACAGCTTGCTCAGACATCACATTAAGCTGATCTTTTAGACTTTCAACTTCATGTGAATCATCAGATAAATCTAAATGTGATTTAGCTTCAACGATTGGAGAATTTTCAAGTTCCAATAAAGATGGATCGACTTGAATAATTGTATTTTTTTGTACATCCTCATTGCTATGTAATTCAGGTAAAGGTTCATCTACAGGCTGTTCTCGGCTTTCAACTAACTGTGCTGGTGAATTACTTATAATTTCATTGATATGTGAGCTGGTCTGGTGATCTTCATGCTCACTATGCTGTTGTGGATGAGACTCTAATACAAGAGTATCAGCTACAATCTGCTCTTCTTTTTCAGGCGTATTATCTAAAGTAATTTCAGTTGCAGGTGTCATCACTTGTTGATGATCAACCTCCGAATCAGATGTGCCTTGCAGTACATCAAGAGGTGCTTGTTCAACATTTATAGATTCATGATGTAAAACACGTTCAATATCCTCATTTTCTACTATAGCATCTGTAGCTAAAGACTTTATATTCGCTTGTTCTAGATCGCTTTGTGCTATTTCTGTAGCTATGTACGTATCTGATGCATGTGCATCATCAAACTCTGTCATCAATGTTGAATGATCTATTTGCTTATGCTTTCGCAACGGTTTTTCTGGCTCGACCTGTGGTTCAGGCTCAGAAGACAAATAGCCATTGAGTTGCATTTTGGCTTGTGGTGTAAGCTGCTTGATCACCTCTGCCATATTGCTTTGCACTTCAACAGCTTCAACAGCTTCAACAGCTTCAACAGCTTCAACAGCTTCAACAGCTTCAACAGCTTCAACAGCTTCAACAGCTTCAACAGCTTCAACAGCTTCAACAGCTTCA